>JANQPP010000090.1 GCA_028289405.1 Pirellulales bacterium
ATCCTGTGCGGCGTGACACGCGAAGCGGTAATTGAGCTCGCCGTACAGGATTCCCGCGTCCAGCGGCGGAGTGAATAGCATACCCTGCTTCACCAAGAAGATGTTGTCGCCCGTGCACTCGGCGACTTCTCCCTTGTGATTGAGCATCAAGGCCTCGACGCAGCCCGCCTTGAGACCCTCGATCTTGGCCAGAATATTGTTGAGATAGTTCAGCGACTTGACCCGAGGACTGAGGGCGGCGGGGTGGTTTCGAATCGTGCTCGCCGTGACGATCTCCAACCCGTCCCGATAGTATTCCTCCGGGTAGAGGGAAATCGAATCCGTGATAATGATTACTTGCGGATCCGAAGTCCGATGCGGATCGAGCCCTAACGTCCCCGCGCCTCGGGTGACCAACAAGCGGATGTAACCATCTTGGATTTCGTTGACCTTCAAGGTGTCCTGGACCGCCTGGGCCATCTCCGCCTGGGGAAGCGGAATCTCCAGGCAGATGGCGCGGGCCGATTCCCACAGCCGGTCCAGGTGTTGCTCCAGGCGGAAGACCTTGCCGCCGTAGCTCCGCAATCCTTCGAAGACGCCGTCGCCGTACAACAGGCCATGGTCGAACACGCTGATCCGCGCGTCTTCTTTTTTGTAAAGCTTTCCGTTGATGTAGACCTTTAGCGACATATCATGCTGCTGCAATAAAGCCTCGTTGCGGAGCTTAGGTTACCGTGGGGAATGAGACGTATGGTTCGCAAGACGCGGTGGGCTACTGCCAATTACCGCGCACTACGCGGAGGTCATCTTCCCCTCCACCAAACGTACCACACGATCGGCACGTTCCGCGACCGCCAAATCATGGGTCACCATGACTATAGTGACGCCATGTTGGCGGTTCAAGGTTCGCAGCAGCCGCAAGATTCCCGCTCCGGTGGCGGCATCTAGATTGCCGGTCGGCTCGTCGGCGAATAGCACACGCGGCCTGGTAATCAGTGCCCGTGCCACGGCGGCTCGCTGCATTTCCCCGCCAGACAACTCTCGCGGACGATGCCGCAAGCGATGCTCCAGGCCGACCAATTCGAGCAGTTCTCGGGCCGCCTTTTCGTGAGTCCGGCGCTGCCACAGATATTTCCACCAACTTTGTTCGATCATCAACGGCGCGAGGACGTTTTCCAGCGTCGTGAGCTCCGGCAGCAGATGATAGAACTGGAAAATCATGCCGAAGTAACGGTTGCGGAGCGTGTCCCGACCGGCGGCGGGCAGATTGTCGATGCGGTGACCATCGAAATGGATTTCTCCCTCGTCCGGCTGGTCAAGAGTTGCCAAGAGATGCAGCAGCGTACTCTTGCCGGATCCACTTTGGCCGATGATCGCCAAGAATTCGCCATGGCGGAGGGAGATATCGACCCCCCGCAAGACGGGAATCGTGTGCGTCCCTTTGCGGTAACTCTTGTGCAAGCCGCGCGCGGAGAGGACCGTCGAGTTTTGCGGTTCATGCCCGGTCCCATCGATCGTCGGGCTTTGCGCCTGATGACGAACAAACGCCGGTCCGCTGCGGCGGGGAGTCTGTAACAACGTCGCTTCGTCATTCATAGCGGAGTGCCTCCACGGGACGTAAGCGCGCGGCACGCCGCGCGGGAAGTATACTGGCCGCTACCGCGATGGCGATGGCACCGGTTACGATCCAGCCCACCGTGAAAGCTTCCACGATGGTGGGAATCTTTTGGAAATAGTAGATCGAGGGATCGAAAACCTCGCGGCCTGTCACCACGCCGATCAGGTCCGCGATTTCGTTGATGTAGGCCACGAACAGCAGCCCCAGCAGCATGCCCGCGCCGGAGCCGACGCAGCCCAGTGAGAGGCCGTATCCCAAGAAGATGCTCATCACACCGCTGCCCGGCGCGCCCAAGGATTTGAGAATGCCGATGTCCCGCGTCTTCTCCACCACGATCATGAAGAAGATGGCGAGAATGCCGAATCCCGCCACGCAGATGATCAGAAACAAGAGAATGTTGAGGATCGTGGTCTCCATGTGCACGGCGGCGAGCAGCGTGCCCTGTTTGTCCCGCCAAGTGGAGACTTGATACACGGCCGGATCGAATTCCTGTCGGAGCAGATCCCGCACCAAGTCGCCGTGCGCTTCGTCCTTGAGCTTGATTTGAATCGCGGAGACGCGGCCCACGTCCGTGCCGGGAATCAGCATGCCCCGCAGGCGCTGTAGCATCTTGAGCGGCACGAACACGAACCCAGCATCGTACTCGCTCATCTTGCTTTCATAATAATCGACGACGGTAAAACTAAAGCTCTGCACGCGGGGGGGTGTGCCCGCGGTAGGATACGTGATTGTTACGTCGTCCCCGGGAAGGATTAGAAATCGCTCTTGGCCATCCCGATCCCGGTAGTTGCCTAGCGCGATTCCCAAGATGGCGCCGGGATGGGTTTCCCGGGCCGGATCGAAGACGTTTTCCTCGGCTGCCGGTGAATTCGGCATGTCGTGAAACGGGTCGCTTTCGGTATTTGGTGAAAAAGAGCTGTTGTCCGTGGGCGGAACAAAACCAGGCTGAGTGGCAACTGGCCCCGTCGCCGCGCGCATTTCAGCCATCGCGCGGCGATGCTGCCAGCCGGCATACCGCATCTCCACTCGCTCCAGGGCATCTTCGCCTCCCTGATGGTCAAACACATCGTACCCCGATTCGCGCAGCTCGAACTTGAGTTCCCGACGATTCTCGGGATGTTGCAAATACTGCGAGAAATCGCTCACGGCGGCATGCGTGGCCTCTTCGATTCCGAGCAGGTTGACCTGTTTGGTAATGAATTGTCCATTGGGCAGGGGGAAGTTGAGCATGGCGGGCACATGCACGGTGGGCGTCATGCCGGCGATATATTCACCCGCCACCCGCTCGATTTGCTCCATATGCCACTGGGGATCGGCGAAGCCGTCCAAGCTATGGCTTTCGAAAACGACATCGGACAGGATGCCATGGATCCGGTCCTGCATCTCATGCACGAAGCCGGACATCACGGCATTGACCACGATCATCGTCGCCACGCCGAGCGTGACGCTGATCACTGAAGCGAGCGCGATGTGCCGCGTCCGCAGATATCGCCAACAGAGCAAGAATTTGTACATACCGGTCGTCTTCCTTGACTTGGTGTACGTAAACCGCCCAGATCGCTGGAAATTTTTAGCAGCGGGCAGCGAAAGTTCTCTCAAACCTCCGGACGGAACAGCGGAAACAAGATGATTTCTCGGATGGAGCGGCTATTGGTCAGCAGCATGACCAAGCGATCGATCCCCACGCCCAGCCCTCCCGCGGGCGGCATTCCCTGCCGCAGCGCGCGAATGAAATCCCGGTCCATCTTGGCCATGGAGTCTTCCTCCGAAAGGCCCTCCAATTGCGTCTGGAACAGCTCTTCCTGCAAATCCGGATCGTTCAATTCCGTGTAAGCATTGGCGATTTCCATGCCTTGAATGAACAGTTCGAAACGCTCCGCGATGTGCGGCTGCTCCGCGTTCCGCTTCGTCAGTGGACAGATGCTTGCCGGATAATCGTAGACGAAAATCGGTCCGGTGAGAGACTCTTCCACCCGTTCCTCGAACACTTCGTTCTTGATCACGTCCGGATGTTTGCCGGCAGTGTCCAGGCCCAATGATTCCGCCAATTTGCTTACCGCCTGCTCATCCTCCGGCGCGATTTCGGTATGCTCCGCGAAAAGCTCCGCGTAACTCTTGCGGGCAAAGGGACGCGAAAAGTCGATGCTGTTTTCGCCCCAAGGCAACGGGGATTGCTGGCCAGTCGCCTGCACGGCGTCGCAAATCAGATCCTCCGTGAGGTCCATCATCGAATGGTAGTTGCCGTACGCCTGATACACCTCCAGCATGGTGAATTCGGGATTGTGGCGCGGGCTGATCCCTTCGTTGCGATACACGCGGCCCAATTCAAAGACCCGCTCCATGCCCCCCACCAGCAGCCGTTTGAGGTGCAGTTCCAAGGCAATCCGCAGATAAAGCGAGATATCGAGCGCATTGTGATGCGTGACGAAGGGCCGCGCGGCGGCGCCCCCCGCGATGGCGTGCAGCGTCGGGCCTTCCACTTCCACGAAACCTTGGCGGTTCATTGTGTCGCGGATGGACCGCACGATGCGGGTCCGCTGCAGGAAGCGCTCGGTCACCCCTTCGGTATGGACCAGATCGAGGTACCGCATCCGCTGGCGGAGTTCAGGATCCGAGAGCCCGTGATGTTTTTCCGGCGGCGGTTCCAGCGACTTGCACAGGAAATGCAGTTCGCTGGCGAAGATCGTCAACTCTCCGGTGCGGGTCCGCTTGAGTTCGCCCACCACGCCCAGGATGTCGCCCAAATCGAGATTCTCAGCGATGGTCCAATTGCGTTCCCCTACCTGGTTTTTGCCGATGAATACTTGGATCTGGCCGGTCCAGTCGCGCAGATCGGTAAAGATCAGCTTGCCCTTTTTGCGCTGCAAGACGATCCGTCCGGCGGCGCGGACCGTGGGTCCGGTCTGTTCGGTCTTGCCGTCAGCCGTTTCCGTCTCCTGAATCTCCCCCTCGCGCTGGCGAATCTCCCCGATGGCGACGTGATCGTCAAAGCGCTGCCCCCACGGATCGACTCCCAATTCACGCAGGGCGCGCAGTTTCTCGCGGCGGGCCGCCTCGTGAATTCCAGGCTGGTCGGAAGTCGTCGCTGGGGTTGGTTTCATGAACCTGTGGCCGTACTGGGAGCGAGGAAATCAGGCTTTGTAGGGTAGCCGATCCCGCGACATAACGCCAAGCCCGATTCGTCTGCGGGCAACGATTGCACGATCGACCAAGCGTGTCGTTCTGCCACCGGGAATTCCACTCCGGCTGCCCGCCCTATCCTTCCTGGTTCACCAAATCGTGGGCGGCGACGATTTCGTATGTCCACCGGACCGTGCGTGGCACCGCACCGTCAAGTTTTGGAATACTCATCCGCCACAGACTCGGCGACTCCGACACGAACTTCAGCGAATCACCCGCATCCGTCGATCCCCGAAGCGTGAGCCCTTCCCATTGGGAATTCACCGGCGCACCGTTCGGGTTCTGTCCTGCATCGCTTCCTGTGCTGCGGTAAGCCTGTCCCAGCCGCGGGGGAACTTCTCGAACACGAGCAGCCACATCAAATGTCACGGCGTGCCGCTGGGGATGGGCCGTGACACTGGCCGACCAATGTGTCTTCCCCGAACAGCCGACGAGCCACAACAACCCCGCTTCTGGCGAAGTGGATGGCGCATCGATCTCTTGCCAGGCGGGGCTCGGCGGCCAACGTTCCTCCGGCGTTCCTTCCACGGAGTGAAGCATGCCCCGCCACTTGCCGCCATCGTTGCGTTCGAGCGCGTGGGCGAAACGATCCTCGTGCCAATGGAAACGTACCCGCAGGAGGCCTGACCGCAAGGTGAATTCGCGCTTCCCGTCCGTCACTTCGCGCTACCCCGTCCGGCACGATACCGCAGAAAGGCGTCCAAAAATGGCTGCACGCCGCCATCGAGCACTTGATGAAAGTTGCCCATGCGGAGATTCGTCCGCGTGTCTTTGACGAACTGGTCGGGATGCAGGAAGTAGTTGCGGATTTGGGAGCCGAAGCCGGTTTTGGCCTGGCTTTGGAACTTCTCCGCTTGCTCGGCTTCCCGCTTTTCTTCTTCCACGCGAGCCAGCCGCGAACGCAACAGCTTCAGGGCCGTGGCCCGGTTTTTATGCTGGCTGCGTTCGTTCTGGCACTGCACCACGATGCCCGTGGGCTGATGCGTGAGGCGGATCGCGCTGGACGTTTTGTTCACGTGCTGCCCGCCGGCACCACTGGCGCGGAAGACATCCTCGCGGATATCCTCGTCCCGCAGTTCGATCTCCACGCTATCGTTGATCTCGGGAGTGACATCGACGGCGGTAAAACTGGTCTGCCGCTTGCCTTCCGCGTTGAAGGGGCTAATCCGCACGAGGCGATGCATGCCGGTCTCCCCTTTCAGGTAGCCGTAGGCCATCGGCCCGCGAATCGCCAGCGTCGCGCTTTTGATGCCCGCTTCTTCGTTGTCGGTCCGGTCCAAAATTTCGACGTCGTATTCCTGCTGGCCGGCCCATTGGATGTACATCCGCAGCAGCATTTCGGCCCAATCGTTGGCGTCGGTGCCGCCGTCCCGGGCATTGAGCGTCACGATGGCGCCGCAAGTATCGTTCGGGCCGTTGAGGAGCGCCTTCAGTTCCAGGTCCTCAAGCTGCGATTCCAGCCGTCCGATCTCCTGGCGAACTTCCTCCTCGAAATCCGGATCTTCCTCCGCGATTTCGAGCGCGGCTTCCAAATCATCCGCAGCGTCCAGCAATTGCTGCAACGGCTTCAGCACGGTGGATATGCCCTTGAGCTCCGCCACCACCGTTTGCGCCGATTCGGGATTGTCCCAGAACCCGGGATCGGCCATCTCGCGGTCGATCGCCTCGGCCCGGGAGGTTTTGTTGGCGTAGTCAAAGAGAGTCCCGGAGCTGGAGGATCCGCTGACGAATCGATTCGGCTTGTTCCCTCAACACACGGTCCATGCCATCAACTCCGAGAAAATGCGTCCCTCCCTGGCCCACGCCGTGAGAGGGAGGATAAACCAACGAGAGTGGTGAAGCTGTCACCATCCACGTGAAAAATATACGGTTTTCCCCGTCGCGGCAACCGTGGCTCGCTCATCCGCCTTAGACTTCATGATGCCCCGCTTCCTTTCCCTGGCGTGAACCTCCAATTTGGCCCGATGAGAAGCAATAGGAATTCCGTCGAGTTTGCCGCGGGCGACTCGCTCCCTGATTTCAGGCCGAGAGAAGGGTCCGTCATGTGGAAATACCTCGGATTCGCAAGCGCCTTAGGGATTCTGGCCTTCGCGCCGGCCCTAACCTTCGGCCAAATCATCCCCCGCAGCTTGCGATTCGATCTGCCACGGCCTTGGGACATTCGGACCGAGAGGCAGCCCCGTGTGCGGACGAGCCATCTCGGTTGGGAGGTGACCACGGACCACTTCGTCGTGGTGGCCACCGATTCGCAGGCCACGGCACGGGAACTGGCTACCCTGGCGGAAGCGACGTGGGACGAGACGGCCCGGATCTTCGACGCTTGGACCGATCTGCACCGCCGGCGGCGTTTCGCCAACACACCGATCCCCATCTTGCTGGTCGACCGGCAACCTGCCCGGCCCAGTGCCGCCAACCGCTTCGCGCTCACTTCCGATGAGGATTGGGCCATCGTGATGAATACCGGCCCAGACATGGAAATGCAGGGCGACCTAACCCACACTCTGCGGCAAGACGTGGCACGAGCCTTTATGGGGACCGCGCAATTTCATGCCTTGCTTCCCAACTGGGTAGAAGACGGACTCGCGGAATATGTGGCTCATGAAGCCGAAAACCGGCTCGGTGACATGTCAGACGGAATCGACTCTCCGGCGCATGCCTGGGTCCATTTCTTCCTGGAAGGAGACGACGCGCGGCACGCACCCCGCTTCGCGCGAACCATGCGTGAAGCGCTCGCCAGGAATCCGTATCAAAACGTCGATTCTCTGACGCTGCGGGAACTTGATGCGGTCCGTGCCGTTCGGCCCGGCGATGCAGACCCCGCCTTCGATACGTTGCGGCACGCACCCAATCTCCAGCAGCGCTTTCGCCTCTGGCGGGAAGATCCTCAGCTCGGACAACCGGTCGTCGATGACGAAACCCTTCCTTCCGGCATCTCCCAGGAAGAGGCCCAGGAGATGGCCTGGATCTTAAAAGTCGCGCGGCGTGCCGATCTTGGACCGCCGAGAAGAGTGCGGCCCCGCGTGACGGACTTGACCGCCACAGCTCCATCCGAATCCGTGAATGAAGACCAAATCGAGTGGCAATCCCTGTCCGACCTGTGGCCTCAAGTCGAGTCGCGATCCCAGGGCACCTGGGCCACGTTGGATCCCCAAGGTAATCCGGTTATTTCCACGGATCGCCAGCGGTTGGCGAAGATCTTCTCGAACCTGTCGAGCCAGTACGCCTACACCTGGCAGGCGAAACGATTGGTTCTCCGCAAGCGCGGCCCTACGAATACAAGCATTCAAGCCTGGCTCGTTCAAAACCCCAAGAATCCGCACCGCCCACTGCTACGGGTGCGCCGCATGTCGCGTGTTAACGCCGATGCGTCGTGAGATCACGCGTTGGCGGGAATGGTGCCGCACGGCGAAGGACGTCGGCTTGCGATTGGCACGAAGGATCTTTTGCAGGGAAGATTCCCCCAGCTCTTTGTGGAGCGTGGCGTCGTGTTCGTACCAGACGTCTTCCACGACCTTGCGCTGATCATCGTCCAGGTCTTCGATGCGCTGCAGCGCGCCTTGCAAGGCCCGCAGTAGCGGCGTTTTCAATTCTTCGCCGTCCGCCCGTGGCCTTGGTTCCGGCAAACGTTCCCGGGGTATTTCCGGGTTAGCGGGCTGGGCTAGTAATTGATCACCTGGTGCCCCGCCACATCCGCTCAACAAGGCGGCTGCCACGAGGACTAACAGCAATCGTGAAAGTGTTGCGGGCATGTTCCTGCCGGTCCGCTGTTTTCTTCCGGAAGATGCTGCTTTTTGTTGCAGTTTCATGTCGTGCCCATTTCTCTTTCACTACTGTCAATATTCCTTTTCATTTCAGCGTAATTGCGACGGGAACGGCCCGCAACAAAAAGTGGCCGCACGGCGGTCTTCGAAGCGTCTCCGGCAGCCAGCGGCTTTTCATGCCCGTCGAGATATGCCTAGAATTAACAAAGGAAGGAATGGCCCTGGGCGCGGATCAAATTAGCCTGAGAGTTGGTGCCCCAAATCATGATAAATGGAGGATGCGCGCCATGAGCCGGCTTGACGGATACGGATGGGGACTTGTCCTGGCCTTGTGTTGCGGGTGCGTTCCATACGCGGGCCAATCCTCGGACGATCAGACGCGTTCACCACAAAAATTAGCGGAGGAAAGCATGGCGGAGCCTTCCCGATCCGACAGCCCTGATAAGGTTTCCTACTCCGACGAAGAGTGGAAAGCCCGGCTGACTCCGGACCAATACTACGTCACGCGGAAGAAAGGGACGGAACCGGCTTTCACCGGCGCGTACTGGGACCATAAAGAGACGGGAATCTATACCTGCGTCTGCTGCGGCGTGGAGTTGTTCGATTCAAAGGACAAATACAAATCGGGAACCGGCTGGCCCAGCTATTCGGACGTGGCCAACCCAGAAGCGGTGGGCCAAGAAACGGACACTTCACACGGCTTGCGACGGCAGGAAGTGGTCTGTACCCGCTGCGACGCCCATCTGGGACATGTCTTTCCCGATGGTCCTCTGCCCACGGGCCTGCGGTATTGCATCAATTCCGCCGCCCTCGATTTCAAATCGAAGGAAGGGGCTTCCGAGGATACCACGTCGGAAGGAGAATCTGGCGAGTGATTCGTGTGTTATGGCAGGCATTGCCAAGCGGCCTGAGCCCGCGAATCTCTTCACAATTTCATGCTTCTCTCAGTTCGGCGGCCAATTTCTGCATCCCTTCCGCCTGCGTGAAACGCGGCTCGTAGCCGAAATCGTGCCGCGCGCGGGAAATGTCGAAATAGTGGTGGTGGCCGAGTTGGGCCGCGAGAAACCGCGTCATGGGAGGTTCGCCGCTCAGGCGTAACATTTTCCAGGCAAGTTCCATGGCGTGCCCCAACTTCCAGGCAGCGCCCACGGAGATCAATTTCTTCACCGGTGGTAATCCGGCCAAGGCGAGCAGTTCGTCGATCCATTCCCAGCATTTGACGGGAGCCCCCTGGCTGATGAAGTAGGCCCGACCTCCAACGGGAGAATCCGCGCTCAACTTGTCGGCGGCGAGCAGATGAGCCCGCGCCGCGTCCTCGACGTACGTCGTGTCGATCAAATTGTTCCCGTCCCCCACGCGCCGCAGGCGCCCTTTTCGGGCGCGGTCCAACAGGCGGGGAATCAGATGCCGGTCACGCGGCCCCCAAATCAGATGCGGCCGCAGCGCGCAGGTGGCCAGCCCATCGTGCCCATTGGCGGCCAAGACCTCCTGTTCGGCGAGGGCCTTGGTATGTGGGTAATGGCAGAGCCATTCACGGGGATACTCCTCCCTTTCGTCGATGCCGCATTGATCTCCGCCGGAGAAAGTGACACTAGGACTGCTGGTGTACACCAGCCGGGAGACCCCATGGCGGCGGCACCCTTCCAGCACATGCCGCGTCCCTTGCGTATTGATATCGAAGTAATGCCGCCAAGGCCCCCAGATGCCAGCGACGCCCGCTACGTGATGAATGGTCTCCACTCCTTCGCACGCCGCGATGACCGCTTCCCGGTCACGGAGATCCGCGATAACGATTTCTACTCCTTGTGCCGCGAGTTCTGGTGCAGGTCGGCGGCACAAACCACGGACCGATGCTCCCTTGGCGAGGAGTTGCTCCACGATGTACCGCCCCAAAAAGCCGGCAGCTCCGGTGACCATGACATCCGGCATGCTTCACGCCCCGCTTGATGGGCGAAAGTCGACTCCAAGGCGGCGCGTGGCCCAGACCGCCAACTCCTCGCGGGAGATTTTCGCATTGTGGCGCACATCCACGGGAAAGCTGCGCCTCAGTAGAAAGATATCGATGGAGGACGTCGCGGCATGCCCCTTCACCAGTTCCCGCCATTCCCGCTGGCATCGGCGACGTGCTTGCGGGTTCACCAGCAGTGACTTTCGCCGAGGCTCCACGATCAGGACGGGAACTTGTCGCCCAGCAGGCCCCACGCCCACCAAGGCGCTGCGGGATACCTTCGCGTGCTGGTTCAAAATGGCTTCGCATTGCTCCGGATAGAGCGGCCCCCGGGGAGTCGTCACGACATGCGCCGCCCGCCCGCAGTACCAAAACCGTTGCCGCTCATCGAAATAGCCCACGTCCCCGATGCGATGCCAGACCGCATCCCCTTCGGAGATTTTGGATCTCTCATTGAATTCACGTCGCGTGACATACGACCGCGTCACAACGGGACCGCTGACGATGATCTCGCCAATTTGGCCTGGCGGGAGTTCCTCTACTTGGTCCAGCGTAGTTAAGGGATGTTCGGTACTCCGTATCACTTTCCAACGCACGCCGGGAAATTTCCGACCCACACAGACGCCCGCCCCCCGCGCTGTCTGTTTGGCGGTTTCTTGGAGGATCTCTGTCGCGGAAATCGACGCGACGGGTAACGATTCCGTGGCCCCGTAGGGCGTGTGGACCTCGCCTTCGGGATGGATGCACGCCTTCATTCTGCGGAGCACGTGCACCGGCACGGCGGCACCGGCGGAAAGCACTCGACGTACCGAAGACATCTGGGCGCCGGTCCTCTCACAATACTCGCCGACTCGGTTCCACATCGCGGGCGAAGCAAAGGCCTGCGTCACCTGCCAGGCATTCGCCGCGGCGACAATCTTCGCCGGATCGACCCGGGCGGGCCGCGTGGGATTCATGCGGGGCACGATGGTCGTCACGCCCATGGCGCAATTGAAGAGGCCGAACAAGGGGAAGCCCGGCAGATCAATTTCGCCGGCACCGATGCCGTAAAAATCGCGAATCCACATCGTCTGGTGGTTGAAGTTGCCGTGAGTGAAATGCACTCCCTTGGGTGGGCCGGTACTGCCGGAGGTGAAGATAATCGCGGCCGAATCCTCCGCGTTGAGATGTGGCAGGTCGCCGGTTGTTTCTCCCCGGCGTTTCAATTCGCGGAGTGTGATGGCGCCAGCGCGTGATCGCGATCCAACAGTAACATTGAACCGGGCATCGGGAAAACGCTCGTACAGAAATTTTCGCAGTGTGTGGACCCAAGGGAGCGCGACGAAACCGTCTGGTTTCACTTCTTGCAGGCAGCCCAACAGGCGGCGCGGCCCCATGCCGGGATCAATCAGCAGCAATACCACGCCCGCCTTGAGCAGTCCGAAAACTAGTGCGATGAAATCGATTCCCGGGCGAACGAGCAAAGCCAGCCGCTCGCCGGGTTGGACCCCCAGGGAGAGGAGCCCGCGGGCAATTTTTTCGCTTTCAGTGTTCAGTTCCGCGAAGGAAATCGTGCCATAGCCCGCCCGCGAACCAGGATCACGCCCATGCGGCTCGGCCACCGCGATTTGGTCGGGAAACCATTCGGCATAGGCCGTGAGCCGGTCCGCCATGTTCCCGGTGGGTAGCGAACGGTCGACCTGCTCATGTGGTGATGCATCCGAAGTCGAGAGTTCTTCCGTGGGTCGAAGCGTGGACACGAGAGGAATTGATGCGGGGACGTGGTGATGAGATAGAGAACAAGGGCTTGCGCTCCGGCTCACTCGCCAGAACCACGCCTAAATGACACGCTGCTTTCGCAGAAGTCAAGCACTTGCTCCGCGATGTCCACGCCCGTCACTTTGGAAAGTGCCCGCCACCCAGGGACGGCGTTGACCTCCAGCACGGTCCAGCCCCCCGATTGCATGGGCAAGAGATCGACGCCGGCCATCACCGCCCCCACGGCCCGCGCGGCACATTCCGCGAGTTCCATGGTCTCGTCCGTCAGGGCAAACTTTTCGGCCTGCCCTCCCCGGCTGATATTCGTCCGCCAGTCGCTCCCATGCCGCCGGCGCATGGCGTGAAAGCGCTCTCCCAACTTGAAGATCCGCAGGTCCCAGCCTGCATGGGGAATAAACTCCTGCAAAAAGATCACGGCTCCCGCTTGTATCAGCAATTGGAAGGCGTGCCGAGCCAAATCGATGTCCGCCAAGCGGCAGATTCCCCGGCCTTCACCTCCGAACAGCGGTTTGAGCACGACGTCGCCGCCAAGTTCCTGAAAGGCTTCCAGGGCATCTTCCAGCGTTTGCGACACGGCGCAACGGGGCACGGGCAGGCCCGCGCTCTGGAGCCGCGCCGCTGACAGGAACTTATCCACGGCACATTCCACCGCTTTGGGCGGATTCACCACGACTGTTCCCGTTTGCTCCGCGCAAGCCAGCAAATCCATGCGAAACACGACCTGCTGCAACGAACCAGGCGGCATCGTCCGTACCAACAGGCAGTCCAGCTCAGGCAGCGTTTGTCCCTGGAGGCACGGCGAAAAACCGCCGGTCGCGATTCGTGCCGCCAGTTGCGAAAAGGGGAAGCAAGTAATCTCATGTCGCCCCGCGCTGGCCCGCCGCAGATCGCGCAGGTACCAACTCTCCGCAGACCCGAGAAAACCCAAGTGCATACGTGCCCCGCGCTGCGTGGATGAGTTGACGGCTACCCTGAGAAACTACGCGTCAACACATCGGGCCGCATTTCGCCGAAGACATGCGTCCGCCCAGTGGCCAGATTGCAAAAGTGGACCAGCGCGGGACTGAAGAGCTGACGATCGATACGGTAGAAGTCATGGCCATACTTCTCAAAGATCGCGGCGAAAGGATCACCAAAGTCGGACGAAGCATTGCTGGGCACGCGCGGCCCGAATTCTTCGATCAGGGAATCTTCGCACTTCACCCACAACGTGACTTCGCCACCGTAGAGGATCGCATCATTGGTCCAGCCGATGGCCCGCAGATCCGTCTCCGCCACGGGGGGCAGCGGTGCCCGCCCGACGCCGCTGAGGATGCACTCCCAGGGGAATTGAAGTTCGTGCAATTTATGCAGGGCCGTTTCCAGCGAGCGGGCCACGACCTGAATCGTTCCGGCCAAACTTGCCGTACGGGCCACGCACAGAGTGACCACCGACGGCGGCAAACCGCACGCCTCGGCCATCGATCCTAATACATCCTCCGAGGGGACTTGGCTGGTCTCAAGCACGCCCACCGCACAATCCGAATGGTCTTCGAATTCCAACTCGCGAATCAACTCTTCCTTCCGGGCAAGGAGCCGCATCGGTCCGGAGGCCATGGCGAAAAAATCGTCTCCCTTGACCTCCCAACCCGCGTATTGGGAGGCCATGCAGGCCATCAAGGGATGATCCGTGGCGACTTGAATGGCGTGCGCGGCTGGCAGTTCGGTGCTGGCTGGAATCAGTGAGACGCTGGCCAAATCAGACAGGCAAGCCGCGGCAAGCCGCAGACCGGCCTGGATCCCTCCCACGGCTTTTACGCCACAGTCCAAAATCGCACCGCCGGAAGCATGCCGAATTTCCCGTACCCGGAATTCTGGCTGGCTGGCCCGCATCGATTCCACCACCCGCCGAGCCCGGTTGTTCAAGTCGGTAAAGCTTGATGACAAGGAAACCTCCTCGACTTACGCCGCCACGATGTTGAGTCTGGATAGCCTGCGCGATTCATGCCGAGAGGGGCAGTGGTTGGCGAAAGAAATTGGTGAGTTGTTCCCCGCCCGGAGCATCTTCCCATGAACCAACACGCGCCGCGTTGCGTATCAGACCCCGCAGGATGACCCCTTTCTCCAACGGGCAGTCGAACAGGCGATGTCGAAGCTGGAAAGATTGGTCTTCCCGCGATTGGACGGCAAATCGATGGGCAGCGGTCATGGGATGGCAAACATCGATCCACTCGATGGAGTTTTCCGGCGGTCGAAAACGAAACGTGGGAGATTGGGCAACGTTTTTCCAATCCAATGAAAAACTGGCGGTCCCTTCGGTCGAGGTCCAATTCGCCGGGACGGTCGAGACGACGTTCAGCGGTACGTGGCCGTCAAGCGACGGAGTTTGCACGGAAACCAACAGATCAAAGGCGACGTAGTCACTCGCGAGAAAGCGGTCTCCGATGACGGTCCAGCAAAGTTCGAGGCGAAATGGCCGCGAGGGAGTGGTCTCCAACACGGCGTGGACCGAGTTCTCCCGGATAAACGCATCATCGGGAGGGCCACTCGCCAAGTCATTCTCGGCGGCAATTTCCGCCGTGACGGCGAGCAAGCTCTCGGGCCAAGGGAGATGGGACCATTCACCTTGTCCAGAGAATCGCAAGCCTTCCCAAGGTTCCTCGCGAGACAGGCACACCTGGAATGAAGGGGCTTCGAAAATAAAATCCGTCGTATTCGAGAACCAACTGGTTGCCATGTCGGTTTCCGCTGGGATGCATAAAAAAACCCCGCCGGACACCAAAAGGCGACGCGGCGGGGCCGGAACAGAGAAGAGGCCGAATAAAGTAGGT
The DNA here is from genome assembly GCA_028289405.1 of Pirellulales bacterium. Lineage (GTDB taxonomy): Bacteria > Planctomycetota > Planctomycetia > Pirellulales > JANQPP01 > JANQPP01. The sequence continues at coordinate 15,055 of JANQPP010000090.1, forward strand.
TCTGCTCCGAATGATATTCAAATGATGGCCATTTCTGGCCGGGTAGTCAACTCATCTAAACAGTAGAAGAGGTTTTTTTCGCAACACCTGGACGGCGTCAGATGGCCAAGGCTGACCACACCCCATCTGTTACATGATCTTAACAATTCCACGAGGCTTGTCCATAGTTTTGACAGAAAAAATCAAAACTCTTCAAAATAGTTTTCGAACCTTGAAAGACCGTTGGACAGAAGATCGCCCAACGTCTTTCTCATTTTGGCAGAAAAATCGGCTGCAAATCTGCGGCGAAACCCAAAAAAGAGGCTTTTTCGCCTGGTATTTGGCACATCAGCCGAACCGGCCATGCACGTAATCTTGCGTGCGTGAATCACCTGGGCGTTCGAATAGATCCTCCGTCTGGCCCGCTTCGACTAGCTCTCCCTCATAAAAAAAAGCGGTGCGGTCGGCGACCCGGCGGGCTTGCTGCATGTTATGCGTCACGATCACGATCGTATATTGGTCCTTCAATTCGTGGATCAGTTCCTCGATCCGACGTGTCGATCCGGGATCGAGCGCCGAACAGGGCTCATCCATGAGCAACACTTCCGGCCCCACGGCGATCGCCCGGGCAATGCACAGCCGCTGCTGCTGCCCGCCGCTGAGGCCGAGGGCCGATTTTCGCAAGCGTCCGCTGACCTCCTGCCATAGGGCGGCCTTGCGTAGCGACCATTCCACCAGATCGTCAAGTTCCCCACGGGACAACTTCAAATGCAAGCGGGGTCCGAACGCCACGTTGTCGTAAATGGTTTTGGGAAACGGATTCGGCTTTTGAAAGACCATGCCCACGCGGCGCCGTAGTTCCACGACATCCATGCCCCGGGCCAGGATATCCTCGTCCTGGAGAACCAATTCGCCTTCCGCCCGCGCGGAGAGGATATGGTCATTCATGCGATTGATCCAGCGGAGCAACGTGCTTTTACCGCACCCGCTGGGGCCGATGAGTGCCGTCACGGATCGGCGCGGAACTTCGAGGCAGACGGACTTCAGTGCGTGGACCTCCCCGTACCAGGCGTGAAAATCCCTGGAGCGAATGGCCAAAGCAGCCTCGTTTGCTAATGGGGATGGTTCCTCGTTTGGCTGTCTTGACCCAAATCCGTTCATCGGAGGCCGGGAACTTCCCGCCGAGACAGAGGATGACTGAGTGGCCATGGTGATTCGTTCTCTGGTTCAGGAAGTAAGGGCCGGCATTACGTGGGCTCTCGGGAACTCCGCTGCCGCAGCGCAATCGCCACGGAGTTCACGACGAGCAGAATGCAGAGCAGGACGATGATTCCCCGCGCGGCGACGACGTGGAATTCCTTCTGAGGGCGTCCGGCCCAGTCGTAAATTTGCAGGGGCATGACCGTGAAATCGTCCATCAAATGCCCGGGAGCCGCAGCCAGATAGACCACTCCCGCCACCATCAAAATCGGCGCGGCCTCGCCAATGGCCCGGCTCATGGCCAAAATCGTACCGGTCATGATGCCGGGCAGCGCGGCAGGCAAGGTGACGTTCCAAACCGTTTGCCAAGGCGTGGCGCCCAACCCAGCGGCACCTTCCCGCAATGTCGAAGGCACGCCGCGCAGCGCCTCTTGCGAGGCGATGATCACCACCGGAAGTACGACCAGCATCAACGTCAACCCACCGGCCAAAACCCCTCGTCCCAATGGAAGCCGGACGTAATACCACGCTTTTTGGCTAATGCGTCCCCCTTCCGCGTCCTCGCGGAGCGTCACGGTATCGGCGGGCGATCCGGCGGGCAGCGGTCCCGAAGCGGGGATGACCCGGAGATTTCGGCTCTCGCCTCGGGCCGTCCGCACCGTGGAACCATCTCGCAAGGGCAAGGGAGCCGATGTGGCCGAAGCGGCGGGGAGCAACACGACTTCGTCCTCTTCCGTGAGGTACTGGTCGAAATACTGGACACCGAATTCCAGCCAGGGATTCGCCGTCGTGCCGAACCCACCAAACATGCTCACGAAGGCGGTAAGCCCCAGGATCCCGTATACAACGGAGGGGACACCGGCCAAATTCGTGATATTTAATTGCACGAACGCCGAAAACTTTCGGGCGGGCCAGTTTCGCGGCTGGAATTCCTCTAGCAGGATGGCGGTCCCCACGCCCATCGGCACGGCCACCAGCCCACACACGACACAAACCCACAGCGTGCCGAACATGGCCGGCCGGATCCCCGCTTCCGAGGGAGATGGATGGGGCGGACGTTGCAAGAAGCCCGCTTCAAAACCGGGCAGCCCTTGCTGAAAGATGGCCGTGAGCAGTACGCCGAGAATGGCCAAGGAACTCCCCGCCGTGACGAGGCATAGCGTTAGGAAGAGCGCGTTCCGGAACCGCCGCCCGGTGCGCTCGCGACCCGAGCCGGTCTCTCGCTCTGCTTCGGAGTGGGTGTTCATTCGTACTGTTCGCGAAATTTCTTGCGGATTTGGTGGCCGAGAATGGTCAGGGCGAAGGTCATCAAGAATAGGACCGCCGCCACGGCATACATCGAGGAATACTCCGCGCCGAAATTGCTGACATCGCCCAGTGCCATCTGCACCATGAAACCGGTCATGGTCTGGATTTCTTGCCGCGCATCGAGCGTGGCGCGAGGCGTGTTCCCCGCCGCCAGCGCCACGATCATCGTCTCTCCCACCGCGCGGGCAATGGCCAACAGAAACGCGGAGATGATGCCGGAAAGGGCCGCCGGGCAGACGACTTTGACGGCCACTTCAAACCGTGTGGCACCCAGTCCCGAAGCCGCCTCACGCAGCGTTTGCGGGACGGCCCGCAAGGCATCCTCGGTCAGGGAACAGACGATGGGCAGGCAGAGAATCCCCACGGCGATGCCCGCGCTGGCCGCGTTGTAAACCGTGAAACCGTCATGGAAGAATTTGAGCGTGGGCGTGATCACCGTGAGAGCGAAAAAGCCGAACACCACGGTGGGGATGCCCGCCAGAATCTCCAGCGTCGGCTTGAGGATTCCCCGCACTTTGCGGGGCGCGAACTCGCTCAAGTAGATAGCGGTGACCAACCCCAGCGGCAAGGCGACCGCCATGCCCACCAGTGTGACCAAAAAAGTTCCCGCCACCAACGACCACACACCGAAATGTTTCTCCGCGCCCAACAGCGGCGTCCAGCGCGCGGAGGTAAAAAACTCCACGAAGTCGACTTCGGGCAAAGAAAAGAAATGCCACGCCTCTCGGCTGAGCACGACGATGATCTCGCCGGTCACCAGGAGTGAAAACGCTCCACACGCGTACAACAGCGACTTGACCAACGCTTCACGGAAATGGACGGCACTCCGCGAACGCAGGCGGCCCGCCTCCAGCGCGAAGGGACCGCTTTCTCGGATGGAACCGGCGGTGGACACAGGCGAAGTCCCAAACAGAATAATTGTCATCCGGGGCAGCGAAGCGACGGAAAGCGGATGACGATGAAATCACAACGTTTCGAGGGCATGCTCCTGGACGTACATTTCCGTCATGGGACCCGAACGGGATTCTCCACTTGGTTGCCAGAAATGCGTCCCCAACACACGTTCCGCAAGGTGTTGAGCGGATCGCTCTTGAATCGCCGATGGCAGAGAGACATATCCGACTTCCCGGCTGATACGGGGAGCCTGATCGACGAAGAAGCCCACGTATTTCTTGATCTCCGGGCGGCGCAAGGATTTCGCGTTCACGTAGATAAATAATGGCCGGCTGAGCGGGGCATAATCCCCGTTTTCGATCCGTTCCGGGGTGGGAGAGACCGCTTCGTCCGTATCGGGATTGACGATGGGTACCGCCCGAAGCTTGTCTTCGTTTTCGAAGTAGTAAGCGGCACCGAAAAAGCCGACGCTATACTTTTCACCGCTCACACCGGTGACCAAGACATTGTCATCCTCGCTCACCGACATGTCGGCCCGCATGGCGGCCTGCTCGTCTTTCCCCACGATGACTTCCTTGAAATAGTCGAATGTGCCGGAATCGGTCCCGGGAGCGTAGATCTTGATCGTTTCGGCGGGCCAATCGGGATGCACTTCTTGCCAGGTTTTCGCGGCCAAATCGTCGCGAAAGATGGTCCGCAATTGATCCACGCTCAATTGGTCCACGAAATCGTTCTCGGGATGGACCACCACGGTCAGGCCATCAATCGCCACGGGCAACTCCAGGAATTGCACCTGGTTGGCCTGGCATTGCTCGAACTCGGCCCACTTAATGGGCCGCGAGGCATGGGAAATATCGGTTTCGCCCTTGCTGAATCGCTTGAACCCGCCTCCCGTGCCGGACTTGCCGATGGCCACTTTCACCTGGGGAAATTCCTCGGCGAACTCCGCCGCCGTCGCTTCTCCCATGGGATAGACCGTGCTGGATCCGTCAATCCGCACCTCCCCCACCAGGCTGCTCGCCGAGGAGGGCCCAATCTTGCCACCCGGTGATTCGACGTAGCGTCCCTCGTTACAACCAGCAATTAGGACGGCCATGGCCGTGAGGCTGCCGCACCAGACAATATTTCGCCGCATACGTGGATTCCTGTTCCGAGTGGAAATCGAGACCTCTAGCGAGCTTGCTTCAGCCTTCAAGGTAAAGGTGCAATATGAAAGTTTTGTTAGGAAACCATGAAAGAACGGCATGCGGCGAGACGGCCTCTCGTTGAGAATTCCGATAGCCTCATGCCTCAAACGCGCAATCGACCCCGCGTAGTCCGACCGAGCAGCACAGTGGCGAACGCCAAGCCAGCCAGACACAGCGTGGCGGGTTCCGGCACGGCGGCGGACGCACCAAAATTCTCCTTCAACAAGGTGAAATCGGTGAGATCGACGAGGTCGTCGCCGTTGGAACTGCCTGCCGCGAAGATCGCGTCCGACCCGCCGAAGTTGTCTTTCAGCAACGTGAAGTCGGCCAAATCCACGGTGCCATTGCCGTCGAAATCTCCCAAGATGGTTCCCGTGGCGAATTCGGTTACATACTCGACGGTCCCTTCCAATACCTCTCCCTCCACCGTGCTGTACACGAAGCGGAGATCGCGGGTGCCGTCAGGGTCGAAGACAGTGCCCAAATCGAACGAACGGCCCGTACTGAGCTCCGCGGAAGAGGCGAGGTTCAACTCTGAGATGGCGCCCGCCGTGGGACGTGCCTCACGCCAGCCGCTCTCCTGCCCCAACTGTTCCGCAAGAGCATTCCAGGAATCGACTTGCAAGGACTCCGATTCGGAAAGGATGGAATAGCTTTTGATGTCGGGTGTATCAATCACCGTCGACAGGTTCCTCAGTTGGGCCTCGCCAGTGAAGGGATTCACCGCCAGCACGAGATCATTGGCGGCACCCTGATACTCGACGATGCCCTGCACGACTTCGCCGTCCGCCGTGGTGTAGGTAAATACCAAGTCTTCCTGACTGGGAAGGGCGGTTTGGCCGGTGTATGCGTTCCCCAGTGAAAGCGTTTCACCGACTTCGAAGATCCGAGATCCCGGCAAATTCAACTCCGCCAAATGCGTGGGCGCGGGATTGGCCAGCGTCCAGGATGCATTACCTTGGCTTTGCAAGCTCGACCAAGCGGAGGGAGACAACAGTCCGTTGGCCGACTCCACGGAGTAACTTTTGATATCGATCGGATCCCCCAGTACGTTGGAAATTTGGACGTCCCCCGTCTCTCGCCGCACCGAAAGAACCAAGGCGTTGTCCACTTCCAAGGTGGCGCTTTGTCCATCGGCGCGGACAAAGTAGGACAGCCCGCGTTCCAACGGGGTTCCCGAATTGGAAGGGCTCACGGAAGAGAAACGGCCCTCAATGCGGTCCGCCTGCACGAGATCCCAGGATTGCCCCAGCGTGGGCTGGAATCCTTGCGGCTGAACCTCCAAATTCCCCGAGACACGGAAGACTCCTCCGACCTGGAGCGGCGTGTTGCCGCTTTCGTCGAGGTTCGTTTGCCATTCGCCGAGGTGGAACCAATCTCCGGTCACGGAAACATTGGCGGAGCCCCCCGTCACCAGTCGCCCTTGCTGCACTGTGGAACCACCGATGTTGAACTGGCCGCCAGGCTGGACATGGATCCGTCCGGCATTGCCGGCCGCAAGATCGCCCCTGAGCCCGAGGTCACCACCGGATTCGATTTGCAGGCGACCGTCGCCGACGTTCAGGTTCACGATCTCGGGAACGGCGCCACTCACAACGGCGGTACCGCCATTGTTGATCGTGGCGCTATCGTCGAACGCGCCATCAGGCACGAATCCGGCGCTGCCGTCGGAAAGCTCCCAATGGAAGTCGTCATTCCAGTCCGCCGGGCCATCCACGGCCCAAACGGCGGTTTCCTGCGCGGTGACTGAAGATGAAATGATCGTTAAGCAAATCAATGCCGTGGCGCATCGCTGGCACCACGGTGCAATATGTTTCTTCGACGGTCGCATGACGCATGCCCTTCGCTCGGCTGAAGATGTAATGAAAATGCAGGGGCTCGTCCCTGGAGAAACGGCCTGTGGCAGGCAATGCCGGCCCACCAACGGCCAACTGGTCCGGTACGACAAAATCAACGGCCACGGCTGGTCCATTTGCGGGCCAGGCACGCGGCCACGATTCCAAACAGTGCTAGTGCCCAGGTCGCCGGCTCCGGCACGGCAGCGCCCGCTGCTGCCCCTTCGAAGGCCGCCACGAATTCGACGAAATCGAAGTGGTCGACCTGGCCGTCAAAATTGCTATCCCCCTCGGCGAAGGTGGTTCCTGATAAGAAGTTCGAGGCCAGAATATCGAAGTCTCCGGCATCGACGGCGCCGTCACCGTTGAAATCGCCGGCGGCGGGAATGGGGTCGATGCTGAAATTGGTGTACGTGGAACCTGGGCTTTGGTGGCTTTCATACATCCCCAGCCCGCCGGAAGGGAAACTTCCTTCGACTTCAAATTCCAGATTTCCATCGACCCGGACCGAGACCCTATCACTCTCGTAGACGATCACGAAATCGTGTCCACCGCCGGACCGGTCATAGGGTTGGCTGCCGCTCACAAGACCCCGCGCCAATTCCTCGACCCCGCCATCGGGATTTTCGGGAAACGTCTCATGGCCCCACAATTCATCGGCGGTCGGAATTCCGGTGACACGAGACAGGGCGATCCCCGCCTCGGCCGTCGCCGAAGGGGTCAGGTTGTGAAATTCGGCGCCTCCTTCCGGATCGCTGAAGTTGAAGCCTTGTGTCACGCCTTTCCAATCGATGAGCAGGAAATCGGCGTTTGGATTGGTCACGTCCCCCGTATCGTAGCCGAGCACGAGGCCCGTGATATCGTCATCCCCGCCAGGAATGATGGTTCCGGTGATGATTTTGTTGGTCACGTCCTCCGTCCCCGCCAACACGGTGATCCAGCTATTGCCGTTTTCGCGAGCCGTGGAACTGTCCACGATTTCCCAAGCCGGTTCCGCGAAGCCGTCAGTCGCCGGATAATTCTCGGCGATCAACGAATTGAAATCGACCGGATCGGAGTAAGCCGGAGAGACCATTCCTGCAAGACAGCAGCTCAGGGCGACAGGGAGGAATCGACTATGCACGCGTTTCATCAGTTCACCTCAGGGAAAGCTTTGCGGTGGAAATAGAATCAAAGATGTGCGATGGATGTTGGCCGGATTGGATTGCGGCGCCTCAAGACGACAAATCGAAATCGGCTTGGTTAGCGCCTGGTTGGACTTCGAATTCCAACTCGGGAACGCGAGGATTTCCGTATTTGAGTGGGATGCTCGTCTCCCGGGGATGGACGAAGCCTTCGGCATCGGCACCGCCCTCGGCATCATCATCGGAACGGGGACGAATAATCACCTTGTGATGTCCGATCAGTGCTCCGTCGTCTTCCTTGTGCGTCCCCAACTGGTAGGTCCCGTCTTCTCCGAAATGGCCGGTGGCGGCCTTACCCTTCGTGCCTCGCTTGGAGTCTGGCATGAACATGACGGTGCCGGGACCGACCGGTTCGCCATTCAGGGTGACTCGTCCGGAAACTGGGGCGATCTCCGAGGAGCTGCACGCGGACAGAACTCCGATTCCCAACAGCAGGCAGATGCGTACGCTTCGCGATTGGCGGCTGGCCGAGAAATGGTGGTTCATGAGTCTCACGCGATCGCCTGGCATCGGATCAAAAGGCATCGGGATCAATGACCTCGCCATGTTCCCGCGTGCTGACGGCACCGATCACGAACAGGTCCGTCTGCTCCGAGAAAAAATGGGCGGAACCATCGGCGAGCAAACCAAACGCGCCCCCCGGATGATCGGCAAAGATTTCGTTGGAGCGGGAGGTATTGATCGGCCCGTTGTCGTGGCCGTAGCACTGATGCGCGTTCGCCCATTGCCCATCCTGGGACTTGGTGCGGCCGGCATCCTCGAACAGGGTCACGGTATTGCTGGTGCCGTCGATGACGTCCGCGATGCGGATCTGCAGGTTAGATTGGGTCTCTTCGTCGCTGTCGCCCAGCGCCACGAGAATCCCCGCCTCCCAAGCGAGACCTTTCCTCCAGCCGGTCTGAAGGCCGCTGAGCGAACTGCCGTAATGTCCGCCGTAATCCCCACGCCCACGCAGCGAAGGCTCTTGCGGCTGGGTGGAGGGACAGAGGTGCACGCTGAGGTCGGTTTGGGAAACCTCAAAATTGTTCCCGAGGCCGCCTCCCGAATTCCAGGTGACGGAGTAATCGTATAAGTCGAACAACGGCTGTTGTTCCACGAACGGCAGCAGCGCGGTGGCCCAACAATGCTCTCGCTGCCGAAAGCTCACATGCCCGGCGGGAAACATTTCGTGCACGTCGTGATAGGCCAAAAACGCGATGCCAAATTGGCGTAGGTTGTTGGAGCATTGTGTTCTTCGCGCGGACTCCCGGGCAGCCTGCACGGCGGGCAGCAGTAGTGCGACTAGAATGCCGATGATGGCGATCACGACGAGTAGTTCCACCAGGGTAAAACCGCGCGGTCGAGGATTCCTCGGGGAGGCGTGTGACGCCATGTTTTGCTCAGGCTCCCAATGCGGAGAATTCGCGGATGGATGATCGGAGAGAATTCGTTGATGTGCCGCAGCGATGCCGCTAGTATCAATCTTTCGATGAGGGATCCACGAGTGGATTGTGAGATCGGCGTTAGAAATCCAGAAAGTGATTTTGACTCGAACCGAATTACGGAGAACGTGCCGCGGATGAAACCTTTCCGTGCTTGGACGTGCTGCCTGGCGCTGACCGCATTTTGTTTACATCCGTCATTCGGGCAGACCGAAGATGGCCTGGCGTCGTCTGTGTGGCGGTTGCCACTGGCCGACGGGAATACGCAGATCATCGATTTGAATTCCTCGCGCGAGGCCATCGGTTTCCGAGAAAACTTGCTCGGACGCGGGAACCTTTCGGAGGAATCCGTGTACTTCGGCCCGGATGGCATGCCCCGCTCCATCCCGATTTTGGAAGGCTACACGCACACCTTCGGCACGGCGCTCAGCGATACGGGTTACGTCGTGGGACGGGCTACCCGGCCCATCGGCCACCCGGAGGGAGCGACGCAGGCTTTCGCCTGGCACCCGGAGGAAGAAAAACTCCAGGGCTTGGGATTCCTGCCCGACGATACATCTTCCGTGGCCACCGATATCTCCACGGATGGCCGGCGCGTGGTCGGCTACAGCATTGGCAAGGAACGCGTGCGGCCCTGCCTGTGGGAATTCAGTGAGGAATCCTGGAGTGTGATACCGCTGCCGGTCACGCTCGACGACAACCCTATTCTCGCCCCGAGTGGCGTACGGATCAGCCCGGATGGCAAGCGGATCGTGGCGTCCGTGAGCACTCCGGAAACGATTCCCGGCAAGCGCTACCGTAGCCATCTCGTGGAGTGGCGCGCTGACGGCGACGGCTGGGAGCGCCGTATACTGTATCCGGAAATCTTGATCCCCGCAGCGGTCAATGACCATGGCGCGGTGGCGGGGCGGTACGTCAAAGAAGGGTCCTACCGGCCGTTCCTCTGGGATCCTCAAGACGGCTTTCGCGATCTCGGACTGCTGCCGGGAGACGTTAACGGACAGGCTTATGATATCGACAATCAGGGAACAGTCGTCGGCTTCAGTGATGATCCGGCAGGACCCGAGGGCGGACCGGAAGCCTTCTTCTGGCGGAACGGTGAAATGCGAAAGCTCCAGTTGGGAGAGAACGTCGTGGCCAGCGTGGCCCATGCCTTGAACGGCCTGGGTGAAGTCGCCGGCCTGCTGGAAGATAATGAAGCTTTCCGCACGACCGGTTTTGTTCTGGTTTCCGTCGACGCCTTGGAGAAAGTCGAAGCGGAGGTTTCTCCAGAAACCGACGTCCCCGTGGATGAAACTACCGACCGAGACACGGATTGAGAACTGTCAATCGAATTTGGGTTTGACCGTGACCCGTTCGTAATCTTCCACCAGGAAGCGTTTGCCTTTTTGGATCACCGTATGCCCCTCGGCCTCGAGGCGGGCTTTCAGGTTTTCCACGCCGCCCGGGTATTTCGGATTCAGTTCGCCCCCCGATTTCAGCGTCCGCCAATACGGTGTGAACCACGCCTTCCCTTCGGATTCCGCTTCGTACGCCGCGTGCGCGGCAATCCAGGCGAAGATGCCCGTGGTTAATGGACAGGCAATGGTGGCGCCATGTTTCTCGGCCAAAGTTTGCCGGATTAAGTCGATGGTGGTCAATTTGCCACGGCGGACTTTCTTCATGACCGCGTCGACTTCACGCGGCGCGGCGATGACGAAAGTGCCTGTCCCCCAGCGTTGCGACATCTTCCCGGTGATTTTTTCGACCTTCGGCAAGTCCTTGTCATCCGTCAATTTCTCACGCCACGATCTTTTCTTCTTGGTCGCCACCGTTACGTTTCCTGCCGGATGGGCACCTGAATTTCGGTGAGATACTTCTTGGGATTACCACGAAAGATCATACCCGGGCCTTTCAGGTAGACCTCCCGGGTCGGAAGTTCGATCTCGTATCCCTTGTGTTTCGCGTATTCGAACACCCGGGCATACGACTCTCCCAAAGTGTCGTAAGGCCCTCGATGCAGCAGTATCACGCAGGCCGCTCCAGGCAGCGTCCGCACGTCAAATTCATTCACTGCGACGCTCTTGCGGAGTGGAAAACAGGGTTCGAAATCGGCATCTTCCTCACGGTACTCGCCGTCGTAGTACAGGCAGAGTGGTTTTCCGGAGATATGTCTGCCGACACGTTTGGCAAGCTTGGAGAACACCTTCCCGCAGTCTTGATATCTGCCTTTGATCCGCAAGCCGGCCACGATTTGGGGCTGGACAAAACGTTCCTCGATTTCCTGGGATTCACGATTGAACACGACAATCTCCCGCGCTTCGCGCTGCAACTGCATGACTTGATCGATCCGCTGAACGAGATCCCGATAGTGCCGTGATTTTCCCTCGAGGATTTTTCTCTGGCGCTGAAGATATTCGGCGGCATCTTGGTCATCGTCGCAATCCTCCAGGATGGCGGCGATCTCCTCCAAGGAAAACTCGAACTTCCGCAGCGCGCGGATCACCCCTGCCTTTTCCAGGTTCCGGCCATCGTAATACCGGTAGCCGGACCGCTCGTCGGTCGCCGCCGGCACTAACAGGCCGCGCTCATGGTAAAAGCGCAAGGTTTTGACGCTCAGTCCGCTGGCTTTGGAAAATTCACCGATGGAAAACACGCGAGACCTCCCTTGCCGAGCAGTTTACGGCCTCCAGTAACGGGAGAGTCAAGCAGGATACCCGAGAAAGGGAAAGAATGCCTGGGGAAAAGTGTGGAAAAGAACGAGGATTGCGGTAGCGGAGGGATACGCTCGGACCGTTTGTTCAAGCGGAAGGCTAAATTGCTACGACGTACGTGGATTGAAGAAGATCGCGGAAAGCCACAAGCTCCTTGGCGAGTCCTACTCCCGGCAGGCCTTGGCGTGTTGCAAGCTCCAATAATCCTTTTCGGCGGTGGCTTCGATGATGGTACGAATTTCTTCCGGAGTTCTGCCCTGGTTAACCAGATCCTGCTTGAGGGCAATCTCCAGTTCATCGCGGCGAAATTTGCGCCACTGCGAGGCCACGATGGCCGTCATCCCGGTCAGGCAGCCCATGACGATCGCCAGCATGCCGACCATGATGCCCAACTTATCCTCCGGCATTTCATAGAACATCTCGAGCATGGCTGGGCTCCTCCGAAATATGCGATGAAGCGGTCGATTGGTTTTCCGATAAGCCAATTCGCCCGGGGTGGCGGAATCTTGTGAAATGACAAACGGAAAAGAAAAAAACTGAGCGATTCGCCCGAAGGATCGGTCCCTGGCACGCACGACTACAAGCGGATGATTATCTCCAAACAGTTTCTATTTTTGCCCAAAATTGACAAAGACATATTTGCTAAACTCATTCACGGAGTGGTACGATACACGCAGGAAATGGCTGCCGAAATCGCGTAAGGACGTTCGTGATGTCTTCCAGAAGGTCGCAACGCCGGCGTATCCAGTTCAGCCTGCGAGGTTTGCTCATCTCGATCTCGCTGTTTAGCCTGGTTTTCGGGACATTTCTTTGTCGGGCCGCTCAGCGAAACCGGGCATTGAGCAAGCTGCGTTCGCTCGGCGCGAACATCCTGTTTGAGTTTGAGGATGATCGTGGATGGCTGGCCAATTCGCTCTTGTCGGTCTCCCCGGAGACGCTCGACAAACTGGGGAAAGCCTATTTTTTTCAGCCAATCGAGATTCAAATATCCGGTCCCAGTATTCGCGATGCCGACTTGGCTTGTCTCGCGAACTTGCCTTCTCTGGAAGTTTTGAAGATTTGGAAATGTCCCCGGCTCACCTCGAGCGCCGCGGAGCACCTCGCCACGCTGCACAACCTGAAACACCTTTGGATTCAGGGAGTGCCAATCACGGATGACGGTCTGCAATTCCTGAATGAATGCCGCGAACTACGGACTCTGAGGCTTGCTGGCGCGAACATTTCCGATGCCGGCATCACGAATATTGCCCACTTGCACGGCCTAAAGCGCCTCGACCTGACCGACTGCAAGATCACGGACTCCGCATTTGCGGCCATGGGGCGTCTCGCAAAACTTGAGAAGCTTGAACTCGACGGGACGGACGTCACCGGCGAAGGGTTGTCTGGTCTGGCCCAATTGCAAGATTTAAGGTTTTTGGGTTTGGCCACGGCTAGCCTGACCTTTGACGGACTCTGCCAAGTGGCTCGGCTCGATCAGGTGCGAGGCACCCGTCTTTTGGAAAACATGTTTTCGCGTGAGCAACTGGCAACCGTGCAAGAACTGAGGCTACAAAGTCGACGGATAGTTAACGAAAAACCTACCCACAAGGAATTGTGGATCACCTACTGGAAAGAACCATGGATGTTTCTTTCCGGCTCCCAGTCGATTCGGCTGCGGACGCCGCTGAAGTCGGATGAATGACGGGGGGTTCGCGCGTCGCGATTTGATGCAGCGTCGTGTTCGCCCCAGCACATGCCAGAAAACGCAAAAACCGCCCGGAAGCCGGATGGCTCGCGGGCGGTTTGGATGAGTGAGCGAATGATGGCGAAATCGATGCAGTCAAAAACCTACGTGCCGAATTCGGGGCGCCGTTTTTGCAATTGGCATTGCAGCCGCTGCACGATGGAGCTGTGCATCTGGCTCACGCGGCTTTCCGAGAGATCGAGCGTGGCGCCGATCTCCTTCATCGTCAATTCCTCATAATAGTAGAGGATGATGATCAGCCGCTCGTTACGGTTGAGCCCCTTGGTGACCAGCCGCATGAGGTCATTCTTTTGGATCCGCTTGGTGGGATCCTCCCCTTTTTTGTCTTCCAGGATGTCGATTTCCCGGACGTCCTTGTAGCTGTCGGTCTCGTACCATTTCTTGTTGAGGCTGATAAGATTCACCGCGTTGGCGTCGAGGATCATCTTCTCCAGCTCTTTGACCGACAACTCCATGTGCTCGGCTAGTTCCACCTCGGTGGGCGGCCGCCCGAAGCGGGCTTCGAGCGTTTTGATGGCTTCATTCAGCTTGCTGGCCTTGGAACGGACCAGGCGGGGGACCCAGTCCATGGTCCGCAGTTCGTCGAGCATCGCGCCACGAATACGCGGCACGCAGTAAGTCTCGAACTTCACGCCGCGTTCCAGATCGAAGGCGTCGATGGCATCCATCAATCCAAAGACGCCTGCCGAGATCAGGTCATCGAGGTCGACTCCCTCGGGAAGGCGGGCCCAAATCCGTTCCCCGTTGTAGCGCACCAGGGGAAGGTAGTTTTCGACCAGCCGGTTCCGCAGCTCCTGGTTGGTCATGTCTGCCTTGAAATCTCGCCAAAGCAGTTGAATATCTTCCGACGCAACGGTCGCTGCCATGCAATCCTCCGTGATCGATGTCAACCGTCAAAATGTTGGTTTGGCCGCCCGTTTCCGCGAGAAGCCGCTTCCTTACGGCATCTTGCCGGGCGTTTTGGCCCTCGGGGCTTAGGCCTCCGGAACGGCCATGGTTTCGGCGGAATCTTTCTCCGCGTCCAAATGTTGTCTAAGCTTCTCCGCGAATTGTTGACGGATCGATTCCTCGATAGTCCAAGCCGCGATCCGGCCCACGATGCTGCCTGCGGTTCCACAGGCGATCAGCGAAATCCAGGCACGCCACAGGACAACCTCGGCGGATCCGCCGCTGGCCGCGCCATGCAGTGCGACGGCTGAGAATCCGAGAAAGCCCAAAATGCCCGCGTAGGTCTTGTGCACGATGGCTCGCCAAATTCCGCTTCATCGACAAACTTTGACACCACAACTTCGTCAATGGGACGTCGCTATTATCGACCTGAAAAACGGCTGGCTTGAGATTTAACGCACAAAATCTGGCGGACGACATCATGAATGCGCAAATGAATCGAGAAGAAAAAGGGTGAATGCGTGCGTGGGTCAGCAATAGCATCAAATGTCCAAATGTCATGTCGCGTCGCTCGGTACGGATAAATCCGTCAGCATCGCCGATGAGCTTTCTAGGGGGCTGGCCAAACCGGGCCAACCTTCAATCCATTCGGCAAGCCAGTTGAGTGCCGGTGGGGCGTCAGGCGGGATACCGCGATCATTCCGCGATAGCACTCCCGCGAAATGCATCACGCGCCCCAAGAACCTCCGACAAGTTTGATCCAACCGTTGATGGACTTCTCGAGCCTCGCTCAGGGAATCGGCGCCTTTCACCAGCACTCCGATGATGCAATGTTCGGGCAGCCGCAACGCTTTGCAGGCGGCATACGTCCGCATCACGACTTGCGGTTCCGCCGTCGTGATCCACAACGCCACGCTAGGCGCCATGGGACTAAATGAATCGTGATCGTTGGCGGCCAGTCCCACGTCCACCACGTGCAAATCAGGCGGCTCCTCGCTGGCGAAAGAGGATTGTTCGGGAAGAGCCGTCCCCTCCAAAGTCAAATCCACCTTTCTGCCACGCTGGCGGAAGGCCCACGCCAGTTGTTTGGCCACTTCGCACGAATCCATCCCAGCGGCGCACTCCCAAATGGCAACCACGGGGATCCGTACACGACGGCCACCGCCGTCGTTTCGGGAACTCGCGTGGCGAGCCACGAGCTGACGCAATTCCGTCGCCTGATCGTGGATAAGCGTTGGATTCTGTTCGGGAAACATGGCCTTTTAACAACCTCACGAGCCGCCAATTTCCACCATCCGGTTCACGTGATCATTTCGTGATCCAAGTCTTCCATTCCCAGGATGCCCCGCGCCAGCCTCGCGGGCCGAGCCGGATCGATGTCGTCGGGAACATTCTGTCCGTCGGTGAGGTAGCTGACCGGGAGCTTCGTGTGCCTCAGTACCGGCAGTAAGTTCCCTAAACCGGGAGCCTCGTCGAGCTTCGTGAAGAGTAGCGCCGTGATACCCACGGGGGCGAACCGCTCCGCCGCCCGGCGCAGGCTCCCGGCGCTGGCCACGCTGCTGAGCACGAGATGGACTTCATCGGGTGACGCCTCGCCCAAGAGGGCGCGCAGTTCTTGAATTTTGATCTGGTCCTTGGGACTTCGGCCGGCGGTATCGATCAGCACCAAATCCAAGTCGGAAAATCTCCGCGCGGCTTCCCGCATTTGGTGCGGCGTGGAGACGACCTCCATCGGCAGATCGATGATCTCCGCGTAGGTGCGAAGTTGTTCCACGGCCGCCACGCGATAGGTGTCCACGGTGATCAGCCCCACGCGATGCTGCCTCTTGAGCCGAAAGATGGCCGCCAGTTTCGCGATCGTGGTCGTCTTGCCCACGCCCGTGGATCCCACCATGGCCACGACACGCCGTGTTCCCGGCGTAACGGTCAACGGACCCGTGATTTCGATCTCGCGTTCCACGAGGCGGGCCACGCGGGAACGAAGCAGCAAACGATCCTGTAAATCCTCGTCGGAGGATTCTTCCTGCACGCGGGCCACGAGTTCTCGGGCCAATTCTTCTTGCACGTCCCGCTCGATGAGATCCGTGAATAAATGAAACAGGGCTTGGGGCAAGTCTGGTCGGGAGCAGAGCGAGTCGCGCGGTGGTGTTGCGGAATGGCAGAGATCCTCAAGCCGGGATTCGAGCCGCGCGATTTGCCGCCGCAGATCGTCGCGATAACGGCGGCTGTAATCGAAGTCGTCATTCAAGGGGGATCGAGTTTCCAGATCCTCCTCCGCTGCGGATTCCTCGACGTCGCCAAAGCGGCTCGGCACCTGCACCGTATTCGAGGCCGTGACTTCAATATCCCGGACACGATTCCATAACCGCGACAGACCGCGCTGCTTTACCTCGCGAGTATGCAACACCGCCGCATCGGGACCCAATTCTTCCCGAATCATCGCTAGTGCTTCCTGCATGTTCCGAGCACGATAGGTTCTCGCTTGCATAGCCTTTAATCACTCGTGATGCGGAGACGGATTACCACACATTTCCGAAAAGTCGATTCAACTGCATTCAACCGATGGGTATGACCCGCTATGTGCATTAAACGTCGTGGCGGGGCATGTATATCTCTCCATGAATTAGCCTCCCGACTGGGAATCGGAGACGACGCCCAATGATTCGATGGCGGTGTCCCGCGTGATTTCGTTGTAACTCAGGATGATCAACTGTGGTAAACGCCCGATCGTCATCTGCTTGAGCGCGGCCCGAATATGCGGCCCCACCAGCAGCACGGGTGGACGGTTGGTGGTGATCAGTTTTTCCATCTCCTGGGAAATCGCCTGACATAAGGCCTCCACGGAAGCGGGAGCCAAGCGGATATTGATGCCTTGTTCGCCATGTTCCACGCCGGCCCGCACCCGGTCTTCCAAAGCTGGATCGAGCGTGATGACATGCAAGCGGCCCTCGTCATCCCGGTACCGGCCACACAGCACTCGCGCCAAGCGATGCCGCGCGTATTCGGTCAGCAGCGTGGGATCTTTCGTGCGAGGAGCATAATCTCCCAGAGTTTCCAGGATGGCGCCCAACTGCCGGATGGGCACGCCTTCCCGAAGCAGGTTTTGCAGGATCTGCTGCACCTCGGAGAGCTTCATCACTGCGGGAATCAGTTCCTCCACCACGGCCGGCGAATGCTTTTTCAACTCATCCACGAGTTGCCGCGTGGCGTCCCGCGTGAGAATTTCATCGGCATGCCGTCGGACGACTTCGGTGAGATGCGTGGCCAACACGCTGCTGGGTTCGACGACGGTGTAGCCGAACATTTCCGCCTGATCGCGTACACCCGGTTGGATCCAACGGGCGGGCGTTCCGAAGGCGGGATCGGTGGTCTCCAATCCTGGAACCTGGCCGGTCGTCAGCCCCGAATCGATCGCCAGGAGCATTCCGGGATGGACGGTTCCTTGAGCCACTTGGACGTCGGACACTTTCACGCGGTACTGGTTTTGATCGAGGCGCATGTTGTCGCGGATGCGGACCTTGGGCATCATGATGCCGATATCCGCGGCGACGTTTTGCCGAACCCGCTGGATGCGGTCGAGCAGGTCGCCTCCCCGCTTGGGATCCGCTAGACGAATCAAGCCGACGCCGATTTCCATCTCCATCGGATCGACGGTCATGAATTGTTCGATGGGGGTTTCCGGCTTCTGCTGCTCGGCTTGGGCTTTTTCATGTTTGGCGCGTTTTTCCGCCGTACTTTGTCGGGTAAGCATCACGGCCAGTCCCGTGCATCCGACGCCCAGCGTGAGCAAGGGAATCGCCGGAAGTTGCGTGAAGACCAGTACCGACAAAAAGCCACCCGCCACGAACAGCGCTTGAGGCCGTGAAAAAAGCTGATGCAAGAACTGCACCGGCAGATTGGATTCGTTGCTGCTCCGCGTGACTAAGAGGGCCGCGGCGAGCGAGATCAGAAACGCGGGGACTTGGCTCACGAGCCCGTCGCCGATGGTCAATTTCGTGAATAGGGAGACCGCTTCACTGAGCGTCATCCCGGCTTGCAACATGCCGATGAGCAGTCCACCGACGACATTCACCAAGGTAATTACGATGCCGGCAATGGCATCGCCCCGCACGAACTTGCTGGCACCGTCCATGGCGCCGAAAAAGTCGGCTTGCTGCGTGATTTCCTGCCGACGGCGCTGAGCCTCGTGTTCATCAATGATGCCGGCGTTCAGGTCGGCATCGATGGCCATTTGCCGGCCCGGCATTCCGTCCAAGGCAAAGCGTGCGGCCACTTCACTGATACGCGTGGCACCCTTGGTAATCACGATGAACTGGATGAGGACGATGATCACGAACAGGATCAGGCCCACGATAATGTTGTCGCCGGCGACGAATTCGCCGAAGCTGCGGACCACTCCCCCGGCAGCATCCAAGCGGTCGGTGGGAGCCTGCGTTAGAATGAGCCGCGTGGTGGCGACGTTGAGGACGAGCCGCCCCAGTGTGCTGGTCAACAGCAGCGAGGGAAAAATGCTGAACTCGAGTGGTGTTTTGACGTAAATCGTGGTGAGCAGGACGATAATCGCCAGCGTCACGTTGGTGGCCAGCAACAGGTCCATCAGGGCCGCTGGTAAGGGCACCATGATCACCAGCACGCTGGCAATCACCGCAACGGGGAGAATCAAATCTCGCCGCCGCATTATGGCAGCGAAGACTTGCCCAGTGTTGGAACCCGCGGAAGCCATACAGAATTTCCCGACCGTGGAGTCTCCACGGCACGAAGTTTTGCTCCAAAAATTGAGGGGCGAAGCCTAATGAAACGCACACAGACTGTCCAGGTCGGTTTGCCTTCACTTTGCTCAATAACGGTAATCCAGGAAAAAGCGGGCCGCCGATATCAGTAGCCGGCCAATCTCTCGTTTATGGAACAAGCCAGCTTTTTTTGACGTCCGATTTTGGATAATGGAGAGACAACCGGCACGATTACACTGACGGCGCAAGCCAGAGCAGGAATACTATGCCCGACGATTCGCACAAAAAACAGCCCAAGGATTTGAATCATTATCCGCTGTGGGCACCTCGTTTTTGGCACGGCATGTTGTTCCCGGCATGGTGGTCCATGCTGCGGCGGCATCGCTTCCGCGTCCACCCGACGCGGATTCCCATGGCCTGCGCCGTGACCGGCTTCACTGCCGCCAATTCCGCGTTAGCTAAGCTCCAAGAGTGGGGATATGGGAAAGCCGTGGAACAAACGCCCCTCGACCAATCCCCGATCTTCATCGTGGGACACTGGCGATCGGGGACCACATTTCTGCACGAATTGATGATCCGTGATCCACGGCACACCTTTCCCACGACCTATGAATGCTTTAGCCCAGGGCACTTTTTGTTAACCGAGAAATTCGTACAGAAATTCATGGGCTTCGTGCTGCCGGCCAAGCGGCCGATGGACAACATGCCCGCCGGTTGGGATCGTCCGCAAGAAGACGAATTCGCCCTGTGCGGCATGGGCGTCCGCTCCCCCTATTTGACGATGGCCTTTCCGAACGATCCGGCGGAGGATCTGGACTATCTCGATTTCGAGAACGTCGACGAGGCGGAAATCAAGGAGTGGCAACAGTCACTGAAATGGTTCATCCAACGCGTGGCCTACACGCGGCCACAGCAGCGGATCGTATTAAAGTCTCCCCCGCATACCTCCCGGCTCAAGGAGATTTCGGAGCTTTTCCCGGACGCACGGTGGGTCCACATGGTCCGCGATCCACGATCGCTGGTCCCCTCCACTATGCGTTTGTGGAAGTCACTCTACACCTCGCAAGGCTTCCAGGTCCCGCATTATGACGATCTGCTGGAATACGTGATGCGGTGTTACGAACGGATGTATGCCCGCTTCGAGGAACAACGCACTGCCATTCCCGAAAACCGGCTGCTCGACGTGCGCTACGAAGAATTGGTGCAAGAGCCGCTTGATCAATTGCAGCAAATCTATGCACACCTCGATCTGGGGGACTTCGAGCCTGCCCGGGAACCGGTGCAGCAATATCTCGACGCGCAGGCCGCTTACCAGCCCAACCGCCACAAACTGGATCTTGAATTGGAATCGCAGATCGTGAACCGCTGGTCGGACTACATGCGCCGGTATGGTTACGATACCGCGTCCAACACTGATTCGGACAAGGCGGCTCCTTCTCCCGCCTCCGCCGAACCTCGGTAACGGCGATCCCGCTCCGAAGGGGTAACCGCGGCGTTCTCCGCCGCATGCGCGTCTTATCCAATTCATCTTGCCGCTGGGAACCGGCCCAGCTACGCTTCGCCGCCCATGCCGATGTGGTGAGCCCGAGCGCGGGCATGTTTTTCCTTATTGCGCACAAAAGGCGGGTTCGTGATGAGCCTAGGCAGGAAGCCTACCAAGTGGCTGGATGTCGTCTGGTTCACCGTTTGCCTAGTTGGTTCGTCCTGGTGGTGTTACACCGTGGCGCACCGCATCGGCGCGACGTTCGACGAACCGGTGTACATGGAGCACGGGCTGGAATTTTGGAGAACCGGCAGCCACGACGGCCTGTTGCGACTGGGGACGATGCCGCTTCCGCCCGATTTGCAGACATTGCCCATCTACGTTTGGGAGCGCATTCGGGGAGAAGCGTTTCAACTGCCGGCGGACCTGCCGCTGATTCTGCCGTGGGCCCGCACCGCGACGTTGCTATTTTGGTGTCTGCTGTTGACCTATGTCTGGCGCACGGGCCGGCTCTTGGCAGGCCCCTGGGGTGGACGCCTGGCCATGGCCTGGGTCGCCTGTGAACCGAATTTGCTAGCCCATGCGAGCCTAGCCACGACGGACATCGCGTTCAGCGCTTGCATTTTGGCTTATCTCTATCATTTTCGCACCGGCCGCGAAGGAGGTTGGATCACGCGAATCGGCGTGCCGGCGATGTGGTGTACGCTAGCCATCCTCGCCAAGGCGTCCGCCGTTGTGTATGGCCCTGTCTGTGTGATCGTTTTGGAGATCGAACGCCGCTGGAACGGAGAGGCGTTGCGCAACGCTCTGCAACAGGGCTGGGCCGCTTGGCGACGGCGAGTCGACGAGATGCGTCAAGTTTTCGCCCCCTTTGTCCGCGACTTCGCGCAGATCGCGCTGCTGAGCACCATCGGCATTTTTCTGTACTGCGGTACCGATTGGCGGACCGAAGCCAGCTTCGTGGAATGGGCCCACGGCTTATCCGCGGGACCGGCCCGCACGGCGATGGTCTGGGTGTCGGAACACCTAACCATCTTCAGCAATGCCGGCGAGGCCATCGTGCGTCAAATCAAGCACAATCTCAATGGCCATGCCATGTACCTTTGCGGACGCGCCGACCCCAACGGTAGCGTGTGGTATTACTTTCCACTTTTGCTCACGATCAAACTCACGTTGCCGCTGCTGATCGGCCTATTGGCGACGGCATTCTTTGTCCGGCATGCCGCCGGGAATTGGCCTCTTGGTTTGGGGGTCGCCCTGCTCGCGATGAGCATCAACTTTCGCGTGCAAATTGGCATCCGGCTGATTCTGCCCTTGGTCACCTTCTTGATGCTCGGGATGGCGATCGGCTTTGCGCGGCTCTTGCAAAACTCCACGTCAACTTGGCGGAAAAATGTCGCGATTTACGGCCAAGCACTCCTACTGACATGGGCCGTGGCGATTGGCGTCACCACCTGGCCCCACGGGCTCAGCTACGTGAATGAGATGTGGGGCGGGCCCGCATCGGGCTATCGCTACGTGAGCGACTCCAACTTCGATTGGGGGCAAGGCGTCCCAGACCTTTTGCAGTGGCAAGAAAGCATCGGCCAGTCCGAATTAGCGGTCTGGTATTTCGGTACCGACCCGCGGATTCAGCAACCGCCCTTTCGCGTGATCCCGTTTCACTTGGAGCACTCAGAGTCCCCGGCGGATATAATCGACGAGGTCCCCGGTAAATACGTCGCCGTGAGTGCCACCCTGGCTTATGGAGCGTACCTCCATCAGGAAAATGCGCGGTCGCAACAAGTGGCCACGGATTTTTTTCGCGCCCGCAAACCGGCGGCACGGGTGGGCACCTTTCTAATTTATGACCTGTCCGACGAACCGGCCTGGCAATTGGCGCGCGAGGCCGATACCAGCATGACACGGCGATGAACCTGCGTGCTTCTTCCGCGCCGCCTGGCCAAGCGTACCGACATGGACGTCGTGGATCCTGGCGAATGCAGGAATTCCGTGTGATTGTCGGGCTTTGATTGAAGTCCCCGCTTGCGGCACGTTATATTGGTCAAAGCTGGAGACGCGTTGCGCTTCAGCGGCAGCAGGTCGGCGAGCAGTGCATGCAGTGATGCGGTGCACGCAATCGCCGATATGCCAACGTTCCCGCCCCCGCGATGATCCAACCTAGCCACCTTCCTTGAGATACAACGCCATGCGCCGTCTGGTTATCCTTTTGGTTGGCATTCTTACGGCCAGCAATGTGTTTTCTCGGTGTACCGCTATCGGTGCGGAAGAAGAGCCGGCAGCGGTCAGCTATCAACACGACATCCTTCCCATCCTCCGCATGCACTGCCAAGGCTGCCATCAGCCGGCGCGGGCGGAAGGGAGCTTTGTCGTGACCAGCGCCGCCGCGTTGCAGGAGGCCGGGGATAGCGGAGAAGCGGGAGTCGTGCCGGGCGATCCCTCCGCGAGTTACTTGCTGGAGATGATCACGCCCATCGAGGGAGAAGCGGAAATGCCCCAGGGCAAGCCGCCTCTCGCCGCCGCGGAAGTCGCCTTGTTCGCACGCTGGATCGAACAAGGCGCGCAGGATGATTCGCCCGCACACTCCGGCCCGCAAATCGACGCGGAACATCCGCCCGTGTATGATCTGCCGCCGGTCGTCACGGCACTCGACTTTTCTCCGGATGGCAAGATGCTCGCAGTGTCTGGCTATTATGAAATCCTGTTACACCGCGTCCCCACAGAGAACGGCGAAAACGCCGCAGGCGAACAAATCGAGGCCAGGCTCGTGGGGCTTTCCGAACGTATCGAATCGTTGGCCTTTTCCCCGGATGGGACCCACCTGGCCGCCACCGGCGGGCTCCCCGGACGCATGGGCGAAGTGCAGGTCTGGAATGTCGCGGATCGTGAACTAGCCCTCTCGCATCCCGTCACGTACGACACCGTGTACGGCGCGAGCTGGACCGAGGATGGGACGCGGATCGCCTTCGGCTGCTCGGATAATACGGTCCGCATCATCGAAGCCAACACAGGAAAACAAGTTCTGTACCAGGGTGCCCATGAGGATTGGGTGCTCGATACGACTTTCGCCAAAGGGGACGGACATCTGGTCTCCGTGAGCCGGGACCGTTCCATGAAACTGATCGAAGTCCCCACACAGCGGTACGTGGACAACATCACCAGTATCACGCCGGGCGCCCTCAAGGGCGGGCTGGTCGCGGTGGACCGCCATCCTCGGGAGGATTTCGTGGCCGTGGCGGGCGCGGACGGCGTGCCGAAGATTTATCGAATTTTCCGTCTGGCCAACAAACAACGCAAAATCGGCGACGACTTCAATCTGATCAAGGCTTTCGCTGCCATGCCGGGCCGGCTGTACGATGCCCGCTACAGTCCGGACGGAACACGTCTGGCCGTCGTGAGCAGCTTTGACCGCACGGGCGAAGCCCGGTTATACGACGTGGAGTCCGGAGAGAAGCTTTGGAGCCACGCGCATCCCGAGGGCGGGCTGTTCGCCGTGGCGTTTCATCCCCAGGGGCATTTGGTGGCCGTAAGTGGCTTTGACGGCGAAGTGCTGCTGCTCGACGCCGATTCGGGCATTATCTTGCACCGGTTCTTCTCGGTCCCCCTGCCGGGAGACCAAGTGGCGTCGCGGTAAGGGCTCCGTGGACTAGTCAGGACTGTGGCCAAAATTTTTGGAATCACCAAGGATCGTGGGCGAGGAAGGACAATCTTCATGACCACCGCACGATTTCGGACTACGTGGACAGTTTCGGCGATCATCGCCATGGCGATGGGATCCATGGCTCGCGCGGCGGAGGAGCATCCGCCGATCCCCAATGATATTCGCGTTGAGAGCTTCTCCGTCTGGCCGGAGGCGATCGAACTGCGGCATCGGCACGACTATCGGCAAATCCTCGTGACGGGCCGCACTTCAACCGGGGAACAGATCGATCTGACCCGCGCCGCGCGGTTGGAAATCGATCTGGAGATTGCCCGCATTTCACCGCTGGGCCGCATCGAACCGGTCGCCGACGGGAGGACCGCGCTGATGGTGACGTTCCAAGACCATTCCCAGGAAATTCCCGTCGTGGCTTCCGGTATCGAGGAGCCGTATCAGGTCGATTACATCCGGGACATGCAGCCGGTGATGGCCAAAATGGGCTGCAGTGCCGGCACCTGCCACGGTTCGCAAAAAGGGCAAAACGGCTTCAAACTCTCGCTACGTAGCTACGATCCGGTCTTCGACCATCGCGCGCTGACGGATGATCTGGAGGCACGTCGTTTCAATCGCGCCGCCCCGGACCAAAGCTTGATGCTGCTCAAAATGAGCGGCGGCGTGCCGCACGTGGGGGGCGTGCTCGCACAACCCGGCGAGCCTTATTACGAGATTGTCCGCGCGTGGATCGCCCGAGGTGTGCCGCTGCGAGAAGACACGCCCCGCGTGACGAAGATCGAACTATATCCTCAGGACCCTGTCTTGCCCCGCCAAGGACTCCAGCAGCAAATGGCCGTGCTCGCGACCTATGAGGATGGCACGGTTCGCGACGTATCGAGCGAGGCGTTCATCGAGAGTGGCAACATCGAAGTCGCCACGGCGGACGAGCACGGCCTAATCACCGTGCTGCGGCGCGGGGAAGCGCCGCTATTGGCTAGGTTTGAGGGGGCTTACGCGGCCGCCACACTGACGGTGATGGGGGATCGCTCCGGATTCGAGTGGGAAGAGATCCCACTGGAGCATTACATTGACCAGCTCGTGTACGAAAAGCTCCGGCGGACGAAGACGCTCCCCAGTCCGCTGGCCTCGGACGTGGAATTTCTGCGGCGGATTTACCTCGATCTGACCGGTCTCCCACCCTCCGCCGAGACCGTGCGGGAATTCTTGGCCGATTCCCGTGACAGTCAAGAGAAGCGAATCGAGCTGATTGACCAGCTCGTGGGCGGGCCGGAGTTCATCGACTTTTGGTCCAACAAATGGGCCGACCTGTTGCAGGTGAACCGAAAATTCCTTGGTGAGGAGGGGGCTTGGATCTTCCGTGAATGGATTCGGCAGGCCGTGGCGGACAACATGCCTTACGATCAGTTCGTATACAACGTGCTCACGGCCAGCGGCTCGAACTTCGACAACCCGCCCGCCTCGTACTACAAGATTCTCCGCGAGCCGGCGGACATCATGGAGAACACCACGCAGCTTTTCCTGGCGGTCCGCTTCAACTGCAACAAATGCCACGACCATCCCTTCGAACGTTGGACGCAGGGACAGTATTACGAACTGGCCGCCTATTTCGCGCACCTGGGCATCAAGGAAGATCCCGCCTCGGAAGGCCGCAAGATTGGCGGCACCGCCGTGGAACGGCCTCGGCCACTCATCGAGGTCGTCTACGACCGTGGCAAGGGAGACGTGATCAGCGAACGGACGGGCAAGCCGGCACCCGCGCGAGTCCCTTACGGACAAGAGTATGCAGCCGGCGATTCCTTCTCGCGCCGCGAACAGTTGGCCCGCTGGGTTACCTCACCGGAGAACCAATACTTTGCCAAAAGCTACGTCAACCGGCTCTGGGCCTACTTGCTCGGTGTGGGATTGATCGAACCGATCGACGACATCCGAGCGGGGAATCCGCCCACCAACCCGGAATTGCTCGACCGGCTCACGCAAGAGTTCATTGACAGCGGATTCGACGCACAGCACATGATTCGCACGATTTGCGCCTCGCACACCTACCAGCATTCAGTGGAGACCAACCGCTGGAATGAGGATGATTCAATCAATTTCTCGCATGCCATCGCCCGCCGGCTGCCGGCGGAGGTCTTGTACGATGCGGTGCACCTCGCCACCGGTTCGACCACCAAGCTGCCGCAGGTTCCCGAGGGTTTTCGTGCCGTGGAACTGCCGGACGTGGGCGTGTCGCTTCCTTTCCTGGAAGATTTCGGCCGTCCCGCGCGGGAAAGTGCCTGTGAATGCGAACGTTCCACCGGCATGATGCTGGGGCCGGTGCTCAAGCTCGTGAACGGACCGACGCTGGCGGACGCGATCCAAGATCCGGAGAACGAAATCGCCCATCTCATAGGCAGCGAGAAAGACGATGAGCAGGTCGTGAAGGAGTTGTTCTTGCGAATCCTGTCCCGTTTTCCCACGCCGGAAGAAATCGAGTTGGGCATGCAATCGCTGGAAAATCTGGAGATCGTGGAGGAACACGCGCGATTGGCGGAAAGCTTCGAGGCTTTTCAAAAAACCGTGGATGAGCGCCAAGCCGCTTGGGAAACACGGCATCGGCCCATTTCCTGGGAACCTCTGGAAATCGTCGGTGCGGATACCGAAACGGAAACCTCGTTACAGCTTCTGCGCGACGGTTCACTGAAGGCCAACGGTCCCCACGGGAAGGATGTTTATACCGTCGTGGCTACGACCAATCTCACGGGCATCACTGGCTTCCGCCTGGAGGCCTTGCCGGATGAGGGTTTGCCCAGTGGCGGTCCGGGCCTCGCGCCCAATGGCAATTTCGTGTTGAGCAAATTCGCGGTGCAGGCGGCGGGCCACAAGGAGTCCGATGAATTTGCCGATGTGAAGCTTATCAATGCTTCGGCCGATTTTAGCCAGAACGGCTACGCGGCGAGCGGCGCGCTCGACAGCAACGACGCTTCGGGGTGGGCGATTCAGCCGCAAACAGGAAAACCGCACGCGTGGATGTGCGAAGCGGAAACGGACCTCCGATCCGCCGACGGCATCCGGCTCCGCTTCCGGCTCACGCAGCGGTACGCCGACGGCAAGCACGCGTTGGGCCGGTTCCGCTTGTCCGTGACGACGTCTCCCCGGCCAATCCAGATGCAATCCTTGCCCGAGGATGTCGTGGCCGCGTTGGCGGTCCCTCCCGCCGCGCGGAGCCCTGACCAGGCACGCCGAGTGCGGGATTATCATCGCCAGCAGGACACCCGCTTGGTCAAGTTTCGGGATCAATTGCAATTGGTGGCGGAACAGGCTGAAAACCGCAGGCTCAGCGGCGCCCAAGACCTTGCCTGGGCACTGCTCAACAGCCCCGCTTTTCTTTTCAATCACTAGCCGTTTGCTGAGAATCGCCGTCGCGCCCGCCCTGCGGCGATACATCCGTGCGACGCGGACGAAACCGCGCAATTGCGGCGAGATCGCTATATTGCCGACAAATCGAGTGCCTTTTCACGGCCAAGCGGGAGCAACCTATGCTTGGAACGCGGAGGAAACCGATTGCGGTGGTGACGAAATCGGCCGTTGCCGTGCCGGAAATCGCTCGCAAGCCAGCGCCTCGACAGATGATGGCCGCTGGCTTTCCCTCGAGATGGCTATATTCCATTCCACGAACACCGCGAGGAAGTTGTGAATACGGAATCCCAATCCACGAGGCGATCACGAGAAGCTTCAAGGGGGACATGGTGGGCGGTACTGGCCTGCCTGGGGACATTTGTTCCCACTTCTCAGGCGGAACCGCAGCCCTCAGCATCGATCACTGCCGGACGAGCCGATCCCGTTTCGGCGGAGCGGATCGCACGGTCGATCGACTTGGGAACGCGATACCTCGTGCGGCATTGTGGTGAGGACGGTCGATTCGTGTATCGCCGGCATTTGGATCCGCAAGCGGAACTTGCTCCAAAGTACAACATCATTCGTCATGCGGGGACAATGTATGCCCTGGGGATGAGCTATCAGCGGCAGCCCCGGGATGAAGTGCGCGACGCGTTGCTGCGAGCGCGAAATTACCTGTTCGAGGAATGCGTGGGACGCGTGCCGGAGCGGCCCGATTTGCTGGCCGTGTGGTCCTATACTTGGATCGAGCACCGCACCGGATTGGAAGAAGCGCGGCTCGGCGGCGCGGGACTGGGGCTCGTCGGGCTGCTGCAACTGGAGAAGATTCAGCCCGGCACAACGTCGCTGGAAGACCTCCGCCGCCTGGGGGAATTCATACTCTACATGCAAAAACCGGACGGCAGTTTCTACAGCGAGTTCGTGGCGGGCCCCACGGGCCGTACCGATTTGTGGACTTCGCTGTACTATCCGGGCGAGGCGGCGCTGGGACTGGTGGTGCTGTTCGAGCATGATGGCGATGCGAAGTGGCTAAGCGGAGCGAGCCGCACACTGGCCTACCTGTCGGAGAGCCGCAAGGATGCCAAGCAGGTCCCCGCCGACCATTGGGCGCTGCTCGCCACCGCACGGATTTGGAAACATGCCGGGAGCGCACCGGGGATCGTTTCCCGCGAAACTTTAAGGGGCCACACATTGCAAGTCGCTGAGAGCATCCTGCGGGAACAGCAAGGGCAATTTGGAGCCGGCCCCATTCAAGGTTGTTTTACGGCGGACGGACGGACATGCCCCTCGGCGACGCGGCTGGAAGGCTTGCTCGCCGCGCGGGAAGTCCTGTCCGTGGAGGATTCCCCGGAACGCGCACGGATCGAACGTGCGATCCATGCCGGCATGCGTTTTCTCGTGGGCAGCCAGGTTGAAGACGGAGACTACGCGGGAGGCATACCCCGGGCCGTGTGGGGGCTTCCCCGTTTCTCCGGTGATGCGCGGCAGAATGAGCGACCGAACCGTCGCGCCGGAGAAATCCGTGTCGATTACGTCCAGCACGCGCTGAGTGCGTTCATCCAATATGAAAATTGGCGTTACCCGCGTTAATGCGGGAAGCCGATGTCACTTTCGTGGTAGGAAGCGTGGCGGTGGTACGCCGTCCCGATGTCGGACGACCTTTGCCGGCTGAAGTTGGCTGAACATGGCACGGACCAGCGAATAGATGCCAACCACGCCGATGAGGCTCGCCAAGACCGTGCCAATCCAGGCCGGATTGACTCTGGGAAATGCGTACCCGGAGAACCAGGGGGACCAACTTGATTCCAGTGTGTCGCCCACGGCCGCGGATGACCAATGTTCCAAAATGTCGGGCATCCCCGAAGAGAGGCCCGCGCCGGCAACGAGCACGACCAGGACCACCGCGAGAGTCACGTGGTGGCGCGGATGATGCGCACTCGGCAGGCTCCGTGGCAGCTTATTCCATGCCAGGACCGCGACCGCCGTGAAAATCCCCTCGGCGAATGCCAAGGGAAGGTGCGCGGTCCAGAGTTCCAGCGCCAACTGGCCACCCACCTGAGGCGTCCCCCAGTACAATTGCGCCGCGCAAGCCAATGTTGCCGCAGCCACGGCTAACCCGCCAGCGAGACCGGCTCTCAGGGCGAAACGGCTTTGCAGCCGGCCCTGCCCGAGCCACTGAAACGCGAAATGGCCAACACAGGGACCTATGATGGCCAGGTTCAGGAGATTCGCTCCGAGCACGTCCAATCCGCCATCGGCGAACAGCAATGCCTGACACAGGACCGCTGCCGCGCAGGCCAATATCCCGGCCCAAGGCCCGAGCAGGATTCCCGCCAGCGCGCCCCCCAAAAAGTGGGTGGAAGTGTCGTGCGTAACCGCGAAGTTCCAGGTTTGCACGGCGAAGACGAACGCGGCAATGCTCGCGCCGTTTCGGGCCGAGAACTTCGCCGGCGACGAAAGCGTGACCTGCCGCAAGGCGTAACCCAGTGAACCCAAAGCGGCTGCCGAAGTAGCCCAGGTGGTCGGTCCGTCCAAAAGTCCGGGCGAAAGATGCATGGTGATTCTCTCTGCAATAAAGGGCTGGCGCTATTCCATATCGAACCGCTGGTAATTATCTCGTTAAATGAGTTCGACAACAAGCACCGGAGGCCTCGCCAAAAATGCGTTCGGGCTAATTGCACTGCCGTTCGCCAACTTCCGTGGCAAAATGCGCAACTCCGACGCACGCCGATCATTCTTCGACATCGGGGCGTGTCTCGCTGTCCGCAAGGAATTCCGGGTTGAAACTCCGCAACAGCAACCGGCCTTTGTGAATGTTGTAAGCCCCATCCGCCCGCAACGCGTTTTGGCCCGTCCCCGAGGGATACCATTGCCAGGAATGGGCATCGACCACGGCAAATCCTGGCTGGGATTGCCACACACCGCGCGCGACGAGGAGCGTGTCCCCGAAAAAATTTCCGATCAATTCCAATTGGCTGTCGCTGATCCCGGCGTTTTGCAACCGCTCCCGGGCCGAGACGTACGTTCCAAAAGACGCTTGTTCCTCGTCCTCCGCGAATCGCTGGCTGATCTCCTCGTGTTCGGCGAACCAACCGGCAAACAGTGCGTAGGCATCGTGTAAGTCGAGGTTTTCGAGATTCAGCACGATGGCTTGCGTCAACGGGCCGGCCAGCCCGATACCGGTCCAATCTTGGCCTGAGGGACCGTACCGAAAACGGAACAAAAAACAGTCCACCGGTTCGTCAAAACCTGGCCAAAACAGCCTGCGGGAATCCCACAATTCCAACTCATGAGGCGCCATGCCGAATTGGGTCGGCTCGGCCAGCCAAGCGGCCAGGTCCCCCTCCGCGAGGGCGAATGGGGAACGGAATTGCTGGGCCACGTCCTGGATCGCCAACTCCTCCAAGTATTGCAGCACTCTCCGCCGCACGACCGGTTCCGCGGCAAGTTCCTCGAGCATTTTCTCGCCCGACTTGTCCCCCAAACGGACCAGCGCGGCGGCCGCCTCGGCGCGGATACGTCGGTGCGGCAAATCGGCTGCTTGGTGCAGGCCGGGGAGAAAAACGGGATCGGCGAGTAGCCCAGCCGTGTCGCACAACGAGATGGCTAGCGGAATGCCGGCACGAAATTCCCGCATGTGCTTGCCGCTGGACGAGGCATCATCCCGACTCGACTCGACGCCTTTTTCCAGACTTCGGGCTACCTGGGTCAACAGCCGGTTCAGCGCCTCGGCCCGCGATTTCCCAGGATGTTCGGCGGCAAGGCCATTTCGCGTGACGTGATTGGCGAAATCCAAGATCAATGCCGCGTACTCTTGGCGGGAGAGCGCTTCCCAGAGGCGGGGAAATAGCGATTCAACGGAAAGTTGTGGATGCTGAAAGAGGGGGACGAAGGGAAGCCACTCGGAAGACGCATTCCAGGGAGGGTCAGCCGCCAGCAACTCGGCAAAAGCCCGCAACGCCGGTTCCGACCCGGTTGCCGTGAGCCGCCAAAGCAACTCGGATCGCGCATTCCCGTTGGCCGGCAGCTTTTTGTAAAGTCCCCCAAGCTGCATGACCGACTCTTCCGTTAGGAATGCCGCATGTTGATTTGCCCATGGTCTCGGCATCAGTCCGCGCAACTGTTCCAGAGCTTGTTGCATGGCGCGGTCCGCCTCATCCGGCGGTATGGTGTCCGCCAAGGCAGCGAGCCAGTTGCACAGCAGAGGGAGTATCGCCGGGTCGAGCGGCGGTTGCCTGGGAAGATGCCGGGACAACTGTTCCACCGCTTGCTCGGCATCTCGCGGCAAAGATGACAAATCAGCTAGAAAATGATGCAGATCGCTGGCCATGGTGGAATCTTTGTTGATAGCGTGAGGCTCGCCCGGCAAACTCAGGTTGCCGAAGACGCGCTGGTAGTCATTACGATTTTTGGATTTGGATGAAAAATCCGCATTGACGCGGACCACGAAAAAATGTTTCAATGCGGAGAGTTAGGGGGGACAGCCCAAACGACTCGGCTAACGCGTTGATGCAAAACAGGACGAAAGCATCGGCGGAACGCCTAAAAGGGAATGGACGTGTTACAAGGAATGCACGTCATGCGGAGGTTGTCAAGAGTTCTCCCCGGTGAATTCATTACGTTGCCCCGTGGACGCGGCCTGTTTTTGCTTCGGAAGTGACTTGCATCGTCGATGAACCGTGTTGGCGAGTGCGGCATGGAACGCGAGTACATTCGTTGACGCTGACCGGCACATAGCCGGAAGGCGACGTGCTTTCCCTGTGAGGGTACCCCCGGGGAAACCGACGCTGAGAACCATTGGGTACCAGCAAGCAAGGAGCCAAGGAACATGGCGACGACGAAGAAGAAATCGGTGAGAACCAGAACCACGAAGACCGCGGCGAAGCGTTCTCCCAAAAAGAAGACGCCCGCCAAGAAAACGGCGCGTACCGCCACCAAGAAGACCACGGCGAAGCGTTCTCCTAAAAAGAAGGCCGCCGTCAAGCGGACGGCCACGAAGAAAAGTGCCTCCACGAAAAGGGCCTCGACCACCAAACGGTCCCCCAAGAAGAAGACCGCCGCCACCAAGGCGCGACGGACCACGACGGTGAAAAAGAAGGCGCGCACGACGAAGAAGTCGCGTTAGTGCGAGTCGCACTTACGTGTAGCGTCTCCGGCGCTGAAATTCACGAGTCGAGATAGCGCAAAAGCCGCTACGCTTAACCGATTCACGCTCTAGAGCGCGTTACACGTCGCGGTTGGACCGGAAACGACAGGCCGGCTCTTCCCCTCCCGGGAGGCCGGCCTTTTTTTATTTGCCAGCTTCACCCGGCGAGCACCAGTCCTAAGATGCCCCATACCGCCAACGCCAAAGATTCCGGCACGGCAAGACCAAAGTGAACTGAAAACCTCTGCCCGCTGTTAACGTTCTTGGGCCAGGTCCAGGAATGCGTCCCCTTGCACGGATCCGTTTGACGTGAAAAATAGACATCTTGGATATACTTCGATGCATGGGTGATGGACCAGATTCGACTTTCCCGCTGGCGGTTCACGGAGAGATTCGGCGATGACGCGACCCATCGACCCTGAACACAAGCAATGGCGTAAGATCCTGCAAATCTTGGGACCCGTTGTCCTGGGAATAGGAGGGCTTCTGACCCTGGTCGGTTTGGTTAGCTTCTTCGCTTCCTTTGGCTCATTCGGAATACCACGTTACTTCTGGTGCGCGTTTGTCGGGATTCCACTGATGGGTCTGGGAAGTACGATTTGCAAGTTCGCCTTCATGGGCACGGTGAGCCGGTACATGGCGAATGAGGTCGCGCCGGTCAGCAAGGATGTGGTGAACTACATGGCGGACGGTACCAAGGACGCCGTGCGGGATGTCGCCGCGGCCATCGGGGAGGGCCTTTCCTCTTCTCGCGGCACACCCGAGATAACCGTTCTCCGCTGCCACAAATGCAACGCACAGAACGCCACCACGGCCAATTTCTGCCAAGCATGCGGGGCTTCGCTCGGCAAGTCCGTGGCCTGTGCCCAGTGCGGCGAGTTGAATGATCCAGACGCCCGTTTTTGCGATAATTGCGGGCAAGCCGTGGCGTGACGATGTTGATCGCGAGCGCTGCGCGGTTTGGCATTGCGTGGAATCAACGCGTTTTGGCCCCGCGATCTCGCGGCCCCTCAATGTGAGGGATCAAGGCCAAGCGGACCGGTGTCCCTTCCTTCGGAATACGGTCGGTGAAGGCCTCGAATAATAAAGCGTCATTCGTGGCGTCGCTTTGGCCCGCCACATCAAGCAATGCGGAGGTGAAATTGGCCACGCAGATAAAGTCACCACCTTCCGCCTGATAGTAGCGCTTGCCCGTTTGAGGATCCGTCCAAAACCCACTTCCCGCGAACACGAACTTCTGGTCCATGGGCTTTTGGGTTTTTAGGTCGCGGATCCACTCCTGCGCGCGAGCCAGGCGCGGCTGATCCTTCTCCCGCCACGAAACGACCACGTCGACCTGCGTGCCTGTGGGCGGACGAAATTCCGGCCGGAATTGCACTGGTTGGCCCGCCTTGGCCCCGAGCGCCAAGAGCGCGGCGTGCACCAGGTAGGCTTCCGTATCCGCCGCGACAATCGATTCGTGCTCCTTCGTGTTTTTGGGGCAAGCGAACATCTCCAACTGTCCCTGACGAAGACACACTTCGCCATCCATGATGACCCGCCCGTGCTGCCGGTCGATCCACACCGGATGCTGCGGGGAGAGCTTCTTCCATTCATCGGGGACTTCGTCACCGGGAATGCCGAAGGGGGGCGTGATCGGCTTTTCGGAATCGGAGCTTGCCGGACGGCTTGGTCCTGACGCTTCCTGCGCCGCTTCAAGCGGCACGAAGGGACAGAGAATCGAACCGCATATCCACGCCACAAAAAATCTTCGCTGCATGAGTCGGGCTCCCAATTTTCAAGTCGTGGCACCCCGGTCCCTCGTAGGCTTGATTTAGGCATCCAAGCACACGCTGACGGCGAGGAATGACGCGGAGTGCTGTTTATCTTAAGATACGCAGCCATGGTCGAGCGGCCAATCCCCGCTCACTGGTTCTTGCCCGCGCTGTTCCGGCTTTGAAAAAGCATCCACGCCGCGCGGTCCATCCAGGTTGCACGAAGGGAATGATGCATGTCCGAAACCAAGGCGGGTCCAACTCGATCGCGAAGCAGACGAAAAGCCGCGCCCTCGCGGCGAGGGAAGCCCGCCAGTCTCGAAAATACCGCGACACTTCCCACGCAATTCGAGGATTGGCATGCTTGGTGCACGCACCTGCATGCGCGCCAGGAACCACTCGAACCACGGAAAATCATGGCCAGCCGCCATGCGGGCCTGTTGTGGGCATTGCCGGAAGAGGTCGATTCCGCCCGCTTGGCCACATTTTTGCGATCTTTGGGAATGCGAGTCGGTACGAAGTACCACGCGGAGGCGAACGGCCATGCCGATGTTCCGGATGCCGGCGATTCCTCGCCGGAAGAGTTGGCCCGCCAATGGTTGGCCAGGCCAGTGGACAACAAGAATTCCACGTTGCTTTACGAAAGTTTGGCCTGGGCCTATTCACTTCCAAAACTGGCACGAGCCTGTTCGGAAGCCACGTGGTGGTCTCTGCTAGAAAAGCTCACTGATGAGTCGCGAGAAGCCGGCGACCATCGGTCCACGGTTTCTCCCGGGGCATCGCAATTGTTGGGCGGAGAACTGGCGGTGGTGTTGGGGTATCTGCTGCCAGAGATTCCCCAATGCGTATCCCTGGCGGAACGGGCCTGGGAAACCCTCTCGTGGGGATTGGTCGAGTTTTTGGATGGCGAGGGGATGCCGAAGCAACAGCACCTTGGCTGGTTGCGCCCTCTGTTGACGAGTTGGGCGCGTGCCCGCCGCATGGGCCGAGCCATCTCCAGAAGCTGGTCCTCCGAAGCGGAAGACCAGTACCTGTTTCTGGCCCAACACGCGCTCCGCCTGGCCCGCCGCGACGGAGGCATCGCGCTGCAACCAGCCGGCGAATCCCCGCACGGTTGGCGAGAGTTTTTGCCCCTGCTGTTCGAGGACGCGGAAGATCCGGAACTCGATCAAATTGCCGAGGAATTGGCAACTCGGCGAGGCGCTGCGAGCCAGCCAAGCGCCGTGGAACTACCCCCTCCCCGATATCACTCCGAATGGGCAGGCGTGGCCGTCTTGTGGCCCGAATGGTCTTACGACGCCCCTCGCTTGACGGTGGCCTACGGTGCCGATGAAGTCCGTTCCGAATTGACCTGGGGACGCGGGCTGTTCTGGAACGGACCTCACCGGACACGGATCACCTGGGAAGGGAAGGAAGCCCAGCAAAAGGGTCCTTGGCAGCAGATTTGCTGGGTCGGGGACGAGGACGTGGACTACCTGGAGTTGGAATCGCCATGGTCCCACGGGTTGCGGGTCCAACGGCAGATCTTGCTCACGCGAGAAGATCGATTTCTGTATTGGGCCGATATCGTGCTTGCTGATCAGCTCGGCAAGTTGGAATACGACCTGACGTTTCCACTATCGTTCGAGTGTCAATTTCACCCACAAGACCGTTCGCACGAGGCGCACCTAGAATCCGCCAAACGCCGAGTCTTGGCGCTTCCGTTGGGGCTCAAGGAGTGGAGGCACGACGTGCGGCTCGGCGAATTCCAGCGGGACGCCGATCACGGCGGGTTGCGAATCCAACAGTGGAGCGAGGGCCGAGCGCTGGCCGTCCCCTTGTTCTTCGACCTGTATCCTCGGCGGTCGGGCAAGCCCTTTACCTGGCGGCAGCTCACAATCGCGGAGCGGCGCGAGCTACAATCGAAAGATGTGGCCGTCGGTTACCGCGTGCAAGTCGGCGCGTGGCAGTGGTTGATTTACCGCTCGCTCACGACGCCCGCGAACCGTACGGTCCTGGGGCAGAATACGCTGCGAGAATTCTTGATCGGCCGTTTCCATCGCAATGGAACGGTCCAACCGCTGCTGGAAATCGAATAACGCGTTCCCTTGGGAAATCGATGTCCGAATCTGCCGCCAAGCTGCGGGCGAACTTGCAGGCGATTCAAGAGCGAATCGATACGGCGGCCCAGCGTGCCGGTCGCCGGTCCGAGGAGGTTCGCCTGCTTGCCGTCACGAAATATTTCGACGATGAAACGACTCGTGCTGTCGTGGAGGCAGGTTGCCGCTGTTTGGGAGAAAGCCGCCCGCAACAGCTTTGGCATAAAGCCGCGGCGCTGAGTGACCTGCCTCAACTCGAATGGCACATGGTCGGACATCTACAGCGAAACAAGATCAAACGCACACTGCCGTTGGTCTCGCTGATCCATTCGGCGGACAACCGGCGATTGCTGCAAGCTCTGGAGGCGTTTGCCGCGGAAGAAGACAAACCGGCGGCGATCCTGATAGAGATCAATATCTCTGGAGATTCCAGCAAACATGGCTTTGCTCCCGAGGAGGCGGAGGAAGCCCTACAAATTGCCGCGAGCATGCGGCACTTGCGCGTAGGTGGTTTGATGGCCATGGCGGCCCGCGAAGGGGACCGTGATCGGGCTCGCCGCGACTTTGCTGGGCTGCGGGAACTGCGAGACCAATTACTACGAGTCGCCCCGCCAGGAATCACTCTCGACGAATTGTCGATGGGGATGAGCGGCGATTTCGAAGAAGCGATCGCGGAAGGTTCGACCATCGTGCGGATTGGATCGGCGTTGTTGGAAGGGGTCACCGGCGGCTGATGTCATTTTCCCTGTTGCAAATATTGAGGCGGATGGGTTCGCGCGGCGGGCCTGTGATCTTGTGTTGGCTGATGTGGATTAGTCATGCGTTGGCCCAGTCGCCTTCCACGACGGAGCAAGCCGATTCAGGGCAGTCACCCCTGCAACGGTTGCTCGATTTGTGGGAAATCTCCATGGAGGACTTGGGCACGATTGGCATGGATCCCCCCGCGAATGCCGCGCGGTGGAATACCTTGCTCACCATATTCAACCGACTCCAGCAAATACCGCCTCGATCCTTGGAGGCGTGGTCCATCGGGACGGACGACCCATTGTCCGAGGACGTTCCGCCGCGCTTCGTGAAAATCACCGGCAGCCTGCTAGATGTGCAGACGCTCCAATTGCCCGCGAAACTTGGAGATAGCCACGGCGAGAACGAGATTTTCGTTTGCCGTGTCTCCGTTGAAGATTGGGACGCACCAGCCGTGGTTTATGTGCCGCGGGTCCCGCCAAGTTGGCAAGAGCAACCGCCGCTCGGAGATACCGTGGGCCAGGTCGGCTTGCTCACTTCCGTCTCGGCGGACACGGAGGGCCGAGCCCTGCCGGTTCTAGTGGCCACCGCGCTGCAATGGCATCCCGATACGCCACTGGGCAATTTGGGGGTCGATGTGGCGGCGCTGGAGAGCGTGACCGATCGCACGGAACTGTCGTCCGAAGAACGAGAAAGTTTTTACGCGATCCTCGCCGCGCTGTCGCAAGTTGAAATCTCCGAGCTTTGGCCGGATCAGGCGGAGGCTACTTCCGTGGTGCCGCTATTTAATGCTCCGCAAACGCAACGAGGCGAACTGGTCCGACTGGAAGGCCGTGCCCGGCGCGTGGTGCGGGTCATTGTGGATGAGCCAGACATTCGTGACCGCTTCGGTGTCGGTGCGTATTGGGAAATCGATATGTTCACTCCCGATTCCCAGCGGCACCCGTTGGTGGTTTGCGTACCTCGATTGCCCGCAGGTTTTCCCACCGGGCGCGATGTCCAGGTCTCTTTGCGGGTCGCCGGATTCTTCTTCAAGTCGTGGGCCTACCGCACCGCCGCGACAGAGAATGACAAAGCGGGACCAACGCCTACCAGGCAGTCCGTCCCCCTGATTCTGGCGACGCAGCCGGTGCGCTGGTCCCGTACTTGGGATACTTCGGCTCAATGGCTGACCGCCGTGCTTTTGAGTGTGGCCTTTTGCTTGGTGTTTGTCACGGCTTGGACTTTGTGGCGCTGGCAGCGACGCGAGGCTCGGCAGCGGCTACCTGGTCGGAGCCTGCCCAAGCAACTCGACCTGCCACGCGACGGCGGCGAACATCCTTCATCGGAAACCAATTAAGGATGTGTAAAGCGGTCGGAAAACGAGAGATCGAATGTCTCCGCGACGGCGCGGTGCGTGACTTCTCCGTCCATGATGTTGATCGCCGAGGAGATTTCGGGGGAATGCCTCGCCGCGTGTTTGATACCCTGCTCCGCAATCTGCAAAGCCCAGGGGAGCGTCACATTGCACAGAGCGAAGGTGCTCGTGCGGCCTACCGCGCCGGGCATATTGGTTACGCAATAATGCACGACGCCGTCCACGACATACGTCGGATCACCATGGGTCGTGGGCCGGCTCGTGGCCACACAGCCCCCTTGGTCGATGGCGACATCAATGATCACGCTACCCGGCTTCATGAGCCGTAGATCTTCCCGCTCGATGAGGCGCGGTGCCTTGGCACCAGGGATGAGTACGCCGCCGATCACCAGGTCCGCGCGCTGCAACTGCTCGCGAATGGTGTGGCGGTCGCTAAAGAGCGCGTCCACGTTGGCCGGCATGATATCGTCCAAATAGCGAAGCCGGTCCATGTTGATGTCGAGCACGACGATGTCCGCGCCGAATCCGGACGCCACCTTGGCAGCGTTCGCGCCCACGATGCCGCCTCCGAGGATCGTAATGTGCGCGGGAGCCACGCCGGGGACGCCGCCCAGCAAGATGCCACGACCCATCTGGGGTCTTTCCAAGTATTTGGCCCCTTCCTGCACACTCATGCGTCCCGCCACCTCGCTCATGGGGGTAAGCAACGGCAGTCGTCCTGCTCGATCCCGTAATGTTTCGTAGGCCACGGCGGTGATGCCGGAATTCAAAATGGCTTCGGTCAGCTTTTGTTCGGCGGCGAAGTGGAAGTACGTAAACAGGGTTTGCCCGCCGAGGAGCAAGGGCCATTCCGCCGGAAGCGGTTCCTTGACCTTCATGATTAATTGGGACTCCGCGAACACCTGGCCGGCGGAAGAGACGATCTCCGCTCCGTGCCGCTGGTAGTCTTCGTCCGTGATGCCGGAGCCGAGGCCCGCTCCTTCCTCCACGAGCACGCGATGTCCGGCACGGCGAAATTCCTCCACGCCCACCGGCAGAATGGCGACCCGATACTCGTCCTTTTTGATTTCCCGAGGGACTCCGACAATCATGGCGACCGAGCCTGCAAACAGAAGATACGTGATTCGAGCGGTTCAGTCTGCCTGTTCTAGGCGCCCAACCCGACTTGATCAATTCCTCGTATGGCGAGGAACGAGCCGCCTTTCGGCGCAACTCGTGTGAGTGCTTCGAAGTTAGGTCTTCTAGCGCTGGGATCGCCGCCAGCATTTGTGCGCGATTTTTCGAAATGCGCAACAAATCATCATTTTACCCATTTTATTGTTGCGGCCCCCAAAAGCGCCAAACAAAATTAATAGCATAAATAACCTTTCCAAACGGTGGCGGTAGCCGGGCGTGAAACGGAGGCAATTTCGGCAAGTGCTCCGCCACAGCTACTGAACTGCAAACGCTGACCTTTCCACACCTTTCCCAAACTTCGTGGAGGCCAAACCATGAAACGCTCGCTGGCCGTCTTACTTGTCGCCGCTTGGTGCGTGGCTGTTGTCGCGCCTGTTCAAGCGGCCGTCACGAACATTCAGTTCAATCCCCAAACTCCAGCGGGCCAGGGAAGTAACATCTTTCCGGGCGATCCCTGGACGATTGGGAAGTTTTTCGAAACGCTACAGCCGATCAATTTGCTGGTCGAAACGGACCCGAGCGAAATCGACTTCAGCTTCTCCGTCGTGGAACGGATCGCCAATCGGTCCGGTATCGACTGGACCGATTTCCATTTCGGGATTATTCCCCTGGACACGGACCCCAATTTCGGGGCCAATTTCACGAACGTCGGTTTTCAAACTCAACTGGGTCAAAATTTTGACGTCCAGTTCATGCCAGGCATGTTGTGGCTTTTCGGTGACATCCCCAATGGCAGCGAGTTCACCATCGAATTCGATGTCCAACTCTTCAATGCGCAGAACGCATTTTTTGAGATCGAACAATTCCCAACCTACGTGCCCGAGCCGAGCAGCCTGGCATGCTGGAGCCTGCTGGCCTTGGCGGTTGCGGGCGGCACTTTTTGGCGGAAGCGCCGTCGCTAATCGCGGCGTAGAAACTCATTCGCGGACTCCTCCCGAAACTCCCTGCCTTTCCGAATCACGGAGAGGTGGGGATTTTTTTGCGCTGATGGCATGCCATTTCCGTTCCTTTCGCGATTTAGTGAGTGATCTGCCTTTGCGCTGGCAAGCATGGCTTGGAGTCCGCATCTGCGAATCGCGGAATGTCGGGGCGCGCTGTTAGATCACCGACCGCAGGGCGTTTGTCAGCTCGTCTCGACCAGTTTGGAGCGAATGGCTAAGATGTCGCCTTTGTGTGCATCAACGGAATTTTGCGCGATCATTCCTTTCACGAAGGTCTTACGGTTAGGTCATGGGCACGCCATCCCGCCGAGTCGTGATCACCGGCATGGGGTTGATCAGCCCCTTCGGCAACACGAAGGAAGAACTGTGGCAGGCGCTGTTGGAACGCCGGAGCGCGGTAGCGCCGCTGACGTCTCTACCGACCGACTATTTGCCCGTTTCGTATGCGGCCGAAGCACGCGATTTCAGCGGTGGCATCGACGGTTTCGGGCCGCTTCCCTCGGACAAGAAAAAGGCGATTCGCAAGGCCCTCAAGGTGATGTGCCGCGAGATCCAAATGGGAATCGCGGCCGCTCAGCGAACCTTGCAAGACGCGAGCTTGGCGGAAGGCGCGGTCCATGATCCTGATCGCGTGGGAATCGTGTTCGGCTCGGATTACATGCTCACGGTGCCGGAAGAATTCGCGGCGGGAGTACGTGCCTGCCTGGACGAGGCCGGAGAATTTCAGTTTCGCGCCTGGACAGATCAAGGGATGGAGCAGCTCGCTCCCCTGTGGTTGTTGAAATACTTGCCGAACATGCCGGCGAGCCACGTCGCCATCTTCAACGATTTGCGGGGACCCAATAACTCGCTCACCTTGCGGGAAGCCTCCTCCAACGCGGCGGCCGGGGAGGCGTTTCGCGTGATTCAGCGAGGGCATGCCGAAGCCATGATTGCCGGCTCGACGGGCACCCGCGTCCACCCCATGAAGACGATTCATACCATCCAATCCGAGGAAATCGCGGATCGCGGACTCGAACCGGAGCAGGCTTCCCGGCCCTTTGAGAAACACCGCACGGGGATGGTCTTGGGGGAAGGTGCCGGCGCGATCCTCTTGGAAGAATTCGAGGCCGCGAAAAACCGCGGCGCGCACATCTGGGGCGAAGTCGTGGGCTACGGTTGTAGTTCCGTGGCCAATCGGCGTGGAGTCGCGGGCCGAGAACAAGCCCTGGCCAATGCCGTTCATCAAGCCCTGTCGGACGCCGGTTTCGACCGCGCGGAAGTGGGGCACATCCACGCGCATGGCCTCGGCACCCGGAGTTGCGACGTGGAAGAAGCCCGGGCAATCGGCCGGATTTGGGAAGATCGCTCGACCGACATTCCCGTGGTGGCCCTCAAGAGTTACTGCGGAAACCTGGGAGCCGGAAGCGGCCTGATCGAAATCATGGCCAGTCTGCTATCGCTCCGCGAAGGCCATTTGTTCGCCACGCTGAATTACGATGAGCCCGATCCGGATTGCCCGATCCGCGTGACACGCAGCGGAGAGGAGCCGGCAGGCCAGAGCTTTCTCAACCTCAACGTAACGCCGCAAGGACAGGCCACGGCACTGGTGGTCCGGACGGCATGAAACCTCTCCGCCTCGGCGCCTAGCCATCTTGGGCGGTGACGGCTCGGCCTGAGAAGTACCGGACATTTTCCCACCGCAGCGGTGAGAATTTCCCACCTCGTCGCGAAAAATTGCAACCCTCGAGCACGAATCCATGCAAGCGTTTGAAGCGGTCGTAAACTATTTCGAGCATGCCGCGGACCAGCTAGGAATCGCCCAGAACGTGCGTAAGCTCCTGCTCACTCCCAAGCGGCAAGTGGAAGTCGAGGTCGCGATTGAACGGGACAACGGAGAAGTGGCGACCTTCGTCGGCTACCGCGTGCAGCACGACAATGCCCGGGGACCCATGAAGGGGGGACTACGCTACCATCCCGAAGTGGACCTGGACGAGGTGCGGGCATTGGCCGCGCTGATGACCTGGAAAACGGCGATCGTCAATATTCCTTATGGCGGTGCCAAAGGGGGCATCTCCATTGACCCACATACCCTCACTCTTCGGGAACGGGAACGGCTGACCCGGCGATTCGTGGACCAAATTCACGATTTCATCGGCCCGGACCGGGACATCCCCGCTCCCGACATGGGAACCACCGCCGAAACCATGGCCTGGTTCATGAATCAATTCGAAAGGTACCACGGCTACAGCCCCGCTTGCGTGACCGGAAAGCCGGTGGAACTGCACGGACTGCCGGGCCGGGAAGAAGCCACCGGACGGGGCGTGGGAATCCTGACCGTGAAACTACTAGGCCGCATGGGCCGGCTTACCGGACATCCAACCGTCGCGATCCAGGGCTTCGGCAATGTCGGGTCGCACACGGCCAAATTCTTGGTGGAAGCCGATTGCCGGATCGTGGCCATTTCGGATGCCCATGGCGGCTATTACGATCCGGCGGGGATCGATGTCCTCGCGGCAATCCGTCATGCCCAGAAAAACGACGGAAGCCTCGAGACATGGGAGGGGGCCAAACCCATTTCGAACGCGGAATTGCTGGAACTCGACGTGGACGTGCTGATTCCAGCCGCCGTGGGACACGTCATCACCAAAGAGAACGCGAACAACATCCGAGCCAAAATGGTCGTGGAAGCCGCGAATGCGCCAGTTATGCCGGAAGCGGACGAGATTCTGGAGCAGCGGCAGACGGTCGTTTTCCCCGACGTGTTGGCCAACGCCGGAGGGGTGACCGCCAGCTACTTCGAGTGGGTGCAAAATCGGCAGCACTACCGCTGGGGGTTGAATCGTGTGCGGCAAGAATTGGACCATGTGCTTTCCGAAGCTTTCGAGGCGATGTGGGAAACGTCGCAGAAACGCGATGTCTCCCTGCGTCAGGCGGCCTATGTGCTGGCCGTCGAACGCGTTGCTCGGGCCACCATATTGCGTGGGCATCAATAGAATGCCGCGCCGATCCCACGTGAGACCCATGCAGATTCGCGTGGATCGCGTCGGATAGAATGAGTTCGGTTAGAAATTGAATTGACCGGAGCAAGACAACTCAACCACTCGGAAGGGTGTACCCATCGGAATGGTTTTCGTTTGGATCCTGGTATTCGTCCTGGCATGCATTGCCACGTACGTGGTCTTTCTGGTGACTTGGCCGGTACCCACGGTGCGCGTTTCGCTGCGATGTTTTTTGCATCTGATCTATCGGATCGAGATCATTCACCCGGAACGAATTCCGCGCGAAGGCGGAGCGTTGCTCGTATCCAACCATTTG
The DNA here is from genome assembly GCA_028289405.1 of Pirellulales bacterium. Taxonomy (GTDB): domain Bacteria; phylum Planctomycetota; class Planctomycetia; order Pirellulales; family JANQPP01; genus JANQPP01. The sequence continues at coordinate 59,124 of JANQPP010000090.1, forward strand.
TCTTGGATGGACGGCGTGCTTTTGTTTGCATTGCCCCCCAGGCCAATGCGTATGGTGGCCACCGCGCCGATCGCGGAGAAGTGGTGGGCCCGCTGGCTATCGCAAGCCACGGGAATCATTCCGATTCGTACCGCGCCCAAAGCGCTGCAAAGGGCCATGGATCACGCCCGTCTGGCGCTGGCGAACGGGGAGTTGGTGGGTCTATTTTCCGAAGGTGGCATTTCCCGAACGGGCCAAACGCTGCCGTTCAAGCCGGGGATGCTGCAGATGCTGCCAGATCCGCCGGTTCCGATCATTCCCATTCGCATCTCCGGGATATGGGGTTCCGTGTTCAGTTATTCCGGTGGCAAGTTTTTTTGGAAATGGCCCACAACCTGGCGACGGCGAATTCGCTTCCAAGTGGGCCCGCCGGTCCAAGGCCCGCGAGAGGTTTGGCGAATCCAGCGAATGGTTGAACGAATGGAGGTCGATGCGATGCAAGACAAATTTACTTCCGGCATGATTTTGCCCCGCCGATTCCTGCGGAGCTGCCGTCGCGGCTGGGGGGGACGCCTGCTCGCTGACTCGCTCGGGCAAAACGCCACCGGTGGGCAAACCCTACTCCGGACTTGCGTCGCGCGGCGCCTCTTGCAGCGAATCTTGAGCGAGGATGAACAGTTCGTGGGGATCCTGCTCCCCCCCTGCGTGGCAGCCGCGGTGATGAATGCGGCACTCCCGCTGATGAAACGCATTCCCGTCAATTTGAATTACACGCTTTCCTCGGATGTGCTGAATGAATGTCTGCGGCAGTGCGGAATTCGGCATGTGCTCACCAGCCGGCGGATGATGAACCGCTTGGATCTTTCCTTGGACGCGGAGCTGGTCTATCTCGAGGATTTGCCGGGGCAGGTCAAACGGCTGGACAAAATCACGGCCTTCCTGCAAGCCCGTCTGACTCCGATGTCGCTGCTGGAGCGGGCTTGGGGACTGAAGGAGATCCAAGCGGAAGATTTGCTCACGGTCATTTTCACCTCCGGTTCCACCGGAATCCCCAAGGGCGTCATGCTTACGCACGACAACGTGGCGTCCAATGTGGAGGCGATCGAGCAGATCATTGTTCTACGGGACGACGACGTGCTCCTGGGAACAATGCCCTTCTTTCATTCCTACGGTTTCACTGCCACGCTCTGGACCGTGTTGGCGATGGATCAGGTGCATGGGGTCTATCACCCCAATCCCCTGGAGCCCAAGGAGGTGGGCCGGCTTTGTCGTGAGCATCGCGTCACGATCTTCATGAGCACGCCGACCTTTCTGCGCAGCTACCTGCGGCGCTGTCCTCCGGAAGACCTGCAATCGCTCGAGGTCGTTTTCGCCGGTTCAGAAAAGTTGCCCCCGGCTCTGGCCACGGCATTCGAGGAGAAGTTCGGCACGCGTCCTCAAGAAGCCTACGGGGCCACGGAGCTTTCCCCACTCGTGGCGGCGAATGTTCCGCCCGATCGTTCGCCTTTGTTGCCGCATCAGCCGACATCGAGGGACGGCAGCGTGGGGCATGCTCTTCCGGAAGTGCTGCTGAAGATCGTCGATCCCGACACCGGCGAAGAGAAGCCGCCGGGCGAGAGCGGCATGCTTCATGTATGCGGGCGGAACGTCATGGCCGGCTACTTGGAACAGCCAGAACGCACGCAAGAAGTGATCCAAGACGGCTGGTATATCACCGGCGACATCGCCAAAGTCGACAAGGACGGCTTTCTATTCATCACCGGGCGCCTCAGCCGATTCTCCAAAATCGGGGGAGAAATGGTGCCGCATTTGAAGGTCGAGGAAGCACTCGCCAAGGCCCTCGGTGCTGGAGAGGACGAAATCTGCGTGGCCGTGACAGGCGTGCCGGACGAGAAAAAAGGGGAGCGGCTGGTCGTGTTTCATACACGTCCCGGCCATTCCTCAGCGGAATTGTGCCAGGCGCTGAAATCCGACGGCTTGCCGAATCTTTGGATTCCCACGGAAGAGAATTACTTCGTGGTTGAGTCGATCCCTCTGCTCGGTATCGGCAAACCGGATCTGAAGGCGATTCGCGATCTGGCCCTGGAGAAAACAGGCGGCACTCAGCCGGTTGCCGAATCTCCCCCGGTGGACGCATCTTGAACCAAGGCGGCAGGGTAGTCCGTAAACGGCCTACCGTGCTCCGTGTAACGTCGCGCCCGCTTGACGCACCTGTTGGATCAGCGGTTCGGACCGTCGGTGAACCAACCCCCTCCGGTCCCCCGGGACCAGAGCCGAGGCTTGGGCCTGCCGCCGCCGGGAGACATCCCAGGCCAGGCGGACAAACTGGTCGCGCACCTGCGGTTCGACCTGATTCAGCTTTTTCGTGAGCCGCTCGATTCCCTGGGGGTTGGTCTCCACCATGTGGGATAAGGTGCCGATGAAGGCGACCGTTTCCTGGAAATTGAAGTCGGCCACTCGGCCCATGAGCGGCTGCACCGTTTTGGCCACGAGCTCAACACCGACATGCGGCAGACGTACGAAGGCATCCAAACGGACCCGCGTGTAGTACGCTCCATTGGTCTCGCGAACATAATCCGCGGAGACGAGCAACAAGAACTCCCCGACAAGTCGTCGTTTGAACAGCGGTCCTTCGTATGTGCCGGTGCCATACAGCAGATGCGTGTCGTGATCGGAGTACAAGACTTCGATATCGCTGAGCGTGCCCGAACCGTCGCTGGCGTAATAAGTGTCGGGGCCCGTTCGCTGCAAACTCACTTTGCTCACGCCCATGAGCTGCCAGATATTGACCACGATTTCCGGGTGCCGCAGCAAATAGACGTACATGTCGGGTTCACAGCCGACAACCTGCACGGGCATCCGCCGGTAAAGGCTGTAGTCGTCGAGGATATGTTCCGCTTTCCTACGGTCGGCTGGAGAAAGGGTCTCCAGCGGCATGAGCCGGATGGCCGCCTTGCGGTCCGCACGGCCCGTGGCAGGCTTGGCCAGGTCCGCGCGGACCTGAATCCCCGCCGTTGACGCCAAACAAACCAACATGCCGAGCACGACGGACGGTCGAGGTCCACGTTGCACAAAGTGGGCCGAATTCGCACCCGAGCCTGAAATATCTCCAGACCGCAATGACCGTCGCCGAGCGCGCATGCGCGCAGAAAAAGAATCTTCCATGTTCCCCCCTTTTGCCGCCGACACTCGCGGACGCCCCCCTTGCCTCGCCACAACTCGCCGAGGCGAAGTGGCGTGCCATCCCGAGATGGCGCGTGTGCCGACATTCCTGATGATTCGGCTTGCGTCGCCTTGGCCGGCCAGAAAAAGTTTTTTGCTTCAGCCGGAAGACGGGCGGGGAGCTTCAGCCGCTTCGGGCGTTTGGAATCCAGTTGTGAAGATGGGGGAACAACGTATGAAAAGATTGGGGGCGCGCCGCAAATTCGCTATATTTCGCGAATCTGGGAAACTGCTGGCAAATCAGCGTGAGAACGAATCGCGAAGCAGGGAACCAAGCCGTTGAAACAAAGGAATCCGATGAACGAAAAATTTTGGACCGTGGTCTTCGCCTGGGCAGCCTTGTGGAATTGGGTGGGAGCGGGAACCGTGCAAAAAATCAACGACGAACAGACCGGCTGGCAGGTCTACGAACTTCGGCAGGAGGAAACCGTCGTCCGGGTCATTCCCGAGGCGGGCTGCAACGCCTATTCATGGCAAGTGCGGGGTGTGGAATTGTTTCACACGCCGGAGCAACTCGCCGATGTTGCCGGATTCGGTTACGGCAATCCCGTGCTCTATCCGACGCCCAATCGGGTCAGGGACGCGCGGCTGCGGTTGGGAGATTTGGACTTGGAGTTCTCACCGAACAACGGGCCAAATTTCCTCCACGGTTTGGTCCATAGCGCCGCCTGGTCGGTCGTGGCAACTTCGCAAGACGAACAAAGTGCCTCGCTGGAATGCGAGCTTGCCTTCGAGCCAGGGACCGAGGCGTATCGTTGGTTTCCGCTAGCACACAAGCTACGTTTGAAGGTCGAAGTCCGTTCGCAATCCGTTCGCTGGACCTACACCGTGGACAACTCGGCTGGCGCCAAGCCGGTGCCTTTCGGCTTCGCCTTGCATCCCTATTTCCGTTACCTGAATGGCCGCGCGGAGACGGAAATCACGATCCCCGCCACGCACCTAATGGAATCGGTCGACCTGCTCCCCACAGGCAAACTGCTTCCTTTGGAGGGCTCGGAATTCGACGCCCGTACAGGAAAGTCTCTCCGGGGGTTCGTCGCCGACGATGTCTATTTTGGACTTCAGCCCAAGCATCCAGCGCGGATCGAGTTCCATGAACGGGGGATCGGCATCGTGTTGACCGCAAGCGAAGACTTCACGCACATGGTGGTTTATACGCCGCCGGGACGCCCGTTTTTCTGCATGGAAAACCAAACCTGTTCAACCGATGCCCACAATCTCTACGCGCGGGGCCTCGAACGTGAATCCCACTTGCTGTTCGCGGCTGCCGGAGAATCCGTCAGCGGGTTCGTGGAATACGCTTGTCGTTTTCCAACCGATTGAGCAGGACTCGTGGCGGGAAATCCTCGCGTGAATTTGCGATGAAAGAAACACGATCGCCTTGACAGTTTTTCATGCGAATCTCAAAATGCGCCTATAGAAAAGGTGTTCGTAAACGCTTGAGGCGACCTTCCGGCGACACCTAGAGGCAGCATCGAGGCGGATCGGAAGAGATCGGGTTTCGGCGGTCGCAAGTTCCGCCAGCCCGGCATTCACAAGGATGAATGATAGGAAGGGAATCGGGCATCATGGCCCCAAAAATGCCGGAAAGCGTGCTCCATCGGGTCGAATCGGTCCTCGCCAAAAGCCACGTCCAAGCCTTGAGAAACCTGACCGTTAGCCGGGTCGGGGATAGCATTCTCATTCAAGGCTTGGTCTCCAGCTACTACCACAAGCAGCTCGCGCAAGAGGCGGTAAGACCGATCGTCGAAGGAGTGCCGCTAATCAATTCCATCAAGGTCCACGTCAATTGATTTTCGGCAAGTCAGTTCAAACGGCTTTCCGGACCAATCGCATGACGCTGGTTAAATGAGCCGGGCACACTCACCCGAGTGTGTTCTTCTGCGGCTCTCACTCTAACCCCCACCTTGCTCACAGTTCCGTGCGTGTGATTCGCCTTGGTGGCAGCCTGCTTTCTTATCCTGAACTTGTCGCTTCACTACGCGCCTGGCACGAATGTCAAACCGAGGGACCGGATTTCATTGTCGTTGGCACGGGCCAATTTGGCGAGACCATGCGGTCGCTACATACCATGCACGGCCTTGCCGAAGAGTTTTCCCATGAGACTTGTTTGGACCTGATGGAGATCTCCGCGAGGATCTTGGCGAATCTCGCGCCAGAGTGGAAACTCCTCGATCCAATTCCGACGGATTGCCAAAATCTTGATCCGCGGGGCCAGTGGATTGTAAGCAGCCCGAGAACGCTGCTAGCCGAGGAGGTTGATCCTTTGCCCGCTTGTTGGAGCGTCACCAGCGACTCGATTGCCGCATGGATCGCAGGCCAACTAGGCGCGCAAGAATTGGTGCTGCTCAAAAGCTGCTTGCCGCCTTCGGACGCCAACCGGGAAAGCGCGGCCCAGTCAGGCTACGTAGATCGGTTCTTTGTGCATGCCTCTAAAAGTGTGACCCAGGTGCGATGCGTCAACCTGCGTGACGAGCGGTTCTCGGAGATCAGACTGTCTCGGTGACAGACTGCGGGTTCGAGTTTCCCACGACGACTGTTAAGGAGCGGGAGCCTCGATTCCCCGCCGCTTTTGGAAGGCGTCGCTATGCACGATGCCCACCACCACGCTGGAAAAGCGGTCGCCTTCCTCTTCGGTTTCGCGACAGATCTCCAGCACGGTGCAGCGGTCCGCCGATTCCAGCCCGCGTCCCAAGGCATAGGTCAGCAGTTTTCCCACGAAAGCACGACGGAATTGATCGGCCTTGTCGCGCAAAATGTCCCGCAGACCCGGGGCACCAACAAAAGTCGTGCCGTCGGGCAATTCGCCCGAAGCATCGATTTCGAAGGCACCATCGAAATCGCGCCAGGCTCCCACGGCGTTGAAATTTTCCATGGCGAAGCCCAAGGGATCCATTCGCTGGTGGCAACTCGCGCAAGTCGGATTCTCACGGTGCTGTTCCATTCGCTGGCGGAGGCTCCCCGAAAGCACGTCTTGGCTTTCTTCGCTGAGCTCCTCCACACCGGGCGGAGGTGGCGGGGGCGGCGTGCCGAGGATCTGGTCCAAGACCCATTTGCCCCTTTTGACCGGGGAGGTCCGCGTGGGATTCGAGGTCAGTGCGAGAATGCTGCCATGTGTCAGCACGCCGCCGCGATCCGTGCCCGCCAGCGGCACCTTCGTGAAGCCTTCTTGCTCCGGTTCGGGCAAGCCGTAATGCCGCGCGAGTCGCGCGTTTAGAAACGTGTAATCCGCATCGAGGAATTCCAGGATAGAGCGGTCTTCCCGCATCACCGTGACGAAAAACAGCTCCGTTTCCCGGAGCATGTCCTGCCGCAGAGCGTCGTCAAAGCCAGGAAACATCTCCGGATCCGGTTCGAATTCGGCCAGGTTGCGCAGCGTCAGCCATTGAGAGGCGAAGTTCTCCACCAGCGCCTGGGACTTAGGGTCCGCGATCATACGGCGGACCTGTTTGTCCAAGTTTGCCCGCAACTGGCCGGCACCCGCCAGACGAAACAGTTCTTCGTCCGGCATGCTGCTCCAGAGAAAATAAGAGAGCCGCGTGGCCAATTCGAATTCATCAAGCTCGCGAATCACATCTCGGCGATTCGGCGTGGGATCTTCCTCGACGCGAAACAGAAAATGCGGAGAAATCAAGGCGGCGGTCACCGCGAGCCGCATTCCAGCTTCCAGGCTCTCCCCTTGGCGATCGGCCAACAGCACCAGTTTCACGAGGCGTTCAATTTCATGCTCCGTCAAGGGGCGGCGAAATGCCCTGGTACCAAAGCGGGCCACCGCCGCGCGGGCCCAATCCTCGGCGGTTGGGAAGCTTTTCGCTTCATGAAGCATTCGGCGATGCCCTTCGGGCAACTCGTCTGTCGATGGAAGTGGTCCCAGGATGCGTAGCTTTCCCACGCAAAGATTGCGGTCGTGATTTCCTCGTTCAGCCTGCTCGGGATCGTAGTAGTCATTGGTAAAGGCGATGCCCACTTCATGGCGACCCTCCGCCACGTCCACTTCGGCCAGGTAGGCCGCCGGCTGATCCGCGTCCGCTGCCACGTCGACGTGCAGGATTTCGTCACGATCCACGCGAACGGCCATGCGTGCGTCGGCGCCGCCCGCCTTTTCGCCATACGCGGTAATCAGCAGCCGATAGCGGCCAGATGTGGGCACTTTCCAATTGGCGCGCAATTCTCCTTCAGAGGCGAGCACGCGGAATCCCCGGGATTGCACGGCCTGCGTGCCGTTGCTGGCCTCAAGCTCTTTGGCCCTGAAGTCCTGCCACTGGGCATTGTGTTCTTCTGGCACTTGCACTGCCCGGCGGGCAATCTCCTCGGCAGCTTGAAGATATTTTTCCATGAGCAAGGGAGATAACGTGAGTACATCGCCGATGTTGTCGAAACCGTAGCCCACGTCATCGGAAGGGAAATCATCAGCGGGCCGGAAGTCCACGCCGAGCAGATCACGGACGGTGTTGTTGTATTCGGCCCGATTGAGCCTCCGCAGGGTGACTCGTCCTGGATCGGGCGTGCCGCCACACCCGGCGTGCAATAACTGTTCTTGCAGCCAACCCGTCACCTCGGCGATCTCTTCCGGCGCCGGTTGAGGCATGTCTTCCGGCGGCATAATCCGCTCGTTCAGCATGTTGGTAACTTTTTCCCACAGTTCCGCCTGCTCGGCGATGGCCGCACTCTCGTCGAAACGATCCAAGATGATGTCCGCTTCCTGCGTCTCCGAATCGTGGCATTCCCAACAGTATTGCTTCAAAAACGGCTGGATCGTGCGAGAAAAAGTGGGCTCAGCGGCACGTGCCGTGTCGTGTAGCATTACACCGGCCCAGACGGCAATGATGAGCGCGCAAGAACGCATGCAAAGCTTGGCAAACATGGAGGCTCCTCTCTGGCGGGCCATTTGCGGTGAGAGATCAGCCACGAGACGCCCGCAGGGCAGGAATAATCGGCGCAGCGCCGTCGCGGATGTCTAGTCATTATAGGTTCTCAGCAGGAATCCGGTCCAGACGGACGCAATGCCTCTGGATTTCGTTTTTGTGGCGGATTCCCCTTTTCACACGGTGGAAGATGGATAGAATGATGGATTCTTGAAAAATACCCGGATTCCGATCCGGACTAGCAGGATTCATTAGGGGATGGCCTACGATGCCCAAGCAAAAGACGCACAAAGGCTCCAAGAAACGCTTTCGCGTAACCGCCACGGGGAAAGTTAAGCATCGCCAGGCGGGCACGAGCCACTTGGCCGGCCGCATGAGCCAAAAGCGAAAACGGCAACTCCGCGGCACGAAAGTGCTGAACGAAGGCCAGGCGGATGCCATCAAGATTGCCTTGGGAAAATACAGTTATTGATCTTTCGGGATCGATCTTTCTACTGCGCCCGGCAGCATTGCCAGCACAATGAATACCTCCGTGGCGTGATTCCGAATGTTGCGGAGAGGGTGAAGGAGTTGACATGAGAACAACGAAGGGCGCGGCCCGCAACAAAGCGAAAAGACGCCTGTTCCGCAAGGTGAAGGGGTACGTCGGCGGGCGCCGCAAGCTGCTGCGGTCGGCCAAAGAGACGCTGGTCCGCGCGGGAGCCTTCTCCTACCGGGACCGCCGCACCAAGAAGCGGGACATCCGCCGCCTGTGGATTATCCGCATCAACGCCGCCGCCCGCCTGCACGGCCTCCGCTATAGCGAGTTGATCGCCGGCTTGAAGGCGGCCAACATCGAACTCGACCGCAAAATGTTGGCCGACTTGGCGGTGACCGACCCCGAAGCCTTTGGCCAAATCGTGGCCGAGGTCAAGGAAAGTCCAGTCGCCGCTTGATCTCGACGAACCGGCGAGTAAACCGCGCGGGTTGCCACACGTTGGCCGCATTCGGTCTGCCGCTTCCGGCGATTCGTTACGGAGCTTCGCGATTTTCAGATCGCGTGTGCCATACTATCTTTATGCGATGCGGCGTTCGGTATGGGGCCGCGCGTCCGCTGTTGATGTCGTCGTTTCGGATGGATAGAGAGTGACGGATGAGCTTATCCGCGTTCCTGGAACAACTTGAGCAATTAGCCACCGAGGGCCGCGAAGCATTCTCCAAGGCGGTTGATCAAGATGCCGTGGAGAAGGCCCGAGTGAAGTACTTGGGGGCCAAGAAGGGCCTGCTCAAGGAGGTCCAAAAACAACTGGGAAAAGTGCCCGCCGAGGCCAAACGCGAGGCAGGACAACGTTTCAATCAGCTCAAACAGGATTTGCAAGGAGCGCTCGAGAAGGCCGCGGAATCACTGAAAGGGGATGGCGAAGCACCAGCAAACACGAAAGGTGCGCCGCCCGGCTTGCCCGACATCACGCTTCCCGGGCGTCGCTTGCGGTTGGGGCGCCTGCACCCCATCACGCAGACGATCGAGGAGCTCAAAGACATCATGGGCCGCCTCGGTTTCTCGGTGGCGGATGGTCCCGAAATCGAGGACGAATGGCACAACTTCGAGGCGTTGAACATTCCGGAATCGCATCCGGCCCGTGACCCGCTGGAGAACTTTTACCTGGGAACGGCACAAGTCGGCCAAAAGGACCTGCTGCTGCGGAGCCAAACGAGCACGGTGCAGATCCGAGTAATGGAACAGCAGCCGCCGCCGGTGCGGATCATCTCACTGGGCCGGGTTTACCGCCCCGATACGGCGGACGCCACGCACTATCCGATGTTCCACCAAATCGAGGCACTGCTCGTGGACAAGCAGGTCACCATGGCCGACCTGAAGAGCGTGCTGCGGCTGTTCGCCCGCAGCTATTTCGGCGGTGATGTGCATATTCGCTTTCGCCCCTCCTTCTTCCCCTTCACCGAGCCGAGCGTGGAAGTGGACATGAGCTGGGGGGACCGCTGGATCGAGATGGGCGGGGCCGGCATGGTCGATCCGCATGTCCTCTCGTCAGTTGGCTATGACCCGGAAGAAGTCACCGGATTCGCCTTTGGTCTGGGCGTGGAGCGTATCTGTGCCCGACGGCATGGCGTGCGGGACATCCGCGAATTCTACCGCAACGACTTGCGATTTCTCCGCCAGTTTTGAACGGCCCTCACTCCATACCCTTCGTCCGACTTATCCCAGGGACCTGATGCCGTGATTGTTTCTTGGAACTGGCTGAAACAGTATGTGAACCTCGACATGCCGCTGGAGGAACTCGAGCGGCGGCTGATGATGGCCGGCTTCAATCACGAATCGACCGAACACGTGGGCGAGGACATCGCCATCGATTTGGAGATTACCAGCAATCGTCCCGACTGCTTGGGGCACTTGGGAATCGCCCGGGAAATTGGCGTGCTCTGGGATCAAACTCCCACCTGGCCCGCCGCGCAACCTACCGAAAGTGCGGCGTCCGTCGAAACACTGACGAAGGTTTCCGTTGAATCTCCGGAGATGTGCCCCCGCTACACCGCCAGGGTGATCCAAGGCGCAAAAGTCGGACCCAGCCCTGCTTGGATGCGGGAGCATTTGCAGACCGTCGGCGTGGCCAGCATCAACAACATCGTGGATATCACGAACTATGTGCTGCTGGAGTGCGGGCAACCGCTGCACGCATTCGACTTGGCCAAATTGCGGGGGCCACGGATCGTGGTCCGCGCGGCCCGGGCGGAGGAGACACTGGAGGCCATCAATCACAAGTCGTACCGTTTGGATCCCGCGATGTGCGTGATCGCGGACGCGGAACGCCCCGTGGCCATCGCCGGCGTGATGGGTGGTGCGGAGACGGAGGTCTCCGAGCGGACCCGAGACCTGCTCATTGAAAGCGCGGAATTTGATCCGTTGAGCGTCCGCAACACGGCCCGAAAGCTTGGCTTGCACAGCGATTCGTCCTACCGGTTCGAACGGGGCATCGATCCCGAAGGGGTAGATTGGGCTAGCCGCCGCTGCGGTGAATTGATTCTGGAATTGGCCGGCGGAGAACTGGCCGATGGGATGATCGATGTGGCGGTGGACCGTCCCGCCCGTCCGTCTTTAACCCTCCGTTTTAGCCAACTGAAGCGGATTTTGGGCATTGAAATACCCGGCCAGGAGGCCGCGCGTATCTTGCGGGCGCTGGGCAACGAGATCCGGAAAGAATCCGGGGAGAGTGTGGAGGTCGTGCCCCCGTCTTGGAGGCGTGATTTGACGCGGGAAATCGATCTGGTCGAAGAAGTCGGCCGCATCCACGGTTATGACCAAATCCCCGAGGATGTCTCCGTGCCCATGGTGCCCTCCACGCGGTCGGACGAAGACCGTGTGCTGGAGCAGGTCCGGCACGTGCTTACCGCGAGCGGTTTTGACGAAGTGATGACCGTTAGCGCGGTGAGTGAAAAAGTCTCCGCGTGTTGCAGTCCCTGGACCGAAAATCCGGCGCTGGTGGCCAGAACGCCCGTGCTGCGTGGGGCGGACCGCTTGCGGAGAACCCTCTTGCCCAGCTTGCTCGGCGTCTGCCGAGAGAACGAATCGCTTTCCAATTCGGACCTGGAATTCTTCGAGATCGCCAAGATCTATCTGCCACGGCCTGGCGAATTGCCAGAAGAAAATTGGGTCATCGCGCTGGCGAGCAACCAGGCCACGGGCGAGGCAGGTTTTCGGTATGTCCGGGGCGTGCTGGAGACGCTGCTACAAAGCCTGCAGGCCACTGAGGCTCCCCGGAGCGAGCCTTACACTGAAAAAGCTCCGTTCAGCCCGGGGCTGGGCGCGACCTTATTCTTAGCGGATGAGAAATGGGGTTTCCTGGGGGAAGTGGACCAGGCCACAAGGGATCAGTTCGACCTGCGGGGTTCCCCCATTTTGGCGGAGGTGCGGCTTTCCACGCTGCTCAAAGTGGCGAATCTGGTTCCGCAAGCGGTGGCTTTTTCCTCCTATCCGCCGGTGCATCGCGACATCAATCTCGTGATGCGGGAAGAGGTCAAGTTCGAGGAGTTGTACCAGACCGCCATCTCTGCCGCAGGCAACCTGCTCGAGAGCCTGGATTTAGCCGACGATGAAAGACCGGTCTACCGAGATTCGAAGATCGGAACAGACAAAAAGAGCTTGTTGCTGAGGGCCTGTTTCCGGGCTATGGACCGGACGCTGACATCCGAAGAAGTGGACGAGTCGGTCGATCAGATGGTGGCCGCCTGCAGGGAAGCGTTCGGTGCCGAATTGCGGGCCTGATTTCCATCCTGGATCGTGTTTTCCTTCTTGTCGTTGCTGGAAATTTCCAGAGCGTTAGGCCGGGCAGCAATGAGGCGGGAAAAAGAAGTGCGGCCGACAGGTTCATCCTGCCGGCACGCGAGTGGTTTGACGCGAAAATCGTGTCCCTCGCGCGCTAGCTCCGATGCGGGAGCTTAGTCTTTGTCGGCAAAGAAATCATCAGAAACCGTCCGGTCGGTGATGCGGCCAAATTCGTTCGTCGTTCGCCGTTGGCCCACCGAGTGCCAAGGACTGATATCCGCCAGTTCGGGCATGATTTCCAGGAGCTGGTCAATCAGCATCAGGGCCATGCGGTACACCGGTTCGCTTTCGGTCCGTTCCCGAATCGCGGCGGCCGTCTTCATGATCTTCACCATGCGGGCACGTTCCATGACCGGGCGTGAGACCGGTTCATGCGATTCCTCCAACAGGTCGGACACAGGAACTTCCAACGCTTTTTGCCAGCGGTACAGAGCGGAAAGCGTCAGGTCGGAGCTTTCCTCTTCCTCCGCCCGCAGCACCCGAGGTTCGACTTTAGTACGCCGGGACACGCTGCGAATCGAGAGCCCCTGCTGTTTTCTCACCGCTTGAATGCGGTGCAGGGATGGCTTGGGCTCTGGCTGCGGCGAGTCACGCAGGGGCACGAATGCCGTGCTGGAAAGGGGATAGTCAACAGTACTCATGAAAGGCTCCTTTTCACTCTTCCTCAATATCGCGTCCGTGTCCCGGGCACCGTGCGCGTGGAACCACACTGAACGCAAGCGAATCAATCGGGAAACACTCCGCAGGGACGCCAGGAAACGCGGCAGCCGAATTCAGCACGGAACCGAGTCGGGTATTTCGAGAATCCGACCAACGGGGATTCCCGATACCTCGGGAGTCAGGCAGAAAGCCACTTCCGGGCGGTTCCGCGATGCCATCGTTCCGAATGGCGATGCGCGGAGTCAGATTAGGGCAAAGTGATATTCTCCAACGGTTCTGCGCGAAATGTTGGAGCTGACAGTTCTCACCATCGATCGGCTCGAAACCGGAAGCCTCTCGACAGCGCCTTGCCCGAATGCCAGCCGTGAAGTGTTGGAAGCTGAACGCCGCTTTAGCCTTCGAACTTCCATCGTGAAAAGTGTTTTGTTACCTCAACATGCCAATCGTAATCAGGGCACGGAGGCCTGACAAGTCTTCACGGAAAAAGTTTGTCAACATCTTGGCATAAATCGTTTTTTCGTTGGAAGGTGGCTTGTGCATCTGGCGTGTTTCGCAGCGGCCTGTCCACGAGAAAGAGAATGCCCTTTCGTGCCCTACAGTCGCCGCGATCCTCATACCATTTCTTGAATCCCCGCCGCGAGCCTCATTTTCTCTAAATCCTCGGGTGCGAGGTTTGCCCCGACCCGATTCGTGGCGTAGATATCTCTTGGGCAGATGCCTAAACAAACGAGCCCCTCAGGGCTTACTTCTTCGAACCGAGGCTCCACGGCCCCTCAAAATTTCTGCTCCTGAACCGTTTCTTGGCGTCATCGAGAATGCCCGGCGGATCCTTTCTGCATGTCTTGCTGGATGATTCCGCGAGGACGTTAGACATTCTGCGTTTTTTGCGGATATCGATCTTCTACTCCGTCAAGTTGGTTGGAATTCTCTCGGTAAATTGTTGGAATTGATAGGACGCACTTATGACTGAGCATCCCATTCTTGCTGGAAGTTTGCACGAGAACGGGTCACGTTCCGGTGCCGGACTCCGCGGTACCGCCGAAGCGGACCATCAGGTTGGCGCCGCGATCGCCGAATTGTTGGGGCCCGCGCCAACTTTCATGCCGCACAGTGACCGTCGCACGGCCGAGCGTTACCCCTTTGCGCGGCTTGTCCATTTGACGCCCGTGGAGGAGGACAACTGCGCGCCATGCGGCAGGCCGATCGTCGTCGCCGCCAGGTCCCTTTCCGAGGAATGCATGGGTTTCTTTCACCCGCTACCGATTCCTCATCAATGGATGATCGCGTCCCTCGAGGCAGGCAACGGAGAGTGGCTGGGATTGTTGCTCCGTCTTACCTGGTGCCGATTTACGCGGATGCGCTGGTATGACAGCGGAGGCGAAATCGTCTCCGTGGTGGAATCGCCATTGGCGAAGGAAGGGCTGGAGCTCACGCCGGCGTTCGCCACCGCGGGCACGCTGCACGCAGCCGGATAGGCCAGTTTCCGGCGGATGCCGCGCGACCATCCTCAAACGAAATACGATTCAGTCCGAGGACGTCTCTTCGGGGAAATCGTCGATCCGGGCGGGCTTCCAGTCCGGCGTGAGAGTCCGCGTTTGTCCTCGTCGCAAATCAAACGAAGACCAGACCACGGGCTCATATCCCCGCCGGCGTATGGCCACGTGGTGCCGTCCCGGGGGCAGTGGGATACGCAGCGGGCCTTGCGGCGGAATGGGCTGTGGCTCGAAATCGACTTCCAAGGATGCTCCGTCCCGTTCCGCCG
>JANQPP010000126.1 GCA_028289405.1 Pirellulales bacterium
CCGGATCTCCGTATTCCTGGCCGATCTTCGCCGCATCGTGGAAGGGGCGGAGGCAAAGCTCAAAGCAGATCGGAGATGTCCGCCTGGGAAAGAGCGTCCGGATCGTACAGGCCAATATTGCACGGTTTCTGCTCGCGGCGGGTCTTGCCGGGAAAGTACAGCTCGATCTGACCAGGACGGACGAACCGCCGCCGCTTGCCCAGGCGTTCGAGTCGTGCATCCAGTTCGGCTTCCAACTCAGCAGCCTGGAACACGCAGGCTTGCTCGACCATCTCGATCAGCTTCGACAAGGGAGTGTCGGCGAAGGCCGGATTGAGCGGAGTCAAAGGCTTACGTCTCATGACCGGCCTCCTCCCCATGAAAGATCTGCATTGCACGGACCAGGTCCGTCTCCGCCAATCCGCTGATCGGCGTCGCCGGTAGCCGATAGACATGGACTCCTTGGGTACCCGTATTGGTCGGCACAACGAAGCAGTGTTGGTCACCTGGAGCCGTATCCAAGTCGATCACAATCAGATCCGCTTCGTGACTGCAACCGACTTCCTGAACCAGCCCGCCACGAACGCTGATCGCGATCGTGGGTACGTCTGCCAACCGGAGAGTTTCCAGCGGCACGGTAATTTGCGTTCCCTGGGGCACTGGCTGCTCGGTCACCATGTGGCCGATCCGGTTGACGAGATTAAAACCACTGCTGATTTCCAGGCCGTCATCACCGTCCACGACTGTCCAGATGCGGTCGGCATTCTGTCGCCGCACAAAGGCGGCTTCGTGGTCAAAGGTTTCGAACATCGTGCCGAATCCATCACCGAAGTCGAAGGAGGCGTGTGGATTCAGATGGTTTTTCAGGGGTTTGAACAGGGCGTGGAACGCCACTTCGGTGATTTCAATGGGGTTCATACTGTTTCTCCTTCCGTGTCCGCGTTCCAATGCTCGCCGCTGACGATAGCGATATCGTGGAGCCATTCCACGAAACGGAAGGCTTGATGGTGCGAGACGAAACTGGCCACGGCCGCGCCGGGCGTATCGACGGTCACGTATTCATCCGTCTCCTCGTCGACGGCTTCGATATCAATCCAGATTTGGTAGTACATGAGTTTTTCTCCTTCTGTTGTTGGCGGTGCCGGAAAGCTACCGACACCGGTGGTTAGCTGGCGGGGTTACCACCAGGAATCGTAGTAAACGGTTTTGCCTTCCCGGATGGCCCGACGGGCCTTGCGGATGAACAGCAAATCGTCGTCGATCCGCGAGTCCTTCGATTTACCGAAGAAGAATCCCCGCGTGTCGGGAAGCTCGGACATGTGGATGGCCGTCTCCAGGCGATCGAGGTCTTCCGCCGTGAGGCTCACCGTGGCCCCGTTGAAGCAAGGCGAT
>JANQPP010000133.1 GCA_028289405.1 Pirellulales bacterium
TTTGAAATTTCGTCTGAAGGAAGCGGGAGCCAGCGCAGGCGACTCCATGAAATCTGAATTACCGCGCACAGCAAATGACAATGCGACAGGATGCAGGCGATTCAATTGTCGCGGTAGCGTTCTTCGCGCCAGGGGTCGCCGCGGTCGTGGTAGCCGGCCTCTTCCCAGTAGCCTCGCCAGTCCTCCGCTGCGAATTCGATGCCCCGCAGCCACTTGGCGCTTTTCCAAGCGTAGAGATGCGGCACGACCAGTCGCACCGGCCCGCCATGGTCCGCCGAGAGCGGGGCGCCGTCATGCAGGTCCGCCAGCAGGGCGTCGGCGGCCAAAAAATCCTCCAGCGGCAGGTTCGTGGTCCAGCCTTCGTCGTACCCTTTGAGGATCACGAATTGCGCGGACGGCTGAATGCCGCAGCGGGCGGCGATTTCCCGCGTGGCCACCCCTTCCCACAGGTTGCCCAGCCGGGACCAGCGGGTCACGCAGTGGAAATCGGAAAAGACTTGCACGCGGGGCAACTGGCGGAATTCGTCCAGGTTCATCGTCAGCGGCGCGTCCACGAGGCCGCTGATGGTGAGCGACCATTTCTCCGGCGCGACCTGCGGCACACGGCCGTATTGCAGCACCGGCCACTTGCGCGTGCGTACTTGCCCCGGCGGCAGGCGTTCGCCGCGGCGGGTATCCTCGCTGACAATCACCTCCGGCGGCAGGCCATTTGGCTGGGGAGGTTCGCCGTGCTGGTATTTGCCGGTGGCTTCGCTGGTGGACATGGCCCGTTTCCTGGAAGCTGCGCTGCCTCTCAAAACCGCATGGCCGTGAAACCGCCATCGACGTAGTAGGCGGCGCCGGTGATGAAACTGCCCGCTTTTCTGGAACAGAGCAGCAGCACCGTGCCGACGAGTTCTTCCGATTCGCCGTAGCGTCCCATCGGCGTTTGGGAGAGGATGCTTTGCGTCCGCTCGGCGGTGAGGATCTTGCGGTTTTGCTCGGCGGGGAAGAAGCCGGGGCAGAGGGCGTTGACCCGCACGCCTTGCGGCGCGAATTCCCGAGCCACGTTCTGCGTGAGGTTCACGACCGCCGCCTTGGAGGCCGAGTAGGCGAAGACTTTCGACAGCGGTAGATGCGCGGTGACGCTGCCAATGTTCAAGATCGCGCCCCCTTCCGCCTGCCGTGCCATGTGCGGAGCGAAGATTTGGCAGGCCAAATGCGTGGCGGTGAGGTTCGTCTCCAGCACTCGTTGCCAATCCTCGGGCGTGATCTCCGTGTAGGGGACCGCCGAATTCACGCCGGCGCAGTTGACCAAGATATCCACGCGGCCATGTTCCTGTTGCACGGCGGTGGACAGTCTTTCCAGTGATTCATGGGAAGTCACGTCCACGGCTTGAAACGTTGCCTGTCCGCCGAATTCTTGGATACGATTCGCGCAGGCTTGTCCCCGTTCCTCGGAACGTCCGGCCACGACGGTGAGGGCGCCCGCCTGGGCCAAACCTTCGGCGATCGCTCCGCCCAGCACGCCGGTGCCGCCAATGACAATCGCCACTTGGCCATCCAAGCCGAAGAGGCCGTGCAAAAAGGCCGCCGAATCCGCCATGTGCATGTTCCTTCCAGTTGCGTGGTCCATTTGGTCTCGACGAGCCGGCCCAGCACTCGCCAGCATGCCGTCATGAAATTGTCAGCTCAAGCCGTAAAACTCGCGGGCCGTGTGATGAAATATCTGTTCCTGCTCGGAAGGGCTGAGCTGTTCCAAGAGGGTTCGCAGGGCCGCATGCACCTCGCCGTATGTTCCCGCCAGCAGGCAGACAGGCCAGTCCGATCCGTACATCAGCCGCTGGGGCCCAAAACATTCCAGCGCCGTGTCCACATAGGGCCGCAGGTCCTCCACGGTCCAGCCGTTCCAGGCGGCCTCGGTCACCATTCCCGATAGCTTGCAATGGATGTTTGGGAATCGAGAGGCTTCTCGCAGATCGTCCCGCCAGGGCTGGAAATTCTGGTGCTTGATTTCCGGCTTGGCCAAATGGTCGAGCACCATGGGCAGATCGGGCAGTTGCCGAGCCAGCGTGGCGGCGTGCCGCAGGTGCTTGACGTAAAACAGCAGATCAAACGGGACGCGGTGCCGTTCCAAGACGCGCAAGCCACGCAGCACCTCGGGCCGGATGATGAAATCGTCGTCTGGTTCGTCCTGCGTGATGTGCCGCACGCCCACGAATTTGGGATGATCTCGAAACTCGAGCAATTGGGCTTCGCAATCCTCGCTGGCCAGATCGACCCAGCCCACCACGCCGGCGAGCCAATCGTTTGCTTCGGCGAGCCCTAACACCCAGCGGTTTTCCTCCACGTTGTGCTGCGTTTGCACGAAGATGGAGGAGCCGATGCCCGCCTCATCCAGCAGCGGTTTTAGATCGCTGGGAAGAAAGCTGCTATGGATCGGGGCGTGTTCCGGCGTTTCCAGCCAGGAAGTATCGAAACGGCCCAATTCCCAGAAATGTTGATGCGCGTCGATCGTGGGCAGCATGGCCTGTTGTTACTCCGTGCCCTCGGGGAGCTCGTCGTTATTCTCCGGGCGGCCTTCGAGGTAGAACCAATTATGGATAGGCCGCAAGATTTCCAGCACCTCGGCCAGGAGTTGCTCGTCGAGCGGTTTTTGGATCCAATCCGCCCACTGCGCCACGCGGTCCGGATTCGCCGAACCGGTCACGCAGGTCGTCATGTCTTCGTGGGCGATGGAGTATTGCAGGGCAAGTTGCGCCAGGTCCACGCCCCGCTGCCGGCAATGCTCGGCGGCTTGCTGGCATGTCGTACGCACGTCGTCCGGTGCCCGATGCCACGGCGGCAAGGGGGCGCTGGTCAGCAGCCGGGCGGAAAACGGCGCCGCGTTCATGATGCCCACGCCCTTCGATTTCAGGTACGGCACCAGATCCGCGAGCATGGTATTTTGCAGCGTGTAGTGATTGTACGAGAGGATCACGTCCAAGTCGGTCCGGTCCAGCACGTAGCGGAAGATCTTCATCGGATATCCGGAGATGCCCACGAAGCGAACCTTTCCCTCCGCCTGAACTTTGCGGAGCGCGGGCAGGGTTTCCTCCACGATGTAGGCCATGTCGACGAATTCGATGTCGTGGCAGAGGCAGATATCCAGATAATCGACGCCCATCCGCTGGAGGCTGATGTCCACGCTTTCCACCACGCGGCGGGGCGAGAAATCGAAATGTTGCTGGGCATACCGGCCCAGCTTCGTACCCAGGATGTATTTCTCACGGGGAATGTCGCGGAGCGCGAAGCCTAACAGCACCTCGGAAGTGCCGCGCCCGTAAAACGGGGAGGTGTCGATAAAGTTCATGCCGTGGTCTAGCGCGACATGCACGCTCCGGAGGGCTTCCCCCAGATCGACGGGGCGGAATTCTTGCCCCAGCGAGGAAGCCCCGAAACTCAAAACCGGCAGACTGATACCGGTGTTTCCCAAAGGCCGATGTTCCATGATGATGTGTTCCTCAACCGTCCCAGAAAATCAAATGCTTCTTGCCGGGAATTGGGGAATGCCGTGCGGTCAACCAGAACGCACGCCGACGGTGAGCAGCAAGTTGGCCCACAGGGCTTGGTCCGCCGTCTGGATGGTCAACACGTGGTCCCGTGAGGCGACCGCCTCGTAAAACTGCCATTTGTCGATCGGTTCCAGCGGGATTTGTAGGCCATGCCCTTGCAACACATTACGATACTCGGCCCAAATCGGCGGATCCCCCTGCAAAGCATACGGATCATCGGCGGGGATGCCCATCGTATGCACGCCTTCCACGGGAATCGCGGAGAGGACGGCTTCCAGTACCGGCACGCAGCCCACGATGCCGGGACTCAAGTTCAGGCTCACCAAGCGGGCGTTCGGTCCGATCGCCGTCGAGGCAGGATAGTTGCCGTCGGCGATGAGGATTTTGGCGTGATGCCCCGCGCGGCCCAGCACTTCATTGATCGTGGGATGAATGAGCTGATGTTTCAGCATCGGCGAGTTTCCTATTGCGTGGGCATGCCCGCCTGAAGGGCATCCAGATGCCGGATGAAATGCTCCGCCAGCACTTCCGTGTAAGTGTCCTGATGGGCTTCCAAAAGCTGCCGCAGCAGCGTGCCCAAGGCCGCGTCGGTGAGCACGGAGCCGAAGGTGCAATGCACGATTTGGCGGCCCGGATTGGTAAACCCTTCTCCAGCAGGCACATTCCGCCAGAGCCCCAGGTACGCTTCCTCCAGCGTCTCGTCATCCGAGATTTCCTCGGGCGGAGGGACGTCCGACAGCTTGGCGGAAATGTGATACGTAGCTTTGTCCTGTTCGAAACGCTCACGCGAAAAGGTCACGATCCGCCGTAAGAGCGGCACGTCGTGCCGGGCCGCCACGCGAAGTGCCTCCAAGTAGCTCGTCCCGGCGGTCTTTACATGCCAGCGGCCCTGCGTGGCACGGGCCAACGAAGCGTACATCGAAAGCTTGTCCGAACCGGAATGCAAGCTCAATTTGTAAGGGCCCAAAGCGCGGGCAATCGCAGCGTGCCGGTTGAGGGAACGCTCCAATTCCTCGACATCTCCCTTGAAGTCGATCCCCTTCTCGAAGTCGCCTATGAAGCGTGGCGCGAGGCTCACGAGCTTCATCCCCCGTTGCAGGCACTGGTCCGCGATGATGTAGTGTTCGGCCAGCGAAGTGGGATGCGGCGTCTCGTCGACGCTCAACTCGATTTCGTAATCACTGTCCAGCCCGCCGCAAGTCTGGGCAATGTGGCCGGCCAATTGGCAGGCATGCTCGATAGCTGGGCCATATTTGGCCGCCGCGCGGAGGCAGGCCTCTTCCGAGAATTCGATTTGCGTGTCACCGTCCAGTTGGATTTGTTGTCCCTGGTAGTTTTCCATCCAGGAAACGGATGGATCTAGAGCGGCCACTTTTTCCCGCAATTGGCCCAGGTCGTACCCGTCGGCCTGCTCATCCACGTGGTCGGAGGGATCGATGGTGAAAAAGGTGAACCCTGCCTCCGCCGTGCGTTCCACATCCTCGTTCGTCTTCAGATGGTCCGCGTCGGCCCCCATCGGTTGATTCCAGCCCAGAGACTCAGCGGCGCGGCAGGCATCCTCCATGACTTGCCGGGGCGTACGCCGGGTGCGGGACATTTCGCGGATCGATTGTTGTGGAAAAATAGGCGCCACGCCATGTCCGGACCGTTCCATGGCCCGGATGTGGCCGGGCGTGGCCAATCCGATCCGGTCTCCAAAACCAAAACTGGGCTTCAATCCAAGCGTGGAACAGGCGGAACCCGACATGAAGTGTTTCCAATCATGGTCTGCTTGAGGGACGCGTGAACCGAAATCCGCGCCCGCATGTTTACTCGATCGTTCAGCGAGCCCTACGCGGAGGGCTGTTCCACATACTGTTGGAAAGCCCGCATGGTCTGGCTTGCCGCTTCCCGGGGCGACGGCAAAGGAATCGCTTCCGCCGAAAGGTAGCCATCGTAGCCGATTTCACGTAGGGCCTCCACGACGGGCGGGAACTTCAAATGCCCGAATCCCGCGGCGCGGCGATTGGAGTCCACGAAGTGGACATGTCCCACGGCATCTCCGGCAGCACGGAAAGCCGCCGCGCAGTCCGTCTCCTCGATGTTCATGTGAAACAAGTCGGCCAACAGTCGCAACTTCGAGGGCTTGAGCGAATCCACGAACACCACGCCTTGCGCCAGCGTGTTGAGCAGATTGGTCTCGTAGCGATTGAGCGGTTCGATGAGCAGGGAGACGCCCGACTTCTCCGCCATTTCCGCCAAGGGTGCCACGCTATCGCGGAGGCGTCCCAAAGCATCGGCCCGTTCTCCGGGGCTGGGGCTCTTGCCTTGCATGGAACCGATGATCACCGCCGCTCCAAATGGCGCGGCCGCCTCGATCAGCGATTTCACGAAATCGCTCCCCTGGATTCGCACGCTATCTTCGGGCGAGGAGAGCGTCCAGCCATGCCGTACCCAGCCGGCGCCGGTCCCCACCGCCGCGAGTTCCAGGTCATGATCACGCAGCTTGGATTTCAAATCCGCCTGTTGCAGCGGGCTGGCATCCGGCGCGAACAGTTCCACGGCGGGAAAACCGCACTCGCGGGCTTCCCGCAAGGCTTCGTCCAAATCGTCCCAAAACACGAACGGCCCTCCTCGGGCCTCCGGTACCAGACTAATCGTGACACAGGGCCGCATGCTTGTGCTCATATTTCGTCTCAATCCAAATCCACGATGGCCTTAATCACGCCCGTTTCCGGTTTGGTGTAGCCGTCGAATTGGCCAATCATCTCGTCAAATGTCGTGCGGTGCGTGATCCAGGGACGAGTATCGATTTCGCCATTCTCGATCAGCCGAATGATCCGCTCGAAATCCCCGGGGAGCGCGTTCCGCGAGCCCATGATGGTCATCTCCCGCGCGTGCAACAGCGGATGTGGGAAATGGACTTCGCCCGTGGTGATGCCCACATACACCAGCCGGCCCGTATGCGCCACGTACTGCAACGCCTGCGACATCGATTCGGCGTTCCCTGTCGCGTCGATCACCACGGTGGGCAGATTGCCGCCATGCAATTGGCGGAGTTCCTCGACGGCCTGGTCCGGCTGTGAGAATTGGACTGTGTGATCGACCCGCATTGCTTCGCGGCAGAACTTGAGGCGGGATTCGACGAGGTCCATCACCGTGATCCGCGCGCCGGCCAGCTTGAGGAATTCGATGACCGACAGGCCAATCGGCCCGGCGCCGATCAGCAGCACGGATTCCCCCTGCGCGGGTGCCGCGCGGTCCACGCAGTGGCAGCCGATGGCCAGCGTCTCCACCAGGGCCAGTTGCTCATACGCCAGCTCACGGGAGACATGCAATTTCCGCGCGGGTAGGATAAACCGGGGCCGCATGCCGCCGTCGATATGCACGCCCAAGACCTGCAAATGCTCGCAGCAGTTGGTGCGTCCCCGCTGGCTGGCAAAACTATCGACGTCGTTGATGTAAGGCTCCACGGAGCAGTGGTCACCGGAGGTGACGTTGTCCACGCCCGGGCCAACTTCCAGCACTTCCACGCCCAGTTCGTGGCCCGGAATGCGGGGATAGCTGTAGAACGGCATTTTGCCGAGATAACCGCTGTAGTCCGTGCCGCAGATGCCCACGCGATGGACTTGCACCAGGGCTTCTCCCGCCCCAGGAGCGGACGCTTCCTGCACGTCTTGAATGGAGAAGCGTTTCGGCTCCTCCAGCACGATGGCTTTCATGCGATTCAAACCGGGTAGAAAAACTGAAGAAACAACCGGACCAAGAACCGCTTAAACTGATGGCGGATTGGCCAGGACTGACAAAGAAGGAGTTATATCTGTGCGGCCGGTGTCAGGCAACCAAGCGTGCGAGGCAACTGAACGACGAGGGACTAGCCATCATAGCCAGTCAGAACCACCGGCAGAGCCGATGGCATGAGGAAGGGCCTCTCGAAAAGGTCCTTGGATTGCTAGTTGTTTATCGTCGTCGGACCATATCCCCGTTCCCGGCCACGCTCGACTTTCTCCGAGTTCTGGATGTACTGGCGAATCAACGCCTCATCCAATCCGACGGTATTCACACCCGCACCGCGTGACCAGAAACTCCGTCCACACAAAATGTCCCAAACGTTCACATCAGTTCACTGCGAACTCGAATGGTACCCTTTCCCTTCAGATACGCCATCGTCATCACAAGACAGTACTTCGGTGGAACGCCCGGTAATAGGTGACATGATCTGGCTAGGCATGGCAACATATAAGCAGAGAAATGGGCCGATTCTACGCAAATGCCTGGATCAGAATACATGGTGTTTCTTCTCGATTTCACCAGTGAACTGCTTCAGCAACGGCACTATCAGTAATTGTGGTATTCAAAGTATGCCCTGCCGGAATTAAGGTCGTAGATGATTTTCTTCGTGTTGTCCGAGATGTCTTTTCCTGGTGTGAGGCAACAGTAGCCACGGTGTACTGTCGTTTGTTTCCCAGATTTGTAATCGCGGACAGGATAGACAGTCACTTCCATGTAGGTACCGTCAGGCAATTGAATCATGGGTTCGTCATCCTCAATCTGAAACGGGACGGCATTCCAGCCCTGCGAAATCATCCATCGGAGGAAGTCTTCTTCGGACATCTGGAAATCGGCGAGAATAGTCACACCGACGAGCGAGGAACGAAAGCAGAAATCGCTGGTGGTGTTGGATGGAAGCCCCACAAATTCCAGGCGTTTCTCGCCATCTCGGGGATTCATCGCTATGCGAGTTGTTGTAGACGCCCCGGCACACCATTGAGTGATTGGCCACAAGAAGACGAAGAACAACACAGCGCCGAGACTGAGGGAAGCAACTCGGTTCATCGGAAACTTGCCAAAATATCTCGCCGTGCTGGCCGCGGCTAATACGATTGCTCCGGCAACCATCGCAGCAAAGATCGGCCCCATGATAATTATGCCGCTCATTTATGACCCCGCTCTCCAGCCGCAACCAACCGTCTATGAAGACCATGAACGGCTTCCTGCAATTAGGCCCATCGCAACCCTCGCCGACCACGCTGGAATGGCCAAACCAGCGTCTCTCTATCTTACCCTAATCGTCGTACTGATTGGCCCAATTCTGTGCTTTTCGTGGCCATGGACCATCTCTTTTCGACGCTTCCCGAAGAACATGCTTTGGCGATACTTTCGTGCAATCACGACATGGCGCTTGCATTCTCATTTCTCGGGGGCCTGACTCTGCCAATCCTCGTTGGCCCATATAGAGCCTTTCTCGGGAGGATCGTCCCTTTCATGAGGGAACGGCGAAGTCGGTGCCTTAACTTGGAACTAGCTGACAGCGGCGCGGATTGCTTCGGCGTGTTTTTTGATGGCTTTCCGTTCCGCCGCCGATTTTCGCTCCAAGTTCTTGATCTGAAATACCATGCGCCGGTTGACTGCCAGTTTTGCTTGGTGCCGCATCAGGAACTCCCAATACAGCGTGGTAAAAGGGCAGGCTTTCTCGCCAGTGGCTTGCGCCGGGTCGAACCGGCAAGACTTGCAGTAGTTGCTCATGCGCTGAATGTACTTGCCGCTGGCCACGTACGGCTTGGAGGCCATCACGCCGCCATCGGCGAATTGCGACATTCCCAACGTGTTCGGCAGTTCGACCCACTCCACTGCGTCCACGTATACCGCCAAGTACCAACGATGCACTTCGCGGGGATCCACGCCCAGCAACAAAGCGAACAGCCCCGTGACCATCAGCCGCTGGATGTGGTGAGCATAGCCGTATTCGAGGGTTTGCGCGAGCGCTTCCTTCAGACAGTGCATGTCGGTCTCGCCGGTCCAGTAGAAGTCCGGCAGCGGCAAATCGTGCCTCAATTCGTTCCGCTCTAGATACTCCGGCATGTGCAGCCAGTACACGCCCCGTACGTATTCCCGCCAGCCGAGGATTTGGCGGATGAAGCCTTCGGCAGCATTCAGCGGTACCCTGCCCGCGCGATACGCCGCTTCGGCGGCCTCGATCACATCCCGGGGATTGAGCAGTTTGAGATTCAGCGCCGCGGAGAGCCGAGAGTGATACAAATACGGCTCGCCGGTCCACATGGCATCCTGGTATTCCCCGAACGTGGCCAGGCGATGTTCGATGAAGTCGTCTAGCGCTTGTTGGGCGTGCTCGGTCGTCACCGGCCAGTCGAAATGTTCCAGACTGCCGGGATGTTCGGTGAACCGTTTGCCCGCGAGATCCAACACGTCGCGCGTCAGCCTGTCGGGCGGAAAGGCACGGGGTGCCGGCACCTCGTTTGGGCCACTGGAGCCGAAGCTGCCCCGATTGTCCGCGTCGTAATTCCACTTTCCGCCGGCCGGTTCGCCATCCTCCATGAGCACGTCATGTTTTCGCCGCATTTCGCGGTAGAAATATTCCATTCGCAATTGCTTGCGACCGCGCGCGTGCTCCTCGAACTCTGCATGGGAACAGAGAAAGTGCCGGTCAGGTAGCAGTTCCAAGTCGATGCCGAGCTGCTCCGCCGTGTCGGACAACATCTGCCGCACGCGCCACTCGCCCGGCTCGGTCATCACCACCCGCTCGGGCCGTAAATCCTCAATGGCTGACTTGAATTCGCTCGCCAAGTCACCGAGATTCTGCTCGTCATCTAGTTGACGATAGTGGACGGTGAACCCCCGCTGCCGCAGGGCATCACGAAAATGTCGCATCGCGGCAAGAAAAAGGGCGATACGTGCCTTGTGCGACCAGACGTATTCTGCTTCCGCTGCGACTTCGGCCATCCACACCGCGTCGTGCTGCTGGTCCAAGCCCTGGAGTGCCTCCGCCTGAAGATCAAGCTGGTCCCCCAGCACGACCACGAGCGTTCTGACAGATGAGTCACGCGGCATTGTCTAAAAAAGCGGGGATTGAGTTCTTGGCGTACGGAAATGCTTCACGCAATTGTTGCGCGGCAACGCGTGGGTGACAAATCAGGTCTAAAACACATAGCGGCAAATGGCACTGAATGGTTTGTCAATCACCCCAAGCGCCCCATGGCCAGGTCCCGCTATGTTCCTGGTTCTCGCGTGGTGGTAGTATGATTTTTCCGCCGGCAACACATGAAACCATGTCGCGGTATGTCACGACAAAAGATCGCCGTTCTTCGGCATGAGTAGGGAATATGGACCGGGAATTATTGGACCAAAAACTGAGCCGCTTCGAGGAATTGGAAGCGCAGCTCGTCGATCCGGACGTGTTGTCCAATTCGGCGAAGATGGCCTCGGTGGCACGAGAACATGGATCGCTGGCAAAATTGGCCCGCCGTTACCGTCACTTCAAGGAACTGAATCAACAGATCCAAGACGCACAGCTCATGGCGGAAGGTGACGACGCGGAACTGCGCGAATTGGCGGCGGATGAACTGGGGGGCTTGAAAGAAGAACGCGAGGAATGTTGGAACGAACTGCTCGATTTGACTCTGGGCGGAGAAGATGCCACGCGCTCGCGGTGCGTGCTAGAGATTCGGGCTGGGACCGGCGGGGATGAAGCTGCCCTCTTTGCCCGCGACCTGTACGAAATGTACCGGCATTACGCCGAAGCCAAGGGCTGGTCCGTCGAAATCTTGGAGATGAATCCCACGGAACTCGGCGGTTTCAAGGAAATCATTTTGGGAGTCGAAGGGGAAGGCTGCTACCGCGAACTTCAATACGAGAGCGGCGGCCATCGGGTGCAGCGGGTCCCCGAAACCGAAGCGAAGGGCCGGATTCACACTTCGGCCGCCACGGTGGCCGTGCTCGCCGAACCGGAAGACGTGGAGATCGAGATCCAGCCCGACGACTATCGTAAGGATATTTTTTGCGCCAGCGGTCCTGGTGGCCAGCACGTCAACAAGACGGCTTCCGCCATCCGCTTAACTCATTACGAAACCGGGATCACGGTTTCCTGCCAGGATGAGAAGAGCCAGCACAAGAACTTCGCCAAGGCGCTGCGGGTGCTGAAAACCCGGCTGTATGATCACCATCGGCAGCAGGAACATCAAAAACGGAGTGATCAACGCAAGAGTCTGGTCGGATCGGGGGATCGGAGCCAGCGAATCCGCACGTACAACTTCCCGGAAAACCGCGTGACCGACCACCGCATCGGCCTCACTCTCTATAAACTGGATTCCATCATCGCGGGCGACCTGGGACCCGTGGTGGAGGGCTTAATGGAGTACGAGCGTCAAGAACAGCGGTCCGCCATGGAATCCCTGAATTGAGCCACGATGGCCACGTCGCGGAGTTTCTCTGTGGATAACGACCAGTGGACCGTCGGGAAGCTACTGGGCTGGACGGCGGACTACTTGCGGCAGCACGGAGCGGAAAATCCCCGGCTCGACGCGGAGATCTTGCTAGCTGAAGCCCGGGCATGTGATCGCATCAGCCTCTACATGCAATTCGAGGAAATTCCGCCCGACGAGCAGCGAGCCCGTTTTCGTGAACTGGTGAAGCAACGGGCCGTGGGAACACCGGTGGCCTATTTGGTGGGCCACCGCGAATTTTTTTCGCTACCGTTTTTGGTGACACCGGAAGTGCTCATCCCCCGCCCCGAGACGGAGCTGCTCGTGATCCAATTATTGGATCTCGCCAAAGCATTGTCGCCACAGGATGAGCCGCTTCGAGTGGCCGACGTGGGAACCGGTTCCGGAATCATCGCCATCTGCGCGGCCCGACATCTGTCCGCAGCGAAGGTGTTGGCCCTGGATATCAGTTCGGCGGCCCTGCGTGTTGCGCGGAAAAACGCACAAGATCTGGCGGTGGATTCCCGGATCGATTTTATTGCGGGTGACTTGCTGGCGCCCGTGGGAGACGCGTGTAAATTTCACATCATCGCGAGCAATCCGCCCTACGTGGCGGCCCATGAAATGGGGACGCTTTCCCGCGATGTACGAGACTTCGAACCACATACCGCGCTTTGCGCCGGAGAGCGCGGAACCGAAGTCATGGAACACCTCATTCCCCAGGCAGCGGTCCGCCTGGAACCACAGGGCTGGCTCATCTTGGAAATCAGTCCCATGATCGAACAGGCCGTGGTGGAGTTGATTGCCAGGGAATCGTCTTTGCAGCTTGGCCCGCGAAGCAAGGATCTGGCGGGCCAGCCGCGAGTGGTCACCGCGCAAAAGACTCCGTGAATCTCCGGCCGGAACCAATTTTTGTGGGTTCGTAGCGAATAGATCGACAGAACTCGCTGAATCACCGCATCGCTGGCGAACGCGGATTCGCATAATCCGCTTTCCCTATTCCGTGAATCGATCTTGCACTCTCTCCTCCAGGTCACTATGTTTCCGCCTCCGCAGATGAGCAACAAGACAGGTTGGCCCGTTTTGACTGCTAAACAGCGGCTCACGCGTGGACTGGCCGTGGTGTTGCTGCTCTGCCTATTTGGGCTTGCGAGTGGATTACAACCAGAAACACAAGGGTATGGCACGCATCAGCAGTTGGGGCTGGGGCCTTGTCCCATACGCCAGCACTGGAACGTGGCTTGTCCCTCATGCGGGATGACAACGGCTTGGGCGTATGCCGCCTCTGGAGATTGGCGTACAGCTTGTCGGACACATTTTGGCGGGACGATGCTCGGCGTGATCGCGGTTGCCTCTGCTGTTTGGCTGGGCTGGACCGCGCTACTCGGCAAGTGTATTCCGGCGGAGAAACGATTCACGCAACCGGTGGCACTCTTGCTACTACTGGGCATTGTGCTCGTGGACTGGTGCCTAAAGTTGGCAGGCAGTTAGAGTGCGTTAGGTAAAGTGTAGTGGTCTTTCGCTGTTTCGATTCGTATTTCACAGCGCCGCGGACGCGACACATAAATGCCGCTCGCACTAGCAACCTGTCGAAAGATTCAACGGATTCAGGCGACGATTTAACTTGCGAGGTCTCAGGATGGGCCGTGATTTTGGGTCAAGAAGACCGTTTTTGTCCTTGGTGCTTATCGCCCTGTTATCCGTACCCTTCGCCGGTTGTGCCGCCGTGAAAACGGCGATGATTGTGATCAAAGGCACCGACATCAAAGCCGAATATGATGGCCTTGAGCAGATGCGAGTCGCCGTGGTTTGCCGACCGAGGAACTCCTTCGAGTATCACACGGCAAGCGCCGCTCGAAGCCTGGCGCGTGACGTCGCCCGCCTGTTACGCGCGAATGTGAAGAAGATCGACGTCGTGAGCCAACGCGAAGTCGACAAATGGACGGACGAGCACGTTTGGGATGAGTATGGCGAACTTGGGGAAGCTCTTAATGCCGACATGGTCGTGGGCATCGATCTGGACCAGTTCAGCCTCAACCAAGGCACGACCTTGCTACAAGGGCAATGCCAGTTGCAGGTCGCCGTGTACGACGTGATCGATGGTGGGACGATCGTGTACGAACCCAATCTGAGCAACCTTTCGTATCCCAAGAACGCGATCCCTGCCACGGATCTCGGAGAGGCCGAGTTCCGACAGAAATTCGTTCGCGTGATTGCCGGCCATATCGCCCGCCATTTTTACGACCACGACGCCTACGAGAGTTTCGCGGAAGACAGCACGGTCCTCCATTAGAAGCTCGATGCGGCTTCAACGGGAAGTAAGGCGAGACAACTCGTCCTTTTCGTCTTCAATTTCGCCGACCAACTCTTCCAACACATCTTCCAGGGTGACCAGGCCGATATTTTTGCCGTCCTTTTGGACCATGGCCAAATGAATACGGCGGTCGCGGAACATGACCAACAGCATGTCGGACCGTGTTTCGCTTTGGACAATGAGAGCCGGATGGATGATTTCCGTTATGGGCTCTTCGTCCCGCCCTTCGCTAAGTGCTTCCAAGATATCGCGGGTAAGCAGCATGCCTTGCAACTCGCCGCTCGATTCGCTGAACACGGGGAAACGAGAGTAAGCACTGCGGAATACGGATTGCGCCGCTTGCCGGATCGTGGCCGATGCCGGCACGGAGACAACGTCTTTCAATGGGGTCATCACGTCAGCGGCGGTGCGGTCGTTGAGCAGGAAGGCGCGGTGGATCAACTGCCCTTCGTCGCTTTCGATGTAACCGTGAAGATGCCCCAGTTTCACGAGCGAGCGAATTTGGGCTTCCGTTCCGATGGGGCGCCGCCCACTCTTGAAAAGATTGCTGATCCATTCAAGGGCCACGACCAAGGGGAACAGGGCATAGATGAGAAACAAAATACTTGGTGCGAATAGGCGGGAAATGAGCGGAGCGTAATGGGCGCCCAGCGACTTGGGGATGATCTCTGAAAAGACAATTGTCCCGAACGTGAGGATGGCCGTGATCACGCCGATGGCCGGCTCACCATAGATTTCGATGGCCTTATTTCCGGCCAGGATGGGCCCCAAAATATTGACCGTATTCGTGAACAGCACGATCACCACGACAGCCCGCGAGATCCGTTGTTTGATCGAACGCAGTGCCGGCGCGCCCCACTCCCCCAGCAAAACCATCTCCTCGACTTCTGCCTGCGACACGCTGAGCACGGCCGCGTCGATCAGGGCCATCAGGCCCGAAAGGGCGATAAAAACGAGCATGTAGGCCGAGAGTTCCAACATGGGCTTGAACCGATTTCCTGGCCAACCTTTCGGCGGCGGTCATGGATCGCCGCACGGTAACGCGCATGTAATCTACCGAGCATACAAGAGACGTCCTTACCACGCACCCTGCCCCGTGGCGTTGCGTGGCAAGGATGTTCACGTGACATTCATGTCGGGCCTGCATCTGGACGCGAAACATGGCCAAACCGGAATTCGCCAATCTGAAAGTTGACTTCTGGCAATATCCGTGCAGGCTGGAGACCACCAAACGGAGAGTCTGGCGAACTGTGGTTTTGGGGACCAAGCTACGCGAGGCCGTAGACCTGCCGCCTGGCGCGCTGCCCAAATCACGCCAAAAGCTGCAAAATCGCCCGGCAGAAGTGCGGCAGATCGTCCGGACGGCGGCTGGTGACGTGATGCCCATCCACGACCACTGGCTCATCTTGCCAGATCGCCCCGGCGTTGATCAGGTCATCTTTGATGCCTGGTGAGCCGGTAACTTTCACGCCCTTGTACACGCCGGCGGAGATCGGGATCCAGCCGCCGTGACAAATCGCGGCCAGCGGTTTGCGGGCTTCGTGGAAGTCACGGACCAGTTGCAGTACGTCTGGGGAGCGGCGGAGCTTATCCGGCATGAAGCCGCCCGGAATCACGATGCCGTCGAAATCTTCGGCCCGCATCTCCGCGATGGGAGCGTCCGACACGCAAGGGTAACCGTTCTTGCCCTGGTAAGTCTCCCCAGCCCGGGGGCCAGCCGCCACGACCTCTGCTCCAGCCTCAATCAGCCGCAGCTTGGGATACCACAGTTCCAAGTCCTCGTAGACGTTATCCACGAATGTCAGAATTCGTTTACCGCTGGCGATTTGGTCCATGCCACACCACTATTTTCCCTGGGTCAATGATCATTTGGCCCCGCGTGCCATCGGGGATTGGCTGGCTCAACCGTACTTGGCGGCGAGCTGGTCGATGGCGTCCTTGCATTTTTTCGTGGCTTTCCAGGCATCCGGCCAGAAGCAGAGGTCGATGGTCCACCAATCGTCAGGGCAGCCGGCATCCACGATGGCCGGCATGAATTCGTCGAAATTCAGGTTGCCGTCACCGAAAGGCGGATGCGTACTGGTGTGGTTGTCGTGCAGCGAATCGTCTGAATCGATGAGATGCACGCGGCCAATTTTTCCTTTGAGCTTCTCGGCCAATTCGCGGATGCCGCCGGGCAAAGTCTCCCGTTCACCAGGCTGCCGGGAACCGTGCACCGCTACCATGTTGGCGTGGCAGGTGTCGAACATCGTCGTGAAATTATCGTGCCCCACCGCATCAAGTACGCGGAAAATGTCACTTGGCTTATTGAAGGCAAAACCGGGCTCGAATTCCCACACGACACGGACCCCCGCGTCGGCCGCTTCTTGGGCACAGGTTCGCCACGTGTCGGCCACGCGTTTCAGCGCGGTATCATAATCGACGATCGTCTCTTTTTCGGGCTCATCACCGACCTGGCCCAGCACTCCGGGGTCTTCCGTGGTATCCACGCGGATCACGTCGATGCCCAGGTCGTTGCAAAATTTGACATTCTTGCGGAACGTGGCCAGATACGAATCGTCATTGGGAGCGGTGATCAACTTCTCGCTCCACAAGTCAGCCGCCAGTCCACTGCAGCCCATGCCCCGCGTTTCCCACAGGTCACGCACGGCTTGCCGCTCCTCGGTAGTTTTTTGCAGATCGGGATTGGGATGCACACCGAATCCGCCCAATTCCAGCCCGTCGAAATTCAGGTCATGAAGCTGCTTGACGACCTCTTCAAAAGGGATGGGGTCATTTTCATACGGCCCGATGGAGTAGGCCCAAGTGCCGATCGAAATGCGTTTCGCCATGGTCATTCATCTCCAACAAAATTGGCGTCTCGCCGCGAGATCGTGTGGTTTCACGGCGGTGGAGGGTGGGTGAATACGTCAACCGGCAGAGGCGTGGCCATCCAATGCCGGCAAATTGGCATGCGTGTCGGGCCCGAAATACCGCAATCCGACCAGCGGCTCGCTGCCGGTATTCTCAATTTCCACGCCGGCTTGCGCGGCTTCGGCGGAGATAAAGACTTCATCCTCCGTCTCCTCGCCAAAGTGGATCATCACCGGCGTCTGCAAAGCGAGCGGGCCCATTTGGCCGGAACCTTGCACCGTGATCCAGCCGCTCGCGCCAGGATCTTGCAAGGTGCACTTTGCCCCCGGCTGAATGGTCAATTCCTTGGCGGAAAACAGTTGGTCCCCTTCTATCGTGCCATAGACGATCCAGCGGTCGGTGAAGCCGTCTCCGGAACGGTCCTGGTCCACGATCGGTTCCAAATAGTTGTGTTCTTTGAAGTGCGTGTCGACGTTTTTCTCCCAGTCCAACTGCCCGATAATGAAGTCGAGATCCTGATGTTTCTCGACCGGCATGTCCTTTACCAGCAGATCCCAAGAAACGTAGCGTCCCTCGACGATGGATTGGAACATGCCGAATACGTCCGAACCCCATTGGGGTTCATACGTGCAGAGGGAACCAGGCGCGTGCAACACGCCCGGAGGAATCAGCCAGCCGGTGCCCCGTTTGAGCCGATAGGCACGCGACAGATCCAAGATGCCGTTGTCACCCAGATTCCAGTTCTCCAGACAGCGGCGGACCTGCTCTTTCGTCGTCCCCGGCTCCAGACCCATGAACGTGTACGCGAAGTTATTGTCCACGTTGTTCAATTGTGGCGGAAAATAATAGCTCTCCGGCTTGCCCTCTTGCCCCACCAGCTTGGCATCCTCAAAGCCCTGGTGCATGTGATGTGGAATCGGGCCCATGTTGTCGAAGAACTTCGAATAGACCGGCCATCGCTGGTATCGGTCGAACATGGACTTTCCCACGAGCCGTGCGCCAGACTCCTGCACCGCGTCCCGCAGCGTGAAGCGTTCGCCTTCAAACGTGACGTAGCTCAGCCCTTCGTCGGGAGTACGGTTTTCGTTCGCCGCCTCCGTCGTGCTGGCGAACCAGCGCTCGTCGATGCCGCCCCGGTCCGCGCCAAAGGCGTAGTAGTCTTGAGGTGCGAGCTTGATCCGCTTGCCCGGATGCAAAAAACTGCGGGGCACCCAAGTAGGGGTCAAACGCAACAAGCCTTGGCCCGCATGCAGGGCGCGGTCCAGGGTTTTTCCAAGATTGTCCGATTTCACGAGCGGGGTAGAAGTGGCTGGCATGGCGGATGCTTCGACTGGATCGGAAACGACGTCGGCTCCCCTCGGCTCAAGCAATCCCTAGAGCGAGGGAACAAGGGTTAAGCGACCGGACTTTCTCGGACCGCCGCGAAGGCTCGCGCCTTCGTTGATGCCCAATCGGCCCGATGTTTTCCTAGAGCATCATGTTTTATGCTCGGTAATCGCTCGACGCAAGTAACCACTCGGCAGGCAGCGGAGTCCTTAGGATCGACTCGGCTTCCTCCGCTCAACTCCCCGTCTCTCGGCAGAGGGCTAGATCTCGACTTTTGGCCAGTTCACTGATAATTTTCCAAGGGCGACACGGGAATTGCGAGTCCGCGACACCATCCGTGTACATTCAACCACGTCATTCAACCTGACCGGCGCGTCATGGATTCGGGAGACAAGTCAAAACTTCTCCGGCGCTGGATCATCGTGGCCCTGCTGTTTGCGCTGTGGCTCGTCCTCTTGGCTTGGATGGCGTTTCGCCCCCACGTGGGCGAGGCCACGCTGCCCGAAGAAATCAATGTGGCGAATAACCGTACGGCCACTCGACATCCTGTCGTACGGATAAGTGGCTTAATCTCCCCGCTACTCCAGCAGCGCTTCCAGCACCGGCTCCAGGGCGGCGGTCCACAGGGCATAGCCGGCGGCGTTCAAGTGCAGGCCGTCCTCCAAAAAAATGTCTTCCCGGGGCATTCCCTCCTTGTCCAACATCGGCGTGGCGATATCCACGAAAATGCCCCGTGGATCATTCCGCAGGTTGTCCCGAATCTTGGTGTTGGCTTCCCGCATCATCGGGTAAAGCGGCCACCGTGCCCGGCTCGGCTTGATGGCGAGATACACGATTTTCGCATCGGGCAAATGGGTATGAATATTGTCGGCTAGCCGCTGAAAGTCGCGGAGCACCGTCTCCACGTTTTTGCCACTGGCCACGTCATTATCGCCGGCGTAGATCACGACCACGCGCGGCTTCCGGGGGTAAATGATGCGGTCGGCAAAGTGCTCCACGTCCGCCAGATGCGAGCCGCCAAAACCATGGTTCACGGGCTGCCAACGGGGAAAATCTCGGACCAAGTCCCACATGCGAATACTAGAACTCCCGGTGAAGAGGACGCCTGCGGGGCTCACTGCGGCCTGCTTTTCGAAAGCCTTGATCCGCTCTTCCCAGCGCCGAGGGTCGAGCTGATTTTGTTCATCCGCGCCGGCGGGTCCGGTCCGCGCGATGGAAACCGTGCATGCCAAAAAACAAATGCACAAGATGTGGACGTTCGATCTCATGGTGCCCTCGCGGAGATGGTCGATCCAGGTTCGGCTTGCACATGAAGCGGCTATTTGACGAACAACCGGGCGTCGGTTTGAATGGGGGCCGAACTGGCAAGATGGCTTCCCCACGAGAGGATAATGCATGTCCGCGTCCGCACCAATCAAAAAAGCCGCCCTGGTCACCGGTTCGGCCACGGGCGTCGGGCGAGAAACGGCGATCCTCTTGGCCCAGCGTGGAATGCACGTTGCCGTGAACTATTCCCGTTCCTCCGAGGAAGCTCACGAGACGGCTGAGCAAGTTCGGGCACACGGCGTCGAGGCGATCGTTTGCCAGGCCGACGTGGCCGACGACGCGCAAATCCGACGGATGGTGCGGCAATGCCAAGAGAGTTGGGGGCGACTCGATGTGCTCGTCAATAACGCGGCCACGACGCACTTCGTGGCCCACACCGATTTGGAAGCGATGACGGCCGAGAAATGGGACGACATTTTGGCCGTGAATGTAAAGGGGGCCTTCTTCGCCGCGAGGGCCGCGATGCCGTTGCTCAAAGCGAGCGGGGACGGCGTCATCGTCAATGTCGCCTCCGTGGCAGGGGTATCTGGATCGGGGAGCAGCATCGCCTATGCCGCTTCAAAGGGCGCGCTCATCACGCTCACCAAGTCGCTGGCCACGGCTTTCGCGCCGGAGGTCCGTGTTAACGCGGTTTGCCCGGGGCCGATCCTCACTCGGTGGCTGGCCGAACACCAGGGCATGATCGAGGCGGCGGTGGCGATGACACCGTTGGCACGAGCCTCGACACCTGAAGATATAGCACAGGCCATTGTTTTCCTGACCCTCGATGCCGGCATGGTTACCGGCCAGGCGCTGGTGATCGATGGCGGAAGAACGATTTAACGCCGCTCCGTTTGGTGGCTAGCAGGCTGTTAATAACCCAACAGCCTGCTGCATCACAGGACGTGATGCTCAAAATGGCGACGTAAGTCGTTATTTTGCGAGCCGGGAGCAGCTTCGCTGCGACCCTGGCGAGTTTGAAAAACGCCACGAAGGCGTTTTTCAACGGACTGTTGGCCAGTGCCGGGCGGAGCGTGTTCCAGCAGGTCGAGACGTTCTACAATCCCGTGAGACGCCATCAATCATTGGGCTACCACAGCCCCGACAAGTTCGAAGCCGTATACGCCCCGACCGTCGCGGCGTAATATCTCAGCCCCCACAGTCCGAAAGCGATGGGCTATCGCAAGGTCTCGATCGCGGAATGTGTATCATGATGGAAGATCGCCTCGAACGCTTCTTTACCAGGAAATTTCTCTAGTCCCATGCCTCCGAATTGGCTTCCGTTATTCTTTGAAGGATCGCTGATTTTCTTGGCAATTGGGCTGGGATACCTGCTCGGTTACGACCTGTTCGCGTTGGTCTACTGGTCGGGAACTGATTTTCTGTGGGGATGCCTCGCCACGGTGCCCTTGTTACTCGGGCTGGTATTGCTCGCCGGACTGCCCTGGCGACCGTTGCGGCGAATTCGAGAAGCCACGGATGAGCTGTTGCTTCCGCTGTTTCGCGAAAGCACGTTGCTACAGCTTGTCGCGCTTTGCGTGGCGGCTGGTTTTGGAGAAGAGTTGCTGTTTCGCGGCGTGATCCAGTCCTGGGCCACGGATCTGGCTCCTGACTATTGGCAACCGTGGTTCGGGCCCGTGGCGGCCAGCCTGTTGTTTGGCTTGGCCCATTGGGTCACGCATTTGTACGCTGCCCTGGCAATGCTTATTAGCCTCTACTTCGCCTGGCTCTGGGCATGGTCGGGTAACCTGCTCGTCCCGATCACCGCCCACGGCATGTACGATTTCTTTGCCATTCTGTATTTCCTGCACTTGGGACGGAAATCGCAGGCAGAGGCGGGAGTTGATTCATCGGAGCCCTCCTCCTCGCCAGAGTCGTCTCCACCAGACGACGTCATGGCCGAAAGAATTTTGCGGGAAGCTCCATCTGGCCCAGATCGTGCAGGCCCGATTCGACCTCGACCGTGAGCACCCCCTTGGGCCAGGAAACCTTCTCACCTTGCACGACCGCTTCGTTCAGGCTGCGGGCCGCTTCATGCCAAACGCGAAAACTCCAGTTCCCTGCAGGTAGGCCTTCGATAGAAAATCGCCCGTCCTTGCCCGTCACGGCGACGAAGGGATGGTCGGTCACGACCAGCCAAGCTTCCATCCAGGCGTGAATGGAACAGCGGACACGCGCGGGGAAGGGTTCCGGCTGATTGAACTGTTTTTCCAGAACGTTGCCGGCGGGGATGACTTCGTTAAACGGTGAATTTCTCCGCAAGAAGGCGTTCGCATTGTGGGAAACTTGGTCTTCATTGCCCAGCTTCAGCGTTTGGCCCGTCCGCACCGGACAAATATGTGGCGCCAAACGGCAGCCGGCATTATCGAGTGTTACCGAATCGGGCAGCACACCTTCCGTAACTTCGGGAGCCTGTTCCCCTCTTCGCAGGTACAGCCACACGACCACATTGGCGATCCCTTTGGTTTCCGGATCCACGATCAGCCGCTCATAGGGCGGATCATGAGGCGTGCAAAATTCGATGTCCTTATTCAGCACGACCTTGGGCGGCGTGGGAGGCTCTCCCTGATAGATGAGTTGGCCGGTTAGCTGCTGCCGGTGTTCTTCTGCATCGACCATGCGAGGGAAAATCGCGGCCTGCCAAACGGTCGCAAGCCAGGCAATAACGAAAATTTTTTGCACGCGCATATTCGTTCCTTTGCTTAAGTTTCGTAGTCTAGTCCTGCCGCGCGGCTCCCGCAACATGACATAAAGCAGCCCTAGGACCTTAGGTCCTGATGGCTGGAGGATATGGTCGCTAGAAAGGGGCATGTTTTTCCTGGAATGGAACGAACCAAAGAAGCCTAAGAATCCAATATGGAAGGTAACTGAGCTTCCTCCTTCGAACGGGTTGTGAGATACTCGCCGCCTGAAACGTTCAATCTTGGAAGCGCGAAACGCGCTGTGAAGGAGGTGGTCAAGGATGACGCCCTCGCCAGAATCGACCCTATTTCTTGTACGCAACATCGGTTCGAAATTCGCGATCGAGCGGATTTTGCTCGACTCAGCGGAATACTTCGAGCCGGTTACCAACATCCCTGGCAATCGCCCGCGAGGGGCCGCCAAAGCTGCGCTCGTTCCAAAACGGGATATCGGCGGCTGGATTACCAAGACCGTCTCGAGTATCGAGAGCCAATTCATCACTGTCTCAGCCGCGCTGCCCGAGATCGCGGAATACCGCCTACACCAACTCTTGCCCTATCTGGCGCGATACGATGCCGTCTTCGCCAAACGGCAGCGCACTCCTTGGGGGCGGCAGGTCCAACGGCTTTCTCGTTTGCCTGCGTGGTTCATGGGAACTCTGCACGTACGAGATCCGGATCTGCTCTGTTGGGCGGCAAGGAGCGACGCCTTGCGCGATCTCGACTTGTCCGGACGGCGATTTCAGCGGCTTCCCCGTCTCGTGTCCGAGCGTGGATACCGCGTGGGCGAGGTCAATCTTCCTCGACCCATAGGAGAGGGACGCCAAACTTTTCGCGGGCAGACGTGGTATATGTCCTCGGTACCGTCCTCGACTGTCGGCAACACCCCGAGAGACAGCTCTCAGCCAACTGAAGTGATTGCCAAAGAACATCGTCGACGCGCCGCTTGATGGTGTGATCGCCGCAACGTCCAGACGTAGCAGATAAACCTTGAATCCCATGCCACAGCGAGGATCACGTCTCCTATGAAGATTTTTTTCTCCGCTGGCGAGCCGAGCGGCGATCTTCACGGTGCCAACCTCATTCGTGCCCTCCACAAACGGTATGACGGGGTTCAAGCGGTGGGCTACGGTGGGCCGCTGATGGCCCAAGCCGGCTGCGAACTGCACGAGGATTTGACGCGATACGCCGTAATGTGGTTTCTGCGTGTGTTGTTAAAACTGCACGTCTTCATAGGGCTGCTGTGGCGGGCTGATCGCTACTTTCGCCGCGAGAACCCCGATGCGGTCGTGCTCATCGACTATCCGGGCTTCAACTGGTGGATCGCGCGGCGTGCCAAGGCGCATGGCATTCCCGTGCACTACTACGCACCGCCGCAAATTTGGGGCTGGGCGAGCTGGCGGGTAAAAAAAATGCAGCGGCTCGTGGATCACGTCTATTGCTCACTTCCCTTCGAGCAGAGGTGGCTTCGTGAGCGGGGCTGCCAAGCGACCTTCGTGGGGCATCCCTATTTCGATGAGGTCCGTGCCCGGCGTTTGGACGTGGATTTTTTGCGGGAACATGCTCTCCAGCCTGGACCGCTGGTGGCGTTGCTGCCCGGTTCACGTGACCAGGAGGTCGCTCAAAACCTTTCCACACTGGTGAACGCGGCATCGCAGATTCGTGAAAAGATTCCGCAGGCACGATTTATCGTCGCCAGCTTTCGTTCGGAGCAAACGAAAACCGCCCGAGATGAAATCAAGCGGCGACAACTGCCCATTGAAGTCCACGTGGGGCGCACGGCGGAGGTGATTCATTTGGCCGAATGCTGCCTGGCCGTTTCCGGGTCGGTATCGCTGGAATTGCTGTACCATACGGTGCCAACGGTCATCGTTTACCGAATCAGTGCCATCGCGTTCTTCGTGCAAAATTGGTTGCGCCGCGTCAAGTACATCACGCTGGTCAACTTGCTCCATGCCGACGACGTATTTCGTGAGGCGGGAGAGGATACGTCTCAAGCACAAAGTGAAGCCCTGTTTCCCGAGTACCTCACTCGTCGTGATCCGAGCCAGGACATGGCACGGCACGTGATCACTTGGCTGTCCGAACCGGCGCGGCGTGAGCAGTGCGTGCATGAATTGGAACTATTGAAGCAACAGGTGGCCCACGGTGGAGCTTCCTCCACGGCGGCGAGCCTGATCCTCAAATCGCTCGGTTGGCAGGAACCCAAACGTCGTGAAACGCATCCCTTGCGGGACGCCTTCCGATCCGCCGCGCCAGACGAAACTTCACTGCAGCGCAGCGCGTGACCGCCCTCGTCATTCAAGCCTGTGGAGCATGCTCGCGCAAGAACGCGGCCACTCGCTGCGGGCTCACGATGCCCAGCAGTTTTTGGTTCACGTCCACCACCGGCACATGCCGATACCCGCTAACCGCCATCACCGAAAGCGCGGCGGCGGCGGAATCGGTCTCGTACACATAGACGGGGTTCTCGGTCATCACCTCCCGCACGTGCCGGTCTTTAAAGGCGTCGAATTCGAGAGCGACCTTGTCCAAGACATTCCGGTCGCTGAAGACGCCGATGAGTTTCCCCTCTTCCTCGACAAGCAGGCAAGCCACGTGCAAGCCGGCCAATTTTTCCACGGCCTCGGCGACAGGAGTATCCGGAAAAACGCTCGCGTAGGGCTGGGATTGAATCTCAGCGACGGTCCGCTCCGCTAACGCTTTTTCGAGCGCGTCGGCGTATTTTTTGGGTTCAAAATCCTCCAAAGGATCCTGAAAATTGCCGGTCGCCGAATCTTTCTGCTTATCGTCGGCCATGCTCATGCTCCTTCCCGCTCGTGAAGGTAGGGAGCTTGCCCCACCCGCTGCACCATCACTTGATGGGGAAAATGATCCGCGATGTATTCCATGAGCCCTTTCTGCCCGGTCAACCCGGCCAAGCGGCCTTTGTCATCCACGACGCAGAGGAAACGGACATTCTTGGCTTCGAGAGCCTCCAAGACGTCAAGAATAGGGTCGGAAAGCTTGACCCAGGGCCAGTTTTCGGCCGCATGCTCTTTTACCGGCTGTTCGATTGCCTCGGGGTTTTGCGCGATCAGTTGTGTGAGCATGCTCTCGGTGAGCATGCCCACCGGATGTTCCCGTTTGTCCACGAGAATAGCGCAGCCGAGCCTCCGTTCCCGCATGCTTTCCACCGCCGCGCGGATCGTATCATTTGGCTTCACGACGACCGGCCTGCGCAAGTTGAGCGTCTGAACCGGCTCCTGAGACATGTTTTCGAAGAGACCCATCTTTATCCTCCCCGCAGATTCATGAGACCCGCCTGAAACCCTCTTTAGCAGTTGGCGTGCCGATTGGGGATCTTAGGAGAAACTGGCGCAAAATCCATGCAGAGTATGGCATGTGACGGATTGATGCAGTCCTCGAAGTGTCCGAGGCCAGATAAATTGTGCGGATACGCACGCAAAATGCCCCGAATCGCAGCGCCCTGGAAGCGGCGTAAACCTATAGTCTTGCTGCTTCACTTAGCCCGCGTGAGCAGGCAGACGAAGTGTCCATCACCCGGGCAGCGTAAACTAAAGGGTGACTCATCATTTGGCTGTTTTGCTGGTGTCCATTCTTCCGCTTCGATGTCGAGCCAGCGTGCCCGCCAAACTCCTTCCAAGCCTTCGGCATGCAGCCTCACTTCGCCACCGTTTGGAAAATAGACGGCGTATTGCCTGTCCGGAACGACCGACAAGTAAGCCTCGTTCTCCTCGCGATCCATTAGCAAAGTCTGTTCCACATCCGGCTGGGCGCTGAAGAAGTCGAACTCCCGCTGCAGCATGCGGAAAGCCTGGACATGCCGCTGCGCTCTCGGGGAGAGCCCAATCCCGGAGTCTGGACGATGAAAACGGGTCCCCGCCACGCCCCCTAGAAGGTTCCGCCAGAAACGCTCTAGCCCATCGCGGGTATTGCCGAACCTTCCGCCATCAGCACCGTAGATCTTCACGGTGTTTAGCGGACGAGGCTGGGGAGCAAGATATTCGAGAACCCATTGCAGATTTCGCCAATGCGCTTCGCCCGAATTGTGGTTGTTCTGCGAAATGTCGACAAACGTGTACAAATCGGGATGGTCGAAGGTCCGGCGGTGCGTGGGATCTTGAGGTTTCCAAGCGTCCCACATCTCCGTGACGTGGACTTCCTTCCCCACTGCTTCCGCTTTTTTTCGGATATGTTTGGCCCAGTACGCGCCCCATTCCTCCGCACCGCTCGTTTCATTGTCGATGCAATACAGGACATGCCCATAGCGGAGAGAGTGGCTCAGCATTTTGTCCACCTGCGCCCGCTGAAAGGGGAGCAACACCGTGTTGTTCCGCAGGCCGGGGACCGAGTAAAAGAAGGGCTGTTCGTTCCGTCCCGGATGCTTCAAGTATTCGGCGGCCAGCCCTGCTTCCTCATGCGAGTAGTTCACGTTATTCGCGGGATTGTAGGGGTGTTCCCGCCAGCGCGGC
This sequence comes from Pirellulales bacterium, assembly GCA_028289405.1. GTDB lineage: Bacteria > Planctomycetota > Planctomycetia > Pirellulales > JANQPP01 > JANQPP01. The sequence continues at coordinate 26,686 of JANQPP010000133.1, forward strand.
CCCTTGGCGTCGGAATAGTCGAAGCGGTCCCAAACTTCGATCTGGACGAGGATGTTCCGCTCGGCGGTCATTCGCAGCATCCGCTCGAATCGCTCCCAGTATTCCTCATTCCACTGAGTAAGGTCGTATTTGCCGCTGGCCAGCCGGCGGAATGGATAGACCTCGAATCCCCGGTCGCGGCGGTCGCTCATCGTGTTGCGGATGTAATTGGCTCCCACGCGGGCCATGATCTCCAACTGCTTCTCCAGGTCGGGACGTTGAAACAGGTTGTCATCGTCGCTGCCGCCGACGAGCAGAATCGGCTTCCCGTGATATTCCCAAAAGCGGGGATTCTCTCGCCAAGGACGAATGTCACTGGAAGTTTCTTGAGCAGGAAGTGAGGTTGCCGAACAAGTGGCGAACCATACCAAGACGGCAGCAAGAAGGCGGGGGGAGTTCATGGAAAAAGTCGATCGGTGAGGAGAGGAAATTCAGCGGAGTGAGTTTTCGCAGCTTAGCACCAAACCGCCAAGTTTCCCACTACATCCCCGACATTCATCAGGAGGACTGCAAAGTCAGGTGAGGCCGCGTAGGGCGCGGCCGAGGGCGGGTTTCCAGGCGATTTGATCGGCGCGGCTGCAGGTTCTACTCAAGGCTGGCGTGAATGAACCGGGGAACTGACCTTCGGATTGCGGAAGCATGCTCGTGTCGAGAGCACCTGAGTCTTGCCAATCACGGCCAACTACTGGGATAAGGTTGAGAAACGTCAAGAAGGCGATTTTTTGACTAGCTTGGTCCATGCAATTACCTGAACGTCCGGAATTACCGATTGGACTGCGAGCCTGTATTCATTAGCCCCGTTCAAAACGCTCCAGGCCATTTCATCGTCAGTTCCAGGCCGGATTTCGATTCTCGTTTCGTCCGAAAGTCATAAGTTCTGAGCTAGGTTTTCATAGAGTTTTCGTGCGTGTTGCACGGATTCCTCGTGCATGCCGAGCCGAAACGGCCAGGACGCCGAGCGATCGAATCCAGAGGCACTCGCTTTTGCCATTTCAAGTTCCGCAAGATACCGAGTGAGCGTTGAGTGGCGCCAGGAATTTATGGAGTTTCCAATCGAAATAATGGAAAGTCCCGCGAAAACAACCGGAGAATCTGACACCATGACGAGTTGCGCCGAGCTAGCATCACGTATCGAAAAGTTACAGCCGCAGGCCGTCCCACAGGATGTGGCCCGACTTTGCCTGCTGTTGGCCAATGCCGTGGATGACCTTGCCATTTTGGAAGACGAAGAACAACTCACCGAGATTTGGCAAGAAATGGGAATGCGGCTGCAAGCCGCCACGGACCAGCATGCGGCCATGACCGAGGAATTGGAATCACTGGCCCGTTCCGATCCGAGAAAATTCTCGGCGGATCAAATTTGGATTCTCATCCGAGCTATCAAAGTCCAAAGCCAAGTTTTGCAGCTTTACATCGGTCAACCGGCCTTGGATGTGTAACTCGGGAAACCGCCGATGTCACGCCGATTCTTGAATCGGTGAGTCTAGGTGCGAGGCAAATCGCGGCACCAACCAGTACCGCGAAGCTAAGTGCAATAGCTTAAACTTGCCACCAACCGAGGTCTGCCGGGCCTGCGGACCAACCACCTTGAGGGCTGCTCGCTAGTGCTCTGCCCTCACTTCTTCTTGCCACTCTCAAGTTCCTCTTCTCGAATTTGCTGCTGCGGATTGCGTGGCTTGGGTGGTTTGGCTGAAAGGAAGCGGTTCAATCGCTTCTGCTAGATGTTTCGATGGTTCGGGTCGATCCTGTTTTTAGGATGTGAGAACCATTGTCCATGGCGCCGCGACCCGTCTTCGAGCGACGCCGACTCACACCTCTACCGCTGGGAAAGCTGGCATTTGGCCAGCTCGCCCCTTGAAGTGAACAGTATGGAACACCGCCCTGTTCGAAGCATGCGCGAACCACGGCGGCACCAGAACTCCGGAAAGCATGCGGGGGGATGATCATCATGCAGGCAACCATGTTGACGGTGGTTTTGCTCGTCGGCGGTATCCACGGTTCACAATCCACGAGCCGCCACCTGCATCGCGATTCACGCGGTTATCCCGTGGAAACCGCGGCTGACGTCGTGGCTAGCGTGGGGAAACACTGGGATCTTCAGCCCCAAACCTGCTACGCACCACGTTTCGGCTGCTACCCGGGAAACAACCGCTGCATGCACCGTTATCCCGCCTATCACGGGTACCATTACCGGAAGCCCTACAATTTCCGGCAGATGTTTGAATACCCCTGGCATGCGAATCCGCACGAGCCGACGTCGCTGTTTGCCTACAACGTAGGCGCGGCGCAGGATGCTCCGCCAAAGGTTTTTTCCTCGCCACCTCAAGAGCTGAAAAAATCGATTCGACGTCACGTGCAAAAGTCTCCAAAAGTAGCGGTCGAGAAACCGCACACGAATCATGCGCCTCGCCGCATGCCCACCGAAGCACGTCGAGGGCCGGTCAACCAACCTCCTAAACGGATCACGCAGCTTCCTTTCGCTGTCGAATATACGCCCGAGCAGAAAGGATTTCTGGATGAGAACGATCCGGAGATTGCCCGACTGGTTCGAGAATCGCTAGGCATTGAAGAGCCACGCCGCACCGTGGAAGAGCCGGTCTCCATGCCAAAGGAAGAGCCGCAGCCAAAGGACAAAGCCGCCACGGATGATCAGGCCAAATCGATGCTCACTTTTCCCGAAAATGCTCCGGCGCCGAAGCGGCTAGAGAATGAACCGACCTTGCGAACGGCTTCCACGACCTCCGCCAAAGACCAGCCCGGGTCTCAAAAGCAGGTGTCTCCCGCGATGGGAATTTCGCCGACGCTTCCCGTCGGCTCGATGAGTTTTAAGCCGATTACGAAAGATGGGGATTCCAACCGCTGGCGTGCCCGCTCTTCGGCGCGGCGATGAGCGAGAATCCAACCGATTCGTTCCGATCCTTTCGCAAGGAATCATCGTATTGAAAAAGCTATCGATTTTAGGGCTTCCATGAATTTCGTGAAGCTGGCAAGATGGCTGGACGAGACAAAATAGAAGATTTTGGTTCGTTTTGGCACACGGACGGCGAACTTCGCGTGACAGCCTGAAATGCGACGCCAGGTGGCTGACGCGCAGATGAAGAGTCACCATGGCAAAGCATCGCGCCCGATTGCGTTCGGCACTGCTTTGCTGTGTACTTCTCGGCTCCTATCAAGGACCCTCGCACGATGGCGACCTCCGTCTCACCCACCCACCCGCGTCCGAATGCTCCCCGAGGATTCCTCCGGGGCTTCACTGATTGGGTAGCCGATTTGGGTGAACTAGTCATGGACCGCGTGGCCGGCATGGGGGATGTTACGCTCTTTTCCTGGCGCACGATGACGTGGCTGTTCACGCGGTTGCCGCGCCGGGAGACGCTGCTGCCCAATTTTTACCAGATCGGAGTGCTTAGCCTGCCGGTCGTGGCTCTGACCGGCACGTTCATTGGCATGGTGCTGGCCGTGCAAAGTTATGCCCAGTTCCGCATGCTTAATCTGGAGACCCGCCTGGGAGCCGTGATCAACATGACCCTCGTGCGGGAACTCGGCCCTGTATTGGCGGCCACGATGCTTGCCGGTCGTGTCGGCAGTGCCATGGCGGCCGAGTTGGGCACGATGCGGGTCACCGAACAAATCGACGCGCTCACCTGCATGGGCGCGAACCCCATTCACTACCTGGCGGTTCCTCGCTTTTTGGCCTGCCTCATATTGATCCCCACGCTAACCATCATGGCCGATTTCATGGGCGTGGTGGGCGGGTACGCCTACAGCATCTACGCCTTGAATATCGACGCGCATCACTATTGGGAAAACTCCGAGAAATTCGTGGGCAGTTTCGACCTCTTCACGGGCATCTTCAAAAGTCTGTTCTTCGGGGCCGCGATCGCCTTGATCAGTTGCCATCGCGGATTCAACTGCCGGCCCGGCGCGGAGGGTGTGGGACAAGCGGCGACGACAGCATTCGTGTATTCCTTCGTGATGATTCTCGTGTTGGATTTGTTTTTGGGAATCATGCTCGACTCCATTTATTACGCGCTGTGGCCCGACGGGGCGCGGCTCATCTAGGTGGCCCGTGGCAAGAGATCGGACCGCACAAGCTGGACGAGAAAAAGTCCTCGTCGACGTGGACCGGCTCACGGTGCGCTTTGGCCGTCAAACGGTGCTCCGTGATATTTCCTTGCGGATACCGCGCGGGCAGACCGTGGCCGTCATTGGAGAGAGCGGTTGTGGCAAAACCGTCCTGCTCAAGACGCTCATCGGCCTGATTTCTCCCACGTCTGGCAAGGTCCGGATCGGCGGGAAAGACCTCTCCACCGTGTCCGCCCGGGAGTGGCCCCGCCTGCGGCTGCAATTCGGTTTCGTGTTTCAACAGGCCGCGCTGTTCGACAGCCTCAACGTGGCGGAAAATGTTGCCTTTCCCTTGCGGCAGCATACCAAAAAGACGCCGCGAGAAATTCGCGACCTGGTGCTGGCCCGGTTGGCGGAGGTCGGCCTTCCCAAGACGATCCTCCACAAAAAACCGGCGGAACTCTCCGGCGGCATGCGGAAACGGGTCGGCCTCGCCCGGGCTTTGGCCCTCGATCCGCAGATCATTCTGTACGATGAACCGACCACGGGCCTCGACCCGATCATGAGCGATGTCATCAACGAGTTGATCCTCCGCACGCGGGAGCAGCACTCGGTGACCAGCATCGTCGTTACGCACGACATGCGCACGGCCACCAAGGTTGCCGACCGCGTGGTGATGACTTATCCACTGGCTCGTCTAAAACAGGACGAACGCCAAATTCTCTACGACGGCCCGCCCGCCAAGCTCGACCAGGCGGACGATCCCCGCGTGCGGCAGTTCGTGCGGGGGGAAGCGGGTGCCCGTATTTCGGAAATGGAAGAAGAAGTCGGCGCGGACCTTTCCGCGTCCTCGGCATGAAAAGAGGCAGTGATGGACGAACGCATCGTGCAGTTTCGCGTCGGCGTGATGGTGCTGGCGACTTTTATTATCGCCGCGATTCTCGTCCTCCTTTTTGGCGAACTCCCCACCGGATTGGGACAAAGCACCTACCAGATCACGGTCCGCTTCGCGTCCGCGCCGGGCGTGACGCCCGACACGCCGGTCCGCAAGTTCGGGCTACTGATTGGCCGCGTGACCAGCGTGGGTTTTGACGAAGCGAATGAAGGGGCCGTGGTCTCCGCCGCGATTCACGGCGATGTCGTGCTGCGGGAAAACGAAGTCTGCCGCATCAAGTCCGGCCTGCTGGGAGATCCTGTGTTGGAATTCGTCCCCGGCGATGACCCCGCCTTGCCGCGTGAACCTTTGGAAGACGGCGACATCATCACGGGACGGGTCACCTCCAACCCGCTGGAGCTGGTCACGAGCCTGCAAGGCGATCTGACCGAGGCGATTCGCGCCGTCTCCGTCGCGGGCACCGAGGTAGGCGAATTGGCGGGCCGCGTGAACGTCATGCTGGCGGACAATGAAAACAACGTGGGCGACTTGCTCCGCAAAACCAATCAAACGCTGGAAAACCTGGAAACGATCACCAGTGCGTTCAACGAGGCCCTGCAAGACGAGCAGGTCTTGGCCGATTTCAAGGAAGGTGTGGCCAGCATCCCCGCGCTGCTGGTGGATGCCCGGGACACTTTGGGCGAGTTTCGCGAAGTGGTCGCTTCGGCGGAACGCAATCTCCGCAACGTGGAGGATTTTACCCGCCCGCTCGGCCAACGCGGGGAGCAGATCATCGGGCAAGCGGAGGGAACGCTCAACCGGCTCGATCAGGTTTTCGCCGAGTTTGTCACTTTTGGCCGCATGCTCAACAACGGGGACGGGACATTGGCCCGCCTGATCAACGACCCGGAGATGTACAACGCGGTGGCCCGCGTGGTGGTGAACGTGGAAGACGCCACGCGGCGATTGCGGCCCATCTTGGATGACTTCCGCAAGTTCGCCAACAAGATCTCCCGCCACCCGGAAACAATCGGCGTCCGCGGCGCGATCCGTCCCAGTTCGGGGATTAACTGAGCGTCGGCACCAACCTCCATCTTCCCCGCGATGAGCTTGCAGTGGACAAGCGGTGCCACGGCTGGCTGGTCCAGCCGTGTTGAAATTCCAGCCGCTTAAGGTCGGCAGCTTGCTGACTACCATGGGGCTCGCACACTAAGTACCCATGAATAAGTCTTTGAGCGTTCGCGAGAATCCGATAAGCTGGGCCCAGACAAGGAGGTCAGGCGATGGAATTCTCATTGAATG
>JANQPP010000183.1 GCA_028289405.1 Pirellulales bacterium
CTTAGCCAGGCGGTAGCGGTCCTCCCCCACGAGGAGATGCCCGCTACCGCCTGGCTAAGACCAACGGCAGCACGTTCACACTGGCCGATCCGTGTGACCTGCCCCCCGGCACCGAGGGCGAAATGCTGATCGTCGTGGATGGGAGAAAACACTCCCGCCGCATCATGCTCCCGCAAGGTGCCTCTCCCGACCTGGATGACGTGCCGTACGAAGACGCCATCCCCTTCTAGGCAAGCCATCCTTGGCCGCAGAATACTCTTCTCCCGAAAACCAACCCCACAGCATCGCCCCTCCCGCACCCAAACGGCCCGGCAGGTGTCGGAAGACCTGGACGGATGCCGGGCGTTAGGGGGCGGATTTGGGGCTCGCTATTTTGGCAAGCGTTGCCGGAATGCGACTTCGGTCACGGTGTCCGAAGTGGAACTTCTATGGATCTTGTAGAGGTTGCCGGGCGAGGAAATTGCGAAACCGTTTCGCAATTCTTTCCAATTGAGCATCAATCGAAATGGGCTACTCGGTCACGGCTTGTATTCCGTCGTGGCTTCGAATCAGCTTCGCAACGTCAGGATGACCCTGCTCGATCGCCCAGTCCAACGATGTCTTGTCCATGTCATTTATGGCGTTGACTTCCGCACCTTCGGCAATGAGTAGTTCGGCAATGGCAACGTTTCCCTGCCATGCGGCTGTGTGCAAGGGTGTCGATCCGGAAGCATTCGTGCCATTAATGTCTGCACCTTTGTCCAACAGAAACTTAACCATGCCAATCCTGTCCCCATTCACCGCAAAGTGGAGCGGTCGTTCACCGTCCTGCCCTCGGTCATCTGGTGTGGCTCCGTTTTTCAAAAAGCTCTCCGCCGCCTTCTCGTTTCCCTTGAACGCCGCCATGTGCAGCGATTTTGGCGGATTGTCGGTGATGTCGCAGCCCGCAACCGCAATCATCACCCACAGGATTTCCATCCATAAACCCATCGGTCGATATCCTGGCATTGTCGTGAATTCCATATGACTCCCTCCGGATCAACGTTCAAATACGTGAAGAGCCACGCGTGCGCTTCGTTGACAATCGCCTACGCAAGCCAACTGACGGAAACAGTAACGGAAACAACTTGCGAGAGTCAAACGTCCCTAGCAGTCCCACCACGCGGTGAGTTTACTAGCTATGCGGGAGCGAAATGATTTGGGGAGGAGCAGCCCCGGAAAATTCACCGGAGTTGGGGCGATAGCTTCCCGACATGTGTCGGGAACCTTTTCCTGGAAGTGAACACGGATGACTTCCAAAATATCCTTGTCAATGCGGCTGAGCCATTCGCGGATGGCACATTCGGCGCAATAAAAAAGCCCGCCATGTTGAGCGGGCTGCGGTGTTCGGATTGAACGTCGATCAGGCAGCTTGCCGCTTGCGGCGGTGCCAGCCACACCCACCGACGACGAGAGCGAGCAATGACCAGACGGCGATGCTGGCGGGCTCTGGCACTGGCTGTTGGACCGCTGGTCCCGAGGACTGCGTCACAAAGTACGAGAAGGTTTCCAGGCTGACAGCGTTGTTAGCAACGTCGGCAAAGACGTTGGCGTCGAGGCCGCCCTCAAGGGATGACTGGCTCACGTCAAACAGGTCGCTGGTCATGGTCACGAGCATTCCGTCGCGACGATCTTCCTCGACCCGCAGAAAGCTGGTGGACGGAATGTTCGTGCCGGGCGGGTTCTCGGCATCGCCGCTGACTTCCGCCACACCTTGATCGAGTAGCGTAAATGTCCTCACGCCAAGCTGTAAACCATACCCTGTCAACCGTGCGGACGCATCGGTTGTGGCGACGGAGAAATCGAGGTCGAGCATGGCGTCGTCAGACCCGGCAAGACCGGGCACGGCGAGTTCGCCGTTGAGCACGAAAGTGATGGTTGGGCGCAAGACGTCAGAATCGTCTCCGAAGACCTGAATGTTGGCCGTGTTGCCAAACGAGATATTGCCGCCGATCTGGCGCGTCAGATCGATGTTGATGAAGTCGCTAAACACGACACCATCGACCGTTATCGATCCGCCGCCGCCCGGAGTCAGTTCGTCGAGCGTGCAGAAGTTTGGGTTCGCGCATCCGCTGTAGATGACGGCTGCACCGACCGGCGCGGCGGTGCCCGCCATCGTTAGCGCCATCAGCAATGGAATACGGATGATTCGAGTGTTCATGTCGGCTCCTCTTGTGGTTGCGTTGAACTTCATCGTCTTCTCCGTGGGCGTGCCAGAGAATGTTACATGGCCTCGGAGGCAGCAGCATCTTAGGGCAGAAAGCCTAAACCATTGCACATTTCAGGTCAACGGTCTAGACATTTCGACGATGGCCCCATGGGACCCTCTCGTCCTATGCGGCCGTGTCCGCTACTGCTGCCCTCAATGCTGACGACCGCGCCGCCACCCAGTTCGGCAAGTCGGGCCGGACGATGAAGTGGGATTGGATGGAGATTTTCGATCGCATTCATCGTTGAGGCACAGGCGACTTCTCGCCTAAATTTACAACGGCGTTTGCCGCTTATTCGTCGCCATTGTCGTGGCAAAAACGATGTACGCCACTCCAAAGAGTGCCCCAACGGATTCCAGGGTGAAATGCGTGTAGTTGATCCACCCCACTCGATTTCCGGATTGATACTGTGCAATCACATGAACTAGTAGAGAAAAGAGGATCACCGAAACTGCAAGAACGATGGCAGTCGCATGGCGGCGTCCCGGAGCCACCTTACTTCCAGCGATGACGAAAGCGGATCCCTTGGGTACGTAGTAAAGCAACAGATGCACGTAATAGAAAACGTCCGGGTCTTGCGATCCGATCACATCAAGGCACGCGTTGATGAGCCGATAGATGACGCCCACGATCAATTGAATCGCGGCGTATCCAAGCAAAGCCGCCGGCAAAACCCCTATCCAGCGCAGAATGTAGACGGTCTTCCCCATCGGGATGGCCTCGTAAAATGGTCTCATCCAATATTCCCGAGATGAGTGTTCGGCGGCCGTGATGGTGCCCTGCTTCCCGTGTTGGATATGCGTCCCTTCCTCGGCGGCTTGGAGGTGATCTGCACGCGGTCGGGGATTTCGATCTGCATCACGGCTCCTCAGGCAAACTGATGAAGCTGCCTTTTCGAGGATTATAACGCTTCCGGTGGTGGCGCGCCGCGCAACAAGATGACGGCCGCCCTGCCCATTCCCAATCGCACCTACAACCGCCGAATATGATATCCGCCGTCGATGAAGATCCGCTGGCCGGTGCAGAAGGGAAACGCTCCGCCGGCCAGGGCGGCGACGGCGCGAGCCACGTCTTCCGGATGGCCCCACCGCTTTTGCGGCTGGATTCCTTCGGCAATGAGCCGGTCGTACTTTTCGCGGACCGGGGCGGTCATGTCGCTGGCGATGATGCCCGGGCAGATTTCGAATACCGTGATCTTCTCCTCCGCCAGGCGGTCGGCCAGCAGCCAGGTCATCATTTCGGTGGCCGCCTTGGTGAGGCAATAGTCGGCCCGGTTGGTGGAAGCGGCGATGGCGGAGATCGAGGAGATGTTCACGATCGTGCCGCGGGAAATCTGGCCGGCGTGTATCGACTCGATCATTGAGCGAGCCGCCTGTTGGGCCAGGAAGAACGGCCCTTTAAGGTTCGTGGCGAAGACTTTTTCCCAGTTCTCTTCGGTGGTCTCTAGGAGATCGAGACGTCCCGGCGAGGTAATGCCGGCATTGTTGACCAGCAGGTCTAGCCGTCCGAAGTGCGATTCACACTCGGCCAACAAACGCACGCGATCTTCCGTGCTACCCACGTTGGCTTGAATGGCGACGGCATCGCCGCCGGAGCCGTGGATTTGTTCCACGACTTGCTCCGCCGCATCGCCACTGGCGACATAGTTCACGACGACGGCATGCCCCACTTGGGCCAGCTCGAGCGCGATGGCCCGCCCGATGCCGCGCGAGGATCCGGTCACTAGAGCAACGGGGCTAGAGTGCATGGCCAGATCCTTTTCAAAAAAATAGCGGCGACGGCCGCGTCAGTAAGGTGTCGTTCCAGCCATCATCGCGCTCACGTCGCTTCCTTCGCGGAACGGCTTGCTTTGGAGTTGTCTTGACGGATGCACAGCCGCTCGATGCCGACCGCCTTCCCGGTCGATTCATCGAACTCCACGATCGTCCCGCAGAGCCGCACGTCTGCCCGGGCGACTTCGAAATGCGTAGGCAGGAAGGTTCGGGTGGTTTCCAAGACGCGGTCGATGCGGCGGCCCAAAATGCTGTCGTAGGGACCGGTCATGCCCACGTCGCATTGAAACGCGGTGCCGCCGGGGAAGATGGTCTCATCCGCCGTGGAGACATGGGTATGCGTGCCGAGCACGGCGGTGACGCGGCCGTCGAGATGGCGTCCCATGAGCTGCATGTCGCTGGTCGCCTCGGCGTGAAAATCGACCAGGATCGATTTGCATGCGGGCGGAATTTCGGACAAAACACGGTCTACGGCTTGCCAGGGGCAATCGACCGGACGCATGAAGACCCGGCCCAACAGACTGATCACGGCGACCGAGTGCCCATTGCGGGCCGTGAGTTGCATCCACTCCCGGCCTGGCGCTTCGGCGGGATAGTTGGCCGGTTTGACGATGTTAGTTTTCGCCTTGAGAACGGGGACGATTTCCGCGCGGCGATAGATGTGGTCCCCCAACGTGATGCCATCCACGCCGGCGGAGGTGAGCTCGGCGTAAATCTGGGGCGTGACGCCGGAGCCGCCAGCGGAGTTCTCGGCATTGGCAACCACGAGATCGAGGCGATGTTCTTCGATCAAGCCGGAGAGCCGGCGGACGACGATTTGCCGGCCTGGCTTGCCCACGATGTCGCCGATCAGCAGCAAACGCACGATGGCCCTCTCGGTTGAGGCGGCGGATGCGACTTCCCGGATGGGCCCACGCTCTGCTTATCCAGGCCCGGAACCCGTGCTTCGCCGCATGGCTGTTGCCGCCAGGGATGAAGCCGGAAGCTATTTTGCGATCGCCTGGTGTCGAATTTCGCGTACGACGGTCACTTTGATTTCTCCCGGATAGGTGAGAGATTTTTCATACTCACGAGCAATTTCATAGCCGATTTTCGCGGCGGATTCGTCGGTCGTGTTTTCGGCCTGCGCCAAAACGCGGACTTCCCGCCCGGCTTGGATGGCGAAGGCTTGCTCGACGCCGTCGAACCCCTGCGCGATCGATTCGAGTTCCTCCATGCGTTTGATGTAGCGCTCGAGGGTTTCCCGCCGGGCGCCGGGCCGGGAGGCGCTGCAGGCATCTCCCGCCGCCACGAGTACCGTGTAGGGATGGTCAATGCGGATGTCGTCATGATGGCCGAGGGCGGCATGCACCACTTCGGGATTTTCGCCGTGCCGTTTGAGGAAGTCCGCCCCAATCTTGGGATGGCCGCCTTCCGCCTCATGGTCCGCGGCTTTTCCAATATCATGCAACAAGCCGCAGCGGCGGGCCAGCGTGCCGTCCAAGCCGACCTCTTCGGCCATCATGCCGGCCAGGAAGGCGACTTCGATCGAATGCCGCAGCACGTTTTGGCTGTAGCTGGTGCGGAAGCGGAGCCGCCCGAGCATCCGCACGATCTTGGGGGGCAACTCGCCCACGTCCGCCTCGAGCATGGCTTCCTCGCCCGCCTTCTGCACGACCTGTTCGATTTCTTCGTTGGTTTCCTGCACGATCTCCTCGATCCGCGCCGGATGAATGCGACCGTCGGCGATCAGTTTTTGCAGCGCCATGCGGGCGACTTCGCGGCGGACCGGATCAAAAGCGCTCACGATCACGACGCCCGGCGTATCGTCGATGATGACATCGACTCCCGTCGCTTTTTCGAAGGCCCGAATGTTGCGGCCTTCGCGGCCGATGATCCGGCCTTTCATTTCGTCATTGGGTATGTCGATCGTGCTCGTGGTGCTCTCGGCGGTGTGGGCCGCGGCGTACCGCTGCATGGAAGTGATGAGCTTTTCTTGGGCCAGCTTGTCGCACTTTTCCGTGACCTCCTTTTCAAAACGCAGGACCCGGTTTCCCGCCTCTTGAGCCAGCTCTCCATCGAGCTTCTCCAGCAGGATGTTTCGAGCTTCGTCCGGGCTCAGGCCGCTGACCTGATGCAGGGCCTCGCGCTCGGATTCGATGACCTGTTGCAATTCCTCCTGCAGCCGCTTTTGTTCCTGAATTCGCGCCGCCAGCTTTCGCTGGCCTTTTTCGACCATGGACTCCTGCTGCCGCAGGTGCTGGGTCTGTTGCTCCAGCATATCTTGCCGCTTGTCGAGGCTCCGCTCGCGCTCATGAAGTTCCTGCCGCAGCGAGGCCAATTCCTTTTCGCCGGCGGCCCGCTGCTGGATGGCGCGCTCCTTGATCTCGAGTTCCGCTTCCTTGCGGAGATTGGCGCTCTCGCGTTCAGCCCGGGCCACGATTTCGCGGGCCTCGGTTTCGGCGTCCTTCTTTCGAAGGCGGTCGATGAACTTGATGAGCACGGTGGCCAGAACCGCCGAGATCACGCTCGCCGCCACGACCGAAAAAACCTGTGTGCTTGACACGGGGCTTGCCCTTTGCTGGTTCGCGCAATTTGATAGTCATTCCTCGCCGAATTCACGGAGAGGCGCGTCAACCGAGCAAAATGGGGGATGCGTGGCTAGCAGTGGTTTAAATCGGCAGAGGAAACGCCACGAGACCTCGTGCGTCTCCAGGCCGCTTGACGGCGTGACATCAGACGGGACGGAAAAGTTTCGTGACGGCTGGCCCTGGTCGCCACGGTGGCCGTCGCCCATTTTCGAGATCGCGCCCATGAACTAAATGGTCGCCACGTCTGTCGGACAAGGGAATCGGCAAGAAGTGCCTCCTGGACACGGATAGCTAGGCGCGCCGCCCAGCCGTCACGGGCCACCACGGACCTCGTGCGGAAACTTCCGTGAGAAGCTCCCGCGCGCCGTGGCCGCGCGTAAGATGCATCATGATGCCCAAGAAACAAGGCTCCGTGGAGCCACTGGGCATATCGGAACAGCCATACCATGAGATAGCCCACGTCTTTCCCTTCGGCTCTCTCTGGGGCATTGCTATTCATCGTTTTCGGCACTCCTGCCCGATTCATCATTCCGGAAACGTAGACCGTACAAGCACCACATGCCAACCGCGCGGCCCATCCGCCAACGGTTCGGCTTTCCCCGTGCAAACGCTTGCCTTCATTCGGGCGAACGGATTCACGAAGAGATTCCACCGATCGCTGGCTGGACTCCCAGGGAGGCCATGGTTCCGGACCGGTAGATGAAAGACATGTTAGCAAACGCGGAGGATTGAGCCAACGCACGATTCCTCGCGGCGGAATGTATTCGTTTGTACACTGCAATTTCGGGGTAGTTCCGAGGAAACGTGTTTGCTAGACTCCCGCCCCTCTTGGAAAAGAGCCCTCGGCCCTTCCAGGTTTTGGCACGACCGGGTGCCGCATTCGCCTGGAGCGTGCCGTAATTTCCCCATCTTGCCAGCAGCGGAGCACGATGAGAATGAGAACGCCCTACGTCGCGAGGCTTGGCCAGAGTTTGTCCCTCATGTACCAACCGACCGGACGGCTCATGTCGATCTTGGTGCTCCTCTGTTTGGGCGTCTCTTTAGCCAAAGAGGTTCGCGCGGCGGATTGGGGCCGCTGGACGCTCTTCAAGCGAGTCGCGGCGGAACCGGGCGAAAGCTATCCGCTCACCGAAGACAATAGCCCTTGGCTGGTGGTCGCTTCCGCCTTTAATGGCCAAAACGCCGCCAAAGACGCCCAAGAACTGGCTTACGAACTCCGATCGGAATTCGGCATTCACGCCTTCACCCACGCGCGATCCTTCGATTACTCCGAGCGCATCATCAGCGGCATCGATCGATACGGCGCGCCGCGTTCCATGCGTTACCGCAACGATGGCCAGAAACGGGAAGTCGCCGTGTTGGTGGATCAAGGTTACCGCTCCGTGGATGATCCCAAGGCGCAGCGGATGCTCCGCCGGTTGAAGTACGAAGTCTATCCCGCCTGCCTCACCGGGAAGGCGGCCGAGGACAAAAGCCAGGCCTTCGCGTCCCTCCGGGAATTGCAGAAACGGTTTCTACCGAAGAACGATCGCAAACGAAAACGGGGTCCGCTGGGGCATGCCTTCGTGACCACGAACCCGCTGCTTCCCCCTGAATACTACTCTCCCAAAGGGGTCGATCGCCTGGTTTTGGAGATGAACTCCGATTTGAAATTCAGCCTGCTGAATTGCCCTGGCACCTACACCGTCCGGGTCGCCTCGTTTAAGGGTGGAGGATTCCTAGGCCAGCGCAAGATCGACGAGTTGGACGAAAAGGAACCCCGGCACAGCCGCCTCGTCGAAGCCGAAATGAAGGCCCACGAATTGACGCTCGCGCTGCGAAAACTCGGCTGGGAAGCTTACGAATTCCATGATTTGGATTCCAGCATGGTCACCGTCGGCAGTTTCCATCAGCGGGGACGCGTGTGGGAAAATCGAGTGGTCCAGTACACGCCCGAAATCCAACACATCATGGCCACCTTCGGCGCGGAGGTCGGCAAATATTCCGACGCGGAGCTGAGATTCCTACGGCGGCTCGGCAAGACCATGCCCGCCACGGGCCTCAAGCCCAAAACGCTGCAAGACGTGGCCCGCGTGCCGGTAGTCAACAAGAAGTCCAAAGCGAGTTCCGTCGAGATTATCCCCTTTGATATCAAGCCGGAAGTCGTCGAGGTCCCCCGGCGGAGTATCGCCATGGACTATCGCGATTCGGCCCAGCGTTAATCGCCTGGCATTCCGTTCCTTTCGCGTCGCGGCGCGCTTGAACTGCCTGGTTGCTGGTCTCCGCGTGGCCAGTTAAAACCGGACTGCGAACAGGCAGCGCCGTCTTGTTTTACGGGCGATACCCCGCCACCTCCATGCGAGAGGATCCATGCCGCGACCGATCTTGGTGCTAGGCACTCACAACCAAAAGAAACAGGCGGAAATTGCGGCGCTGCTGGAGGCGCTTCCTGCCGAGTTCCGCTCTCTGCGGGATTTCCCGGATCCGCTGAACGTGGACGAGACCGGAACCACGTTTCAAGAGAATGCACGGCTCAAAGCGACGCAACAGGCGCGTCATCTAAAACATTGGGTGCTGGCCGAGGATAGCGGCTTGGCCGTGGACGCGCTCAAAGGCGCGCCCGGCGTCTACTCGGCCCGCTTCGCCGGACCGGACGCCACGGATGAGCAAAACAATCAACTCCTGATCGAGAAACTACAGGGCATCCCCTGGCAAAAACGGGACGCCCATTACGTCTGCCATGTTTGCTTGGCCGATCCCCAGGGAAATGTCCGCGCCGAAAATCAGGACATCTGCCGAGGCCGCATTCGCGAAGCTCCGGCGGGTACTGGTGGCTTCGGTTACGATCCCTATTTCGAACTGCGTGAATATCACCACACCTTCGCGGAACTGGGCGGCCTCGTAAAAAAGCAGCTTAGCCATCGCGCGCGGGCCATCCGGGGCATGCTTCCGGCGTTGCAGCGGCTCATGACATCAGGCGAGTGGTCAGTCAGCTAAACCACGCCCACGCCGGCGGCGACTATTTTTCTTGCTCGGCGTATTCTTCGAACCGCTCGGCGATGTGGCCGGCTTTTTCATCCCCGCGATGGAAGATCACGCGGTAACGAAAACTGATATGATCTTGCGGGCCCAGTTCGTACGAGCCGTCCACGGCGTCGGACCGCTCAAAGTCATGCAAGCCGAACACATTGGCGGCGAATAGTCCGTAGCCCCGCACGTGCCACCGCGTGGGATAGCGGAAGCTGCTGGGATGATTGAGAATCGCGATGCCGGCGGTCTTTCCGTTCACCGGGCCATGGTAGTCGATCCACGCGGCCGGTTTTCCCCACGCGTCGGACTCGCCCCGTTTCCCTTCGCTGGTGACGATTGTGCCACCCAAGCCGGCGGACTCCTTCATGGTCCCCGCCACGCGCACGCCGAAACTTCCCTCCTTGGTATCCCCGAACCGCACGGGATCCACGCGGGCCCAAATGTCGATATCGAAATCGATCACACGGGCATCGGGCGTGGCGGAAAAGGTCAGCGTCCGCACATCCTCGCAGAAGAACTTGCCGTCGGGACCGACCCAGTGGTTTCGCGTGGCGACCACGCCGTGCTGGCCGTCTTCCAGTCTCGTGAATTCTTGATGCAGGATTCTGCCGCCCGCCTCCTCTTCATGCCAGAAGCTGACAAAAGGCCCGTCCCCCACCGCGACTTCGCCGTGAGTGAACCAGAGCGAACGATGATGCACGTGGTCCTTTCGCTCCCCTTCCTGGTATTCCATGGGATAACCCCGGGTCATGGCCTGGCCGTCGGGACCGTAAATGGGCCAGACGATCGGCTTGCGACCGGACAGCTTGTGGTACGTGGCGAAGGGGGCATCGCCGGCGAAGATCTCCACGCCCGCGTCCGTTTCCTTGAGGCGAATCTCGAGGTCTTCACCCCGCGCGGCAGGCATCCAGGCGACCACACAGGAGAGTAATAATATGGAGGGCGAAAGGAGCAAGGTGCGGTTCATCCGGGTGATCTCCTCGGCGTGAAAGGCGGGTCAATTCGCGGCGCTCGCGGGACGGACCACCAGCGGTGGCATCACGTCCCGGGCAGGCTTCCGCATCCTACCCGCGCGGCAGACGGGAATCCACCTTTTTCGGACAGGAGCAGTATTCGTAAGTTGGGTGGTTTGCCAACCAGTACCTTGCCCGACCTGGCGAATTTTGGGTGCCGCTTTTGCGGTGAGCGAGTGGTTGTTTTGCCCTATTTCGTCGGCTACACTCATGCCTCACGAATTGAAATTTCAACCACCGAGGAAGTTGTGCCGTGAAACAGTTCACATCCATCGTCGTCACGATTCTATCGCTTGTCGCTTTCCAATCCGCGGCGCATGCCGTGGTGATCGATTTCGACTTCTTTCCCGGCCCAGACGGCATGCTGGGGACTGGGGACGACGTTCCAGTGATTGCGCCTAACGTATTCAATGACCAGCCGGAACAATTGACCGACCAATATGCGGCATTAGGGATCTTGTTCACGCCCGACCCGCCGGTTGAAGACAAAAACGAAATTTTGTCGAATGACTCATTCGGGGGCACACTTCCGGCCGAGTCTGAACCCAATTTGCTTACTACCCGTGCCAGTGCGGGTGGTATTATCGAAGCCGAGTTCACCATTCCCGTTTTTGAAGTGGGGGCGCTTGTGGGACTCGAAGGCGGAACTCCCGGAAACACACTTACCATTTTCGACGCATTGGATAATCCGCTCGGTTCGGTGTTTGGAATCAATGAATTCGTGTCGATCTCGTCCGTGGTTCCCATTGCGCGGTTTACCGTCACGGACACCGTGCCAGCTATTGACAATCTGACGTTCACCGTGGGTTCAGGCGTCGTTCCCGAACCTTCCGCGATTGCCATTTGGGGCCTGCTGGGCCTGACAATCACCGGCTATACCCGTCTGCGTCGCCGCAAATAAACGTCGCAAGACACATCATGCTCGAATCAAGCGCCGCCGGTTCCACATGGGGCTGGCGGTTTTTTTGCGCGTAAATCGATAAGCACGGCAGGCGGTTTCCCTGGGTGACCAGCACCCAGGCTACGATGCTGGCACATCCTGCCCATGAACTGCGGTGGCATGGCGACATGACACGAGGCCGTAGGCTACCTCTGCCGGGCCGTGGGGACCAATACGAAGGCGGCCAAGATCAGCACAACGCCCAGCACCGCGCCGCCCAGAGCGACGCTGGTCCACCTGCCGTACACCGCTTGCATTTCATTCGTGGGACGGTTGGCATGTTCATGCAGGGGGGATTTTAGAAACTGCCAGGCCAGAATGGAGTCGGCGGGAGTCAAGCTCTCCATGTCGCGGACAATTTGCTCGGCGATTTTGGGTTGAACTTCTCCGTGCCAATCGATGTTCAACGTGAGGAACGCCCACCAAGCTAAAGAGGCGACCGTCACGGCCAGGCCCAGGAAGACGAGGCCATGGCGCGGACTCCAGGAACCGCCGGTCTTCGTCGCGGCCGCTTCCGTCACCGGCTCCAGCCGCCGCAAACCGCTCAGGGTCGGCACGTCCACCGACGCTCCGCAGACGCAATTCAAAGTCTGTCCCGCCTGCGCCACGCCGACGCGGTGCACGTGGCTACATTGCGGACAAGGCAGCAGGTATTGGTCTGCCATGAAATTACCTCTTGTCACGGTTCTAGCGCGGGCCGGCGAATCCGGTGAGCCGCCGTATCTTCATTCGGGCACTCCCGTTCCCCGGCTGGCCCACCAGGGGAGCGTGATGCCACCGTCGATCAGCAGCGAGCTGCCGGTCATGTAATCGCTGCGGGGATCGCAGACGAAGACCACCCCCCGCGCGATCTCCTCGGGCTGGCCCAGCCGGCCCCAGGGAAGTTTTTCGCCGCTGCGTTGGATCTGTTCCTCGGAAGCGTATTTCCTCTCTCCCGGAGTGTCGATCCAGCCGGGATGAATCAGATTCACACGGATGCGAAACTCCGCCAATTCGATCGCGGCGGTCCGGGCCATCTGATCCAAGGCGGCCTTGGACATGTTATACGCCATCGCGCGGGGGACGGGTACATAGGCGTGGGGAGAGCTGATGACGACGATCGATCCGCCTCGCTCGTCTCCGGCACGGCGTCGGGCGATCATGGCCCGGCTGGCGGCTCGGAGCGTGTAAAACGCGCCCCACATGGTGACGTCGAGCGTGCGGTGGAATCCGTCCATGTCCGCGTCATAGAAGGGCTCACGGTCGCTGAAGCAGGCATTGGTCACGGCGATGTCCAGCCGCCCCCGCTCAGCCACGATCCGCTCCACCAAGGCATCGACGGCGGATTGGTCCGCGACGTCGGCACGATGCAATGAGGCGGAGCCTCCCGCTTGCCGGATGGCCGCGGCCACCTCCTCCGCTTCACCATCATGGGAACGATAATTGATCGCCACGTGCGCTCCCGCCTCGGCCAGAGCGAGGGCAATGGCTCGGCCAATCCCACGGCTCGCGCCGGTGACCAGGGCGATCTGATCTTGCAATGCGGACATGCGGGCTCCCGGAATGAGTGAAATGGAAGAACTATCGCTTCGGCGTGGGGTTCGAGTCCTCATGCTAGCTGTCCACGTCGAAGCTGACAAGGATAACTCGTTTCATGTTTCCTATATTGCCCATGCATTCAAATTTGGCGCTCTAGTGAAGATCAGTAGCGGGAAAATGGGCGGTCAATTCCATTCATCAGGAGGAATTTCCACGGATGCATAACCAAACTCTGGACGTTGGATTTCCCCACGTTAAAATTATGCAGTTCGGCCCGCGTCAAGACATGTCAACAATACCTACCGACAGTCCGGATTCCTTGAAGTCCTGCTGACAATCTGAACGGAAAGCGGGCCTTTCTCGCAAAGAGGCAGTCTCGCGGGCTTGGGTAAATAAGGATGTCTGGGCAATAAGAAATTCTCTACAAGAGGAGATTTCGTGAGAATATTTTACCAATTGCCGAGTCAGCCCCACGCGGCGCCGAACCGGTGGTAAAATTAGTTGGCCATCAGCCAACGGAGAAGAAAACATCAAGAGGCCCAACGAATTCGTAGGGCAGTACATGTCGCCCGTGGGGGTAGGTGAGACGGGCGGCTGAGAAGCGCGGCGGCTTTCCTCGTAAGATCTTCGGGATACTTTGCGCTGAGGTCGCACCATGTTTTCGAATGTTGGATTCGCGAATCTGGGCACGCTCTCGCATACTCCCTTTTTCTGTGGCTCGTTTGAGGAGTGAAAAACCTTGTACGACGCATTGCTGGATGATTTAGATGACGTGAATGGCGGTACCGATGTCGCCGATGAACTGAACCAAAAGAACGTGGAGGATTCAGACGACGAGGAGATGGATATCCTTGATGTCGACACGGACGAAGACAATAGCAACTCAGACGATGACGGCTCCGGTGATCCGCTGGGGGTGAGTGAACTGGAGGCGGAATCCTGGTCGGACGATCCGGTTCGCATGTATCTCACCCAAATGGGGGAGATCCCGCTCCTTTCGCGGAAGGAAGAGATTCGGCTCGCCAAGGCGATTGAAATGTCGCGGGCACTCTTCCGCCGCAAACTGCTGGAGTGTGATTATGTGATTCAGATCGCGGTCAAGGATCTCCAACGCGTGCACGTGGGAGAGTTGCCGTTCGACCGCACGGTACAAGTTTCCGTGACGGACCGGTTGGAGAAGGATCAGATCCAAGGCCGGCTGCCGCAGAATCTGCGGACGCTCGAGATCATTCTCCAGCAAAATCGCGACGACTATTTCACCGCCGTGAATAAGAAGCAGAAGATGTCCGTCCGTCGCGCGGCATGGTCGCGCTTGGGGCGTCGCCGTCGCCGGGCCGTGCGGCTCGTGGAGGAGCTCGGTTTGCGGACGCAACGGATCGAATCCAAGATTCGTACCCTGGAAGAGTTCAGCTACCGCTTGGACGAGTTGCAGGCCCTGCTCAAGGCGAGCCGCAAGTCGAAGAAACAGGCGGAGGAGCGGCGGCAATGGCTGCATGAGTATCGTCAGATTCTCATGAACCTGCAGGAAACTCCGACCAGCCTTCGCAATCGCGTGCGTTCGGTGAAGGAGGTCTACGACCGCTATCAGAAGGCGAAGCGAGGGCTCTCCGAAGGGAACCTGCGGTTGGTCGTCTCCATCGCCAAGAAGTACCGCAATCGCGGCCTCAGCTTCCTCGACCTGATCCAGGAGGGGAACGCCGGCCTGATGCGGGCGGTCGACAAGTTCGAGTATCGCCGCGGCTTCAAGTTCTGCACGTATGCCACGTGGTGGATTCGGCAGGCGATTACCCGCGCCGTGGCGGACCAGAGCCGCACGATTCGCATCCCCGTGCATATGGTGGAGACCATGTCCCGCGTGCGGAACGTGTCCCGGGCCTTGCTCCAACGTTTGGGCCGTGAACCGACGATTGAGGAGACGGCGCGTGCCGCCGGCACCGCGATCGATGAAACCCGCCGCGTGCTCGCCATGAGCCGGTATCCCATCAGTTTGGACCGGCCCGTGGGCAACAGTGAGGACAGCCACTTCGGTGACCTGCTCCCCGATGGCGGCGCGGAGAGCCCCGCCGTGGGCGCTGCCCAGGAGATGCTCCGCAACCGTATCACCAAGGTGCTCAAGACCCTCAGCTATCGTGAACGGGAGATCATCAAGCTCCGTTACGGGCTGGGGGACGGATACAGCTACACCTTGGAAGAGGTGGGGCACATCTTCAAGGTGACCCGGGAACGTATCCGCCAGATCGAAGCCAAGGCGGTCCGCAAGCTGCAGCAGCCGAGCCGCAGCCAGGAACTGGCCGGCTTCCTCGACTAAGCACGATTCGCTGAAATTGACATCTCAACCGCGCCGGCAAGGTTCATCGCCTTGCCGGCTTTTTACGCGCTAGGCAGCAATCGTGGGCCTCGCGAGGCTTGGACGATATCTCATCCGCCGACCAGCAGCGTCAACTTCACGAAGGCGACATGCATGCCCGGCCGGATGGTAACTTCCTCCTCCAGGTTTGCCGCCTGGCGATTGCCGATCAAGCTGATTCATGGGTTCCGCCGCCTGTTGCCGCCGTATGGATGAGCGAAGCGGCATTTCGTCCACGCGGATCGGATTACTTTTCGCGGTGCAGCTCCGCCTTCAAGAACGTGATCCAATTCCCCTCGTCGTCCTGCATCTCGGACGTGGCGATGATCCAATCCGGAGTTTGGAACTCGTAGTTGTCGCGGTATTTGGCCGGTTTGCCTTGCGCCAAGATGTTGGGGCCTTGCGCCTCGAGTATCAGCTTCTTCCCTGATTGGTCGACGGTCCCTTCGTATTGCCATAGGCGATGCGACGCCGAATCGACCCAGGTGCCGACGTACTTCTTCTTGGCCGGGTCATATCCGATTGTTTGCAGGCCACGCACGGTGTGGCCTTGCATATGGGCCTTCATGTCGTTGACGACCCAAAAATTGCCGAGCATGCGCGATGTCATGGAACCGGTGGATTCGACGGGCGGCTCGTCGGGGGCCATGATAGCTTTGCTGGTGGAGGTCCACTTGCCCTCAAACTGCCGTAGCCACTGGTGTTCGGGAGACGGTGCGGGCTCTGCCGGCGACTCCTGGGCGGACGCCGAACTGAGCGGAGCAGCAACCAGCAGAACCACGAACATCCACCTTATGTGCGGCATGAGTTGATCCTTGTGTCGGGCAGCCGAGTCGGTTGATACGCATGGGGTTGGTGGCCATTGTAAGACACCGTGCACGCCTGCAAGCAAGAGATTTTTTAATTATTTTGGCTTCGCCCTCGCGGCCCACGATCATCTTGACTTGGGCGGGGAAACCTGGAACAAGGGTTTTGCCGGCTGCCCTTGCCGCTTACCCGCGAAAAGCCGCCAAGTAAAGGTTGCGGGAGCGCGGTCATCCAGTAAAATTAAGGTGGGGTGGCTCTTACTGTTTCATTCCGAACTCTTCACAAAGGGCTTGATCCTTGCTGACCGAACAAGAGATCTCACGACATTGGCGGAAGCTGTTCAAGGATACCAAGGTCACGGATGAAGTTATCACGAAGGCCGAATCGCTACTCGACGAGTTGCGGCCGGAAAGTCCCCTGCGGCACCGCCTCGACATGGAGCTGGGCGAGCTCCGCAAGCTCTCCGCGGCGAGAAATTAAGACGCGTTTCGGAGATGTTCACGGCATTCTCGGCGTGAGGAGCCGTGAAACCCAGCACCGTTGACGCTGCATGTCCGTGCGATATTCACGGACATTTGTGCAGAGCATTCGCGCTCTGTGGGAAGCGGTGAATAGCGACCATCGCCGCGCAAGCAAGCGGCGTCTTGGGCCTAGTAGGCATCCCCGGGCACTGCCCAGCCTTCTTCCCGTCCTAGCAGCGCGAACAGGACCTCTTGCTCCGTGCTACCGTTGATGTAGTGAACGGAACCATCGCCGCGAGCGTCACTGCTTGTAGGGACTTTTTCCACGTCGGATGTGTTCCTCCACGACGTCGTTCAGCTTTTCGTGGCACGCGTTGTGTGTCGGTACTCCGCTGGGCTCCCACGAGGTTTCGAACCGCCTGGCCCGTGAAAAAAGCGTGAGCTATCCTTCCGTTGAAAAACGTCCTCGTGACGTTTCTCAACCTCGTCGTCGTGCTTTCGATGATTGACGCAGCGAAGCTGCTCCCGGCTCTCAAAATCACGACTTACGTCGCTATTTTGAGCGTCACTTCCGTGGGACGCCGCCGCCTGTTGAGTCCATCAACAGCCTGCTATGATGGCGCGGCGGGAGATGCCAGGCTGAAGCGAACCCAGGAATCCGATTTTCATGCGAACCGACGAAATCCGCGAGAAGTACCTGACGTTCTTCGAAGGGCACGGCTGCGTGCGGCGCCCCAGCGATGTGCTGGTTCCCCGCTGGGATCCCAGCGTGCTGTTCACGCCCGCCGGCATGAACCAGTTCAAGGACCATTTCCTGGGCCGCTGCAAGCTGGAATTTACCCGCGCCACGACCTGCCAAAAGTGCCTGCGGACGGGGGATATCGACAACGTGGGCCGCACTCCCCGGCACCACACCTTCTTCGAAATGCTGGGCAACTTCAGCTTCGGGGACTACTTCAAGGAAGAGGCTATCACCTGGGCCTGGGACTTCCTCACCTCGAAGAAGTGGCTGGGCATCGACCCCGACCGGCTCACCATTTCGGTGTACGAAGACGACCAGGAAGCGGCCGATATCTGGCATGAAAAGATCGGGCTGCCCACCAGCCGCATTACCCACTACGGCGAAGCGGACAATTTCTGGCCCGCCAGCGCGCCCAGCCAAGGCCCCGACGGTGTCTGCGGCCCCTGCAGCGAGGTCTTCTACCACCACGAAAACGGCAGCGAGGTCGAAATCTGGAACTTGGTCTTCACGCAGTTTCAGCGTGTCGGCGACCCACCCAACAATTTGCGCCCGCTCCCGTCCAAGAACATCGATACGGGCATGGGACTGGAGCGGACTGCCGCCGTGCTGCAAGGCGTGGATAGCAATTTCCACATCGACATCTTGCATCCCCTGGTGGAGGCCGTGTCCGAGGTCTGCGGCATCAAGTATCAGCCGGAAGACGAACATGGCCGCCGCGCCCGACGCATCGCGGACCACGTCCGGGCGTGCACCTTCGCAATTCACGAGAATGTCTACCCTGGTCCCAACAAAGAGAAATACGTCATTAAGCGGCTCCTGCGGCGGGCCGTTTTGGATGGCCGACAAATCGGTATGGAGCAGCCGTTTCTGCACACGCTGGTACCGAAGGTCGCGGAGTTGATGCGGGCCGGCTATCCAGAGCTGGGCGAAACCAGCGACCGCGTGGCCGACGTGATCCGCAAGGAAGAGGCCAATTTCTTCTCCACCATCGACGCCGGGCTTGACCGCATTCACCAGCTTTTCGACCAGATGCACGGCGAAGGGCGGCTCATGGTCAGCGGCGAGGACGCGGCGGAAATGTACACCACGCACGGCTTCCCGCCCGAACTGATGGAATCCCTGGCCGCCGAACGTGGGCTGACCTTTGATTGGCCAGGCTACGACCAGGCTATGGAGGAGCACGGCATCCAGTCGGGCGCCGGTCAGCGCGTGGAACTTTTCTCCAGCGGCCCGCTCGATGCCCTCAAAAAAGCGCTGGGCGGCAGCAGATTTCTCGGCTACGAAGCGACATCCGCCCAGGCCAAGGTCATCGGGCTGATCTCGCATGACCATCTCTGCGACGAACTGGAAGTCACCGAGCAGGGGGAGCAAGTCGTCGTCGTGTTGGACCAAACCCCCTTCTATGGCGAGAGCGGCGGCCAGGTTGGCGACACGGGCGAAATCCGTGCGCCCGACGCACATTTCCAAGTCCTCGATACGCACAAGGATGGCGATTTCACACTGCACGTGGGCCGTGTAACGCAAGGCACGCTGCAACTGGGGGCCAAAGTGGAGGCCCAGGTCGATGCGGCTCGGCGGCAGGCCATTCAACGCGCCCACTCCGCCACGCATATCTTGCATCACGCTTTGCAGAAGCATTTGGGCAGTCACGCCCTGCAACAGGGCTCCAAGGTAGATGCCGATTGGCTGCGATTCGATTTCACGCACCCCCAAGCGGTCACGCAGGTGGAACTGGCTTGCATCGAGGAGGAGATCAATCGCCACATCCTGGCCGCCGATCCGATCCGATGGCGGCGGATGCCTCTGGACGAGGCCCGCCAAGGAGGGGCCATGATGCTCTTCGGTGAAAAGTATCCGGACGAGGTCCGCGTCGTGGCCATGGGCGAGTTCAGCAAAGAGTTGTGCGGCGGCACGCACGCCGGCAACACGGGCGAACTCGGCCTGCTGCGGATCGTCTCCGAGGAGAGCGTTTCGGCGGGAACGCGGCGAATCACGGCCATCACCGGCCCGGCTATTCTGAGGCGGCTCACCGAACAGGAAGCCTCGCTGTCCCGCATGGCGGCCACGCTACGTGCCCCATTGGCCGAATTGCCGCAGCGCGTGGAGAAGCTGTTTGAAGAGAGCAAGAAGGCAAAGAAATTAATTAAACTAACTGGAACATCGGCGATAGGAACAGACGCCGTTGGTCGGATAGGTGGATGGTCGTATCACGACGCCAAACAAAAGGCTGAAAAGGTAGGCGATGTAATGTTGATCGTGGCGGAAGCCTCGGTGCCCCTCACCGCCGACGCCATGCGAGGCATCATCGACCAGTTCCGCAAGAAGGACAGTCCCGTGGCCGTGTTGCTCGCCGCGCGACAAGGCGAAGACAAGGTGCTGCTCGTGGCTGGCATCAGCCGCGACCTGCAAGACCAGGGCATGGATGCCGGTGCTTGGATCCGCGCCGCGGCCAAAGCGGTCGGCGGCGGTGGCGGCGGGCGCAAGGATCTGGCCCAAGCCGGCGGCAAGAACCCAGCCGGCCTCCCCCAAGCCCTCGACATCGCCCGCCAAACCGCCCAAGAAACCCTAGCCCAACTCACGGCGGGGTAGGCATCTCAACGAGAGTAGGAGAGTTGGCGTGAGCAAGATCGATCCTCTCGATCAATTGGCCTTCGTATCCACTCTTCCCCTTCGATCAGCTTCTGACGGCAAACCAGGCCAAGCACTCGGCAGCCTGCGAATGTCTCTCCCGGGAGCGTGAGTCGCTCCTCCTCTTCCATTCCCTGGCAAAACATTCGTTGGAAATCACCATTTCGTGGCCAGCGGCAGCGGGCGCGGTTAGAATTATGAGAATGGGATAGTCTGGGCACGGGCCTCGCTCCCATCGCAGGAAGGTCTTCTCCCTCGAGGAAAAAAGCGCATGCGGCACGCATCCCGAAACCGCCTTGGCGTGAGCTTGGTGGAAATGTTGGTGACGCTGGCCATCACCTTGATGATGATGGCGGCGGTGGTTTCCGTCTTCGCGCTGATCAGCGACAGCGTGAGCGCGACCCGCTCCACCACGGAGATGAGTGACCGCTTGCGGGCTGCGGCGGACCGCTTGCAGGCCGACTTGGACGGGGCCACTGTCACGGCGATGCCCACCATACGTCCCGACGCAGGGCTGGGCTACCTGGAATACGTGGAGGGACCGCAGGTCGATTCGCGGCTTCCCACCGAGCCGGAGAACATCGCCGGTGATTTGGACGACGTGCTGATGCTCACCGTCCGCAGCCGGGGCGCTCCTTTCGCCGGCAAGCCGGAGTTTCTGGCTGGGCCCGAGTTGATTGAGTCGGACGTGGCGGAGGTGGTCTATTTCGTGCGGAACAACACGCTCTACCGCCAGGTGCGCACGGTGCTGCCCAGCGCGGAATTCGTGCCCAATGCGCGCCGTCCTCAGAGTTTTTCACGCGACATTTCGTTTCGCCTCGACGATCAGGGCCGAGTCGTCTACAACTCGCTGGGCGATCTGACCAAGCGGGAAAACCGCTTCGCGCATCTGCGGACGGAGTTCCCCTATCCGCTCTCCACGGGACAACTGCTCCCCTACGATGCTTATACGCCCGCCGATGACCGCGCGGGACAGGACGTGCTGCTCACCAACGTGATCGGCTTCGATATCAAGGTATTCGATGCCACGGCCCCAATCCGGCAGACCCGAGAGGGTGCCGTGGTACAGCCTGGCGATCCCGCCTACGCCACGGCCCAAAACCTCGATTTGGCTGGCGCCTTTGTCGACTTGAACTATGCCAGAGCCGACGGCTTATCGCATTTTTCCGGACCCGGCGATCCCCGTTCCCGCCTGACCAATACCTACGACACGTGGTCCTTCCACTACGAACATAACGGCATCAACGAAGACCAGGACCAACTCGTCGATGAGGGGACCAACGGCATTGATGACGACAACCGTGCCGGCGTGGACGACCCGGGTGAGCGGGAGACGGCTCCTCCTTACGACGTCCCGTTGCGGGGCATGCAAATCAGGCTGCGGGTCTGGGAGCCGGATAGCCGGCAGGTCCGCGAAGTGACCGTCGTGGGCGAATTCCTGCCTGATTGAGACGCATTCAACTTCGTCACTAGTGCTCTGTCATCGTCAAATCTTGGGGTTGATGCCTATGAACAGAGCACTAGGTACTTGCTTGCCGCCGAACCACTTACGTGTTCGGCGGTCGTGCTTTGCCAACCCCCAAAATCGGGTTTGACAAAGCACTAGGGCGCTAAGCGGCGCCTCACTTCGGCTTGATTTTGGCTGGCTTACAGAGCTTTTTCTTCTTGTCCGCCGTGGCGCCGCATTTCTTGCAGCGGAATTTTCCCGGCTTCTCCTTGGCTGTCCGTTTCCCGCTGAGACACTTCATGTCCGGTCTTGACGAAAAAAACCGTGAAAATTTCTGAGGGAAAGTCTAATTTTGGCGTGCGGCGGTGGAGTCATCTGCTTGTCCGCTACCTGCTCAGGATAGCATGATAGGCTAAACGCGACTGAAGACCAGGCTTGCTGTTCGATTGGCCGCTTCGGCCGCCCTCATCGCCCGCAAGAAGCACGACCCCATCGGACGTTCCCAGCGTCATACGGCGTTGCAAGCCTTTCCACGTCCGCATCATCCACAAAATCCAACGATCCGACTGGTATTGGCCTTGTGTAGATCGAGGCAAGATGCGTAATTCGTTGCACCGGGAGTACGTTGACGACGTAGTCTTGAGTGCATCCCTGGTGAACCTTCAAGGAACACCGGCATGCGATGTTGCATTAGGAACTGCCCGCCTTCGATCTATCGGGCTCCATCGTGGTAAACCGTTGCATGAAGTTCACCAATTGGCGGCGATTCGGGATGCCCGTGACCGCGGCTTTATGGCTGTCGGCCGTGCTGCTCGGCATGGCCTGCTGTGGGATTACGGATCCGCTCCCGGCCGGAAGTATCATGAGCCCACCCAGTGGCCCGCGTCCTCCGCGCTTCCTCGTCATTCGGGGGCGTACACCCTGCTCATGTTTATTCACCCATTTTACGGATGCGAGCTGTGGAAGCGGGACATGACCATGAAACTTTCTTGGTGGAAGGCGGCGGAAGAATGACAGAATCACCGACCAATTCCAATGCCGAGCGGATCCTCGCGCATGCGCTAGACGAGGGCTATCGCCGGACTGATAGGATCTTCTGCCTGCTCTTCATGCTGCAGTGGTTCGCGAGCATCTTCGTCGCGCTGTGGATCTCACCCAAAACGTTGTACGGACCGGCAAGCGCGACCCATCTCCACGTTTGGTCCGCGTTCATTCTGGGCGGCATCATCACGGTCTTTCCCGTCTCCTTGATCTGTCTGCGGCCCGGTACGGCACTCACCCGACATGTCGTGGCGATCGCGCAGATGGCTTGGTCCGGGCTGCTAATTCATCTCACCGGCGGACGGATCGAGACCCATTTTCATGTCTTCGGCTCGCTCGCGCTGTTGGCCTTTTACCGCGACTGGAAAGTCCTCGTGACGGCCTCGGGTGTCACGTTGTTCGATCACATCATGCGGGGTATCTACTGGCCGATGTCGATCTACGGCGCGGATAGCAATCAGGAGTGGCGTTTCCTCGAACACGCCTGGTGGGTCGTGTTTGAAAACATTTTCCTGCTGATCGCGAATCACAGCAACCTGAAGCAAATGGCGGAGTCCGCGCGACGGCGGGCTACCCTGGAAGAGCAACATGAATCCATCGAAGCTGAAGTGGAGCAGAACACCATCGAACTTCGCTTCGCCAACGCGGAATTAACTCGACAAACGGAAGATCTAACGCTCCACAAGCAGGAGCTCTCGCAGATGTACGAGGCCGCGGCGGAACAGGCGCGTGAGTTGGCGGAAGCCCGAAACGCGGCGGAACAGTCCAGCCGTGCCAAGAGCGAGTTCTTGGCGAACATGAGTCATGAAATCCGCACGCCGATGACCTCCATCCTGGGCTACGCGGATCTGTTGCTGCATGATCCGGATATCTTGCAGCAGCCGGAACGCCGCGTGGAGACGATCCGTACGATCCAGCGCAACGGCGAACACTTATTGACCGTGATCAATGACATCCTGGATATCTCGAAAGTCGAATCCGGGAAACTCGAAGTCGAACGCATTATCACTTCGCCCATGCAAATCGTGCATGAAGTCATGTCGTTCATGCAAGTTCGGGCGAGCGAGAAAAAGCTCTCCTTGAAAGTGCATTGGGACGGGGAAATCCCGGAAACGGTCTGCAGCGATCCGGTGCGTCTGCGACAAATCTTGATCAATTTGGTCGGAAATGCGCTCAAATTCACGGATCAGGGAGGCGTGAAAATCTATGTCAAGCTGCTGCATCGCGATCAACCGGCCCCCCAAATGAGCTTCGCCGTTTCGGATTCGGGCATCGGCCTGACCCCCGAGCAGACCCAGCGTCTCTTCCAGGCTTTTTCACAAGCGGATACCACGACGACCCGAAAATTCGGAGGGACTGGCCTAGGCCTGATCATCTCCAAAACACTCGCCGAAATGCTCGGAGGCGATATCACGGTCGAATCCGAGTTCGGGGTGGGAACCACTTTCACGGCGACGGTCGCCACGGGCCCTTTGGACGGCGTGGCCTTGTCGCATCCCCAAGACGAAACTTTCCAAAAGCTCTTGGCCCCGAAACCGGCCAGCAGCCCTCCGCGCGCCGCCGGCCAAAAGCGGCTCTCCGACGTACGCGTATTGCTGGCCGAGGATGGACCAGACAATCAGCGGTTGATCAAATTTGTATTGAAGAAGGCGGGTGCCGACGTAACCGTCGTGGAAAATGGCCGATTGGCCGTGGAACAATTCACGACCGACGGCACGACCTCGGGCCCGCTCCGTGACGAGCCTCCATTTGATATCGTGCTGATGGATATGCAGATGCCCGAGATGGACGGCTACACGGCCGCGGGAATACTGAAAGCCAAAAGAAATCGAGTGCCGGTCATCGCGCTGACAGCGCATGCGATGGAGAACGAACGCTCAAAATGCTTGAGCGCCGGTTGTGACGACTTTGCCACGAAACCGATCAATCGCCAGGGGCTGATTGATTGTATCGCCAAGTGGGCATCTCGTTCCGAGCCAGAACTGGCGTCCACGACGTGATCCTCGTTCTCCATCCAATTCTCATGGCTGCGCCTTTTGAGCCTGGCCGCTTGCCATCTCGGCATTCTCGGGTTCGCGCCACGGTCTCCAAACGCCAAACCTTGTGCCGACATTCACGTTGACGGCTCGGGACCGGTCCCGGTAACCTGCGCCGGTGGAGTGCGTCTCCATCTTTCGCTCTCTTCATCTTTCTATCTATTGTGGAGGGGCGCCGATTCGAGTCGCCAAGCAAGGCGCTCTCGGCGCGACACGTCCCCACGACACGCGCTCGTGAGTGATTTGCCATGGAATCGAGGAGTGCCGAGGCCAAAACCGACGGTTGGCGGCGAGGCTGGTTGTTCTCCGCTGCCGGGGCCGCTTGCTGGTGGGCCGCTTTGCCACCCCAAGACTTTGCCCCCTTGGCGTGGCTGGTGGGTTTGTTCTGGACCTGGGCTAGCTTGCAAGAGGAGGCCAGACGTTTGCCCTTGCGCAAGTTGTGGTTGGTCGGGTTTGTTTTCTGGTGCGTCACCTTGCATTGGCTCCGCTTCCCTCATCCCGCCACGGGGTTGGGTGGCCTCGTGCTGGCGGCTTATTTGGCCTGTTACTTTCCCGCCATTTTTTGGTTCACGCGGCAACTCACGCAGTGGGGTTTGCCGCTCGTGCTCACCTTGTCCACCGTCTTCACCGCCTTGGAATATGCGCGTGCTCACGTGTTGACCGGTTTTACCATGGCCAACCTGTGCCACACGCAGTATCGCTGGACGGAACTGATCCAAATCAGCGATCTGGCGGGCGGCTATCTGGTGACATGGCTGTTGGTATTCGTGGGGAGTAGCGTTGGCTACGCGACTTGGCAACGGTTGCGGGAAAAATCGGGCTGGTGGCTGGCCGCAGCCCTGATGGCAGTCGCCTTGACGTTGGGGTATGGCGGCCGAGTCGGGGATAAAAGATTGTCGCAGCAGGCGGAAAAAATCGCCCTGATCCAGGGGAGCATGGACAGCCGGTTCGATATCACCGACTGGCAGGCTCAGGCGAATACCATACTGCGACAGCACATGGACCTCTCCTTGCAGGCGTCGCGAGAGCATGGGCCATTGGCGGCGATCGTCTGGCCAGAATCGATGTTTCCCTATCCGCAAGCGAACTTGGCGGAGGATGTAGGGACTGTCGAGCAGGGAGGCTGGGAGCAGCCTTTTCCGCTTGATGAACTACGGAGGCAGATCGAATACCAGCGGGATTACGCGCGGCAAATGGCCGAAACTCTGGATACGGAGTGGATTTTCAACGCGACCCGCTATGTGTATGACGTCTCGGGCGAGGAGATCCGCTACAACACCGTGTTTCACGTGGATCGTTCCGGGGAGATCCAGGGCCACTATGACAAGATGCACCTGGTGATGTTCGGCGAGTACGTGCCCGGCGGAACGTGGTTTCCGGCCGTTTATTCGCTGCCCGGGATGCCACTGTCGGGCGGCCTGTCTTCGGGAGAGCAACCGGCCGTGCTTCGCATTGGCAAGGCTGCGGCAGCCGTGAATATCTGCTTCGAAAGCATCTTGCCACATCTCGTGCGGCGGCAACTGCGCGAACTGCAAGCTGCCGGTGAAAGCCCGAACCTGATATTGAACGTCACCAACGATGGCTGGTTTCGGGGTTCCTCCGCGCTCGACCTGCACTTCGTGTGCAGCGTGTTCCGTGCGGTGGAGTTC
The DNA here is from genome assembly GCA_028289405.1 of Pirellulales bacterium. Lineage (GTDB taxonomy): Bacteria > Planctomycetota > Planctomycetia > Pirellulales > JANQPP01 > JANQPP01. The sequence goes on from JANQPP010000183.1 coordinate 26,209, forward strand.
GGCCGATCCGTGTTGATCGCCGCGAATACCGGCTTCTCCGGCGAGATTTCTCCGTATGGAAAAATCGTCTCCCGAGCCAAGCGCTATGCCCCCGACATCGTGATCGCCACTCCGGAGCTAAGCACGCGTCAGACGCTTTACTTGCAATACGGGGATCTGTTCGCGGGGCTCTGTTTACTTGTCACTCTGCTGGCAGTACCACGAGCCCTCATTCAGCGTCGCCGAGACGCATCCGGCATTTGACGCCGATCCTCAGGCCACGGTCGCGGGAAGCGGCAGACCAAATCAGCGAACGCCGCCTTATCTCCAAAATCGAGGAACGAGGTTCTTCACACGGTCCAGCATGCCAGGCTGGCGTTCTGGGCGCTGCGCCGCGCGAGCGGCAGGGGGTGGAGCATAGGGCGGTTCCACCGCGGAGGGCGGCTCGGCCAGGGGAATGTTCTCCACCAGATACCGCGGCCAGTAACTGTCCATGAATCGCGCGAACTCGCCGATATTTCCCTGGTCCAAGTCGAGCTCCGCTCCGTGGATCATCATTAACAGCCGTGCCCGTTTTGTCTCGCTAAAAGGCGGATCGAACAGCCGCACTTCGTCGAGCCATACATCGCCGGGACCGTTGAGCTCAAAACGCACGCGGAGCCGCGCGTCGGCGCCCTGCGGAAGGTCGGAAACGGGCAGACGGTACTCGCGCCAATCCGTCCCCAGCGGGTGTCTCCCTTGGCCCACGGCAGCGAACGCCTCGTATCTCGGTCCGTTTTCCTCTGCCGACTCGACTCGAAGCTTGAAGTCTGGTTGCGCGTCCACGTCGTACGTGCGGAGCCACACCGAGAGCATCACGCGGCCGCTGGGCGGCGGGGCGAACGCTTCGCTCAACAGGGCCAACGAGGTTCCGCCGCTATGCATGTGGAGGGACTGTCCTCCTTGCCGCGCGGCCCGGTCGTATTTGATACTCGCCGTGAATTCTTGGTTTTGTGCGGTGGGGCCACGTTCAATCGACCACCCGGGCAGTGTGCCCGACTCGATCGGCAGTTCGAAATCGGGGTTGCGGAGGATGCCCAGCGGCCGATTCGTGACCAAGGCCCTGGCGCGGACCGAAAGTTCACGGACTTGCCGGTCCAATTGATTTTGAATCTCCGATGGCACCTGGGACCGTGTTTCGGTGAAGCGGATGTTCTCCGAGGAGAGCCGCACGGCGAACAGGTCGAACGGTTCCAGGGGGATATTCCAGACCCATTGGCCCGCTCTACCCCGCGAGAGGTCCACTGGGCGTTGGCCGCTTCCCAGGGCTTGAGCCTCGCACTCCAGCGGCCCTTGAAAGCTCGCGGTGACATGAACCGGCCAGGGAGCATCATTGACCACGTAGGCGTAGGTCACTCCGTCGCGGCGTAGGGTCCGCAACGTCGTCCCTCGGGCACCGGTGGCCACGTCCTCGAAGCGTTCCCGAGGAAGCTGCTGGAAAGTGAGCATCAAATCGGCCAAGCTCGCTTCCTGGCCCATGGGGAGCAGCCACCCGCCGTCGAAAAAAGCTTGCTGGTCTGCGTGCGCGAGGGATCGAACATATCTCCGCCGATTTTCCCAGCCGGCGGGCGACGCCTGCGTGTAGAGCACCGTATGCGACTTCTCGAATGGCCCGTGCAAATCGAAGGATTCCAGGTAAAGTTGCCGGGGCTCATGGAAAAACAGGCTGCCAGGAAAGGGGCCGCTACCCAGATGGCGTTCGAAGTCCGACGCCTGGTTGATGAGCAAATTGGCCGCCTGGCCGTCCAAGGCAAGAGGAGGCAATTCCTTGCGCGGCCGCAGGAAGACGATCGCGTCATCCTCCACGAAGTGTTCCAAATCGATCCCCAGCTCCCACAGCAAATCCTGTAGATTGTTGGATTCGAGTAGCGCCGGCTGTAGTTTTTGCTGTAGCTCTGGGCTGTCGAACAGCTCCGATCCGGCCAGATAGAGCTTGGCTCCCGGCCGATGCGTGGCGATTTCCTCACGCAGCTCGCGGAAGAATCGCGAGAGTTCGCGGGCTCGCCAAGCCAGCCAGCGGGCCCGATGCTCAAGCGCAAAATCGGCCCGTTGCGCGAAGCGTTGTGGCCCGCGCGCGTCGCATTCCAAGCCGGTGTCTCGTTCGAAACGAGCGAACGTTTGGTCATCGAGCCCCCATTCTCCGCCAGGAAGCTGCAAGAAGCCGTCTGCGGAAAGCTGCAGGGACACACCGTGAAACATGGGATGCGCGGCATACCGCTCGGCCAATTCGGCGAGCACGTCCCGCACCGCCCGCTGCACGCGCGGATCCAGAATGTTGTACCGGCCCCGCCCGGCCGCGTCCCGCGCAGTGCCTTGCCGGCCGACACACCAAATTCCCGAGGCCCCCTCCGGTTCCGACCTGGCTTCTTCTTCCAAAGCGGGAAGCGGCGCGCGAAAGTTTAGGGCTGGCACGAGCTGAATCTGCCGCTGATCACACAGGCGAAACAGCAGTTCCAGTACGTCCTTGCGCTGAGGGTCGGCCCCCTTGGAGAGAAAGATACCCGTGTCGTAGCGAGGCGTGGCGGCCAAGAGATCACTAGGATAGATCGCGCTGCCGTCGTTGTAGACCGACAGCATCAAGGCGTTGTAGCCGGCATAGTCGAGATATTGGACCAACCTCCGTCCCGCCTGATAGAAGGTGCCCCAATCGTCAAGGCTTCGGCGGCTCCAGGGATCAAACTGCTCGGGCGAGGAAAAATTCTCTGGCAGCAGAGGGCGATCGAAGTACGCCGCCCAGAGCCGCGCGTCCCCGGTCCGGGGCTGGTCAAATGCGGGCGGCAACGAGGCGGGCGGGGTTTCACTCCCGATCAGGGACATTTGCGGCAGCGGCACTTGCGTGACCTGGCCCTTTTGCGCGGCGCGGACCCGCACCACGCCGAAATCGGCCGAGGCATTCGGTTGCAAATTGGTGAGCAACAGCCATGGCGTTTCGCTTTTCGGCCAAATGACCAGGCGATGCCGCTGCATCGTGGCTGGCTCGTCCTCTACCGCTTCGGCGCGATAAACACCGGAATCGAGCCCGATCGGCTCCACGACGCCGGCGGAATTCGGCTCCACGAGGCTCACTCCGAGAAACATGCGCTCATCGGAGGGAAATTCGATCTCCACGATGTGGGGTGTTCCCGGACGCTCGATCTCCAGCGGGCAAGCCGCCCAGGTCCGTTCCGCGGGAGTCGCGGCAGGCCCCAAACGGACAAGGCTGCCCAAGGAGGCATGCACATTCAAAGCGACATCGCCATGGTGCAACGGCACGCGCCGCGCCGATTGGAGCAACGAGAGGCGGGGAATCCTCGGGGAACCCAAGATGTCCGTGGGCGTGATTTCCTGCACGATTTGGGAGAATTCCGCCGAAGGGGCGCCCCGCGCGGTGACTTCGTTACTCGCGACGACGAGCTGAATCTCCCGCTCGGAGAGCGTTTTGACCGGAGCGTAAAACCGCGTCTTTTGCTGCAAGCTCAACCGCAGAACAAACACCCCTTCATCGTCGGGCATGGTCCACGAAGCCTGCATTTCGGCATCGGTGGGCAGTGCGTCTTCCCCCACCGAGTAGGGAACCGATTCCGACTGGCGGACGCGGCGTTCTCCCGCGGCGAGCAGTTCCGCCCGCAACGTCAACTCTCCATTTTCGGAGAGTGGGATCAAATTCGGCACCACCGTGAATTCGAACAGCTCCCCGGGATGGAACACGAGCGTGTCACGGTTGGTGGTGAAGCGGAGTTCGTCGCCCGGCACGCGCCGTGCTACTAGGCGGTTGTTATCTTCATCCAGAGCCACGCTGCGGGGACCGGTGGCAAACTGCTCCAAAGGCAAGGGGATATGGCGTTCCACGGCGCCGTCCCGCGAGGCGAGCGTCACGTACAGCGTGGAACTGAGCGGGCCTTCCACCGAGATATCCACGCCTTCGTAATTGCGAGGACTGGCCTGACGCAGCCGCAGCGCCCGCTGTTGGATCCAAGCCGAACCGGGAACATTGGCCTCGATCCCCAAGGAAACGGGGCGGGAGATGGTCCCATCTTCCAGCCAAGCTTCCATATCCCAGGCGCGGGGCGTACCGCCCCCCCATTCCAACCGCAGGCGGAGATCCGCCAATTCGGTTTCCTGAGCGCAGAGCCACGCCGCCGTGAGCAGCCAGCAGACTGCCGCGCGACACGCGGTTTTGCGAGCGAAATCGCCTGAAAATACGCCGCGCGAACGCGACGCCGGCGGACCTCCGTGTCCGGCCATTCGTTTCTCAGCGGTTGAGTGCGAGATTGATGTAGTACGTCCGGGCCATTAACCGTCCATCGAAAAACACCCTCCTGGCATTTTTCAACCTTGCCGCATTGTGGGCCGCAATTGGCACGGCAAAGCGGCTCACGACTCGTAAAATAACGGCTTTCGTCGCTATTTTGAGCATCACTTCCCGTGATGCACCGGCCAGTTGAGCCATTCAACCGGCTGTTGAGTGGCCGCGAAGTATATCAATGCCCACTTTCCCCCGCCACGCCAATTCGCGGGCATTTTCGCGATTGTAAGCAGGGACATCTTTCGCTCAAAAGAGTCCGGTCGGTGGTTCGAGACGGTCGCAAGCCGTCCAGAGTTGCCAAGGCGTTCCGCTGTTCGATGAGGTTAGCCCGGGGCTTTGCGCTCCATGATCCAATCGCGCTGAGCGAACAGCAAACTTGTCCACGTGCAGTTGAGAAGGAAGACTTCGTCCTCACTCCCCTTCTCTGGGCTTGCTAAACCGGATCTTGTCGATCAGTTTCACGACTTCGCCTTCCGGCGTGACGTAGCCGCTGATGGCGGTGATGGCGTCCATGGTGTAGCGGTACTTGAGGAAGAAGTCGGCGTCGAGTTCGACCTCCGCCGTGTCCGCCATGGAGCCGGGCCCCCGGTCGCTCCCCACGAGCTGGATTACGTACTGGTTGAGCGCGGCGAAGCTGGGGAAATCGCGGTCGGCGAACTGGATGCCGGCCAGTTCCCCCTCGGAGTCGGCCCGCAGGCGGACCGTCATGGGGGGGAGCATCTGGTCCTCCAGCGAGCCCTCCTGCGGCGAGTCGGGGGGCATCTTCACGCTGAAGTCCCCTTCGATGGTGACGATCTTCAGCGTCATGATGAAGAACGCCAACATCTGAAACACGATGTCGATCATGGGGGTCATCTGCAGCTCGATCTTGTTCGGCGAGATGACCGAATGCCGGATACGCATGCCAGCCTCGACTACCTAGGGTAAGGGGTCATTCTTCCTGCTTGGCGCGGAGCGCGAACTTCTCGAACCGCGAACTTTGGCAGACTTCGATCACCTGCTGCACGCGGCCGGTCGCGGTGGCGGCGTCGGCACGGATGATCATCGTGGCCTGCGTGGGGCTCTTTTTGAGATAGTCCAAAATGGCCGCTTCCTTGCGAAGCCGGATCCGCAGCTCGGCCAGCGAGAGGGACTGCCCCGCGAAGACCGCCGTGCCATCCTGCGTGACCTGGATGGTGAGCGGCAGTTCGGGCGCGGTCTCCGGCGGCTTGGCCAGTTCGCTGGCTGGGAGCTGGATGCGCTCGTCCTGATCGACCTCGCTGAAGTTGAGCACGAACATGAAGAACGCGATCAACTGAAACGTCATGTCGATCATCGGCGTGAGGTCGTTGGAGGCGGCAGCCGTCGTGCTCCGGGCTCGAAATCGCATGGGTAGGCTTCCTCTTTTTCGCCTGAGAGGCTCATGGGATCGAAACGGCGGCGCTTATTCCTTGGCGGGCCGCTTGGGGCCGACCTTTTCGAAGCGGCTCATCAACTGTTCACTCACCACGCCGACCTCCAGCACGAGCCGGGCCAACCGGTTCCGCAAAATGCCATGCACGGCGATGGCGGGAATCGCCAGCCACAGGCCGACCAGCGTGGTGACCAGGGCGGTGGAGATGTTCCCCGCCAATACCGGCGGCGACGGCGCTTGCGTCGATTGGGCGATGTTGCTGAAGGCGGCCACCATGCCGTCCACCGTGCCCAACAGGCCGACCATGGGACTGATGGAGCCGATGAGGGCGATATAGCTCAGGCGGTGTTCGAGCTTCATCGTCTCTTCCTCGCCCACTTCCTGCATGGCCTCGATGGCCTGCGGGTAGCCGGCGGAGAGGCGGGCCAAACCGGCGGAGAGCACCTTCCCCAAGAACGATTCGTCCGAGGAGGCGAGATCGTACGCCTCTTGGTAACGCTTTTGGTCGAGATGTTCCTCGAAGGCTTCGACGAGTTGGATGGGGGCCACGTGGTCTCGGCGGGCGGCCATGAGGTTCATCACCAGCAGGGCCACCAGCGTGAAGGAGAGGCACAAAAAGGCGACCGTGTATTTGATGCCCAGCGCCTTGAAGAAGAAGGAGAGATAACTCTCTTCCACGGGAGGCGGATCGCCGTTGTTCTCCGGAGCGGGCGCTGGTTCCGCCGCCACGGCTTCACCGTTTCCCCCGTTGTCCTCTTCCGCTTCTTGGCCAAAACTTGTGGCCAGCGGCCAAGACAACAGGCCCAAGATGGCTACCAAGCCGAGGATGGCGGGCCAGGCCGAAGGATGACTTAGTGCATGGAAAAAGCGTCGCATGGACCTCTCCTGTGATGAGCGCGGTCCGGAGGGACGTGGCAGGCAAACGCCACGTGCCGTGGGGGACCGTTGTGGTGTTGTCGGTTCGTGATTCACGATGCATCCCCCGCGCCATCCAGCCAATGGCTGTGGGGATAACGTTGTTGTAAATTTTCCTGGGCCTCGGCGGCACGGTCGGCACGCCCTAGCCGGGACCATATATCGGCCAAGTGGGCCAACGCTTCCGCGTGCAGTTCGGCATCCTGAAAGTAGACGATATCAACGTGCAAATAGGCCAAGAGCGCCTCTTGCAGCCGGTTCTCCCGCAAAAAGCACCAGCCGAGGGCGTTGTACGCCTCGGCATGTAGACGGGTATTCTCGGCATCCGCCTGGGATACGATCTCTTCAATGGTGGAGATACCAGCGGCGGACTGGCCAGTGGCCACTTGGCACATCGCTTGGCCAATGCGGCCGCGCTGGCGTAGCTCCTCGTCGATGCCGGGCTTGGCCTGCGCCAACTCGAATTCCCGGAGGGCCGGTCCAAATTGCTTCCGACGAATCAGTGATTGGCCCAGCGCGAGATGGGCACGGGCCTGAGTTCGTGGCCACGGCGCCCGCTGGAGATTACGCAGAACCTCGTCGGCGGAGGACGATTGTCCCTCGGCCGCAAGTAGGTCGGCTAGCAGTTGCAGGCCGGGATAATAGCGATGGCTGCCGGCATGTTTGGCAACATACGACTGTAAGCCGTTCACGGCAGTCTCGGCGGAACCGCCCTGGTTGAGCGCCAATTGCGCCAGGCACCACAGCCGCAGATATTCGGCTTCCCGCGCCAGCCACCCCGGGGCGGAGGAAGGGAGTTCCACGGCTTCCAGGGACTGGACCGCCTGCTCGAGCTGGCCGGAGCGGATTTCGGCACGGGCCCGCTGCAATTCCCGAGGTTCGTCCGTTCGCGATAGCGCTTCGATGTCCTCCGCGGCGATAAGGCGTTCTCCGTTGCGTTGCCGTACGACGACCTGTTCGCGAGATACGCTGCTAATCTCCCCAGAGACGGTACCGCTGGGAGTCCGCACTAAGTCGACCGCCCCAACTGGCGTGGTTAAAAAGGAGATTGCCCAGCCGGCAATGGCAAGTGCCCCAGGAAGCCGTCGCGAGATGGTCCGCATGATTCGATTTCTCCGGGGAATTTAGCTCGCTGTGTCTTGTGCCAGGGATTCCGTGGGCGGGGCGATTTCTTGCAGGCCACGCGCCGGTTCCCCGGCCTGGCGTTGGATTTCCCGCAGCAGTTTGTCGTAAGCGGCATACCAAGCGGAGCTGGCGAAGTCGGGATAGCGTTTCGCGACCCACACCAGGTCATTCTTCGCGGCACGGAAGAGTCCGCCGCGTTTCTCCGCCGCCGCGGTTTTCGCCAACTGGAACCGGCATTCCGCCAAGCGGAGGCGGGCCTCGTAGAAATGGTCGCGCAGCTCCGGCTTGCGGGCCGTGATCTTGCTGAGCGTGCCCCAGCCCCAGACAGAGACGCCCTGCTCCTGGGTGCCGAGTACCGCCTGTTGCAGTCGCGAGGGCTCCTGTTCTCCCCAGTCTTGCAGCACCCGCGCGGCCAGCACTTGGGCGGTAAGCAGGTTGGGCGTGGCAGAAAGGACTTCCCGCAAGGTTTGCCAAGCGGCGGCGTATTGCCGGCTCCGATGTTGCACTCCAGCCAAGCGGAAACGCACGGCGTCGCGACGCTGGCGGGCCGCTTGGCTGGTCCCGGAAAGCTCGGGATGTTTTAGCAGACGGGCGTAGATTTCCGTGGCTTGCCGTAAGTAATTCTGATTGCGTGAAGTGCTACCGTATGCGGACTCCTGGGGAGATCCCAGTTCTTCGAGCGTGGTGGCCATCCAGTACAGCCCGGCGAGCGATTGGCCTTGTTGACGCCCAGCGAGACGGTCGAGAAAAGCCGTCAATTGCCGTGTGGCCTGCTCCGCCTCCGCGGTCTTGCCGCTAGTTCGCAACGCTTCGATGCGGCGGGTCATTTCCCGGCCAAGCTGGAAATAGACGCGCGACAATCGGGCTTGCGACGCACCATCCTTCCCCGAAAGCTGCTCCAGGCGGGCCAGCAGTTGATCGACGATCGCATTGTCCGTGCTTCCCGAGAGGACATGAATTCTCAGCGCAACTTCCACGGCGGCGGTGAGCAGCGTCTCGGCACGATGGGGCGAACTCTCGGCCCGGGCCAATTGCCCGATACCATGGTCGGGCGCTTCCAACCACCGCTGTGCGGCAGGCAGATCGCTCGTATCGAGCGCGATTTGTCCTAGCAGAATCGTGGCCAAGTCGAAGACCTCGGGCGCTTCGTCCCGTTTAAGCCAGCTCCGGCCTTGCACCAACAGTTCTTGGGCGGCTGGGGGCAGCTCCGGGTTTTCTTGGACGTCCCTGGCACGGTCGCGGGAAAACGCTTCCCACAAGGCCCTGCCACCGGCGATGGCGGTTTCACCGCGCACGGCGTCACTCGCTGCCAAGCGTTGCACGGCGGTTTGGACTGCCTGAACATCCCCCCGCCGGGCGGCGGCTTGCACGAAAAAGGTGGCCGCTTGCGCCGCTTCGGAGGTTTGAGGCCAGGCCGCCATCACTTGTTGAGACAGGTTTTCCAATCGGCTCCAAGCGAAATCAGATTGCGATTCCGATTGCGTGGCCAGACGATGCAGCGCGAGTAGCCCAACGGAAGCGCACTTGTGTGCCAACCCGCTGTCGGAGTGCGACCGGGCCAGCCAACTTCCCAGCACCGCCGCCTCTTCGAACCGCTCCACGTCCAGGTAGAGGTAGCAGAGGTAATAGCGGGCCAGATTTTGTTCGTCGGTCGGAGTCTCTTCGTCGGCCAGAAACAACGCCTGGCGA
>JANQPP010000006.1 GCA_028289405.1 Pirellulales bacterium
ATGTAGTCCGGGGCGGCGTTGGCGATGACGTCATTCTCGGCGGAGCCGGGAACGATCGGCTGAGCGGTGGAGCAGGCGACGATTCCATGGCAGGGGGAGCCGGTAACGACATGCTCGAGGGAGGCATGGGTGATGACCGCCTGCATGGCGGGAGCGGCGGCGACGCGATCCTGGGTGGCGCCGGCGATGACCGGATCCATGGTGGTTCGGGGGACGATAAAATCGCCGGCGGCGCGGGGGAAGATTACCTGCAAGGCGGCTGGGGGAGTGACCACTTGGACGGCGGCGCGGGGAACGATGAAATTCTCGGCGATCCCCTCGAACCGTCCGTTCAGCCCGAGCCGGCCACGTTGGACGAAGTCGCCCAGATGAAGATCAAAGCGGCCAGCGACGCCGTGCTGAATGCCGACGCCGAATTACTGCCGACTGGCGGCAATGACACGCTCGTTGGTGGGGAAGGGAATGACCGGCTGCATGGCGGAATGGGCGACGACGTCCTGGACGGCGGCGAAGGGGACGATGCGCTTGTGGGAGGACGTGGAGACGACATCCTGCGGGGCGGAGCTGGAAATGACCGCCTCGGTGGCGGCACCGGGAACGATGTACTCCAGGGAGGAGCCGGCAACGACCAACTCTCGGGAGACGCAGGGAATGATGTCCTCCACGGCGACGCGGGGGATGATACCCTCTCGGGTGGCGCGGGCAACGATCTGCTCGACGGCGGCGCCGGCAACGATGATCTCTCCGGCGACGAGGACGCCGATATCTTGATTGGCGGAGCCGGCGAAGACCGGTTCGATGGCGGTGAGGGAACCGATTTCGTCTTCGCGCTGGACGGGACCGTCGATGAAATCTGCGACGATGGCCTCGACACGATCGTCAAGGACGTGTTCGACATCAATTGTTAGAGCGTGTCGTTTAGGTGTGTAGTCTTCATCGCACCGAATCGCGAGCCCACACGGCGCCTCGATCGCTGCACGCTCGATGCGATGCCCTGCCTGTCGGTGGCGCGGATGACGAAGGTCGTCCCGTTGTCGACAGGCTTGGGCATTTTTCTCGTTGGTTAGGGCGGCAGCCCCAATCGACCAATTCAGGCCAGGCGGCTACCATTTGATGGATATTATCTGAAACTCTCCCTACTCGCGCGGGTATGCATGGCAGCGGCGGCCCGCGCAATCTGCCCAACGCCAATGCTCGCCATGAATACCGGTGGCGGGCTGAGGCAAAGCGTTTCCGTGAGGCCAAGCCAATAACTTTTCCTCTCCCGCGAATACTGCATCAACGACTGTTTAGCCCGTTGATTTGAGACCTCCCGTTGGAGTGATACATGACCTGGTCCCGTCTCGTTAGCGCACTTCTCGTCGTCACGGTGGGTGCCGTGTGGATTCACCCCGAGAAGGTGTTCGCCACGGAACCGCGCAAACGGCTGGCCATCGAGCCGGCGGATTGGGCAACCTACAATTACGACTTCCAGGGCTGGCGTTACAACCCGGCAGAAAGACGGCTTTCTCCGGCCAACGCCGCACAGCTTGAAATCAAATGGCAATTCCCTTCTGAGGGTTGGCGGGGAAAGGTGGGCGCGATCAACGCCACGCCTTCGGTAGTAAACGGCCACGTCTACTTCGGCACCTCGACGTATCCCCGATTCTACAAGCTCAAGCCCAACGGCGAAGTCGCCTGGAGTTATGAACTCGGCGGCCTGGGACGCCAGGCCACGCAACGCATGCAAAGCGTCATGGGGCTGGCTCCACGGGACGGAATCTACTCTTCCGCATTGGTGACCGAGGATTCCGTCTACTTTGGTGACGTGCTCGGCGTGGCATACTGTCTCGACCGGGAGACCGGCGAGGAAATCTGGACGGTCAACACCAAGGCCAGCGATTTTCCCGGCGCCCACCAAGCGAATCTGATCATGGCGTCGCCCATGATGGCGGACGGCAAGGTGGTCTTCGCCGGCGGAGCCTTCGAGCATGCCGGTCCCTTGCTGCCCGGCTACAAGTGCTGTAACGGGCGCGGTTTCGCGATGGCGCTCGATCCGCGCGATGGAGAACTGATTTGGAAGTACGACGTCGGCCCGGAACCCGAGAAATTTGATCCGCCCGTTCGCATGCAGTCCCCCTGGGGGGAACGCGTATTTCACTACGGGCCATCCACGAGCTCCGTTTGGTCCACTCCTTCTTACGACGCCGAAACACGGACCGTGTTTTTCGGCACGGACATTCACAACTCGCCGCGCAAACCGACGGACGATGATCTCCGCAACTACACGCCTCATTCGGCGGCGGTTATCGCGGTCGATGCCCGCACGGGTGAAGAGAAGTGGGTGACACAGACGAACCCACATGATGTCTGGAATTACACCATGCCGTCGTATGATCCGGAGACGGGCTACAAGGACCAATCGATCGGCGACACTCCGAAGGTCCTTTCGGTCATGGTGGACGGCAAGCCAACACGCGTGGTCGGCGCCGGCGCCAAAAACGGCGGCTTCTACCTTATGCGGATTGACGATGGTGAGATTGTAGCGCAAACACCGATCTATACGGGTCCGCCCTCCGATGATCCCGACGTCGATCCCCGCACGCTCGCCTTGCCCAGCCCCATTGGCGGGTTGCAAACCGGCTGCGCCACGGACGGGAACTTCATTTTCACCAACGGTATCGACGCTATTTTCAGAGGCACGAACACACGCAAATCCACGGCTCCGCCCACAGGAGGCCGGGTGACTTGCATTAGCGCGGATACCCAAACCGAGCATTGGCGGCATGAGCGGCCCAAAGTCGCCTGGGTCGGTGGCACAAAAGAGGAGCCGCTCTTTCGGGACGTAGGCGATCCGGTCGCGTCGGGCATCGCGGTCGCCAATGGCTGCCTTTTCTTCACGACGTTAGCCAGTAACAAGCTGGTGGCCTTGGATGCCAGCAATGGCGAAGTGCTCAAGGAGATCCATCTCGGGCCTGTTTTGGCGGGCCCTTCCGTTTCCCGTGGCCGAGTCTATGTTGGCACTGGCAATACGCAATTTCTTGAAAATGAATCCGAGGCTTACTTTCCCAAAAGCACCGAGGGAACGTTGTACTGCTTTGGGCTGCCCGGCGAAGATGAGATCGACCAACTCGGCGGCGGAAACGAATGATGACGGTGCTGGTGACATTCCCGAATACCTTCCCAAGATTCCAGAGACTTGCTTCATGAATGCGCCCAAGCTACGGGCGGCCGAATCGGAGGCCGAAGTTCCCGAGGATATCACTTTTCGGGCCGCCGAGATTCTTAGCGAAGGAACGCGGATGGCCGCCGAAGTTTTCGCACCCCAAGATCCCGCCGAGGGCCAACTGCCCACGATCGTGATGAGCCACGGATGGGGAGGTACCGCCGAACTCTTGCGCCCCGACGCGATCGTCTTTGCCCAGGCAGGCTACCTCGTCGTGACCTTCGATTACCGTGGCTGGGGAAAAAGTGATTCTCGGCTGATCCTCGCGGGGGAAAAGCCAGAGCGGCGGGACGACAAGCTGATCGCCCAAGTGAAGGAGGTCCGCGAGGTTGTCGACCCCCTCGACCAAACCACCGACATCATGAACGCCTTGCATTGGGTACAAGCGGAACTCCGCTGCGACCGGGACCGCATCGGAATTTGGGGTTCTTCCTTTTCTGGCGGGCATGTCGTCCACGTCTCCGCCCGTGATCCCCGCGTGAAGGCTTTCGTGAGCCAGGTCGGCGCGATGGACGCGCGGTGGGTGATCGAAAAACCGCCGCTGCGCGACTCCACATTCCAACAAGGTACCGGACGGACGCGGGGCACGGTCGAGTATCCGGCTCCAGGAGCGAAGTTCGGCAGCCTGACCGGTTTTCCCGTGCTGGAGAAACTGATGGGCTACGCGCCAATTGAAGACATCGACCGTTGTGAGAATTGCGCCAAACTGTTCATCATCGCCGAACACGAAGAGCTATTTGCCAACCAGGACCACGCGATCGCGGCTTATAATCGGGCTCAAGGCGTAAAAAAACTCGTCATGCTAGAGGGCATTGAGCACTACGGCATCTACGAAGAGAAACGCGGGGAAGCACAACGGCACGCGCTCGACTGGTTCAATGAACACTTGAAAACACCGCGCGAATAAAGGGATTCGACGCAAACTCTCCGCCCATCCGCGCTCGCGTGCCTTCTACCTTGGTGAGTCCAGCAGTGCCACCGTACGCTTGGGAGCAATCAGCCGGTAGCTTCCCAAGAGCAAGTCTTCGATTTCCTCCCAGTCATCGAAAACACCGGGATCAATGGTGACCCAGCCATCCCCCGGGCGGCTGTAGGGCGCCTTCTCGATACCAGGCAACTTCATCATCGCTTCGGATTGAGATGGTTCCATCTTCAGGCCGATTCGTGGTCGGGCCTGGTCTTCGGCACATCCGCAGAAGATTTTCTCGCCGACTCGGAAATGGGGAATTCCCCAAGTCAAAGTTTCCTTCGTCTTCGGTAGCGCCAGACAGATCGACCGCAGCCTGCGTAGCACCTCATCGAAGTTTATCCCTCCGGCCATCGTGGCCTCGTTCAGCGCGACCGATTCTCGGAGCCAAGCACGTAGCGGTAACCGTTCCAAATCGTCCAACGAGCGGAGTTTCGCATGCTTAAACCGTTGGCTAGTTCCCTCCAAAAAACCGTCTGGATCGGTAAGTTCCGTGCCGCGCGGGAAGTAGATATTGCAGTGGGCTTTCTGCGGTTGAATCCAACAGACATCGGCCATGGTCCGGTACATGGCGATCGAACGTGGCCCGCCGACGAATCGCTCTTCCGCGCCGGGCAATTCTTCAACCACCAGATCCCGCAGGGCCTGGGCGATGGCTTGGACCGGTCGCGAGCAGTTTTTGATCACGCCGGAAAAACTTCTCGGCTTTGGACGCTTCGTGGCAGCAGAGTTTTTCGTCTTCTTGGCCATGGCCTTCCGCTGCCAGCAATTGGATGGAAAGACTGCTGGCCGCCTAGTCTAACCGGCGATGCACGCGCGGTCGACAAAATTTGAACTTAGTTGAGACTGAATTCCGGCGGAAAGGTGAGACAGGCGCCGCGAGGTTCCTCCCAAGAAACGCCCTGGCCGCAGGGCACATGTTGAAGCAGCACCCGGGCTCTTTGGTCAACATCCGTTTCGGCTAACAGCCGCTGCTTGAGGCAGACCGGCAAATTCAAAGTGTAGGCCACGATGTCGGTCAGCATGCCGAGAGAGACTTCTTGGTCCAACAGCCGTTCGAATTGCTCACCCGAGTCGGGCAACTTGGACAGTACACGGCGAAAACCGCCCAGCAGTTGCCGACGCAGCAGGGGACGCTGACCCTCGCCTTGGCACGGATACTGGTCTTCGTCGATTTTGCTGCGAGCTTCCCGGAATTTGCGCGGCGAATCAAATTCCTCTAGCAGGCGAATCCGCCGCAAGCCAACCAGCAAAATATTGTAGCGGCCATCGTCATGACGATGATGGGCCACGATCCGCCCCAGGCAAGCGTGCCCGTGCAGCGGAGGCTGGCCCTCGTAATCCTGCTCCCAACCGGGGGACAACGTGGCCATGGCGATGTACTGGTCTCCCGATAACGCTGCGGCGACCAGCTCGCGATAGCGGGGCTCGAAAACATGCAGCGGCTGCATCACATGCGGATACATCACGTAATCCGGCAGGGGAAACAAGCGAACCCGGCCGGAAAATTCTTCCGCGTCAAACGTGATTCCCTCGAACATGGACATGCGTGCCGTCCCCTGGTTGCTCTGCCGGCGACTATTCAGTCCACGTGCCGGCCTGGTGCCGCGAATCTTGTGTCACGATCGTTTCACGGATCAATCTCCGTGCCGTCCAAATGAATCTCCGGAATGGTCTCCGCGTCGATTTCCACTTCAGGATATTCGCCGGGCTGGCTTTCGCTTTCGGCGGCGAGTGCCGGAGCGAAACACTGGTCCATCTCCGCCAGCAATTTGTCCACGTTGAGACCCTGATAATTCGGCCGGAAGCCTTCGAGATACTTCCCACTGCTGCGGTAGAGCTTGAGCGCGCCCCGGATGTTGCCATTCCCGAAGTGATGTAGCGCCACCGCTGTTTGGATCAAACCTTGATAATACGGGCGGCTCTCTCCTTGAGTGTCAGCCCACAGTTCTTCCCACACTTCGTGGGCCTCGAAGAAATCACACTCGTTGAAGTATGCGATGCCCTGCTCATACAGGGCGCGGCGGTCGGTTTCCGTCATCGTCCGCGTGCCTCGGTAGGTTGGCGCTCGTTCGGTGCTGTCTGTCCTGGCCCTGGGCGGCCTTGAGGAACAAATCGGATTGGCGGGCTGGTCGTGTCACGGCGAGATTTCCCACCGCGCAGCAATTATAGCGTCCCGTGGCGTGGAGGCTATCGCGGCGGAGAACCGAGCTTTGTTCTCGCCCGCGTGTTTCGGCTTGGTTCGGTTCAAGTGAAATCGATGGAATGGGTTAAATAGCTTCTAGCAGGTACCCGGGGCGTGGAAAAAACCGCATGGCCTGGTAGCCCGCGTGATCGCCAGCCAAAGTGTCGCATTTCCATTTCAGCCGGGGATTGGTGAACAAGGACGTCCAGCAACCCGAGGCTTAGGCTCAAAACACGATTGCGGAATCGGGCACACGGTGTGAAAATCAAGGTCCGATGGTGGAAGACAACCTCCCTCTCGATGGATGGGCAATTCGGCACGGAATCCGCGTGAAATCTCATGTCCACGACCAACGCACGCCCCTTGGCTGTTTTGTGGAATTATGTGTTCATTATCTTCTTGGTGCATGCGTTGGGCCTGCTGGCCATCGTGCCCTGGTTCTTCAGTTGGTCCGGCGTGGCCTTGTGGCTAATTGGCCAAATTGTATTTGGCACGCTGGGAATCACCGTGGGCTACCACCGGCTGTTGACCCATCGGAGCTTCGCTTGCGGCAAGTGGCTGGAACACGCCTTCGCCACACTCGGCATTTGCTGCATGCAGGATACGCCCGCCCGTTGGGTGGCCTTCCACCGCAAGCACCATCAATATTCGGATGAGCCGCAGGACCCGCATTCACCTCTGGTCGATTTCTTTTGGTCGCACGTCGGCTGGGTCGTATTGGAGAAGCCCGAGCACCGGCAGATCGGGTTCTATGAACGGTATGCCCGCGACATCCTCCAAGACTCCTATTACTTAAGCATGGAACGGCACGTGAAAGGGATGTGGATCTATGCCGTGCATGCCGTGCTCTATTACCTGGCCGGGCTGGCAATCGGCTGGGCGTGGACGGGAAACTACCTGGGCGGAGTACAATTGGGGGCGAGTTGGCTCGTCTGGGGCGTGCTGCTCCGCACGGTGACCGTGTGGCACGTCACTTGGTCGGTCAATTCCCTCTCCCACATTTGGGGCTATCAGAACTACGACACGGGAGACGACAGCAAGAATAACTGGCTGGTCGGTATCCTCGCCGTGGGAGAGGGTTGGCACAACAATCACCACGCCGATCAGCGCTCCGCCCGGCACGGCCACAAATGGTGGGAAGTGGACGGCACCTACGGCATCATCCGCGCGCTGGAATTTCTGGGCCTGGTCTGGGACGTCGTGCCACCGACGGGGAGCACCGCGAAGCCATCGAAGAAAACTCGCGAAACTGCCGCGAGTAGTCCACGGAAGTTGGCTCCCGTCAGCGCGGAAACTGCTGGGCAAATGTCATTCACTTCGGCGGAATAGGACTTCCGCGAATGTAGATATCGCTCCACCGCTGCGCGGGATAGCGGGGCCGGATGCAATTCGCCGGCAGCCCACGCATCCGAAGCGGTAGTCCGCCAAGGGCTTTCTGGATCTTCGGCGGGTCCTGGCGGCAGTAGCGAGCGGGACTGGTCCACATCGTGCAGCGTGACGAACTGCGTGTAAGCTTGCGCGGCCTGTGAATGGATCGTGTCTCCATCGACACAGTAAAGAGCCGGCACGGTCAGATCCCGCCGCGGATCGAGCGAAGGAAAGCCATCCAAGCTTTGGTGGTAGCCGAGCCGCCTGCCTTGCACCGCCGCCTGGGCCAGCTTGGGCCACTGGCGGGTATCGTTGCCGTAGCGGTTCACGGCAGCAGACCAGGCATCCGCCAGCAGACGGTCGATATACCGCTGTTCCCTCGCCGGAACGATGGCCCGGGGCTGAGTCTTCAGCCGCTCATTCGCCTGCCGCAGAAAGAGGGCCAGCCCGGTTTGGCCGCCGCCATACACCGACGCTAACTCCGTGTTGAGCACGCGAAACTGCGTATTGATTTCCATGGCCAGCGCCGCGCCGGGTACCCGTAGGTCCGAGGGAGCGCCCGCCTGATACCAGGCTTCCAGGTGTTCCAGCGTCTGAAGCGCTTCGTTCGAAAGCTCCGTCCGCTGCACGTCCCGCAGGTGGTAGCCGAGCCGGGCAATACTCCGCCGCGACGGATTCACTTGGTCGTAATGAATTCCGAGTACATCGTCCGGTGTAAAGATGTTTTTCTCGGCGAACAGTTCACGCAACCGCCAGGAGCGGAGCGTATCTCCCATCGAGCCGGTGCTGTGCCCGATATACGGTTGATAGAATGCGCCGACCGGGCGGTGGTTGGCCGAGTACACATAGCCCCGTTTGGGATTGAACAGATTCGGTTTCAAGCCGTGCGGCAACATTCCCTGCCAGGCGTGCTCGCTGGAACTGCCGTCTTGTGGCGTGCGCCCGGCGCGGGGACTCAAGTGAGAGCGCAAAGGGAGCGCGCCGGCCACCCAGTAGCCGATGTTCCCTTGCGTATCCCCGAAGACGACATTCGCGCTGGGAAACCGCCAGCCTTCCAGGGTTTCCGAGAAATCGGCCGCCGAGCGGGACCGCAGCATGGCCAGGGCACCTTGAATCGTTTCGCGGTCGGTTTCGCAGAGCGGCACGCGGCGGAGCGCGAACTCCCCATCTTCCGGGCGGGCAAAAACGTAGTCCGTCACGACGGGACCGAAATGTGTCCATCGCACGCGGAGCGTTTCCGGAGGTCCATTCTTGACGCGGATCGTTTCGGTAACGACCTCCATTTTCCGCCACTGCCCGTCAAACAAATATTGGTTGGGCCGGTCTGGATCGGTCTTGAGCCGGAAGAGGTCCGCCTGGTCCGCCCCCAGCGCCGTCATACCCCAGGCCACATGTTCGTTGAAGCCGATGAGGATCACGGGACTTCCCGGCACGCCAATGCCCCGCGCGTTGAAAGTATCCCCGCGAACGTGAAATTCATAAAACAGCGCAGGGTTCCCCACCATGGTCTGGGGATCGCTCACCAGAAGCGCGGAACCGGTCGTCGATTTTTCCTTGCCCACGACCCAGGCATGGCTGAACTTGGGGCCTTCTTCGCCGGAAGTATCCGGGACGTTGGCCTGATCGCGCGATTCCTGGAACGCTTCCAGTTCCGCCAGCCAAGCGGGAGATGCGTCCGCGCGGGTCACCACCGCCGCCGATTCGTCTCCGGGAGCCGGCGGTACCATCCGCCGGCGGGGCTGCTCCGCCATCAGATCGCGCGTGCCGTCGGTGCCAAAAAACTGGGCTAGGTGCCACCAAGCGGCGATGCAATCGGCGGGCGTCCAGGGCTCCGGTTCCAGTCCGAATTCCGCGAACGTGGAAGGGAGGTTCTCCGCATGTTCCGTGAACCAAGCATTCACGCCGTCGCAATATGCCTGCAGCAGATTTCGCGAATCGGGATCGAGATTCTCGGCCACCTCCTGGGCCACGTGGTAGTAGCCGAACGTCCGCATTTTGCGGTCGCTCTCGATCGCCGTCTCCTTGCGGCGAACCTTACGGCGATTGCCGAGCACTTCCGCCGCACGGCCTTGAATCACGCGGAGCTGGTAGTGCATCTGAAAGGCGCGGTCCTCGGCGGTCACGTAGCCCAGACCATACAGGGAATCCGCGTCCGTTGCGGCCCAAAGATGCGGCACGCCCCATTGGTCGCGGACGAACTCCACGTCGGCAAGGGCGTCGCTGTTTCCAGGGAAGACCAACATCGCGCACGCCAGGACAACACCAGCGATATGTCGGCGGCAAATATGGAGCATGGACGGTCTTCCTTTCTTTGGTCCGAGAATCATTTCAGCGCACCTTCATCGGCGTTTCTCACCGTTGCATCACGGCTGGGAATCGTCCGCCGTGACCAGCGTCGCCCGGCGCACGGAGAAATAGTCGTCGCCGGAGAAGAGCAGATGCACGGCTTTGCCGTCCGAGCTCATCCAGGGTGTCGGCAGGGAACTGGTCTCGCCCGGCCCGACGTCCCAATGTTCCGTGAAATAGGCCGTGGTCCAAGGCCCCCAGGGATGGGGAGCGTCGTAGATGCCAAACCCACCCTCAAAGCGTGGACCTCGGGAGTCCCGACTTTCAGGCAGAATCTGGCACCACAAGTAACGCCGCAACACCGGGTGGTAGGTGATGCCGCCCCGGTAGCAGCGTCCCGGATGCGAAAACACGCTTCCGCGTTGCTCAATCTCCTCGGTCCAAAGTGGCTGGCCGTCTTCCAACTCTTGAAAATATTCATACGCCGCTTGTTCCCGCAGACGGTCTTTAGGCACTCGGGCCAGCACAAAGCGGTCGGCGGGCTCATAGGCACTGCCACTATCCGGCGAAAATAGATACACGAACTCGTCTACCGCGCCGGCGTAGTTTTGCCCGTAATTGACAAACGTCGGACAGCCGAAGCTGGTGGTGAATTTCCAATCCGCCCATTCCCAGGTGGCGCCATGATCGTGGGACCAGGCGAGTTGCGCGTTACCCGCGTTCCGGGCGAGCAGGTAGAGCACACCATCCACGCACAGCATACCGCTGGCCTTCACGCCTTCCTTCCCTTGCCCCACATGTTCCGCAGTGGGCGAACGAATGTTCTCCGCCTGTAGCTCCGGCGGTTGACCGATGACGCGGGCCAAGCCCAAGCTCAACTTCTGCTCCGTGCGGGTCTCGAATCCCCAGCCATCGCCATAGGCCGTGTAGTAATATCCGTCGTCCGCCCAGGTGAGGGGCCAGTTGTCGCTCCCTTCGGCCAAGCGCACGATTGAATCCGCCGGCGCCCAAAGGACGTCCTGGATGACAGGGCTGCGTGGTGCCGGCAGTTTTACTGACGCGACGATGGGTTCCAGGAAGGGGCGCAGCACGTCGTAATGACCTGCCCCTTCCTCTCGCGGCCATGACCGACCCACACGCGAGACCACAATATCCAGGCTGGGAATCACCACAATCAAGCTGTCGTATAGCCCCCAGGACCAATAGGCGTCGCGCGGCACGTTCGCCAACGTGCCGTCGGCGTTGTTCCACCACAGCAATCCGTAATGGTCCGACGCATTGCCGTGTTCTCCGCCGGGGCGGCCGTCGACCTTGTGTTCCGGAAGGCCGATCAACTCCGGCTGCGGACGGCTGGCCTGATCGACGAATTCCGCCGGCAGCAACTGCTGGTCACGCCAGCGTCCCCGCCGCAGGTAGAGCAGACCGATGCGGGCCAGGGCATCCACGTTGGCATGCACGCCGGAACCGAACTCGCGCCTCGGCACACCGTCCATCAAGTGCGGTCGGTAGGCGTTGATCCGCCAGCGGAGGCCCTTGCGTGAAATGCCGATGGGCGAAAAGAAGCGTTCGAACAGCAAGTCTTGCAGATCGCGACCGTATGCCCGCGTCACGCATTCGGCCAGCCAATTTGGCCCGCCATCGCTGTAATGCCACTTGGTGCCGGGTCGAAATAAAAGAGGCTCGTACCCACCCGGCTTGGCGAAGCCGGCCGTTTGCGTGGCCAGATGGAACAGCGTGATCTCTTCTAGCCAGCCCGAATCGGCATTGCCTTCCGGTGGCACGCCCAGCGTGGGATGGTGCTGGCGTACCCGATCTGCCAGCGTCATTTTGCCATCGGCGATGGCCAGCCCCAACGCGGTGATTCCAATTGACTTCGAGGTCGATTTGAGATCGAAGCGTCGCCGCGTCTCTCCCCAGTCCATCAGCAGCTTGCCCCGTCGCGTGATGTAGCCGGCGCCGCCGGCACTGCGTGCGTATTTCCTGGCCTGCTTCAATTTCACCGCATCGAGCCCTACTTCGTCGGGCGCGGCGCGCGTCCATTTTTCGCCGGGCCACTCCTCGGCGCGGCCAGAACTCGGCGAAACCAACACCAAGAGAAATATTCCCCAGGACAGCCGAAACCAACGGAGGCCATGGGCAGGAGGACACAAAGTTCGCATGGAACGGCTCGACCAAGGAGGGGCGGAGGGAATACGGGACCGTGGGCAACGTAAGACCCCGACAGTTTAAGGCAGGAGACACTGCCAAACCACGGTACGGGAAAAAGGCCGAGTATTGGACACTCTCGGCCAGCACCTATGGTGATCTCTTTTTTGGGATTCGCGCGCCCCATTCGTGACGAAAAAAAGCCTATAGGTATATTAAAAGACAATCGCTGCATTGCGACGAAAACAGGTGTTTGCCCATTCTCAAAGACGGTTCTCACTCGGGAGAAGGTATTGATTTCACTGGTCTGCCAAGGTTGTGGTAAAAGGCTGCAAGCCCCGGAGAAGGCGGCGGGGAAGAAACTCCGTTGCCCATCCTGTGCCACAGCCGTGGAAGTCCCCGTGTTACGGCCCAAGACCTTGAAAGTGGTCTGCGGAACGTGTGGCAAACACCTGAAGGCGAATGCCCGCCTGGAGGGCCGCCGTGTGGCCTGTCCCCTCTGCGAGCAAGAGGTATTGATCCAGCGGCAGGAAGAGGATGACCTGCCCGGCCTCTCCGACATGTCCAGCCTGCTGGATGAAGCGGAAACGGAGCGAAGCCAATGGCACTGCCCGCAATGCCAAAACCATGTTTCCCGCGAGGAGCAGGTTTGTCCGAACTGCCAATACGACCGTGCGTGGCAGGAAACACCTCACTCTACGGGCACCAAGCCGCCGCCGCACGATGACCAACCGCAGGGCTCAACCGCCGCGAAAATCGGGAACGGCGTTCGCCTGCGCGTATCACGGGGAATCGCCCTGGAATATTATGGTGCACTGGTCTTTGCCCTTGGCCTGGTGCTGTCCCAACTGCCCTGGTGGGAAGACTCTCGCCTTTACGCTGGCCTGGTACTGGGGGCGGTGGCACTGGGTTTGATCGTGGGAATCCTCGGAAGGCTAATCTGTCTCACCGCGCCGGGACGCGGTCGGGTCTACGTGCTGCTGAGCTTGTGCGCGGCCGCGGCAGCGATCGCCCTCCCCTTCTGGGGATCCGTACTGCTGGGCTGGCTGGCATTTCTCGTGGCCGCCCTGCTTTTCCTGTTGTTCTTGAAAATTTTTTGCCAAGAGGCAGGGCTCCGCGACCTGGCGGAGGATGCCAAGGATTTGTCCTGGCTGATCGTGACGCTGGCCATCACGCCCATGGCCGTGCTGATGGCGCTTCTGCTCTTGCCGCCGTTGCTGTTCGTGCTTTGGCCGGCGGGCATCGTCGTGCTCGTGGCGGAAATCGTCGCCTATCGCCGGTATTTACAATTGTTGCAACAAGTCGCCGACGGGCTGTGAAACCGGCACAACTAGCCAACGACGTGAAATTCTCCGCGCCTCACCTTGCATCCAAGCGGTCCCGCCGCTGTTTTGATGCGCGGGTAAGACGTGTGGTTCCACGACGGGGCATGGCACACCAGCTTTCGCTAAAAAGTCGTGAGACTGATGGCTCGGTCCTTTCACCGCGCCATGAATATCTACTGCCAATCCTGGTTGTGAATCACTTCTTGCCCGGCGCGGGTCGCCAAGGCTTTGACCACATTCGGGTCGGTTTCTTCCGATAAGAAGTGGACCGAGCTGTCACACATCAAGACGTAGGCCCCGCCGTCGTGGAAGGCATAGATTCCATCCGAGTTATTCGCGTTGATTTGACCCTCAATTAAACGGGGCCTGTGCGGCGAGATTGCCCATTCACCATGATGATTCCCTGTAAAGCTTAACGTCCCATCAAGGCGTTCATGCAACTCGCGACCCGCAAAGATGGCCGGGCCTCCAGCCCGCTCTAACACCAGGATCGTTTGGCTGAGGCCGTCCTCGATCTCGTGCAAACTGGGTTGTCGCCGACGTGGATCTGCTGTTCTGCCTGGCGGGCCTGTCCGGTCAGAAATTGGCAACGGACGAGGACCGAAATACCAGGCGGCTTGATTTCCATTCTGGAAAGGTTCGTGTGCCGCGTCTTTCACGGCCAAAACTCCTACGTAGTCACACGCGCCCATCCGGATGTCCGCCACGCGCGCCTCTTCCGGCCAACTCGGGTCGTTGAAATCAATCTGTCGTGGCGAGTCGGGCGTGGCCGGGCATTGAAACACGGGAATCACGATCCCCACGGCGGGGAGGTTGTACCAAGCTCGAGGGCTCCCACGATAGAGACGGTCCAGAACGGCCTGATGGCCCAGAAACGGGAGCAAAATCCGTCGCCAGGACCAAAGTAGCTTCTTGGCCGGATGTTTAGCAGGCGCCTTGGGTTTTTCAGGTGGAGGGCGCAAATCCGACGGCGGGTCTGGCAATTCGCGAGGACTTGGATGAAAAGCAGGCAGCTTATCCCGGTGGCCACTGGCGAAGTTGTGCAGCGCCACACCCATTTGATGGAGGTTATTCTGACACTCCACCCGTCGTGCCGCTTCCCGCGCGGACTGCACGGCGGGAAGTAGAAGCGCGATCAGCAAGCCGATGATGCCAATCACCACCAGCGTTTCCACGAGCGTGATTCCTTTCGAGCGGGGCATGTCGCGTCCTTCCTGAAAGCTGTTCAAGTGGATGATGAAACGGGAAAACCCTCACCAGGTTTCCAGGCTATCCAAACGCTCCTCTCCTTCGCGTGTCAGAAGCGCCAGCACGACGGCCGCATCGGTCTCCTCGCTCAAGAAACGAATGGAGGCATCGCCCATGGCGGCGTAGATGCCTGGATGGAAGCTGTAGAGGCCACCACAATTGCCGATGTTAATGATGCGGTTGTCTGGATCCGACGAAAGTGGAATGTTCAATTCGTGCTCGAACTGCCCAACCGGCCAGGCTCCTTTGTGATCGACTCGTTGGCGATTGGACATGAAAAATGCGCATGGGTCCTTCGAGATTTTGTGGCCCGTTTCATAGCGTTCGGGCAAGCCGGCTTGCTCCATGACGAAGATGGTTTGGCTCAAGCCGTCAGAGATGCGGTCCAAGTGCCCGGAGCGAAATTCCGAATATCTCGTAAAGGTTTCCTTTTCGCCGCTGGAAAAAATGCGGTAGGACTGCTCGGGCGGACCGGCAAAAGCTCCGGGATAAATCGTGCCGAAGCTTTCGCCTTCCGTATAGGCACTGACGGCCCAGTTCGCGATGTAATCTCGCGTCGACATGGATGGCAGAAGCCTGGGAATGCTCGGCCCCAGGCTAACATTGTGCAAAGTGCGGGGATACTCGGGAGTCGAGGGACACTGATAGAGCAGAAGTTCCGCGCCAAAGATATCGACCACCGCGTCCCATATCTCGGGATCCAGATCTTTCATCCAAAACGGCAGCCTGCCGCCGACATCACGATATCGCCAGGCCAGGTTTTTTTGTTCTATAAAGGGTAGCGCGGCAATTCGCCAACTCAAATCCCTCCAAATCAGGTGGGCCGGCAAATAGCCCCGATGCGTATTCGCATACAGATTGAGAGCCAATCCAATCTGCCGCAGATGGCTCTGGCATTGCATGCGCCGTGCCGCTTCTCGCGCGGACTGCACGGCGGGAAGTAGAAGTGCGATCAGCACGCCGATGATGAAAATCACCACCAGCGTTTCCACGAGCGTGATCCCTTTGGGGCGGAGCATCGAATCCCTCCTACCGCTAGTGAGTGCGGCATGTCACCTCTGGGCATCACTGCCTCGCGATGAGTCGCTCTCACTGAGGATTCTCCGCATTGTGTCATCCTTAAAGTTAAAAGGCAACCTTACTTGAAAAAGCTCTCGTTACTGTCCGCCCTCGATTTCATGAGAGTCTGCTTAGATCCTCGTTAATTCTTGCTCGCAAAGGCGGGGCATATGCCGCGAGATGCGGCCCGGCGAAGGAGATTTGGACTCGAAAAAACCGGCTTCAAACGCGATTTCGGTCCTCGCGAACACTGCCTGAATACGCATTTGGCCGAGCCGCTGGGGCTGGTTGATGGCGTGTAGGGCATTCGCTACGTTCACCCCTTCTTCAAACGGTTCGGCGATGCCCGGATCTGGACCTTGATCTGATGCACTGGACCACGTCGTATCTTTGGAGAACTGCCGGCTTTGGCGTTCATCATGTTGAATGAGGAAACACAAGCCATGACGTATCACCGCGGAATGATGGGCTACTTGCTCTGCCTGGCGATCTCCTTCACCGCCAGCACGGCGGTAGCGGGCACGCTCTTGTCCGAAAACTTCGACGGCCTCCCCTTGGGGCCGAATGTGGATGAAGGCCTGGCGGGAGATGCGGTCT
This sequence comes from Pirellulales bacterium, assembly GCA_028289405.1. Lineage (GTDB taxonomy): Bacteria > Planctomycetota > Planctomycetia > Pirellulales > JANQPP01 > JANQPP01. The sequence continues at coordinate 16,386 of JANQPP010000006.1, forward strand.
TCACCGCCACTCCGCCCGAGGGTTGGAGCATCGACAATTCCACGCTGGGTACCGGTGGCATTACGGAGTTTTCCGGCTGGAACTTCATGAACAAGGACTGGTGGGTCAGCACCACCGGCGGCCAGCAGCGCGGCGACTTCACCAAAGGCCAAGGCACCGTGGCCGTGGCGGACCCGGACGAGTGGGACGATTCCGGCAGCCGGGATGGCCTGTTCAATAGCTTCATGACGACCTCCGCCGTGGATGTCACGGCGTTTCAAGGCAGAGACATCTCTTTATCTTTTGACTCCACCTGGCGGCCCTTCGCGAATCAAACCGGAGTCGTGGAAGCCTCGTTTGACGGCGGTGCTCCCCAAAAGATTCTCCTGTTTGCCTCGGATGCGGCCAGTCCTGATTTCAAAGACGACAACTCCACCAACGACAACATCCAAATCGATGTCGCCGTACCGGCGGGGACCACGAATCTCGAACTGACCTGGGGCTCACCGAATGCGGCAACGACTGGTTTTGGGCCGTTGACAATATCAACCTCGTCGGTTTCGTGGGCGGTCCGGCCGACTTCAACGACGACGGCGCGATCGATCTCCAGGACTTTCAAATCCTGGCCGACAACTTGCTAACCGGCACGCGGCATGACGAAGGGGATTACAACCTCGATTTCACCGTGGACTTGGTGGACTTTATCGAATGGCGAAACGACTTCCAGGCCCAACCGGTCGCGGCGGTACCAGAGCCCAGCAGCATTCTGCTGCTGTTGGCCGGCGGACTGGCTGCCCTGGGTTGGTGGAAGGTCCGTCGCTAGCAAGGCTCACGACGGATTGGCCCGTTTGCTCTTGGATAGCCGGCTTCCCAGCACGCACATCTTTGGTTAAAGGACATCGAGTCATGCATTCACGATATCTCCGTTGGGTGGCGGCAATGGCTATCGCCGCCGTACCATTTTCATCCAGCGAAGGTGACACGCTTCGCTGGGTCAATGGCCAATCCGGATCTTGGAATAACTTCTAAAACTGGCTTTCGGTGGAGTCGAACTTCCCGGTCGTGCCGCAGCATGAAACCTTCATGGACACGGCCTTGGTGGACAACGGCGGGACCGCGCTCGTCATGGAGACGGTGCCAGACGTGACCGGCCTCGATGTGGAAAACGGTACCGTCGAAATTCAAGACGGCGGCTCGCTCGGCGTCGTGGAAGCGGCGGGAATCGGCGAATCGGGCACGCTTCAGCTTTCAGGCAATGGCACCTTTTCCGCCGGCTCGCTGGCCAATGCCGGAATTTTGAATCTGGCGGGTACCGGCGTCGCGCCCAGTGTATCTGGGGATTACTCCCAAACCGCCACCGGGGCGATTGCCGTCAGCATTCAAGATGGAGCCCATCCCGTGCTCAATGTGGACGGCAACGCGGATCTGGGCGGTATTTTTCACGCGGCGGCGGGAAGCTCACCCCGCGAGGAAGATGTCGCGTTTGTCTACGCCACGCCTGATGGGCAATTGGTGAGCGGACTCGTCGAATACTCGGGGCCCGCCAATGATTTGGCCCTGCGGGTCAATCCGGAAACCGGCGAGGCCGAGATTTAACATCTGTCCAACTTCTTTCCGGACGTGGACATCATTGCCTACTCCATCACTTCCGCCAGCGGAGCGCTCTCGCCCCAGGGTTGGCAGAGCCTTCAGGAAAGCGGTGAGGCGGGAGCCGATTGGGCGGAAGCCAATCCGAACGCCAATGGCCTGTCCGAACTGAACCCCTCCACTTCTTCGTTGCTCACCACGGGAACGGTCCTGGGATTGGGCAGCCTGTTCACCCCGGGAAGTGAGCAAGATTTGATTTTCCAATATGCCACGGCGGGCGGCGAATTGCTGCTGGGGACCGTGGAATACGGCGAACTCTCCCTGGCGATGGAATTCCTCGCCGCCGATTTCAACAAGGACGGCACGGTCAACTTAGAGGACTTTAACACCTTGAAATCCAACTTCGGTTCCACCGACGCCACCATGGCCACGGGCGACACGAACATGGACGGTGTGGTCAACTTGGCCGATTTTAACACGCTCAAGAATCAATTCGGCCAATCATCCTCGGCGGCGGTGCCAGAGCCAGGGTCGTGGCTCTTGATGATTCTGGCCGGCATTGCTCTGTTGTTACGTAAGTCCGGCAGGAAGCTCGTCTGACAAGCGGGTCAAGATGGATGCTTCTTGGTGGACCGACGAGTCTCCAAGCAGCATCAGAAAAGGAATGACGGGATGGAAGAGAACAGGCAAAGGAAAGCGTTCACGCTAGTGGAATTGCTGGTCGTGATCGCCATCATTGGGGTGTTGGTCGCGCTGCTGTTGCCCGCCGTGCAATCGGCGCGGGAATCGGCCCGCCGGATGCAATGCACGAACAACCTCAAGCAGATCGGCCTGGCGATCGCCAATTACGAGGTGACCAACCAACACTATCCGCCTGGCGCGGTGATGTTCGAGGGAAGCATGTGGTCCGCCTTTCTGCTCCCGTTTCTAGAGGAAACCGCCGCCAAGGATGTAATGGTCTTCGGCGAAAACTCCTCGGGCAATTGGCAGTGGGCCTTTCCCAGCCCCTATGCCGAACTTCCCTCCGGCGACCAATTCCGCAACATTCGCATCATCGAAACGGTCTTCGAGACCTTTCGCTGTCCTTCGGCGGGGCTGCCGGCCCATCAATTGGACCATACCGCCGACGGCTGGTGGGTCATGTCACGTGTCCCCGCGTCTTACCTGGGCTGCGTGTCGGGCATCGCCAATCGGCAGCATCCTTCGATGCAGACTCTCCGCAAGGCGGACGGCGTGCTCTACGGCGTGCATAAAGACCAAAATGACCAGCCGGTGCAGATCAAGAGCATCACCGATGGCATGAGCAACACCATCCTCGTGGGCGAAGCCGCGCATGACGTCTTCACGCAAGATGAGCGGGGAGACCAGCAGGAGCCGCAGCAAGGTAACCGCAAAGATCACTGGTACATCGGCAGCGACGACATCGACACTTCCCCCGCCATGGATCTTTCCGAGGGGCTGGGGTCGACGGGCGTGGCGATCAATCTGCACAAAGTCATCCAGCGGCTCGCGCCGGGCGAACGGCCTCCGCTGGGCTTCCACACCGAAGCGATGCAGCTTTCGTTCAGCAGCGAGCACTCGGGCGGGTGCCAAGTGGCCTTGTGCGACGGTTCGGTCCGCTTCATCAGTGAGACCATCGACGCCGCTACTTGGTCTAATTTGGGGAACCGCGAAGACGGCTTGAGGCTCAGCGAGTTTTGAGCCTGAGAACTAGCGTTGCGCGGTTGACCCTTCTCTCTAATCTTTCGAACGATTCACGAAATCGTTAACTCACAGGTGAGATGGATGGAACCTCTTCATTCACTCGGCATTCGACGGGCAAGTTCCCTCGCCACGCTGCTCTTGGGCAGTTTCTTGCTTGCCGGCTGCGCTAGCGAGGAAGAGTCGGCCCGTGAAAAGTTCACCTCCGCTTATAGCGCGATTGCCGCAGGTGACACGGAAGCGGCCATGGAACTGCTGGGGGAGTCGATCGAAACTTCGCCCACGTCTTACGCCTATTACCAGCGGGCGCGGCTACTCACGGACGCGGACAAAGTGGACGAGGCCCTCGCTGATTGCGAGGCCGGCTTGCAGCTCGAACCGGAGCACGCTGATTTGAAGTGGCTCCAGGACGAACTGCAAAAACCAGCCGACAAGCGGTTCAAGGGCCGCAACGCCAACCCGCCCAGTTTCTATAAATAAGCCGCCGTAGCATCATTCAGATGCCGGCACCACTGCCGAACCATAACCGACTCCAGCATCGCTCTCGCCATATCCAGCCGCTTGTCCGAATCCCGTGCCGCCGGCTCCCCCATCGTGAGGCACCTCACCATAGCTGACCGTTGCGTAGCCAAGCCCCATTTCTCCTTCGGCAGGCATTTCGCCATAGCCGCCCATGGTTCCCGCTATCTGTTCAGTTTGGCCAGGTTCCGCGCCAACTTCGTTCGCATTAAAAAAGTACTTCCCTTGCCCAGAAATATTTGCCGAACCATTGGCGGCAGCCGGCGGAGCGGGGCTATCCGAGGCGGTTAAAATCCCCGTGGAATAGACCGTGAGACCGCCCAGAGCCGTCACACCTGCCAGGGCCAGGGACACGAGCTTCGCTTTGGCTAGTGACATCATACTCAGCACTCCTTGAGTTAAAGTCGCAACGTTGGCGGAAACCGTTCCCGCCGCCAGGGAGGAACTGGCCGCGTACACGCTCGCGGCCTTGACCGTGGTTAGCGCCAGCGCCGGCGGTACGCTGGCCTGCGCGAGGCTGCCCGAGAAGATCGCCGTTAGCGCCGCTGCACCGATTGTGATGCCACGCCGCGTGAGCCGGTTTCGCAACAATTCCCGGCCACGCGCCAGCCGAGTGGTGACCGTGCCCAAGGGGATTCGCAGTTCACTCGCGGCCTCGCGCCTTGTCCGTCCGCTCAAGTCGCAGAGCACGATGACCGTCCGCAGCTTTTCCGGCAGGCGGAGCAGCTCCTCATCGAGGACCTGCTTCACTTCGCGGGCCACGCCGTTTTCGGGCGCGGCGATCGAATTTGGGTGAACGGCTTCACGGACGCGGGACTGGCGTTTTTGGATCATGCGTCTGGCTTGGATCGCCGTGCGATGAGCGACGCGGTAGAGCCAGCCGCCCACCGCTTCGGTGGATTGGATGGAAGCCGCCTTGTGCGCCAGGACCAGAAACGTGGCCTGGAAGGCGTCTTCCGCGTCATGCACGTTGCCCAGCACGCGGCGGCAGACACCCAGCACCATGGGGCCATGCCGCGTGACGAGAGACAGAAATGCCGCCTCGTCGCCGCTGTCGCGGAACCGCCGCAACAGCCGGGCGTCGCTGGCGGCCACGCGCTGGATGTTCGTTCTCTCGGGAATGCGGTTTGTCATGAATTGGCGAATATCCGGAACGTGTTCTCCCGCCCGAAAGCGGGGCCTCTACTTGTTACAGTGTCTCCCCGAACGGATTTGTTTTCAAAAATCCAGAGAATTTTGTGTGCTGGCCCACGAGGTTTTATCTCTATCAGCGGATGGCCTCCGCTAAAATGAACGTCGGAGGCAGATATAGCGGCGGACGTTCTGGTGCCACTGCTGGATTGCCCAGAATCGGGGGCTGAATCCTGCCGGTGACCGTTATTCCCTGGGTAACGAGCACCCAGTCCACGAAACCTTGGAGCCGCCTAATGGCCAAAGAACAAGAACTGATCGAGCTTCTCGCCCAACATGTTCCGGAGATAGCCAGCGGTGCCGTGCGGGTCGCCGCAGTGGCCCGGGAACCCGGGTATCTCTCAAAAGTCGCGTTGGAGAGTCAGGAGAACGATCTCGATCAGGTCGCCGTTTGCGTGGGAACGCGAGGCTCACGCATCAAGGCGATTGTGGAGGCCATGCGGGGAGAACGCGTGGACCTCCTGCGTTGGAGCGAAGATCCACAAACCTTGGTGCGAAATGCAATGCAGCCTGCCGACACGCGGGCCGTGGTAATCGATTCCGATCAAAACCGTGCCATCATTTTTGTGAAGACAGACGACAGGGCACTTGCCTTTGGGATTCGTGACAGGCGGCGACTGCAAGTTGCTTCCCGCCTCACGCGGCACGAGATTGTGATTGAACTGGTGTAAAGCCACGGAGTATTACCAGTCCGATCGCTTAAGCACAATGCGGTTCGAAAATATTCGTCATCGCGCGAAGATCCACGATTGCAGGCAACACACGCGGGCACGGTAATTAGGTCCGACGGTCTCGGCTTTGCAAAGATATTCTTTGGCGGAATGTGATCATCGGTCACTTCACCAAACTGTCCACAAAATAGGCACGTACCAGCGAAAGTGACGTTTTTCCCATTGCACGATTCAAGCACAAATCCTGACGTTCACGCTAACACTTCACACCGAAGAGATCGTGCCGTTGCCTTCCAGGTAGGTGTAGCCGTGAATGCCGCTTTCGTAGAAGCGGAGCAGGTCGCCGGCCTGACGGTCGTCGATGCGGGACTTCCGCACGGCGGTCTCCACGGAAGCCCGCAGCCGGGCCATCATGCCCGCCACGTCGAATTCGACGTACTCCAGCACCTGTTGCACCGTGTCTCCCTTGACGATGTTGTCAATCACCACGTCTCCCGACTCGTCCAGGCTGACATGCACGGCATGCGTATCGCCGAACAGATTATGCATGTCTCCCAGGATTTCCTGGTAGGCGCCGATCAGCAGAAAGGCCAGGCAATAGTCCCCCTCGGTCTGGGGATGCAGGGGCAACGTGCGATGCATGTCGTGCCCATGCACGAAGCGGTCGATCTTGCCATCGGAATCGCAGGTGATATCGGCCAGGATGCCGCGTTGGGTGGGCGGTTCGTCCAGCCGCTGGATGGGCATCACCGGAAAGATCTGTTCAATGGCCCAGCTATCGGGTAGCGACTGGAATAGGGAAAAATTGCAGAAATAAATATCCGCCAACATGTCATCCAGGACCCACAAATCCTCCGGCACGAAATCGAGCCGCGCGACCAGTTCGTGAATCCTGCGCAAGATGCCCCAATAGAGGTTTTCGGCTAGGCCCCGGTCGGCCAGGCCGAGATGTCCCCCGTGGAACAGACTGGTGGCCATTTCCAAGGCCTGCTGGGCATCGTTGTAGCTTTCCAGCACGTTCTCCAGCTTGAGCTCCTTGTACGTGCTGGCCAGATCCAGCAGCGGCGGCTCCGCGTCCTCGGGCACTTCGGGGATCGATTCCCGGGCGCCCGATTCGGATACTCCCAGTACGTTGCTCACCAGCAGGCTGTGAAACGCGGTGGCGGCGCGGCCGCTCTCGGAGACGATCGTCGGGTGCGGTACGTTCGCTTCGTCGCAGACGGCCTGAATATGGTAGACGACATCCCGGGCATATTGGCCGAGCGTGTAATTGACGCTGGACTCCGTGCTAGTGCGGGAACCCTGGTAGTCGATGCCCAGGCCGCCGCCGACGTCCAGGTATTGCAGGCCCGCGCCGGCTTGGTGCAATTCGACATAAACGCGGGCCGCTTCATTCACGGCGGTCTTGATGTTGCGGATGTTCGTGATCTGGCTTCCCAAATGGAAGTGGAGCAGCTTGAAGCAATCCGCCATGCCGAGTGATTGGAGTTTTTCTAGCGCGAGCAGCACTTCGCTCACGGTGAGGCCGAATTTGGAACGGGAACCTCCGCAATTCTGCCACCGGCCCGAGCCGGGGCTGGCCAGCTTGATCCGAAATCCCAAGGAGGGACGGGCCTGCAATCGCTGGGCCGCTTCCAGGGCCAGGTCGAGTTCCGAAAACTTTTCCACGACCAAGGTGATTCGCCGGCCAATCTTCTCGGCCAGCATCACCATTTCAATGTATTCGGAATCCTTGAAACCGTTGCAGACGATGGGCGTGTCGTTATCCGCCAGGGCGATGACCGCGAGTAATTCTGGCTTGCTGCCCGCCTCCAGCCCAAATTGAAACGGGCGGCCAAACTCCAGCACCTCCTCCACGACTTGCCGCTGCTGATTGACCTTGATCGGATAGACGCAGAAATACTCGCCCTGATAAGCGTATTCATCCCGGGCCTTGGCGAACGCCTCGTGCAGCGACTGAAGTCGATGCCGCAGCACATCTCCAAAGCGGATCAAGACGGGCATCTCGATACCGCGCTGTTGCAGCCGGTCCACGAGGTCGCGTACGTCGATGGAGCGCCCATCCTCCGGATCGGAATGCACGCAGAGATGGCCGGCGGCATTGATCGAGAAGTAGCCTTCTCCCCACCGGCGGACGCCATAAGTTTCCAATGCGTCCTCGATGGACCAAGGGGCTGATTCAATGATCGCCATGGGGGTCTTGCCTTGGTGGAGGGTTGGTAATCGCGCAATCGGTCACGCAGGCGGAGCATTCTAAGAAAACGGAGCATCGTGGAAAAGAGACCTCGGCAAGCGCCGTCCCATCGGTGGTGCATCCGCTGACATCGAGATCGATGAGACTGAGATCCATCGACAAGGACGCCCATCGCATGCCCTCTGCCATGCTCTCACGAGAGGGACACACGATCATCATTTCTCACCAGGAATCCACTCCCTAGGCACGAATGCGAGCAGTGCCACGAACATGCTGAATGCGAATACCAACCAGCCGGTCACCAGGCCGATGAAACACCAATACGGAACGGCCAACAAAAGCAGCAACGGACGCACCCGGCGATTCCAAATCAACAACGCGAAGAGTATTTCAAACAGCACCATGCCGTGGCTGAGGCCGTTGATCACCAGAAGCTGGTCGTGCAGCCACGTGAGGTCGAGAACACGGGATTCGCTGCGGGCCAGCAGCCACCAGGCCGCTCCGCCGTTCCACCAGGTGTTGCCTGCCAGCTTCGTGAGCGCCATCACGCCATAGAATCCCGCTAGGTGAAGCTGAATCAGCCGCCGGGCGATGGTGGCGGTGGTGCATGTTTCCTGGCCGGTGTCGGTGTCGAAATCGCCTGGATTTTTCCGCCGCCGTCTCCGCGCCGCATCAATTGAAAAGCGGCGGCCGCAAGGGGCCAGGCACAAGTAGAGCAGAAGCATGGCCAGGACATGCTCCGCCTGGCCGTGGATCATGGGAGCGCGATGCACGTACGAAAGAAACACGATGATTGATGCGATGCATGCGGCACGCGTCAAAAAGCCCACCGTGAGGGCCAACGCACAGGCCAGTCCGGCGGCATGTATGGTCCACAACCCGGGCACGGTGCGGAAATAATCGAACAGGGAAAACTTATACTCCCCCCGCATCCGCTCGATCATCTCCAGCGGCAAAAGCCCCTGGGGGCCAAACCAATTCACCAGATCGGGCGAGAAGCTGACCAACCACAAACACAGCAAACCTCCCACTCCGATCCGCAGCAGGCACAAATCGTCGGGCGAGCTGGGCATGAACCAAAAGTGATTCCACCCACGTCCTACATCCTCCGAGAGGGCATTTGCCTCCTGTTCCCACGAAGCGGTCACGGGCCGTCCTCCTGGGCCGGCGCGACCTCCAACGCCTCGGACCGCTTGAGAAGTTGGACCTCCCCTTGAAAGACGGTCGCTTTCGCCTCGTAGACGGGACGCAAGTAGTCCTCTCCATCCGGATCGGTATCGCGGGCCACTTCCGCCGTGCTCAGCGGCACATGCGCCATTACGCGGACCGTCGCTTCTTCTTGGTTCCAACGATTCAAATAATAGCTGGCTAGGGCGCGGGGGATTTCAACTTCCCAAGTTTCGCTCCGCGCGAAGTCGGCGGCAGTGTTCGCTAGCAATTGCAGGCGATGAAACCGGGGGCTGCCCGGGATTTTCCTCGTGGGCAGGCGAAAGGATTGGCCCCCCTCAGCCCCTTCACTCCACTCGACAGTCAAGAAATGGTCCAGATCCTCCTCCGGGCCATGCGTGAAGTGAAACCGTGACGTGTAATCGACCATCAAATGCAGTGGCGCCAAATACGGGCGGAACACGTCGAGCAGCCTGATTTGCAACGGCGAGGGACTTGTCGACGTTAGCGCGACGGCAATGGTGCACAAATGCATGAACAACAACAGCGAGACCACGCTGCGCGTGCCCGCCTTCCAAGCAAACGGTTCGGAGCCCGGGTTCGAAAACCTATTTTCCTGAATTGGCGGCATGGCTTGACGGTTGAGTTACCGCGGAGTGCTTCAAAATCAGAGGAATTCCAAGGTTGACCAGCTTCCTGGTTCCAGGTTGCCGCGTCAATACGAGGCGTCAACGGCGAGCCCTAACTGCTTCAGCTACCGGCGGGTTTCAAAAAGCTCATGTGCAGTTCGGCATGACGCAGGTTGAACTGATCCCATTCTTCCCGCGTTAAATCCCCGAGAAACGGATGCCGGGCACGCTCGGGCTCCGCTTCCAGGCGGGCACACACTTCGCGAATTTCTTGCAGGGCTTCTTCGGTGCTGACATTTTCGGGGGGATCAACGGTCGCGGCCAATGCGGGCGGGAACTTAAACCCCGCCGGAAGTGTCTTGGTGAGCATCTTCTTTTTCATGAATTTCAGCATGATCCGCATGGGCAAAGGCGCCTGGAAATTCATGCCATCCAAGGAACCCCGAAAAGCGCCGGCCAAGTGTTTTAGGGCTTGACCGAGGGACCAATTCCCCACCGCTTCAACTTCCCCCGCCGCCAAAGCTTCGGCATCCGCTAGGAATTCTGTGTAAGTGCCGTAGGAAACCGTCCGTCTTCCCTCCGCGGTTTTGGAATCCACTGCCATGCCACGCTCCCTTCGCCTTGAAATTGAAGCCGATCAAGCGACGCCAAACAGCATAACTCGGCTCAAATGTCTTGGGGAGCGGCGAGGATTTTGACGTGGTGGATTAGGGGTGCGGTGTCCCGTCCAGGGAAAAGCACTGCAAGGCCGTGGAATTGTCCACGGCAATGGGGACGAAACAAAGCGATTCCTTTCCCCGCGATTTGGCGTCACGGGTTCGAGAGTTTCGCACGTGCGGCGGGAAGACCGAGGCTCAAAAGCGCGAACAATGTCAGCCAAATGGCCCCCGGCTCGGGCACGGAGAAGAACACGTTGTCCTGCAGGAAGGCCACGTCCGTGTTCATGAGGATTATGTCGGATAGTTGCAGCCCGCCGATCCATTCCAAAGCGGTTTGTGGCGTGTCTCCCTCACCGCTCCAGTCGGCCAAGGTGAGCAGGTCCTCGTTCACGCCGTCCAAATTGTTTTCGAACCAGAACCGGTCGCCGTCACGCAGCCGTAGGAATTGGTCGGAAATGATCGCGCCGGCCAAGGTTCCCAGGCTGGAGTCCTCCACCGGATCTTCCGCCAGCATGCCGGGATAGAGGTCCACGTCGTCAACATTTCCCGCTCCGTAGATCTCCTCCAGTGCTTGACTCACGGCGGGGTCCGAGGTGATGTCGTCGTAATCGCTGGCCGGCGACAATCCGTATGCCTGGCGCGTTTCATTATAGGTCGCTAACCCGTGGTCCCGCCCACGCATGATGTTCAGCGCGGCGAGGTCCGTGGCGTTTCCTACCAAGCCTGTCCCTGGGATGAAGGTTTGAAACAGTTGATTCCGCAGGGCGCCCACGATCTTGGCATCGGTGGCCTGTTGGGTTTGCGTGGCCAAGCCGCGAATCAGGGGTTCGAGCCCCCCTTCAAGGAGCATGTCCGGCGTGAAAAAGGCTTCCGCGAGGGACAAATGGCCCTCGGGAATCGGGTTGCCCGCCGCGTCTAGGCGTTGAATCGTTTCGTTGATTTGCGTATGCAACCGGAAGCCTGCCGTGGAGAATTCGTTGGCGATGGCCGGATCGACCGTGGCGTCATAGCCGCTGTACACGGGAAGCTGAACGCCCAAGGCAGGCAAGAATTCGTTATACGTGATCGCCTGGATTTGCGTGCCCACGATCTTGCGGGCCCGCTGATAAATTTCGTCACTGGAGAGTTGCGGCTGAGTGCTTGCCAGGATGTCGGTCAGGCGATTGTGTTCCCGTACAAAGAGGGTGTGGGTCATGAGCAATGCGGGGTGCTCGTTGGCCCGAAAATCGCCTGCCACGTAGGCCTTGTCGCCAGGGGTTTCACCGGTCATGTTCGGGCGGTGCGTGTTGTCCATCACGGGAGACAGGCCATCCACGTATTTGGGGAGCAAGTCTCCATAAGGTCCACCGTTGGAAACCTTGAGCTGGCCGGTTCCATCCGTGGCCCGGAGCCAGGAGGGCCGGTCCATGCCGGCGGGACCGTCGCTCGCACGGCCCCCGTACACATTGCTACCATCAATCCAGGAGGAAATGTTGTTCACCTGTTGCCGGGGTGATCCATTTCCGGTTCCCGCCGCAAAGGCGGACCGAGTGACTTGGATATAGTTGGTGGGTCTAAGGTCGCCGAAGACAGGATCATCGGTGGGGACTTCAATTTCCAAGCCGCCTGCTTGGCCATCCGTCAACGTGTGATCCATGTCATGATCGATGAATTGGCCCCACACCCACACCCAATCGCTGAGGCCGCGCGGATCGGGCTGGCTGTCGGGCTGGTCAAATAGCCGGTTGCTGATCCGGCGGGGATTCACCCGCGTGGCATCCACCATGCCAGCGCCATCGGCGTAATTGGCAGGAGCCATCCGCCGCAAAGGCTGCCCTGCCTGGCCGTACGCGGTATGCGTCAAGTTGTTCTGGCTGCCGTCGAAGGTGCGGTATTCCACGGCGAGAGCCGGCGCGGCCCACACGGTGCCCGCTAAAACCACGATCCATTTAAAAGGTGAAAGCGGCATTTTCCGCTGCTCCCCATGTAAGAGTCGCCTGCTGTCGTTGGAGCGCTTGGACCGTACGGCAAACGCGTTTTGAGATTCCCTCAGGCGGCGTTTCCCTGATTCAATACGTCCTTTGTCGTGCCGGCGTCATCAGTTCGCGCCGCACGCACGAAAAGCCAAACCCCAGCCGACGTCTCAAGGGACGGAGCTGCAAAACGCGTGGAATCGAACCACTAAAAGAGAAGTGAAACGCGGTCCGTTAGCGAAACTTGGCCTCAAGTTTCACTCTAAATGCCTTTTGCGGGTTACGCAAGCAAAACGGGAGGCGTCGTGTTGGAGGCTTGTCGCATCGTTTCCGCTAAAGTGTGAATGGATCGGTATTAACGGTTTCTGATGCGTTCCGACGGCGGTCGTAAAACAGGATTGCCGCCACCGTCTTGGCGTCGGTGACTTGGCCGCTGTCAATCAATTTGAGCGCCTCGTCCCAAGTCACGATCAAGTTTTCAATACATTCCCCCGCCTGCAAATCGGGGGCGCCAGTTCGCAACTCCGTGGCCAGAAAGACCCAAGAAAACTCATTCAACACACCCGGAGCCAACCGCAATCGGGCGAGCAATTGCATATTCCCCGCTTGAAAGCCGGTCTCCTCCTGCAACTCCCGAAGGGCCGTGACGCGAGGTTCTTCGCCCGGTTCCAGTGTTCCCGCCGGCAATTCCACCAAGGTTTCGTCCACGGCGACACGGTAGTTGCGGATCAGGCAGACGCGGCCATCGTCCAGACAGGGCAGAATCGTGACCGAACCAGGATGCTGGATCGTTTCCCGCCCATGAACTTCGCCTTCTGGCCCAGTCCATTCCCGGTATGTCACGCGAAACCGCGACGTCTCCAACAAAGTCTTCCGTTCTTGCATGCCCGTGTGCATTCTTGATGTTCGGCGCGCGCTGCGAAAATAGACATGGGGCACTTCGCCATGGAGCAATGCCCGCGATTCTTATCGGTTCAAGTGGCGTGAACTGCCTACGTCGACGCAGCTTCGGAGACCTTCTTCTCCAAATCGAGCGGTTCCTTTTGGTACAGCTCGCGGATCTCTTCGGTGATCTTCATCGAGCAGTACTTGGGCCCGCACATGCTGCAAAAGTGCGCGCTCTTGAACGTTTCTTGCGGCAGGGTTTCATCGTGCATGCGTTGGGCCGTCTCTGGATCGAGCGACAGCCGGAATTGCTCATTCCAATCGAACGTGAACCGAGCCCGGCTGAGTGCGTCGTCCCGATCCCGGGCACCAGGACGATGGCGGGCCACATCGGCGGCGTGCGCGGCAATTTTGTAAGCGATCACGCCCGCTCGCACGTCCTCTTTTTCCGGCAGCCCGAGATGCTCCTTGGGCGTGACGTAGCAGAGCATGGCAGCGCCGCTCCAACCGGCCAGCGCCGCGCCAATCGCGCTGGTGATGTGGTCGTAGCCCGGTGCAATGTCGGTGACCAACGGCCCCAACACGTAGAACGGCGCTTCGTGACATACCTCGATTTGCCGCTTGACGTTCATGTCGATCTGGTCCATGGGCACGTGTCCGGGGCCCTCGACCATGACCTGCGTATTCTTCTTCCAAGCGCGTTGCGTCAATTCGCCCAATACGTCGAGTTCCGCGAACTGAGCATCATCGCTGGCGTCGGCCAGGGAACCGGGACGCAGGCCGTCCCCCAGGCTCCAGGTGACGTCGTAAGCGTGCATGATGTCGCACAGGTCCTCGAAATGCGTGTAGAGTGGATTGTCCTGCCGGTGGGCCATCATCCACTTGGCGATCAGCGAACCACCCCGGCTGACGATCCCGGTCACGCGGTTCATCGTCAGCGGCAAATGGTCCATCCGCACACCGCAGTGGACCGTCATATAATCGACGCCCTGTTTGGCCTGATGCTCCACCATGTCGAGAAAATGTTGCGGGCGCATGTCCTCGATGTTGCCCCCGAGCTCCTCCAACATCTGATAAATCGGCACGGTGCCGATAGGCACGGGAGAAGCATCGACAATCGCCTGACGAATCGCGTCGATGTCTTTGCCCGTGGAGAGATCCATGACCGTATCCGAGCCGAAGTGGACGGCCGTGTGCAGCTTTTCGATCTCTTCTTCGGGGCTACTCGTGACGGCGGAATTGCCGATGTTGGCATTGATTTTCGTGCGGGCAGCGACACCAATGCACATCGGCTCCAACCGGCCGGCCAAGTGGTGCTTGTTGGCGGGAATCACCATCCGTCCTCTAGCCACCTCGTCGCGGATGGTCTCGGGCGGCAATTGCTCCCGCTTGGCGACGAATTCCATTGCCGGGGTAATCTCGCCAGCACGCGCACGTTCGATTTGCGTCATTGCCCTTCCTAACTATGTTCTGGCCCGAGCCTAGACAGCTTCTGCCGCCCGCCTCGGAAGTAACTCATTTCGCTTCATCAACTTCGAATTTCATCCTATCGCACCGCCTAACGGTGTCAATTCCGAGAGCATTGTAGACGGGAGACTCGCCGTGGCATCCCCGGACCATGCTCCATATTGGGTTCCCGACAAATCCGTTCCACCATACTTGGATTACCTTTATCGATCCGATTCACCAAAAAAGGTTCACATTGCTTGTTGGCTCTCTTAACATTCTGGGATGATTTGAACCGCGAATTGACCCCGCGCCCGACCATGCCAATCTTTTGCCCAAGAGGCTTCCAATGAACGCTTCGAAATATCTATTGCTGCTCCTATGCTTGTGCGCGGCGCGCTCTGGTTTTGCAGATGATGCGTCGCCGCCGAATATCGTGTTCATCTTCACGGACGACCAAGCTCCCTGGGCACTCGGTGCCTCTGGGCACCCTCATGCCAGCACGCCCCATATGGACCGACTGGTTCGAGAGGGAGCGTACTTGGTCAACGCCTTCACGACCACGCCGGTGTGCAGCCCATCGCGGGCCGGCCTGATGGCATCTCGTTACGGCTCGGAACTAGGCATCACCGATTGGATTCGCCCCGGTCGGGAAGATGACTTGGGCCTGCATCCCTCTTGGGTAACTTGGCCAGAGATCCTTCAGGCACACGGCTATGCCACGGCGTTGATCGGCAAATGGCATCTGGGCACGCCGCCGCCGCACCACCCGACGCGGACTGGCTTTGACCACTTCATGGGATTCCTCACCGGTGGCACGAAGGTCAAGGATCCTATTCTGGAAGCCGCCGGTGAAAAAACGCCCTTCGAAGGCTTTACCACCGATATCTTGACCGACGCGGCCTTGGATTTCTTAAAGGAACAATCGTCGGCCCAGCCTTTTTTGTTGTGCCTGCATTACCGCGCTCCGCACGCGCCTTGGTTGCCGCTGCCTGAAGAGGATTGGCAGCCCTTTGCCGGTTTGGACCCGACCATTCCCAACCCGGATTACCCCCTGTTGGATATCGAGAAGGTCAAGCGCGTCACGCGGGAGTATCTTGGTAGCGTGGCCGGAGTCGACCGGAATGTGGGACGCCTGTTGCAAGCCTTGGAGGATTCCGGGCAAGCGGAACGTACGGTCGTGATCTTCACCAGCGACCATGGCTACAACATGGGTCACAACGGGATTTGGCACAAAGGCAACGGGCACTGGATCCTCACCGACCCGCCCCCCGCCACACCCAATGTGCCGCGGGGGCAGCGGCCCAATATGTACGACAATTCGTTGCGCGTGCCGACGATCGTGCGCTGGCCCGGAGTAGTCGAGCCCGGCAGCGTGATCGAAGAAACGATTTCCAATCTCGACTGGTATCCCACGTTGCTGTCCATCGCCGGTGCGTCCCCGGTGCCTAGCACCATGCAACGGGGAGGCGACTTTTCACCGCTGCTGAAAGGTGAGGAGATTCCCTGGGACAACAACTTCTATGCCGAGTACAGCACGCACCACCAGTCCCGGACCCACATGCGAGCCTACCGCACGCCTCATTGGAAGCTCGTGCGAGACTTTTTGAATCCTGAGCGAGATGAGCTATTTCACTTGGCCGACGATCCGGCGGAAACGACAAATCACTTGGGCTCTGAAGATGCCTCGGTGCAGAAGGTTACGCGGATGCTGCATGCCCGTATCCTCGCGCACATGCGTGAAAATGGAGATCCCGTATTGCCCCTCGCGGAAGCGGCGGATGCTTCGGGAACTTGAGCGAACAGCTCGAACGACCGCGAATCACATCGCTCCGGTTCAGATGTGGTACATGGCGGCGGAGAGTTCCTCCGTCCGCTCCACGAGTTCGGAAAAAGTGACCTCTTCCAGCCGAGTTCGCTGAAGATCGCCAATTTCTCGCCATTGATGGCGGAGCACATCAGCGGGCGGAGCATGGCTTGCTAAACTGCTGCAAAGCGTGCCTTCCCCCTCAAACACGGTGATCACATCGGCCAACGTGATTTCCTCGGGAGGCCGCGCGAGCTGATATCCGCCACTAGCGCCCCGCGTGCTGTTCACCAAACCGGCGGCCTTCAATTGCAACAGGATTTGGACGAGGAAGCGGAAGGGAATGTCATGGCTCTCCGAGATCTGGCGGATTCGCACGGGTTCGCCGCTGCCATGGCAAAGGCTCAATTCGAGCAACGCCAAGCAGGCATACTCCGATTTGGCCGAGAGTTTCACGGATGTTGCCCCCCTATGGTGACCAATTACGCCTCGCGCTAATCGGACGTGTGCAGACCGCATTCGGTCTTCGCCGAGCCGCTCCAGCGCCCCGCCCGCTCATCTTCTTCGCCGAACAGCACCGATCGCGTGCAAGGCCAGCAGCCAATGCTGGGAAATCCTTGATCGTGTAGCGGATTGTACGGCACGTCATGCTTGGAAATGAAATTCCATACGTCTTTCTTGGTCCAGTTGGCCAAGGGGCTGATCTTCACGAGGTTGAATTTCTTGTCCCATTTGACGATGGGCGAACCAGCCCGGTCCGCGCTTTGGTCACGGCGAATCCCGCTCATCCAAGCATGCATGCCTTGAATCGATTCCCGCAGCACGACGATCTTGCGGTCGAAACAGCATTGGTCCGGATTCGTGCGGTAGAGCGGACCGCCATGCTGGGCCTCGTATTCTTCCACGCTCAGCGCGGGACGTTTTAACTCCACTTCCACCCCATAACGCTGTGCGATGCGGTCCCGCAATTCGAGCGTCTCTTGAAACTGGTATCCGGTTTCCAGATTGAAGACGTAAGTCCTCGGTTCAACTTCGGCTAGAAAGTGCAGGATCACACAGCCTTCGGGGCCGAAGGCGGTCGCCATCGCCAAACGCGGAAAGTATTTCTCCGCTGCCCAAGCGATGATCTCCCGAGGGTGGGCCGACTCCAGCCTTTGGCTTTCCGCCTGCATCTCCTGGAGCAGCTCTTCGGTCAGTTCCAGTGGTGGAACCACTTCTCGCGCGGGTGGGGATGTTTCCCGCTCTGGTGGTTTGGTCACGGTCTCATTCACGGCTTGCTCACTTGCCTGCGAGGTTGGCGGGACACACCGACGGAGGGAGATTACGAAATGTTATGTATTCTTATCATCTAAGTCAACATTCTCGCATACGGTCAATGTCGGCAATTTGTTTTTCGGCTCTTGCGTTTTGAGCGGATTTTCGAGGGAAATCCGGTCTTTCGGTTCATGCCTCGCGGCAAAACCCATGTTTTGACACGACACAGCACCGCCGTGGATCGCGGATTTCCTGCGTAAGCTCATTGAATCAATCGACTTGGGCAGAGTGAGAAGATGCGGGCAGCAAACTTTCCTCGTGTCCCGCATGTTGGACGCGGTGTGGCTCGGATCGATCAAGGCTGTCGAAGTGTCCACATCGGAAATTTGGTAGGCGTCTGCCGTCCATCTCCGACACGATGGCAGGATCGAATGAGAGCAGATTCGAGCAGATTCCTCCGAAGAGGTTATCCTGAAAGTTCTTAAGAATCTCGGCACAACTGCGTCAAACTGAACTCATTTATCCCATACCTCGCAGGCCGCCTTTGTTTTCTCATTTTGCACCAATGTCGATTTTCTGATTCGGGCAAGGTGTACGAAACTCCACTTTTTTCAAGTGGGACAGTAAGTCGATGGGCTGCCGCGAGATAGGAAGCACAAAAAACTTCGCGCGTCGTCATGCGAGCTTCGCTGTGTTCCGTAAACCTTTACCAGAAAGTGTCTTACGGTGTTCACTTGCTTCGAAAAAATTCGTCCGCCTAGGATGGGATTGGAATTCGACAGGTATGGGACTTGGCTTGCTGGAGGTGTTCTCGACCGCCGCGAGCAAATCTCTAAGACATCGCGGCATGACCATGCCGCACCGAACACGCGGTTGTTACCATGGCCAATTTTCGTCGCTCGATTCGCAAAGGAAATCTCCCTAATCAAAGGATTCGTCAGCGCAATACGGCCGCGCTCGTGAAAAAAGCCCGGCATGCTGGTCCGCTGAGCAAGCGGGCGCGTGGAGGAGAACAAACCAAGCAACTGCCTTTTGTTCCGCCAGAAGATTGGCACGAACCGGTCGACAGCTTCACGGGCAAATATAAAGTTTGCGTGCAAGATCCCGGACCGGGCTTTGTCCACATCGTCACGCCGCAAGACGTCCGCGAGCGATTGGGGCAACTTCCCCAAAATTTGACGGCGCCGCTGCAAGTCGTGCAGTTGAGCGGCATGACCCGCAAGAAGCGCCGCTTTCCCTGTTACGGAATGCAGTGGGGGGCCGCCATTTATCTCTATCCTCTCGAAGAGGAACTGGCCGAATATTACGACCGGCCGCCGCTCCCCAGCCAAATCAATGAAGCCCATATGTATGGCGTGAAGTGGGAACATGTCCATCAGCGGTTATGGAAGCTACAATGGTCTTGGGAGACCATTCGTGATTTCTATCTGAACAACGTGCTGATTCACGAACTGGGGCACCTGCTCGATGACCGGAATTCGAGCTATGCCGCCCGCGAACGCTACGCGGAGTGGTTCGCGTACGAAAATGGCTACAAACCTTCACGAAATTCTCGTCCGATCGCGAAGACACCTTCTCCGGTGCGGCGGCATCGCGCCGTGCAGTGGCACGCAGGTTAGCTGCCCGGTGCTACATCACGCTCCACAAGTTGCTCGCCTCGTATCGTGTCGTGGCGCTTTTCGCGGGTGATTGGTCCCAAAAACGGTATGATCTCCTGAAAAATGGAGGGCCAATCCATGCCGCGATTCATGTGCGTCACCGCGTTCGTATTGATCTCTCTTTCCGTGGTCCGTGACACGCAACGGTTGTCTGCCGCGGAAATGGAGTGGCCCGGCTGGCGCGGCCCGGCACGAGACGGATGGGTCAGTGGTTTTCAGCCGCCAATCCGCTGGCCCGCAAGCCTGGAGCAGGTTTGGCAAGTTGAAGTCGGCACGGGCTACGGTTCTCCCCTGGTGTTCAATGGCTACGTGTACCAGCATGCACGGCAGGGCGAAGACGAAGTTGTCTGGTGCCTCGAATTGGAATCGGGCGACGTCAAATGGCGGAAAAGCTATGCCGCTCCCTTCACGATTGGCCGGGGCGGTGAGTTTCACGGCAAGGGGCCCAAGTCGTCTCCCGCGCTGGCCGATGGTAGGCTCTTCACGTTGAGCATCGCGGGCGTCCTCACCTCCTGGGACGCAGCCTCCGGTAAATTGCTCTGGCAGCGCGACTTTGGCGACCGTTTCAAGAGCAGCCATCCCTACTGGGGCGTCTCGACGTCTCCTCTCGTTGACGAAAACCGGGTGGTGGTCCACTTTGGCACCGATGGCCAGGGGACATTGATCGCCCTTGATGCCGCCTCTGGAGAGGAAGTTTGGAGCCACGGCAGCGACGGTCCTTCCTACTCTTCCCCGATCTTGGTCGAGATCCAGGGAACTCGCCAGATCATCGAATGGAATCAGAGAGTGCTGGCCGGCATCGAGAGCAAGTCGGGCCAACTCCTGTGGGAATATCCGGCCCCACGCGTGGGCACCGATCAAAACATGCCCACGCCGATCTTTCACGAGGGGCTCATTCTGCTCGGTGGAGAGAATCGCGGTATCCGCGCACTGGAGCCGCGCCAGGAAGGGAGCCAGTGGACGGTGATCGAGCGCTGGCAGCAGGACGAAGTGGCCCTCGACATGAGTTCGGCGGTGGTCAACGGCGGCCTGTTGTTTGGCTTCTCGCATTACGGTCGGGGCCGCATCTTTTGCCTCGATATCGAAACCGGCGACGTGCTCTGGCAAGGGCCTGGCAGAACCGGTGACAATATCGCCTTTCTGTCGATTCCGGAGCATGTGATCGCACTCCTCGATAATGGTGAGCTAAAGGTCGTCGCCGCGAATGCTGAACAGTTCGAACCGGTCGCCTCTTACCGCGTGTCGGAAAGCCCGACTTGGGCGCCGCCCGTGTTGCTAACCGGCGGAATCCTGATCAAGGACCGTGACACGCTCACGCGGTGGTCGTTTGGATCACGGTTGGCGGAATAGGTTGGCCGAGATTTCACGGCTCCTTTTGATCCCCTCAAGTGGCAAGCACGGACACCAGAGCGGTGATTCATGATGACCCGCCTCGCCATCTTTGCGATTGCGATCCATACCACGGCGATCGCTTTATGTGAGGCCGATTTCGTTTCCATCTTCGATGGCCAAACGCTAAAAGGCTGGTCCGCCGCTCCGGCGAAAGCCGCGCCCGATTGGAGCGTGCAAGACGGCACAATCGTGGGCAAGGGAGGCCAGGAACGCAGCTATTTGGTTTTCGAAAACCGGCACATCGCCGACTTCGAATTGAAGCTCGAGTATCGCTTTCCCGGCGAAGGGAACAGCGGCATCAGCATTCGGGCCCAAATCGACGAAACGGGAAAACGGGCTTTCAAGAGCTACCATGCCGACTTCGGCCATGTGGGAATTGGCCCGCAAGTCCTCGGGGCTTGGGACTTCCACACGCCAGGGCGGATCGAGCACGCCTGTCTTCGCGGTACTCGACTCGTCATTGACGAAAACGACCGGCCCACAGTGACCAACATCAAAGGCGCCGTCACGGCCAACGACATTCGGCAACACGATTGGAATCATGTCCATGTGATCGGCCGTGGCAACCACTTTCGCTATTTTCTCAACGGCAAACCGGCCTCCGAATTCGTCGAAGATCTTCCCGAGGAAAAACGGCTGAAACAGGGGATGATCCAACTGCAACTGCACGACCCGGGAATGATCGTGCATTTCAGGAATATCGAGTTGAAGATTTTGGATTGAATGGGCGTCGCTCCTGCGTATCCCAGCAACTCCGCCACGCCGCTTGCTTTTTCGAAACGCGAAGCCTTGATGCATTCTGCTGATTCCTCGTTTCACCTGCTCGATTATCTGGCGCTGGTGGGCTATCTCCTAGTTCTGGTGTGGATCGGATTTCACTTCGCACGCCGTGAAAAATCGACGCAGGACTTTTTTCTCGCCGGGCGGCGGATCCCCTGGTGGGCGGCCACGCTGAGTATCTTCAGCACGCTGCTCAGCGCTTTGACTTTCATGGCGATTCCCGCCAAAGCGTTCGCCGAGGATTGGAGCACGATCCTCATCAACGTGGGGATCATCCTCGTAGCGCCGGTCACGGTGTTTGGTCTCTTGCCCTTCTTTCGGCGGCTCCAGGTCACCACGATCTACGAGTACCTGGAATTGCGGTTCGGTCCCGGCTTGCGCGTGTACGGCAGCCTGGCATTTGTCAGCTATCAGTTGGCCAGGATGGGGGTTTTGCTGCTGCTGCCCGCCATGGCGCTCTCCACGGTAACCGGGTTCGACGTGCGGCTCTGCATCGGCGTGATGGGAGTGCTCTGCATCCTGTACACGGTGCTCGGCGGGATTGAAGCGGTGATTTGGACGGATGTCCTACAATCGGTCGTGCTGCTCGGCGGCGGTTTGCTCTGCATCTTACAAATCGTGGTCAGCGAAAGTTTCGACCTCGGCGGGATGCTGAGCACGGCGTACCGCGCGGACAAACTTCACATCTTCCATCTGGAGCCTGGATTCGACGCGAACGCTTCTTGGGTGCTCCTCGTGGGTGGTTTCTTTGTGCAGTTGGTCCCCTTCACCAGCGACCAGGCCCTAGCCCAAAGATTCTTGACCACGCCCACGGAAAAAGCAGCCGCTAAATCCGTTTGGGCCCACGCGGTGATGGTCGTGCCCGCTTCGCTGCTGTTTTTCGGTCTGGGGACGGCGCTGTTCGTGTTCTATCAATCGCGGCCCGAGATGCTCCCGCCTTCGGAACGGAACGACATCATCGTGCCCTGGTTTTTCGCCACGCAGTTGCCGGCGGGCCTGGCGGGATTGGTGATCGCCGGCCTGTTTGCCGCCACCATGTCCAGCGTCGATAGCGGCATGCACAGCATCGCCACGACGTTGGTTCACGATGTGTACGGTAAAATCTGCCCCCGCGCCGACGACAAGGCTCGGCTCCTCGTGGCTCGGCTCGTGACGTTTTCCGTCGGACTATGCGGCACATTGTCCGCGCTGTGGATGTACCATTGCAATCAGCCTTCGCTGTGGGACTACAGCTTGATGCTCACGGGGCTGCTGGGCAGCAGTTTGGCCGGCGTGTTTTTACTCGGCGTCTGGACGACCCGTGCCCATGCGGTCGGCACGGCAATGGGGGTGGCCGCTTCCGTCGCTATGCTGATCGCTGCCCGCTACATCGAGCCGCGTCCCTTTCCCGATCTGCTCACGGCGCTGGTCGGTGTGTTGACGTGCGTCGGCGTCGGCTACCTGGCCAGCCGCGTTTTGCGCGGACAGGAAAAACCCTTGTCGAACCTCACGCTGCATACCCTTGATTCAGAAAGGCCGTCCGCATGAGTGACGCGCCTGTAAGTCTGGCCCTGATCGGTTGTCCGGAAGACATCAATGTCTGGAGAGACATAGCAGCGCGACTACGCCATGGAACTTTCCGCGTGGCTGTGGATGCCGATCCGCGCCGCGCGCAAAGTGCGGCGGAGGCGCTGAGAGCGGGAGATGCGGTATCGTCGTGTGAAACCGCTTTGGATCAGCATGGCGAGGATTTCGACGCCGTCGTGATCCACAACCCGCTGGTGCACGGCCCGGAAGTGGCGAAGCGGGCCGCCGAGAGCGGCAAACATATACTGGCCTCATCGCCGGTGGCTGCGACTATGAGCGACGTGAAATCACTGATCGCAACCTGCAACCAGTCCGGTGTTCACTTGGGCATCTGCGGGACGTCACGGTTCGTACCCAGCATCCAAACGGTCATGCAACGGTTAGCCAACGGAAAGCTGGGTGAACCCGGTCTCCTGCGGTTTCACCATTGGGAAAGTCGATCTGACCAGCCGCTGGTGAAAACGCTCTACAACGCCGTGGACTTGGCGATCTGGCTGTTCGGTGCACTGCCCCGTGAAATCCAAGCCGTGGGCAAGCAATCTGCTGGTAGCACAGCCGACTGGGATTACGTGCAACTGCATTTCGGTTTTCCAGCGGGAGGCATGGCGCTGTTGGATTTCTCCACGAGTTTGCCCGAAGGCCAGAGTTACGATTCGTGGTCGCTGATTGGCTCCCGGGGCGCGGCCTATGCCGACGATCATCACAATACGCATCTGCTCTACGCCGGTGATCATCCCCGGGCACTCATTAGCCGAGAAGGGTTGGGCCATCAGATCCTGGAATATCAGGCGTTTATCGACGCGATTCGAGAGGGCCAGCCGCCGCCGGTCAGTGGTTCGGATTGCCTTGCCGTGCATCAAGTGATCGACGCGGTAATGCGGTCGCTCGATTTGGGAAGCGTGTGTCGAATCGAAGGAGGCCGTGATGAGTCGGTCTAATCAGCCCCCATTACGCGTACTCGTCCTCAGCGTCGTGAAGCATAACTAGCTCACAAAAAAGATGGGTGCCATTTGCGGCAAATCCCTAAAAGCCTGCATTTAAAGGGACAACGCTGCGATTCGGCGTTGTGTGATTCTGTGAATCTTGCTCCCATAGGCGATTATTTTACGGACCAATCGGCTCATACGGACACGAAAACGGACATTGTGTGTGTGCTTGTGAATAATTTTCACGGAGTGGCAAAGATCTCCGCCCGAGGCTTTTCCTCGACACGCTAGTGCTTTATCCATTTTATAAAAAGGAACTTGCGTCAATTTGAATCGATCGGGGGTCGAGTGAATTGCCAAATTATGGTATGCTTCCGCAGGAATTTTAGAAGTTTTTGTGTTATTAACTGATTGACGAACTCACAAAAAAGGGTATGATGCCCGAAAACGAGGCCGACATGGCAAAAATTTGGCCGGATGCCAGGCGGAAGGCGGAAGCTCTTGAGGCGTACTACCGCATGGAAAAGGCCCTCTGTGAAAAAATCGCGGACGAGGCCATGGAGAAATATGAGGAAGCCATGCAAAAGCTGAACGACTTCTGGACGGGAATCTGCCCAGACGAATCGCCGCCCATGCTCCACCCCAAAGTCTTCGTACATCTTTCGCGATACGATGCGCCGGACGAACGAGACATCCTGAAGCTGTATGACATACCCGAGCCGATGTCACGGTTCTTGATCCACGCTAAGCCTGGAGACGTTATCGGAACCCGTGAAGTATACGAATGGCTCACGTCGCACGATGGCTACACGGGAGACAGGAGCAATGTTCCTCGAATGCTGGCTGCCGCGGCTAGCCTAGGGCTGATCGAGTTGATCTCAGAGTCTAGCGGGCGCCGCGGAAAGAAATATCGCGTGATCACGACCGTCAGCCCCGAGTCAATCCGGGAAAGCGTTCACGGCGACCCAGGAGACCTGGAAGATGACCCCCAATATGGCCCAATAGTGACGGCGGAATACGGTCCGAGACAGCAACGCGGAGAGGGCGCTACCGGGATCTTCAAGGAAGTGGAGATGAAAATTACGGCTGAGAAGTGGAAGGAGGTTGAAGACGCTGAAGCGGCCATCGAGGAATTTAATCGGAAACACGGCAAGGACAGTTCGAACGAGAATCCGCCTGCGGGCCCGCCCGGTGAGCAGCATTCAGATGACGACCAGAACTGACCTATCAAGTTGAAGCCATTTTTTTTTCGGAGCATGAGCATGATTGATTTGACCGTGGAAAAGCCGATTACGATGTCCGCTGCCGCGAAACACTGCGGAGTCACCCCGTGGACGGCGTATCAATGGGTAAAACAGGGATTGGAGACGATTCAGCTGGGAAAGAAAAAGTACACGTCGCTAGAGGCGCTGAACCGCTTTGGCCAGCGCGGCAACGAGGAAGCAACAGAGATTATGCCCACCAAGTACGATGCACAGGCCGTCCGAGAATTCCAAGACAAGCATGGTGTTCACCAGGGTGCGGGGCGGAATGCCGGGGCCTGAAAATTTTTTACCCCTATAGGTGTACATGCGTATCTGAATGGAATGCCCTAACAGGCGAATTGAGCCACTCGGCGCGGGAGGCCGTTCGGGCAGAGGAGAGGCTTTGTTATTTCGTTTCTTTTTTTGAATGGAGTAGATGATATGTCAAAAGAAGTTGAGAACTGTCGCCAGTCTGTTGGATTAAAGATCAAGGAAGCACACGCCAAGATGTCCGATGTTGTGCGTGCCGCCTACGAGAACGACCTTGTTTACGTTGATGGGGACGACGAAAGTGAAACCCCGCAGGCGACGAGCCTCGCCGTTACGTGGGCAAAAGGACTCCACGACAATGAAGCAAACTGGACCGCATTTTTCGCTAGAGGCTGTCTTATTCAGGCAACCAGACTACTAGAACACATTAGCGTGTTACATGACGTGTTGCTCCAAGAGCTAATGCAACGCAACGCGACCAAAAGCAAAGAAGCTGAGACCGTTTGACCTGTAATCTCATGGCCGCCTGTTTCTTCGGGACTGGGCGGTCTTTTTATTGAAAGGAGTGAAGCATGTTGATCTTCGACAAGATGCACCAACTCGCGAGGCGGAAGGAGGCGCCGACCCATGGCAATACGTGGTGAACACTCACGTGGGCCGTAAAAACCTCCGGCCCAGTCAATTGGCCATGGCCGCCGCGAGGGTGGCCAACCTTGCGAATGGTGAGGCTGGAAATAGTAGGTCCGCAAAATTGCGGACCTACTCCGCAGAAGAAGCCGCAGTCTTATTTGGCATCGGCATAAGAGCGATTGAATATGCCCGCAAAGTCTTGGGCGAAGGCTTGTGACTGGCTCAGCCGGATCGACAAGGACGCCAAGGAAGAACGCAATCGCAAAATCTTCGACATGTGGATGGCGTGTTATACGCAACAGGAAATTGCAGACACACTTGGATGCTTGAGACCCGAGGTCGACCATTTCTTGCGCAATCTGGCAAAGAACCCGTTTCGCGCAAAATCCGCCCGTCTGCTCGCCAACTACGATGACCCAGACTTCGAGCCGATTCTGTACGACCAGTTCCGGATGCAGAAAAAATCAGACGGCCTCACTCACTTCGGCAACTCGGAGGTCACATGCCCCCTCACGAATGGGGCCTGGCCTTCAAGAAGCTTCTGGAAGTAAGGGGTGTGGAGCGTGGCAAGGGGAAGAGGAATGATCGAACTTGTGAAACAGTTTCACAAGTTGCGGGTGAACTTGGGGTTGATAGGCGAACAGCTCACAACCGTATGAAGGCCGCTGATGTTTATGAACAGTTGCCGGAAGAGTGGCAGGCCCAAGAAGCAGGAAGAGGGGGCCAATAGGGATGAGGCCAAACGGCCTCAAGGCTATCGAGATAACCGCACTGATGAAATCATCGCCGAATTGTGTGAGTTGTGTTAATTCCACCCAGCCCTGTTTCTTATACAGATGTTCACTCCGCTATAATGAATTACATAGGTGAAACGTCCGCCCCAGTACTCAAACCAATGAGGGTTTAATGTCAATCGTCGAAGTTACTAAGCCAGTGCTCATGCGTGTCACGGAAGTCGCCAAGTATCTCGGGATCTCCCGGACGGCACTTTATCAATGGATCGAAGAGGGCTTGATTCCAAGGCCCATGCGAGTACGGAAAGTATTGTACTGGCAGCGCCACAAGATCCAGGATTGGCTGGACGCGGGAATGCCGCCTTGTGAAGAGAAGTGAGCCACGAAAGAAACTCCGCACATGTGCGGAATTAATATTTGGAGAAAAGCAAAATGCCCCTTGCGAAAAACAAACTGCCTTTACTCGGTACAGCGCTGGATGGCGCAATAAAAAAGACCACGTGGCTGTGCGGGCTACGTGGTCGATTGGATGGTGCGTCCAGCGAAAAGGATGATGCAAGGACCCTCACTGAACTATGTCAATTATACCAGAAAACGAACTAAATCAAGGGCTAAACCAAGCCCAAGCAACGAATCTTTCTAATGGCCATCACGACAGTCACCCTGTCGCTTCTCTCCGTGGCCAAACACCGTCGCCCGATGTAATCACATTGGATGCTGCGCTGAAGTACGCGGAACTGGGCTATCCGGTGTTTCCCTGCAAACCGGCGGACAAGAAACCGTACTGGAACGAGAGCGACCTGCGACACGGGTGGAAAAGCGCATCCACCGATGAAGATCAAATTATTGCGTGGTGGGAGCGGTGGCCGAATGCGATGATCGGCGCCAGCATGGCAGGCGTCGTGGTCATGGACGACGACACGGAGAGGAAGAATCTCCCTGCTTGGCCGCCAGAACCGGAACAACGATTGGCACTGGCCGGCGCTCCGAAATCCAGGACTCGGAGTGGTGGCTATCACTACTTTTTCCGCCGCCCCGACAATGTGAAATGGCACATCAATTTGAAGCCGGCGAAGGGAATCGACATTCGCACCGACGGCGGATATGTAATTCTTCCTCCGTCGATTTACGAAGATGGGACGGAATATGCTTGGGCAAGCAATGAACTGGATTGTACACCGGAGAAGCTGCCGGACCCGCCGCAGTGGCTTTTTGAGTCGCTAGAGGCAACTAATCAACCCGCCCGGCAGAACGCTTCACAGAGCCCCGAGGATGGCCCAGGAAACGGCGTTTACCTTCCGGCCGACCTTGATGTCGAACAGACCTACCGGCTCGCCAGTCAAGTCGTAACGACGCTGTGGCTGCATTGGGAGACCCAAGGAATCTTTCAATGTGGCAATCAAAGCACCATCCAAGAACGTTTGCATCGACCGGCCTTGATGACGCTGGCTCAGGCGATGTTCACCACGCGGTTACACCATCAGCGGTGGCCAGAGTTTGAGCATAGGATTCACGAGGATCTTGACCGCGCCGGGTGTCCGTCGTTGGGAAGCCAAATCCCAGTAAAAGACGTGATTCAAGCACGCAATCCAACTTGGTACTCACTGGCCAGCCTGTTGCGAGGTGTTGGCGCGAATGAAATGGAAATCATGGAAACGATCCTTGCCGTGAACGGGACACAATGTTTCGAAGAGAAGCCGACGCCGGCCAAGGAGATCGACCGCATCGCCAGGCACGCATGTGGACCGAACAAGAGTGGTTTGGAAGGCTGGATTGCCAGTATCTGCTCCAGTGCGGGGATTCATTGGGAATCACCCGTGCCAGTGATCCAGTTGCCGCCGAACGTGGAGGTCGTGGAAACGGAGGAGGAATTGCCCACGAATGATCCTGGACGACTTCCTGATAATTTTGTGGACGAAGCACCTGGGTTCATTCAGTGCGTGAAAGAATATGTACTTGCGACTTCGCGATACGAGCAGCCGTTGTTTGCCATGCTCTCTGGTGTCGCGCTTCAGGCCGCATGTGTCGGCAGTAAGATCTACGAAGAGAACCTCAATTCGACGATGTTGTATCTGGTCGGGTTGACGAAAAGTGGCTCGGGGAAAGATCGTCCCCACGAGGCTATTTCTGAAATTCTGATGGAATCGCGAGGGTTCAATGTCGAATGCCAGGGTTTACTTGGAGCCGGCGACTTGACGAGCCATTATGCTTTGACAAGAGCCTTACAAGATCTGCAAGACGCAAGCTTGCCTGCTTCTATGATCTTGCCTATCGATGAGTTCGGAGATTTTTTGAAGCGGTGTCATTCCGGCAACATCGAATGGAGGCGGATGACTTCCTTGCTCAAAAAGATGTACTCCAGGGGTTGGACGCACATTGATTGCAAGTATGTGGATAAAAG
Organism: Pirellulales bacterium; assembly: GCA_028289405.1. GTDB lineage: Bacteria > Planctomycetota > Planctomycetia > Pirellulales > JANQPP01 > JANQPP01. The sequence goes on from JANQPP010000006.1 coordinate 45,628, forward strand.
CAAGACCGTAGATATTACGAAACCCAATCTTATTCTTTACGGAGTGAGCACGGCTGACGCGTTTTTCAAGTCGCTGAATCACGATTCAATTACCGGGGGCTTTTGTAATCGATTGTTGGTATTCGAAGGTGAGGAGATGCCAGAGAGGAAACGAGGCAGACGCCGGAGCCGCCCCGAGGTCCCGGAGGTCATCAAGAACCGTATTGCATTCTGGCACCAGTACAAGCATAGCGCCCATGTTTGTCCAGTTCCGGGACAGTCTGGCCCGTACGCTACTCCGGAAATTATCAATACGACTGACGAAGCGTACGACTTGTGGGAGGAACACACCGACCGTATTGATCAGGAGCGTGGGCACCAACGGCAGGAGGTGATCTGTGAGTTGCTTTCTAGAATTGTTCAAAACGCCATGCGACTCGCCGTCGTTCACGTTTGTGCTCGTGTGGATCCGGATCAATTCCGGGCGCCAGTCGTTGACGTGGAGGCGGTCAACTGGGCAATGGGCATTGCGGAACATGCGGCCAGATACCTCATCTTCAAGCTAGAAGAAAACCTTGGTGAAAACCAATTCGAGGAAAACGTGAAGTTGACCCGTAAATTGATTCGCAAGAAGCAAGGGGCGGGGGCCGATCATTCATGGCTGATCAAACGGAAGCCGCACTGCTACCTGAATCCTCGCGAGCGTAAAGAAGTGCTTGACACGTTGGAGGAAAGGGAAGAGATCGTGAAGGCATATGTGCCGGGCAAGACAAAGCCAACGCAAAAGTATTGGGCGGTAGGCCACGTTCCACAAGTCGTCCTCGATCAGCTCACCACGGTAAATAACTCGAATAATTCGAAATAATTCGAGGAATGCCGTCGAACTATCTGCGTGACGTAAGGTGTTTCCAGATAACGGTTTAAGTCACTCATGACGATTCACACTGAAAGATAATTCAGTGGACGTTGTCGAATTATTTATTCGTCGCAAGTCCATTCTGTGAAATACTTTATGAATAAAAAAATAGATACTTCCACAGAAGAACAGGACCTACCCCGCTCGGGTGATCCATTTGGGAGAGACCCCCGTATTTTCGACGGAAGTATCTATTTTTCGTTTCACAAGTCTTTCAGCAGTAACGCTTTATGTCCAAGAAATAATTCAAAAGCGGCGTCGAATTATCTCGAACTATCTCTTCCAGAATAAAGCAAGTGCTTGCATGGAAATACCTTACGGCGATCGAATAATTCGAATTATCCCCAATTCGTCTTGATGGGTTTTCTGAGCAGTACCCCGGAAATCTGCATGAAATACTGCATATTGGCGTACGGGAAGCCAATTTTCTCACCAAGAGAACAATTCAAATCCGCACGCCACCAGAAACCCTAAGCCTTTCATTATTTGGGACTTACGTCGAATGCGGTCCGTTTCCTGGCTTTTGTGAACTATTGCAGCCGATTACACTGTTTGGCATAATTTTGCATACGAGTATGCGTGATTATGCGTAAATGATATAGTTTGTTGGAGATTGTTGGTTTTTGACACGGATGAATCGCCAGTAGTGCGGTATGCGACAAACGCCCGCCGCTCAGAATGAAGGTCCGTGAAATGGCAGTTCAGAGGGGATTGCTCACTGTTCTCGATGAATCCTCAAGCGAATTTGCACGCGTGGACATGAAAGATGGCGATAAGTTTTTTATCGCTGTTGGCGAGGCAGCACGCGCGCTCAAGATGTACAACCGCATGGAGCAGTTTGAAGGTCAATTTCGCGAGCTGGTTCAAATCTTGATCAACTGGAGTCGTGATCACAAGGACAAAATACACACAGCGATGCTAGCGAGCCGTGACCGTGACCTTTTGTTCTTTGTCGTGCAAAAAAACGTCGAATTCGATTCTGACCTGACAGATGCACTGACGGATCTCGATATTTCAATTGCGAACAATAAGAACCTAGAACTCATCAATTTGGAAGTTCTCGCCGTGCCATACGTAACTCCGGATGCTTATTCTGCTTTTACTGCATCCGAAACAAGATTTTCGATGTAGATGCCTACCAAAGCTGCCCATTTACAGGCTGCGGCGGATAATCAAAAAACAATTGATTATCTTCTTTCGTCGTCGGATCCCATTCAGTTACGGTGGGTTGTTGTTGTCGCATTCTACAAGTCTCTTCACATTGTTGAAGCTGTCTTTGATGCGGACCAACAATTCACTCAATCGCACTGCCTCGATCACGGGGAAAGGAATCGGATCTTAAAAACGACAAATAGATATAAACAAATATGGAAGATGTATCGACCGCTTTTTCAGGTGTCGCTAGTTGCAAGGTATCTGCAAACGAACGCAACACCCTCCCAAACGTATGCAAAATTCGAAGATTATATGTCTCGCCAAAAAGTAGAGACCGAGATCATAAACCACTATTTGATGCAACTCGAAAAAACAGCCTCAAAATGGATTTGAAGAAAACTGGCATAACAATTTGTCACGCCTCAATAGAGTATGAGTACCGGTAAACGGTCCAATACAAGAAAGCGACGCCTGTTCCAAAAACGAGCGGCCATCCATTATCCGGTGACGGAAACCACTCGTAGCCAATCAACACAACAGCAATTGCGGCAACATTCGAGATGATCACGGCAAGATGTTGCTTTTTGCTTTCTGCGTCCGCATTTCGATGTAGTGACCCGTGATAAACGCCGAGCGAGACGAATAAGATGACGGCCCAAATTACCGCATCCACATACATGGAGTCACTGCCGGACCTTGGCAGTGCGATTACCGTGGTCGCGACCATAATGCTAGCTAGCGTGTCTGCAAGCTGAGCTACAACCATCCCGCCGCCGCGGCTTGGTTCAACCGTGGGATCAATGGAGATGCTGTGGCTGAGCGCCAGCCAAACTAAGAAAAATACCGTCAAGATCAAGCTACATACTTCCCACGCTCCTGTCCTCCAGCCTTCAGACAGCAATATCGCCATATGCCACAAGACGTTGCCGGTCACACCCGCCCACAGCAGAGTGGTTCGCTGCGCATATGATAGAAACCATTCGGGACGAGTGGCGGGCTGTACGGGCTCGCCGTTTGGATTGCACATCACTTAGCCTCGTTTAACCCCACGGCCAGATTTGCCACGACCGTGAGTACGGACTCAATAAGTCTCCAAATCCCCCGCGGCCACGCCCAACCGCTCCGCGACAATTTCCAACGTCCGTTTCTGTGGCTTCTCAATTTCCCCATTCTCAATGCGTTGAATCGTTTTGCGTGACACACCGGGAAAATCATCTTGCGTGAGTCGTCGCTGTAAACGCAGCCGCCGGATGGAACCGCCAATGCCCGGTTGGACCTCTCGTTCTCTTTGCTTTCTTTCCTTCCTGTATTCTGGATCCAATTCCCAGAGAACCACGTCCGCCGCGGCTTCGTATTCACCGAAACAGACGGCGTATCCACCATCATCTAGACGGAACTTGTCGAAGTCTGGTTTCAGACTGGTACCAGAGGGGTGGAAGAGACCCAAATCAGCAGTGACCTGTTGGCCATTCCCGCGGACCAAATGGACCACCCGGGCCTCCAGATCGACCTTTCCGGCCACGAATATGTTCCCCCGCCGATGCTCCGGAACTGCTAAGGCGTACGGCATCTGATCAGCCGGGAGAGCAATCCAGCCGTCGTCTTCAGGGATGTGGAAGAGATTGTGCATTTGTGAGTGCATATGCATGGACAATTGACATACCAATTGGAATTACAAAGAGGTAATTTATCGAGGCCTCCTCACGTTCCCCGCCGGTGGCAGCCGTTCAAACCAAGCCTCAATGGTACGAATATCCCAGCGAATAGTCTGATCAGACAGTTGTTTTCCAGGGGGGATACGCCCCTGGTCCCTCCAGCGGTAAACCGTCTTCGTGGAAACCCCAATCATCTCAGCCAGCTCCTTTATGTTGATCAACCGGCGATTGCTTACAGTGGTGCTTTTGCGCTCGCTTTTGCAGTCGCTTACGCGTACTGAATCGCTCATTCCGTTTTTCCCCACTTTTAATTGTTGACAACCCGTGACGATGTGATAACTTACCGCGCAGCCGTTTCGGGTCTACCCATTAAGCTGGAAAAAAGTGGAGTCGGTCGAATGAGCCGGCAAATCTCCCCCCGCGAGAACCCTCTTTCAGTGAAGGACGTGGCGAGGCACTTCAATGTTCACCCGAAGACGGTCCGGGATTGGTTCGCCGATGGGCTAGACCACTACCGCTTGGGGGACAGGGTTTTCACGTCGTGGGCGGCATTGGAGCGATACGCCCGGAAAAGCACAGCGAACGATTTTGACCTGGAATTCGTTGGTCGGTTCGGAGAAAGGACGGAGAAGGCCGATTTTGCGATTGTCAATCCAGACGAAGAATGACCGGCCACTTGATTTTGCGGGAGAAAAGCGATAATTTGCCTGAATTGTAAAAGCGAGACGCCAGATGCGTGCCAGCATCTGGCGCCTCTAACCCAACCACGCAGCTAAGTGCGAGGTCAGGCTCCATGCATGGTAGTTACTCTACCGTCGCGCGTCTGGGCCAAATTTCGGCCTTCTCGACGGCTTCCGCAACTCTTGTGGAAGTTCCCCTGAAATCCCGACTTCGCCGCTGGCTGCACAGACTTTCTCGAAAGGAGAAACAGTCATGGCAACCACTTACCATCGTTCCCGACAGCCCCTCCAGGGCACGCCAGAGCACTATTTTGCCGCCTATTCACCCAGCGGCAAGTACCTCGGGCCGGCGCCCACGGAAGCAGCGGCCACCGCTCTTCACACAAACGGCGATCATCCCAACCAGGCCAAGCAGATCGCGTTCCAGCCGCCGAAGCGGAATAAGCACTATTTCGTGCTCAAGGGCCGCTGGGGGTCGGAAGAAGCCCCGGAGAGTTTTTTGGATATTCCGGATGCCTTTGCCGGCGATGGGAGCGAACAGGACGTCCACGAAGATGGCTATGTCAGCTACGGCCACGGACTTCGCACAGTCCAAGAGTTCAATCGGAAGTCGTATCGCCGCGCCCGGCAACCAAACGGGATGCCGTGGGCAATTCTCTTGGAAGTGTGTGTGGCCCGTGTTCCGGCAGCGGGAACGTTCGAACTCGGCGATAATGGCGCCGGCGTTATGGAACTACACGACGCTTTGCCAGTCCGAGTGGCCTTGCCCACCGAAGAGGAGTTGGTGGCACAGGCAATCCGGGAACCGAGTGGACGCGGCTATTAAGCCGCCTACGAGCCCATCTAACGCCCCCTGACGTCACGCAGGACTCTTTCCAGCCTGCGACGACCAGGCCCTCTAGAGCCCCGCCAGCAGTCGCTGAGCGGGGTATTTTTTTGATTTGCCAGGACTGTTTTAATCAGGGAGAATCTGAGAAAACCGAACGGAAGGAGGGGTTGATGACGTTCTCCCTGAAGTGGCTGTTAATTTTCGTGGCGTGGTTGGCAATCGCACTTGCGTCCGTGAAATCACCATCTCTGGTGTGGGCATCAGTGCTCGGCTTGGTGGCGCTAGCAACGCTATTCACGGCGGTCATCGCGGCCATTTTCTCTCGGGGCTCAATTCGTGCATTTGCCGTCGGCTACGCGATCGTCGCCGGCGGGCTGTTGTTTATCACAACCAGCAAAGGATTTGGATCATCACGAACAGAACCGAGCATCAATGCTGCTGTTGACTTCGCGGTGTCATTTCTGAATCTGCCCCAAACTCCAATCCACGATTATATGGCGGACTTTCTCAGGGAAAACGGATTACCGATGGATGCTCCCATTGAATTCAAGGCAACGACTCCGTATGGCAGGGTTGAGGGAGTGTTCATTCATTTCGAAGGAACAATCAAACGAACCTATCCATTCTCCGTGCCCCAGGAAGTAGAGATGGGAACGACTGGACGTCCCACTACGAGGGACAAAATCAAACTCACTGTGCTTCAGCACCTCATCCTTCTTTCTTCACTTACGGGCGGCCTTGCTGGGCTGTACTTCTACCGCCTAGAACAACGGCGATCTTCCGTCGAATTGTCGTAATCACTGTGCCTTCATTTCTACCACACCTGGCCACGTCTTAAATCTACTGCTGTCGTGTCCATCGTGCTTAAACACTATGCATTCGGCCGGCTTAACAAATAGTCACCATCACAGCGGCATGTCACGCTCGTAGATATTTGACACAGATGCTATGTCTTGGCACGCAACAATCAGGAGGTTCGTCATGGTTGGGCACGTGTTAAGATGGGTCCTTCTGGTAAGCTGGAGGCGCGAGGCCGACTGGCGGCCCGGGGCTTGCCAGATTCAGCAAAAAATCGGCGAGAAATGACAACTCGCCTGACACTTTTGGCCTGCTAATAAGGCTAATAAGCACCCCCTCCGTCGTCTCGTTCTGAGATTTTTTGCTCCCTTCCACAAATGGCCGCTGCCTGCTTCTTAGGCACGTCACCACTTCAGGCGGTAAATCACAACGACTCACCATCCGTTGAACTATTTTCGTTATTTCTCTTACTGTCGCAATTTTGACTACGTACCTTTGTTATAATAAGGAGTATCGCGGTGCACATCACACTAAGCACCCCATAGGAGTAACAATGACGATTGCAGAAGATTTTGAAAGATACTTGGACGCCAGAGATGTGGCCAAGATCTTAAAATGCAGCACGCAGCACGCGAGGGCTCTTATGAAGAAAATGAGCGGCTTCGTGGCGGTCTCTGATCGTGGTTACCGTGTGCCGGAGAGCTGTTTCGCTGCCTGGCTTGAGGATAGAGCCATGAGAGGCGTTCCCGGCCGTGTGGGCTTGGATAGTGAGGTGTGCAACAGGCGGATATGAGCAACGAATCCCTTTCCGCCCGCGACATCGCCGACTATCTAAACTGCACCAACGCTCAAGCTGAGCGCGTAATCAAATCCCTCGATGGGTCCCGTGAAAACGGTGTCTGGCAGATCCCTGAAAAGGCGTTCCGTAACTGGGACGTTTCAGTTCGAAAGGGGCTTCCCGTGCGTTTTGACGACGGCACCAGCATTGTGGATCGGAAGGTTTGATCATGTGTAAAGGAAAACAACAATAGCCACTCTTCAGCGCCGACGGACTCTCAATCGCCCGCCTCGATGGCCCTTCAAAATGAACCGCCGCAGCAAGCAGGCGGAAGGATTGGTGTACTGGAATCCGTGTGTTCCTTTGGGGAGTTTTTCACCGGCGGTTTCCAATCGAGCGCACCCGCGCTGCGACTGGACGAGCGTTTCTTGGGAGGGGACGATCTTTGGAAATGCCGTGCCGTCCTTTAATGGCAGTACGTCGTACGGCCTGATCGCGGATGATCCGATCTTCGACTTCAACAGTGATTTCACAGTTTGCTGTTGGATGCGGGCCACGAATGTGAACGGGGTAACACAGTCCGTTGTGACGAAGTACAGGGCCGCCAACAACACACGTGAGTGGCTTTTGGGCCTTTCGGACGGCACCGGCCAGCTTCTAGTTCAGTTCGGGGATCCTGTGGATGGAACTTTCCAGTCTCAGTTCAAAAGCTCTCAACTTCTCGTTAGCAGTAGTGTCTGGCATCACGTGGGATTTCAGCAGAATGGCACGTCGTGTGATTGCTTTGTGGACGGGCAATTCGTCAATACCACGAACACATTTGGCACGCCGCTCTCCACGGTATTCAATGGCGCGGCCCGTGTACTGATTGGCGGATCCGATGCGGGTGCTACTCCCTCTTCGCTCTTTAGCGGCCAGGTTGTTGACGTGCGGATTTACTCGCCGAGAACCACGGCGATCTCTGAGATGTACAATCCCAATACCCGTTGGGATCTCTACCAGTCCACTGATCCGAGGTTCCGAAGTTTTCTTTCTACTGTTTCAACGTCTTCTATCTCGCCTTGGTTCTTCAGGGACAAAGCCATGTCAAATCCCGTTAGGAATGTACTAGCAAATACTGCCACGGCGGCACATCGTCGTGTGTTCTTTGATTTACGCGATGCATCGGATGGAATCTCGGCAGAAACCGGCGAGGCCGCGGGGCAGCCGCAGATTTCCACAAATGGCGCCGCCTGGACCAATACCGGGATCAGTACGTTAACGGCTATTGGCAATGGCCGCTATTACGCGGAACTCACACAAACTGCTGTGGCCACGGCTGGAGATTGGATTGACACTCGATACAAGTCAGGCAACACGGCGGAAACGCCCGGCACTTCCGTGCAGGTGATTGCGATCAATCAGAATATCGCCCCCGGATCCAATGGCGGGTTTCCGACTGTTGATGCCAACAATGCCGTCAAAATTCAGGATGGTACGGGGGCCAATCAAATCAGCCTGACAAACGGCCTCGTAACCCTTGCGGGCGTAACGCACAACGGAGCGACCATTCCTACAGTTACCGAGGTCAGCCAACTAGGCACGCAGGCCAAAGCAGACGTACAAAATGAGGTTGGCTTGGAACTTGTCCAGCGAGGATTACACCTGCTGGGTCTGGCGTTTGTATCTGGCACGGTCACCGATGCTAGTCCACAGGTCACGGACTTTGATGGTGATTCTGGATTAAGTGCCACCGATGATTTTTACAATGGACGCGCTCTGGCGTTTACCTCCGGGTCCCTTCAGGGGATTAGCCGCTTTGTCAGTGACTACACCGGGTCGAGTAAGAACTTTGTCTTTGCTGATGGTGGCTTTCCGTCAGCACCATCCAATGGGGATGCGTTTATTGTGATCGGAGGAAGTAGTTAACCCTGCGAAAACCGAACAAAAAGTCCGCCCGCAAACATATAAGAAAGTTAATCACTAAATAGGATCAAACAATGTCAATCATTACCAACACCGCCGACGTAGCCGACCGAGAAATGGCACGCGGTATCGAACAGAGCCTCATCACTCGTTTGGGCGGAACGGTCACAGACCACAGCCCAGCCTTCCCAGCAATGCACAAGCGGCGTCTCCGTGACTTGATGTGTATCTGCACACCAGACGTCAGCCCGGACCAATCCGTCAACAACATCGTTGGGCGGACATTCCGGGATGACTATGGGTACCGTGCCAGCGATGGTCCGGGTTACATGACGACCGGCAATTTCCCGAACCTTCTCTTGAATGCTCTGAACAAGGCCGCCCTGGCACCTTACCAGGCGTTTCCTCAAACGTGGCGAGCGTGGGTGAGGACCGGACCCCCGGCGTCCGATTTCAAGGAGCTACACCGCGTTCGCGCGGGAGGCATGGGAAATCAGCCAATGGTGGCCGAGAACCAGGAATACAAAGACTTAACTATCTTGGATAGTGGCGAAACCTACCGCGTCGCGAAATATGGCTCGATGGTCAGCCTTTCGTATGAGGCGATTGTGAACGATGATCTGGGGCAATTGTCTCAAATGGTACGGCAGCAGGGCGCCAGCATGGCTAGAACAATCAACAAGGTTGCCTACGATCTACTCGTGTCGAATTCGCAGCAAGGCCCGGTCATGAGCGACGGGGACGAGCTATTCAAGAGCGGCAATGAACACGGCAATTATGCGACCGATGCCCTGGATGCGCCCGGCCTTGATGCGGGATTCAGCGCAATGATGACCCAGACGGGCCTGTCGTCCGTAGAGACGCTCGGCATCCCGCCGCGGTATCTCATTCATCCCGTCAGCTTGAGTAGCGAAGTCGACATTCTTTTGCGAAGTACAGGTAGCTTGGAAGCCAATCAAAACTCTGGTGTGATCAATCGGTGGGGACCGACAGGACCGAGAGGCGGTTTGGTTTCCGTTATGGAGCCGGCTCTGGATGCCACTTCCACAACTGGATGGTATTTGACTGCCGATCCTGCACTTCAGGACACGTTCGAAATGACCTTCTTGGCCGGCGAATCCGAGCCAACATTTTCCCGTGAGCAATCCTTTGCAACGGACGCACTGAAGTGGAAGGTCCGGCAGAGTTTTGGCGTAGGTGCGATTGACTGGCGTGGACTTTACTACTCCACCGGCACCGCCTAATCACAACGAACGTTGAGAATCGTCGGCTTGTACATAGCATCTAGAGGATACCATGCCATCCAGTAACGAAGCGGTCATTGCGATCAGTGCGAAGGTGGATCAGGCACTGCGGGGCCTCAATGAGATTTCCTCAGCCACCGATCGCATGGAACAAAAAATGGGGAAGGCCGGCAAGGCGTCCAACAAACTCTTCGATGCGAGCAAGATCAAAGGCGCGGCCGTCGCCATTACAGGCGTGACCGGCACGGTGGTTGCCTTGATGAAAAGCATCAACATCGCCAACAACGAACTCAATAAGTTGGTTGACCGCCGAAAGATGCTCGCCGACAGTAATTTCTCTCGTGGGGAGTTGGAACGTCAACTTGGAGTGCTTCTCCCTAATGAGCCGGGGGAATTAACGAGCGGTCAAGTGATACAGCAGCTCACCGGTCAGTCCGGCCTATCGGGGAATAAAGCCCTCATTGCAGCCCGGGCGGCCTTTAACGCTCGCTCAACCATTCCCCGGCAACAGGCCGTGAATGCTGTTATTGCCGCCAGTAGACTGGATCCCTCGCGATCGGGTCAAGAAATCGGGCAACTCGCTGAAGCCGTGGTTGTTGGTCAGCAAGATTTAGGACTGACAGCGGAACAGGCGCTTGGCCTGGCTGTTTCAGGGTCTTCCATTGCGGCCACCAAGTCCGTGGGGGACTTTGGTCAGCGGCTCATTCCAGCAACAGCCTTTGTAAACGAGTTGGGCGGCGGCAAGAACGACGTTCGTAAACTCACCGCGGAAACGATTGCTTTTAACATTTTGTCCCGTGACCGAGAGGGGCGAATCTCCGCTTCCACCCTCCGCAATCTACAAACAAGGCTCTCCGACAAAGCGAGACCATTCATTGGTGACACCGATCTCCAAGCCCGCAACGAATTCCTGCGTAACGACCCTCGCGGCCGTCAGATCATTAACGAATTCCTGAGTGATCAATCTAAGATCCCCGGGGAGAGCCAGGGCCAGCTTGCTGCTGTGCAATATCTGGAAACGCTCCGCGACCCTCGCATTCAGAACAGATTCGCTCGGGAGCGTGACGCGGCCCTGCAAAAGATTCCGCAATTGCGAGACCTTCCTGCGGCCTTCGAGGCCAAATTGAAAGAGTTGCGGAATCTCCCTTCGGGTGACATTTTTCAAATGCGTGTGCAGGGCGACGCCACCACGGAGGCCCTCCGGACCGGTCAGTCCGTGGAGGCATTCTCCGGAGAAGCTGTCCGGCAAGCGGAGCAACTCATTGAATCCGTGCCAGGCTTTGGTCTGAAAAAGGGGGCTGTCACCAAATTCTTCCAAGCCCGGCAAGCAACCATCGATGATAAGCAGGAAGTCTTGGATGCGCTTCGATTGTTCTATGACACCAGGGCCGGTGACTTTCGCCCGCCGCGACGGCAGGGCGTGCCCAGTTCGGCTCCATTTAACGAGCGATTTGACACGTCCAGCATGACCACCCGCGAAGTGGAAAACTCGAAGCTCATCGTCGAGCAGCTTGATCGTCTGAACAATCTCATGGAAAAGCAAAATGAGATGTTTGCCGCCGGCCACGCAAGGGTGGGCGTCACGGTGGAAGCAGACCTTGGAGAACGCCGCGGTCCCCCGGCACAGGAGTTGTTTGAAGGGTCTGGGAGAGTTTTTGATAGTGGCTTTGGTGGAAGGAGAGGGTTCTAGTGGATCCATATCACGCCGAACTCATGGCGGAAATTCGCACGTTGCATCAAGAAATGATCATCGCCAGAAACGAGTGTGTTGAGTTAAGCAATCTAATTCGAAGGCAAGTAGAAACCGCAGCCTTGGCACTACAGCAACTCGATAAATCCATGCAATTCATTGCCGGGCACATACCGGAGGAATACCAAGGAACAGAAAAAGGAGAAGGAACATGACCACCACAATCGAAAAGCCCAAACGATCCCCGATCCAAACCCTAGTCAAGCAGGCGAACACGAATCAAAGGCAGCGGGACGCCGTCCGGGATCGCGAGTATCTAAAACTGGTCAAGCAGGCCGCGGAAAACGAACTCAATCCCGACGACGTTTCCACGGAGCCGGACCCGGCGGACGTGATTGACATCCTGGAAGACATGAGCCGCACGGTGGAAGAATTCACGGCGGATTGCGACTTGATGGTCAGGCGACTTCAATGGGAAGACTTAGCGGACGAGTTGCCCCAGCATGAGCAACGCCAACGTGAGTTGGGTGAAAAACTCGCCGAACTGGACAAAAAGGAATTCGATCGTCGGCAGGAACACAAACGTGTCCGTGATGCAGTCGTGGAAGAACAGAGCAAGGCCCGAGATGCCGCTGGAAAATCGAGGAAAGCGGCCATCAATTTGAAGCAGCCGCATAATCAGGTGTGTAAGTCGCTCATCGGGTGGATTGATGACCTGGAGGCCCGGCGGCGTGAGGCATCTGCGAAAATGCGCCCTGATGAAGACCGATTGCTTCAGGCGGAATCCCTTATCGAGAAGTGTGCCAAGCGCGAAGCCGAAGTGAAAAAACGCCGTAACCTGACCGAAAGCGATAAGGACGAGTTGGCGAGACTGCAAGTCGCCATTGAGCGAGAAAATGGCGTGATCACCAACATCCGCGAGAATAAAATCGGTCCGTTGGAGCATACGATGTCTGAGATTGATTCGCAGCTTCGAGAGCTACGTGAAATGATGTCGGATGCCGCTCCAGATCTATGGGACCACGAACGTGGGAAATTTGTTGAGCGGCTAAAGAAGGCCGTCGGAAAATAGCAGAATCAATAATTACGGGCCGAATCTTCACGCGAAAGCTGGCCCGGGGTGCGGTGTCATTTCTGCCGTGCCGGTGAAGATGGCCATGTCGTCTTCTGTGTTTGATGACATTGGTGCTTCCAGCCGTCCGGCTCAGGGCCAGCGCAACAAGAATCCTGACCGGGCGGCACTCTTATTCACAGCGGTGGCCACCCCGGGATCTGGTCACCTTTCCTCACCCACCTCCTTCGGCGCCTTCCTTCGCTGTTTGGGGTGGGTCTTTTTCTTGCGCATAAAAACCGCCAGCCCATGCGGACCGGCGGCTTGAGTGTGAATCGTGATGTGCCAATCGGTGGATCAGCGGTGGCGGCGACGGAAGCGGGAATAGCCGACGACCGTGAGACCGATTAAGCACCAAATGGCAATTGCGGAGGGTTCGGGGACGACATTGCTGCTGGCGGCAAAGTCGACCTCAAGCTGAGCATTCTGCCAATCGTATACAAAAGCGGAACCACTGCCAGCGAGCCGTTGCCAAAGAAAACCAGCAAAGGAGTCACCGTTGGTTACCAGTCCACTGACGAAAGTTGTGACGTCGAGAGATTCAACAATGTTATTGCCGTCGTTGAATCCAGGCGCACCGATGGGGTTAGTGATGTTAAAGAAGTCAGCACCGCTACCGACACCATCGCCAACATAGCCATGAATCTGGATTTGAGTACCGACTCCTGGGTCAGACGATTCCGTGAACAGCAGTGTCGCAGAGTTGATCGTCGACCCGAGAAAAGGCCCGAGTGCAAACTCGGCAATACTTCTCCTTTCCTGCCCAGACAAATTGATGATCGGGGCAGTGTGGAACGAACCGGGGAGGAAAACAAGAGTATTGGTAATGTCCCCCTCGGCGGCTGGTGAGACCGTGACGATCCCGCCATCCGCAGCGTTCCCAGCAATGACGGTCACGGACAGGACGAAAAACTGGATAAAGTGTTTCATTATTTACCCCAGATTTGGTGCTTCTCTAAACATACGGCTGCCACCGAAACAATGAGTTCAAAGCGGAGTCGCAAGGAGTTGACTTTCGGATCCATCAAAGCGGCATTATCATCCAGTCAATAGGGAAATGCAACCATCCGCCCACTCAAACGTTCCGCGGGCGCTTGTCCATGCTGATTTGACGGAACTGCGACCCTCAGACCCTATAAACACAGGTTTTGCGGCATGTCCCATGAGAGGCCCTGTGAGCCATTCTCACGCACTCCCCGTGTCAAGGTCTGATCATACGTGCCCAGTGATTTGAGGGCGGGAGAAGGGCGCAGGGAGCCGCGAACTGACTACGCTGGTAGAGATGAAGACGGCAAGAGGGTGTTAGCCCATGGCTCGGGCGACCTCCTTATGGATTTTGACCATATCCTCTTTGATGTAGTGCTTGGTTGCAGTGGTCAGATTGTCCCCTAAAACCAGTGCCGCCGTTTTCTCCCCACGGCGCTTTGCGACTTGGGTTGCCCGGGTGTGACGCAGCCGGTTGGGATGCCATTGTTCGGAAATTTGACTGCCGGATTTCCTGGCTATCTCGATGGCGCGAACGAGGGTCATGCGGTAATTGTTGGTCGAGTAGTACGGGTTGAGCTTGGGCAATGAAAACTGATAGCCAGGCCGGCGCTTTGTCGTGGCATTTTCTCGCCGTCGCTTGCGATCCTCAAGCATTCGTTTCTTTGGCGTGAAGATATACTCGTCCGGTGCCGTTCCCTCTAAATAGGGTCTTAGGAAAGCTTGAGCTCGCCACCCCAGGCCGATCACGCGGGGCTTCTTCCGCCACTTGTTCTTATGCTGGCGAGGCCAATACAACCAAACACGTGGATCGGACATGTCGATATCGCACGGACGCATCTGACACATCTCACCCGGGCGCATTCCCCCCAACAACTGCACGTTGATCATAGACCAAACAATTGGGGCCACGTGCCGCTTTAGGTTCCGAATGTCTCCCCAGGCGACTGGGCGAACTTCTTCGGATTCGGCTAAAACCCGACCCTCTACCGCCTCCCCGGCACGAATGGAATTGATCGTGCTTACGAAATGCCAGGCGTCCGGCGGAACCAATCCACGGCGAACACCCCAGCGAATCATTCGCTTGAGTCGGCTTAGCTGGTGATTGAAGTGATTTCGAGACCAGTTTTCCTGGGACATGTCGGCAAGGAGCGCATCAAGCATCTGAGGCATGATTTCAGTTGTCGGCCTGCCTCCACAACGCCCCACCCAAATCCGGGCAATCGCACGGCTGCTCCAGAATTCGGGCTTGCTTCGGGCGTACTTGCCCGCGGCATAGTCGAGGTACCCCTTCAAGAAGTCGGCAATGACGACGTGTTTCGTCTTGTACGCCACCGGCGCGGCGGCACCACCATTCACGGCCCGGGCCGACCTTTCTGCCTTCTCAGCCATGATCTGAGCAATGAACTTGTCGTAGGCCGCGCGGGATTCTGGCGTGCCATATTCGCCGAGATAGTGTCGCTTCCCTTGCCATTCGACAAACGCTTGCTTGCCGGCGGAGTGTTTCCGATAACCGGGGATGGATTTTCTTGGCATAATCTTGGATACGGACATGAGGCCAATAATACGGACAAGTCTTGAGTGGCTGCATTTTACTGAAACCCTAGAAAAACAGCAACAATGAGCCGCATATTCCGGGTACTCGTCCTCAGTGTTGTGAAGCATAACTACATCGCACGTGGCGTGGCTCTGCATCCGCGGTTCGAACTAGTCGTCGTGGCGGATGATGCGGATCAGCCCGACTGGGTTCACCAGCGGAACGAAAAGTTTGCCCACGAACACGGGATCCCCTACGTGAGGAACGTGGAGCAGGCGATCTCCGACCATGATGTTCAAGTCGCGGTGGTGTCCAGCGAGGCCGAGCGGCACTGTGAACTGAGCGTGCGGGCCGCCGACGCCGGCTTGCATGTGATCCAAGACAAGCCGATGTCCAACCGCCTCGCGGAATGTGACCGGGCGGTGGAGTCGATGGCGCGAAACCGGGTCAAATTCCTGATGTGGAATCGCAACTTGATGCCGGCCATTGTGCAGGCGCGGGACGTGCTGGCGAGTGGAGAAGTCGGCGAACCGTATGCCTTTCACGTCGATTTCTACTTCGCCAAGGATGCGGGTCCACCCAAGGGCTCTCGACCTTCCGGAGAGCCGCCGCTGGATTGGCTGGAAGCGCTCAAAGCCGCGCACGCCACCGGCGCGGATGGGGGAGTCGGCCAGGAACCGATGGGGGAATTGAGCAACGAGGGCTGCTATCCGCTGGCCTACCTCGCGATGCTTTTGGGCAAGTCGGTTCGCCGCGTGTTCGCGCGCACCACCGCGCATTTTCATCAGTTGCATGCGGATAACGGCGTCGAGGATTTGGCTAGCGTCACGCTCGAATGTGATGGAGGCATCGTCGGCAGCTTGGCCTTGGGCCGCATCGGCGCCGCGAGCCATCCCGATCTGGGGGAGATCAAATTACACCTCCTCGGCACGAAAGGGGCCTTGGTCATCAGTGAACCACGGCCCGAAGTCGGCATCTACTATCGGGGGCAATCACCAGAGGAATTCCGCCACCAGCGGCTGCTGGCCCTGGACAACGACTACTTGCTGGCCGACGATTTTGCCCATGCAATTGACACCGACGGCCCTACGCTACTCGATGCGGAGACGAGCCGGGCCATCACGGCCACCGTGGCCGCAGCCATCGAATCCGGCCGGACCGGGCGAGTCGTGGAGGTTACCTGAGCTAGTCGCCAAACCTGGGCAAAGAAGTTTGGTGTGTCGGTCCACCGATTTGATTAAGATGGTGAGCGATTTCCATAATAAGTTTCACCACATTCGAGAAGCCTTTCCATGCCACGCATCCACCGCCGTCAATTCTTGCAGTCCACTTCCGCCGCCGCGACTGCCGCATCGTGCGGAGTGTTTTCTAGCACTTCGGCCAAAGCCGCCAGTGATTCACCGAATTCCCGGCCCAAGATCGCCGTGATCGGCTGCGGAGGCCAAGGGACCGGCGATGGTTACCGGGCTCTGGAATTCGCCGATATGGTGGCGGTGTGTGATGTCGATTCAGCGCACGCGGAACGGGCCAAGGCCGGCTATACCGAAAGAATTGCCGAAAAGGGCAAGGCACCCCAAATCGACGTGCATGAAGATTACCGTGCGATCATTGATCGAGACGACATCGATGCCATCGTGTGTGGCACGGTGGATCATTGGCATGTGAAGATTTCGGCGGAGGCACTCAAGTCCGGCAAGGACGCCTATTGCGAGAAGCCCTTGACACTCACGGTCGATGAAGGGCGGATCATCTCAAAGGTCGTGGAAGAGACCGGACGCACCTTGCAAGTCGGCACGCAGCAGCGGTCGGACGAGCGGTTCTTGAAAGCCGTCGCGGTGGCCCATTCGGGGCGTTTGGGAGAAATCAAAAAAGTCACGGTGGGCATCAACCACAACCCATTCAGCAAACAGCTTCCCATCGTTGAGCCTCCCCAAACGCTGAATTGGGACCGCTGGAAAGGACCCACGCCGGACGTGCCGTATCGCTTTTTGACCAACGGCAAGGAGGGCCAAAAGTTGGTCCGCAACTTGGGAGACGGCGGCATCGACGCTTCGAATTGCCACCGGGAATTCCGCTGGTGGTTGGAATACAGCGGCGGCAAGATGACCGACTGGGGAGCGCATCACGTCGATATCGCCCAGTGGATTATCGACCAGAATGGACCCGGCCAAGGGCCGACGACGATCACGCCCGTGATGCTGGAAACCTCCGTGCCATTCGATGAGCGGGGCAACCCGACGCTGGACGACCGCTACAACGTGCCACACCGGTTCACGGTGCATGCTCAATTCCCCAACGGCGTCCTGATGGAAATCACCAGCGAAGGACGGAATGGCATTTTGGTGGAAGGGACTGAGGGGCGAATCTTCGTCAACCGAGGCACGATTGCTGGTAAGCCGATCGAAGACCTGGAAACGAACCCGCTCCCCGGCGATTGGCTTGAGAATCTCTATCTCGGCGAACTTGTTGGTCACATGCAAAATTTCTTCGACTGCCTGGCAAGCGGCGCGAAGCCGGCTTCCGATGTCTGGACGCACGTGTCCGCGATTAACACCTGCCATTTGGGGAACATCGCCCTGCGTTTGAACCGCGCCATCGAGTGGGATGCCGCCACGCAAACCATCCA
The DNA here is from genome assembly GCA_028289405.1 of Pirellulales bacterium. Taxonomy (GTDB): domain Bacteria; phylum Planctomycetota; class Planctomycetia; order Pirellulales; family JANQPP01; genus JANQPP01. Next base: position 63,515 of record JANQPP010000006.1, read on the forward strand.
GGAAGATGCCGTGGCCGATGCCATGCAGTCCCGCCCCAGTCGAGCGGGCTACGAGATCGAGATCTAATTCAATTGCTTTGCTCTTCAGGATCGGCCGTTTTCCATGGAATATCAGACGAGCCGGGAATTTCGCGGGGATCCGCAAGCCGCGTTGGACTGCGCCGCCCAAATGTTGGCCGTCACCGGCTACGAACTGACCGCGAAGAACGACGGATTCGTGGAAGCACTCTCGTCGCGGGCCGTGTGGAGCAGTAAGGAGGATCCGCTTAGAGGAGCGAGCCGCCTGCGGGTCTCCCATCGTGTGGGCGAGCTTACCCTGGAAGCAGAGTTGGATCACGTCCGTCGCTTGGGGCGGTTCGCGACGCTCTTTCCCATCCTGTTGGGCGCCGGCTTGGCGATTTTCTTTTGGGTCATGTTTACGTTCATCGACCCTCAACCGGGCAAGATCAATCTGGTCACATTTGTTTGCTTCGCGAGTGTGTCGCCGTGGCTGTTCCTGGGACCTTGGATGTCCCGCCTGTTTGTTCGCCGCACCGAGCAAGCACTGGAAACTTTTCTGGGAAACGTCGTCATGCAAGCGGGCGAGAGATAGGAAGGAGCCAAGAAAAAAGCGGGCGCGGAAGCTTCCCAAACCGATCGTCCGCCGTGGAAAAGGGCTTTTGGCGTAAAGTAACGCCGCCAAATACGCAGAGGACTTTACACCTTGATTTCGTATCCCTTGCGTTGCTCCCGATCCAAGAAACTGTTGGCGTCGTAGTCGTCGACGAAGGTGTCCGTTGCCGGATCGAAGACCACCTTCCGCCCTAGCCGCATGGCGATATTCACTGCGTGGCACACGGCCAGAATGCGATGGTGTGACAACGCGTCGGAGATCGGCGTTTCGCGCGACTTGATGCAGTCCACGAAATGGGCGATGTGCGAGGCGGGTGCGGGCCGGCCGTAAAGCTGTTTCAACCAGTCTTCTGGCAGCGGATTCTCCTCCAGCAGTTCCACCGGCTTGCCCACGATTTTGCCCCGATTGACGAGGAACCGTCCCTCGCTCCCTTGGAACATGATTCCGTTGTCGAAGCCGAGTTCTTCCTGCGCGGAATCGACGACGACCATTTCCAGTCCGTCCGCGAAGGAAACGTTGACCTTGAACTTGGTCGCCGCGTTGAAGCGGTCATGCTCGGTCGGATAGCCGTCCTGGAAGGGGACGGGATGTTCGACCATCACCGGATCGATTTCAATCAGACCGATGTCGGAGCCAAGCTTGTCGCTGGCCCACATGGCGATGTCCACGTGGTGAGCACCCCAGTCGGTGAGCTTGCCGCCGGAATATTCGTACCACCAGCGGTAATAGCGATGGGCACGTCCCAAGGGGAAGCCGGCTCCCCAGCCGGTGACATCCACATAGTCCCCTTCGCGGTAAGGAACCAGCGGGGCCTGGCCGCACCACAGGTCCCAATTCAACTGTTTAGGCGGGGCGACTTTGGGGAGTGGCGGGCATTCGCGCGATCCGCCAATCGCCACGGTCATTCGCTGCAATTCACCCACCCGGCCATGGCGGACCAGCGCGGCGGCTTGGGCAAAACGGTGATCGAATTCCGTTCGCTGCTGGGTGCCGACCTGCAAGATCCGCTTCGTCTGGTCCATCACTTGCAAAATCTGCTGCCCCTCCTTGATGGTGAGTGTTACCGGCTTTTCGCAATACACATCCTTTCCCGCCTGCATGGCTTCGATCACCTGTTTCGTGTGCCAGTGATCGGGGGTGGCGATGAACACCGCGTCGATGTCTTTGTTATCGAGCACGTGGCGATAATCTTCATGCGCGTGAATCACCAGCGGTCGCTCGTGCTTCCGGGCCTGATCGACCAGTACTTGCTGGGCACGCCCCAATTGCACGAGGTCAACATCGGCCAGCGCGACGCCCGGGCCGAATTCCGTGCCGCCCCGGCCCAGGGCCGTGTGAAAGCGAATCCCCGTTCCGATGTAGCCGAAAATGGGCTGTTCGTTGGGGCTCTGGGAATTCTCTGCAGCCGAGGTTTTCTCGTCGCTGGAGGACTCGGTGGCAGACTGTCCCCGCGCACCGGAAGTGGAAGAAAAGAACATACCGGTAGCGGCCGCGGACGCGACGGAGGACTGCAGGAAACTTCGGCGGGAAAGGCTCATGGTGGCTCCGAATTCAAATCACGACATGGGACGACTTTGCTGTGATATGTGCCAGTTTAATACAACGCCCGGCGCGGGGCACGTCGAAGCAAGATTTTTTAATTGGGGATTTTCAGCTCAGTAGTCACCGTCGCGGACTTCAAACCGCGTGGGCTTGTTCAGTGTTAGTCCTCCGCCGCGCAGCCATTCCGCGATCCAGGTGACCATCTGTTCCACGGAGACCGACGGCGGCCCAAACAGGTGGTGCGATAGGGACGCATCATTCAGCCAAGCGGTTTCGCTCGGTTCCCCGGTGAATGTCGGTCGGCGACCGATGCGCTGCCCGAACATGATCGCCAGTTCCCGTACGGAGAGAATTTCGTCACCCGTGACATTGAGCACCTTTGGCGGACTCGCGGCGTGTGCCAACGACTGAATCACATGGGCCACTGCGTCCCCCTGCCAGATAACATTCACGTAGCCTGTCTCCAGCGGCACGTCCTCTCCCGCCAGCACTTTCATCGCGATGTCGACAAGCACGCCGTAACGTAGCTCGTTCGAGTAATTCAGGCGGATAATGGACGTCTTCGTACCGTGTGCCAGGGAGTTTTCCACGAAGGCCCGTTCACGACCCAAGCAAGATCGGGCATATTCGCCGGGTGGGTTCGTGGCGGAATCTTCCGTGGAGCCCCCCGAGGCGGGCGTCACGAATTCGTACACGCAACCAGTCGAGAGTGCCACAATCCGTGACGTGCGATAGCGCTCGGCCACCAGTTGCGGCATCCTTTCATTCATCCGCTGGAGCACATCCGGATTTCCGGAGGTGCCGAATTTGATGCCGGCTAAAAAGAAGACCTGATCCGCGTCCGGCAGTTTTTCCACTTGCCGCGGATCGCTTAAATCCGCTGCAATCACGTCGAACCCGGCAGAGGCAAATTGTTCGCGTTTTTTCGTGGTGCCGAATCTCGAGACGGCGATGACTCTCTCCTCACGTCCGGTGGCTTCCAAAGCGCGACGGAGCATGTTGGCGAGGTGAAAACCCATCTTCCCGCCGGCGCCGAGCACGGCAAAAGTACCTGGCGTCTCTTTCACCGTTTGTATGACGCCGGCGGCGGGTCGCGAAATCCATTCGTCCAATTCCTCGACGTTGCTCGGTCCCTCGATCATGAGCGCCCTAACTGTTTGGCTCGAGAAGATTGCCGCCACACTGGGCGACACGATTACCCCGGATTATATCGGTTTACGAGTTGCGGCGGGCGCGCTTTCCGGGGAGACTGTCGTCCGCGCGGTTCGAATGTGGCCAACATCCAACTCGTGAGCCTTGTCGATGACCGATCCGAACAATGCAACTCCCTGGTATCGCCGGATTGGTCCTGGCCTGATCACGGCCTGCGTGGTGATCGGCCCGGGAAGTATCATGACTAGTTCCAAGATCGGGGCCAACGACGGCTACGCCATGTTGTGGGTGGTCGTTGTCTCCGTGGGGTTCATGATGCTGTTTACCACTCTGGGAGCCAAACTGGGCGTGGTCGCCTCGCAAGCCCCCGGCGACTTGATTCGGGCCAAGGCGGGGAAATGGCTGGCCGTGCTCGTCGGAGTGGGCGTGTTTTTCATCTCCGCAGCCTTCCAGTCCGGCAACAACATCGGTGTCGCGGCCGCGTTCGAGGCGTTCATCGATTCCAAGCCAATCGTGACCGGCTTGGTCGTTGCCTTCAATCTGCTGGCCATCTCGTTTCTATTCGTGTTTAAGAACATCTACACGCTATTAGAAAAGTTGATGACGCTTTTCGTGGCGCTGATGCTGGTCTGTTTTGCCGTCAACCTTGTGCGGTTGCGGCCCGACCCGGTCGCGCTGGCCAGCGGCTTTGTGCCGTCGTTGGGGACTTCGGGCGAGATGTTGCCCATTCTCGGGCTGATTGGCACAACCTTCGTGATCACGGCGGCTTTCTACCAGGCGTATCTCGTAAGGCAAAAGGGCTGGAGCCTCGCCAACTTGGGCAACGGCTTGGTCGACGCGCGGGTCGGTTCGGTCATCATGTTTCTGATCACGGTGATGCTGATGTCCACGGCCGCGGCGGGACTTTACACCGGCAATCCGGTCCAGTTAACCAATCCCGTCGCGGTGGCGGAAAGCCTGGAAACGACCTTCGGGCCGATGGCCAAAATCATCTTCTGCTTGGGGCTTTTTTCGGCGGCCTACTCCTCGTTTCTGGTCAACTCCATGATCGGCGGCTTCATGGCCGCGGACGGTTTGGGACTGGGGAGCGATCCCCGCGACCGAGGGCCGAGGATCATGACCACCGTGGCCCTGCTGACTGGCATGTCCGTGGGCGTGGCCACGCTGATGTTCAACTTCAACCGCACCCCGACGATCATCGCCGCACAAGCAGCGACGGTCATTGCCGCGCCGCTGGTGGCTGGAGTTTTGCTCTGGCTCACCAGCTCGCGAGACGTGATGGGCGCGCAGGTGAATCGGCCCGGCACGATCGCCTTCGGCATGCTGGGACTGCTGATGTTGATCGCCATGGCTGGCAAGACGGCAATCGTGGACTTGCCGGCTAGGGTCAATAAGTACCTGCATCCAGTTCCGGTGGAGCAAGCTGCCGGGCACGAGGCCGCTCGGTCCATGTCAAACCCTTCGTGACAATCACTTTGCCATGCTTTCCGATGACCAACTCCGAAAATATAAGCAAAACGGGCACTTGACCGTTCCCGCCGTCTTTGACCAGCACATGATTGGTGTAGCGCTGGCCGATCTCGAGGCGTGGAGCCGCGACTTCCTGGCCCGACTTTCCGACGACGAGCGCGAATGGTATCTCGAACGCGGAGACGCGACTGGCACACTGCCCCGCAAAATGGACCAACCCGTCTATCATCGCCCGGCGTTCCAACAGATGGCCGCATCCTCCCCGCTGGTGGCAATGGTCGAGCAACTCATCGGACCGGGCGTGACCGTGGTCTTTAGCCAAGTCTTTTGCAAGCCGCCGAGAGTGGGCGGTCCCAAGCCGGTACATCAGGACAACTTCTATTTCGGTCCTGACGATCCAGAGTCGGCCGTTACCGCCTGGATCGCGCTGGATGACGCCACCGTGGAGAACGGCTGTTTGTGCTATGCAGGTGGGAGCCATCGGGGACCGATTCTGCCGCATGTCGCGCCGCCGGAGGAGCCGTTCAATTTGCAGATACCCATGGAAAAGCTCCAAGGCGTGGCCATGACGCCCGCTCTTGTCTCGTCGGGAGGCGTTTCTTTTCACCACGGTACGACATGGCATCAATCGGCGAGCAACACCAGTTCCCGTCCGCGCCGCGCGGCCGCGTTTCATTACCTGCAAAACGAGGCTTCGCTCGTCGAACCGGCATTGGAATACGACATGTCAATGGCGGTAAAAATCACGCCGGACGGACAAAGTTGACATGTCGCCGGAACCGCACACGCCATTTGCCCTCGAAATATTAACTACCGGACATGTCGATTCGGCGCTGCAACTATGCCGAGAAGCGGGCTGGAATCAGTTGCGGGCCGACTGGCTCCGTCTGCTCCGCCATGAACCGGACGGCTGTTTCGCGGCCATCCGTGACGGGCAATTGGTGGGTACCCTGACCACGACCTGTTACGGCGAAGACCTGGCCTGGATCGGCATGATGCTCGTGCATCCGGATCATCGCCGCCAAGGGATTGCCCTGTCCCTGATGCGGCACGGCATCGATTATCTGCGGACCAAGCGAGTCCGATGCATCAAACTGGACGCCACGCCCGCCGGAGCGCACGTTTATCGAAAGCTGGGTTTCGAAGAGGAGTGGACGTTTCATCGCTGGTGCCGCGAGGGGACGAATGCCCCGCCTCGCGCGGAATCGAACGCCTGCCCCAACCTTTCGGAAGCGGTGCTGGAACTCGATCGACGCGGCTTTGGCGCCGACCGTGGCGATTATCTTCGGCGGCTCGGCCAGGACTCTCAGGTATGCGTCACGCCGACTGGGTTCGGCATGGCGCGGCCAGGTTTTCTCGCCACGTACTTGGGGCCAGTTTGTGCCGCCACCGTGGGTGAAGCGGAAACGATCATTGGCAAGCTTTGCGCAGCGCCCGTTGATCGAATGTTCTGGGACATTCCCGAGACCAATCGGGAGGTGGCACGTCTTGCCGATTCGTTCGGTTTTGTTCCCGGGCGGCAGTTGACGCGGATGCGACTGGGTCGCGAATTGTCCCCGCCAGATCTCAAATTACAATTCGCCCTCGCCGGCCCCGCCACGGGTTGAGCGTGCTTCACCCTAAATCACAAATTCTGCCTGCATTTTATGCGGCACGATGGCGGCGGCGCCAGTAGCGGCGGGCCTTGCCCACCCAGGCGGGAAGTTCTACGCCGGCGAGCGAATTGTCTGCCCGCGCGAGCAGCCAATCCTGCCTTGCTCCCCGAGCGAGTGCCTCGCAAGACTGGAATTTCTCCACGAGCCCTGGCGTGGAGGCGGCTTCGAAGGGATCGGCGATGCTGGCCAAAGGACGCATCTCCCGACGAACCGCTTCCCGCCATTCCGGTGGAATGATCGTGCCGTCGGACAAGCGGGCATGGCCGTATTCCAGGGCAGAGAAGTGCCGCCAATCGGCAGCATTCAAACGCTCAAGGTAGCCGTCGAGCAAGGCTTGCAAGTTCCGGTCTGCTTGCGCGTCGTGCCGATTCTGATGTCGGGAGAGCTGTCGCGGTTGAGCCGGATCGAAACCGCTGTAATGAAAAAAGATCAGCGGTTCGCCACCGGCGCGCCAGGTTCCGTCGCGATCTCGCGAAAGCGGGCGATGGCAGAGGTTCCAATAAGCGACGTTGTGGCCCGGGTGTCGGAGGACATGCACGCCGTCGAATAGCCCCGGTACGAATTCCAGCCACCGCTGGTCCACGAAGCAGCCCGCCGCCTTGTCGACGATGCAGTCGCGGCAAAGGCGCTGTCCCCACCAGCGCAAAAACTCCCGAGCTTCGAGCGTTTCACGAACTGCCACAAAGCCGCCGTTGTATGTACCGCAAGGCAGCAGGTCCCACATGTGGGGCCGCTTGCCATCCTCCGGCAGAGGTGCGGTGAGATGCGGAGTGAACAAGATTGAATGGTCTGCCAACCGATTTGAGACTTCCTGGAGCGGCTGAAAAATCTCGATGTCGGCATCGAGATAAATGGCCCGTTCAAAACCTTGATCGAGCAAATGCTCCATCACGAACGGTTTGAGCGCGCAGGCCAGCTCGAAGCCCGTGTATTGAAAGGCAAACCTCTGCCAGTCAGGAATGCCCAACTCGTGGGCGGGCAGTAACGTGGTGTGAGGGATATCGATATGCGTAGATGAATCCGGCCCGTCGCAATCACTTAAACAGACGAACAAGGGCCAATCCGGATGTTGCCGTCGGAGTGCTGCCGCCCAGACCCGAGCCTGAGCGGTGTAGTCCCGGCTGATGATGGTGACGGCGGCGGTCTGCATGCGGCTCTTGTGCCTTTCTTGTTCACGCGACGCGTCGGTCAGTTCCTTCGAGCGCTGCGGGCTGGGGCGGAAGTGGTCGTGTTTCAGGACGACCACCAGGTCGGCGGATTTTGCCGAGAAGTCGCCGCAGGCGAATCCATGGCCGGGACCGCCGAGGATGGACCTGAATTGCCGTATCGCCAGTGACGAGTTCTTCTTCGCCGTAAATCTGCACGGCATCCGCCACGGCGCACTCCAGTTCTTGGCGTGCCCGTTCCCGGAGGTTGGGAATGCGGGCCATCACCGCCGCGCACAGCTCGATGCGGGAATAGACCTCGCGTAAAGGCTCCGCGAGCAGCCGAGACGTGGCCGAGTTTTCATGCACCCGGTACGCGACTAGCGGCTCAGGCAGGTAGTGAAACTTTCCTCGCTGGGAGAGCGCCAACCACAACACCCAATCCTCGTATTGGAACAGTTGCGGCATGGCGAGGCGGATGTTTTGCAAGGCTTTTCGCCGAACCATCACGCTGGAATTACAGACGGGATTGCGGCGGAGGGCATCGGCCCGCGTGTGAAAGGTGTAGGTTCGTGTACGGCTACCCGCCGTATCGAAATGAGCCTGCTGTAGTGTGACGTGCTCGGAATCGTTTCCTTTGGCCAGCACCGCAGTGTGGCATAGGACGCATTCCGGCTGGTTTCGCAAGGCGGAGACTTGTCGCTCGATCTTTTCTGGGAAAAACACATCGTCCGCATCGAGGAACGCCACGAATTCACCACGAGCCCGGTCCACGCCGCGTTGTCTAGCTCGGCTCACGCCTCGGGGAGTGCCAGGTTGCACAGGGAGTACGCGAAGGCGGGCGTCCTGATCGGCAAAGCGAGTAGCGATGGCCAGCGATTCGTCGGTCGAGCCATCATCGACGATCAGCAGTTCCCAGTCGGAAACCGTCTGGGCTTGCACCGATGCCACGCACTGCTCAATAAACCGTGCCGCGTTGTACATGGGCACCACGACACTGACCGTGGGCGGGTGCGCTGGGTCGCCTGCGGATAGCACCTCGGCCTCCGTTGTCATGCTGACTTCCTTTCGCGGTGGCCGAACCAGGTATCCAAGGAGCGGCAGGGGAAAACATCGAGCCGTGTTTGCCGCGAAGCGTTCCAGATTTGAATTCCGTGCCGCTGGGCGTAATCGGCCGCCCGTTGAAACGCGGCCCGTTGCATGTCCAGGCGGGGCATGGTCCAGGTTTCCCCAGGCTTTCGGTAGTCGGGATGAAAATGGTTCGTTTCGCCTGAGCCTTTCAACACCTCGCCATGGATGCATGCCCCGTGCGTTTGCTGGGGCACATCGAAGTGAAAATCGATGCCGAGCAGGATGATTTCCCGCAGGCCCAAAAAAGCGGCCAGTTGCAGTTGCGTGAACACCACCGAATAGCCGCCATAGGCGCCGTGAAACAAATCGGCGGAGAAGCCTTGTTCGTGGGCAGGACGTTCGTGAATCCAGGTGATGTCCGCATCGCCGGCGAATTCATTCCGGACAGTCCACCCGAACAGTTTACACAGGGACAGTTCTCGAATCGTATGGCGATTGTTCCGAGCCACCAGGATATCGGTCACCGAATAATAGGTGGGCCGCCACGTCGTCTGATCGAAAGCCAAAAACACCTTGTTCGAGGCGAAGGTGATTTCGCATTGCAGCGCGTCCAAATCGGCGATGCTCAGGCTCGGCCCGTTGCCAATGACAAACCCTCGCTGGCCGTAATGTCTGTTCCGGAGTCGCGCAAGGCGGCGGCTGTTTTCGGACAGAGGCAGACCCCATTGGCTCAAGCAGCGATCCCCGCGCGAAAGCTCATGCCGCAAGCGCCTTCGACCTCTTTCCCAGAGTCCCGGTTTCACGTTCGCCGTGGTCATTATGGCTTTTTTCTTTCGGCGAGTAACGGCTCGAATTACAATTCGATGCCCAGCCCGCGCAACAAATTGACGATACACATGGCGTGCACTCGTTCGTTGGCGGAGTGTACGTTGTTCGCGTTGTGGCTACCTAGAATGACCTGCGGCATCGACGTGAGTGGATGCCCCTCGGGCGGCGGTTCTTGTTCGTAGACATCCAACGCCGCTCCGGCCAACCGCTGGTCGCGCAAAGCCGTCACTAATGCGGCTTCATGCACCAAGGGACCTCGGGCCACATTGAGCAGGCAGGCGGTGGGTTTCATCCGCGCCAACTCGGCGGCGCCGATCAGATGATGATTCTCCGCGGTCAAACTGCAAGCCAGGCACAGAAAATCGGCTTGCGCCAGCACGTGATCGAATGGCTGAAACGTGACCCCTTCGACAGGGGGCATCTGTTCCATGCGGAAATCGTAAGCCACGACCGGCATGTCGAAGGCGATGGCCCGCCGCGCGATCGCCTGCCCGATGGCGCCAAAACCAATGAGCCCCAGAGCCTGGCCGGCCAAACCGACGCTGGGAATTTTCGGCCACTCCCCTTGTCGCACGGCCCGGTCGATGACATGCAACTGCCGGCTCCACATCAAAATGTAGCCGAGGCAAACCTCCGCCACCGCCGAGGCGAACGCGCCCGGCGTGTTGAAAACTTGGATATCGAGCCGGCGTGCCGCTTCCAGGTCGATGGCGTCCAGCCCCACGCCCCATTTGCTGATGACTTGCAGTCGCGGCAGCCAAGCCTGCATCACGCGCTCGGAGAACTGGTCATCGCCGGCAATCACGCCGTCAAACTTTCCGGCCAGCGGCAGCAGCTCTTCTTCCGTGAGGAATTGCCGCGCGGCATGGAAGGTCGCGTGGACGCCGTGACGCTTCAGCCACTCCGCGAAACGAGATTGGTCCCCCTGCATCATCAGGCTCGAGACCAGAACTTCTTTCATGCCGACGGTGCCCCCGGTTTGGCCACTGCTTGCGGTGTTCCCTCGAAGGTAATCAAGCGCAGCGCCGCTCGTCGGCAGCTTGGAAATCTTGCACCAGTGGCAACAGCGCCTCGGCCAGCCGGAGATCTTCCTCCGTCTTGATCACGTGCCCGGAGATGCGGTCCACCGGGAAGAAGCCGACCCGCCCGGCGTACGTCGCGCAGGCTTGTGCCTCGTAGGCTTTGAGGTACGCCGCGGCCCGCCAGCCGGTGATGCTCCAGGTGATGCGCTGCACGGGCTGCAAATCCTGTGAATTCGTCTTTTCCGCGAACGAGAAGTTGACCGGCTGCCCCTCAAGGGCGCATTCGATCTGCTCGGGAATGTAGCTCAGCACGGCATCGAACTGCTCTCGCCGCGTAAACTCCACGAATTCGGCAACTTGCCGGGCAGTCAACAAAGGGGCGATGCTGTGGACTTGAAACACATATTCGCAGGGGTGCTTCGTCAGGAATTCGTACACGAACTGTTCGCTGGTCGCGGAGTTCGAACCGAGCGCCTCCGGCCTTTGATGAAAGCCGGCCCCTTCCTGGCGAGCAATTTCCGCGAATGCCGGATGCTCCGAATTGAGCCACACCTCGTCGAACACGCCGGCTGCTCGGCATTTGCGAATCGCCCGGGCCACCAAGGGCACGCCATTCAGTTCGCGGAGGTTCTTTTGCTTGAGACGCTGGCTTCCCATGCGGGCGGGAATCATGGCCAAAATCGACATGGGCCGTCCTTTGCCTAGTTTGTCGATGTGGGTTGGTACTCTTCGCGGCAGGGGCCACGATCGGGCGACTATCGTATCCCGACGGAACCCGAGGAACAATGCGAATTTGTTGGCCTGTGGAAGACTGGAAAATCGCCGTCGTGGCCTGCTTGATGGATTGCTAGACGACGCGGACCTTGCGGCAGACAAACCAGAGTGTCGGTCCAAGCCACTGCGTGAGAAGCAATTTGTCCAGAGTACGGGCCATGGCAGGACTCATCGTCCCAACGGACAAGAGGTCGAATTGTAATCGCCACAGCCGCGACTGATAGCCGCTGACAATGGGCAACAAACCACAACCCTTGAACAGTTCCGTGGCTCGGAAATGGCTGTAGCGACGCTGATGATACTCCTGTTTCCCGCTCACGCGCCGCTTCCATTCGGCCACCGACCAGCGGTTGGGAAGGTAAGTAATCACCAGGATGCCTCCCGGCTTCAGCACGCGGCGAACTTCCTTTAGAGATTCGTACTCTAGGACAACATGCTCCAGCACGCCTGATCCGATCACCACGTCGAAAAAGTCGGAGTCGTACGGCAACTGATATTCGTGATCGAGCTTTGCGTAATTCAGGCCCGCGAATTGATGAAAGGCCGCGAATTTGTCGGCGTCCTCCAAATCGCAGCCCAACAATTCGAGGGCGTCTCCGAACTCGTGCCGCAACAAACAACTATCGGGAGCATGCCGGCACCCCCAATCCAATACCTTTCCGCCACGCGGCAGATGTTGGCGATAGTGCTGGTAAGTCAGAACTTGTCCCGCGATCCACTTGGGACTGCCGTGCTCGCTGAGATAGGCATTGGCGGGGTCGGCAGCCGCTTGCTGGCGATAGAGTTCCGCGAGAACAGAGGCCAACCGCTGCCGATCGGCAAGGAGTTGACTGCGGCTCTGTTTGTGGTGTTGCACGCGCCGCTCCGCGATTTGTACGAATCCCGTTTGCCAAAACGTGGAAGGGGCCCCCTTCACGTTGACCGGGAGGCATGTTATCGGCTAGGGAGTCACGGCCCCAGAGCAATCGAATAACCGGGCAAATTTCGCCAATCAGGGCCAGCCAGTTCATCCGCTGGATTGGAATCGTTAACTCGCGTTTTTCCCCCCAAAAAATGATGCTAGACCCTCACGAAGCCGCCGACATGCCCCGCTTCTCCGACAGTGACTGGGCAACTTGGACTCGCTTTGGCGAGAATTTCGTCCAACAGACCGACAATTGGCTGCGGAAAAAAATGGGAACCGTGGAGACCTACGGCAAAGGCCGGGGAGATGTGCTTACCGAGGCCGATTTACAGATAGAGGAACGCTTTGCCGCATCCTTGCCCAGCCAATTCATCGATCACGCATTTTTTTCGGAAGAGCGCTGGAACAACACGCGACCCCAGGAATTTACCTGGGTGCTCGATCCGGTGGACGGGACGGTCAACTTCGCCGCCGAGATTCCTTTTTTCGGGGTTTCGCTAGCCCTCATGCACCAAGGCTATCCGCTGTTGGGCTGGGTAACCAATACAATCAGCGGGGAAGTATTCCATGCCCGACGGGGTGCCGGAGTCTGGGTGAATGGAAAGCCCGTTCCCAAACCGGTGGAAAGCGGTCTCGCTAGGCCCATCGTGCTCAGCAGTGGGCTCGTGCAACTTCTACTCAAACAGAATCATGGAGAGGCGCTCCTGCATCTAATTCAGCGGCTGGGTAAATTTCGGAACATGGGGTCCCAGGCAATTCATCTCTGCTACGCGGGATTGGGGAGACTGCGGATCAACGCGAACCTGGAGGCCAAGCTCTGGGACGATGCCGCTGGGGCTTTGTTTGTGATGGAGTGTGGCGGCCATTATTCCGACTTGAAGGATCAGGCAATTTTCCCTCTCGCGGGAGATCACCCTGGCTGGCAAGGAAAGTCGATCGGCTCGCTATCCGGCGAGGCCGAAGCGTGTGGAATTCTTCTAGACCTCGCGCGCCAGGCTTTGGTATAAAGTCTCGCTTGGTAACGAGCCGCAAACTCCCGCATAAGTTCCATAAAGCGCGAAAGTTCTCCGGCGGTTCGGTCGAAAACCTGAAAGTACGTAATGATTTCGCCGCTTCGCGGCAGATATTTCGCTATCCAAGGATGGGGCACAGCGAATACGTGAACAGCGAATTCCCGCACGCGGCAATCAATGGACCCGGCCCGGCCTCAGAACGGCCAGTGCGTTTCGGCATCGTGGGTATGGGCCGTGTCGGTGCGCGCCGCGCGGAATGTCTCCAAAAAATGTCTGACACGCGGCTGACCAGCATCTGCGATCTGGATCCGCAAATAGCCGACCAGTGGCTAGGTTACGCCTTCAGCACGGACTACCGCACCGTCACTCGGGGACCTGTCGATGCCGTGGTGGTGTGTGCCTACAATCACGTCGCGGCCCAGATCGCGATCGATGCGCTCGCCCATGGCAAACACGTCTTCTGTGAAAAACCGCCCGGGCGAAACCGACATGAAGTCGAAGCCATGCGGACGGCGGCGAACCAGAGCCCGGGCAGCAAGCTGAAATTCGGCTTCAATCATCGCTATCACGGCTCCGTGCACGAAGCGAAGCGGATCATCGATTCTGGCGATTTGGGGCGAGTGTTGTGGCTCCGCGGCGCCTATGGCAAATCGGGCGGAGTGCACTTTGCCCACGAATGGCGTAACCAACGCGAATTATCAGGTGGCGGCATCCTCTTGGACCAGGGGATTCATATGGTAGACCTGTGCCGCTACTTGGGGGGCGATTACGAACATATCCAAAGCCACGTGACAACTGCGTTCTGGGATGTCGATGTGGAGGATAATGCCTTCGCGATCCTTTCCAGTTCTGCCGGGCCGGTGGCCATGCTGCACTCTTCGGCCACGCAGTGGAAGCACCGTTTCGAATTGGAAATCTGCCTGGAACGCGGATACCTGAGACTGGAAGGCATCCTCAGCGGTTCCCGTAGCTACGGCGAGGAGACTCTGACCATCGGCCTCCGTGAATTTGAAAACGAAGCTCCTTCTCCGGGGCGGCCGCGTGAACAAATTCTCCGCTTCACGCAGGATACTTCCTGGAGCCGGGAGTTGCGAGACTTCGTACGAGACATCCGGCAAGATCGCGCCGTCGTTTCGGGCAACGTCGAAGACGCACTCCGTACCATGGTTCTGATTGATTCAATCTACTCTCACGGCCGATTGACCGTGCCACATCGTCAAGCCGCATGACATCGATTCAAGGCATCGCGCGAATTGAAGATGCAGAGGGAAAGCCTCGCCTGGCCTTGCTCCGCGCCGACGGTACTTGGCACGTTGCCCTCCTTGAAAGCACGTTGGCGCAAGTCCTGCGGAATATCGATGAGTCCAGCGACATTCGGTCCGTTCTAGCAACGCTCGCCGAATGTGCCACTCCGCTCGACGATACGCCAAACTCGCCGAAGTGGCTCGCACCGGTGGACTTGCAGGAATGCTGGGGGGCGGGTGCCACCTACCGCGTCGAACCGGCGGATCTGGAGACGATGCGACGCGACCGCCCGCCTTATGCCGCCGCGTACGAGGCGGATCGGCCGCTGCTGTTTTTCAAGGCGGCTCCGGGACGGGTTGCTCCGCCCGATACTTGGATCGCTATCCGTCCCAGATCGCGACAAACCATTCCCGAAGCGGAAATTGCCATCCTGATCAGTCCGGGCGGACACGTCGTAGCGGCTACGCTGGCTAACGACGTCACTGCTCTCGACCTGGAACTCGAGAACAGCCTCTACCAGCCGCAAGCCAAGGTCTTCGACCATTCGCTAGCCCTGGGGCCGTATTGGAATTTCGGCGATTCGCTGGCCGATATTTTGGGGACTCCCTTCACCTGCCGGGTGCAGCGGAGCGGAGAAACCGTGCTTGAGCAGACTGTCGATCCGGCGCGGCTCACCCGCTCTACCGATGTCTTGGCCGCCTATCTGTCGGAAGCGACGACGTTTCACGACGGCGCGGTCCTGCTCACCGGCGGTGGAGCATCAGTGCCGCCCGGTTTCGCTTTGGCGGAAGGGGACCAGATCGTGATGGAACATCCGCTCTTGGGGACTCTGGTCAGCCGGGCCGAAGCTCCGCAAAAGTGAAGCAACGAACCGCATCCCAGCCGGCGGGCCGGGTTGACGGACCGGCGGGAAGCAAGTTATAGGTTAGAACAGTATCGGTGGGGCCGCAGTCCCCCCAGATTCCGGCCCCTTCGTCTAGTGGTTAGGACACAGGCCTTTCACGCCTGCAACACGGGTTCGAATCCCGTAGGGGTCATTTTTTCTCTCTTCCTCCCGCCCGGCGGCTGCGCATTTCCGCGCTGTCGCTCCTCCCGACCGCTATTCGCTTCGGCTACGGCAATTCCGGCATTTCCCCGCCGTCGTGAATGCCGCCCAGCGCGTAGAGCGTGTTCTCATCGATGCCGGGGGAGATCGTCCGCACCGAGCCATCCGCGTAGCAGAAATGAATCAGCCCCGGATGGTCGCTGTTGAACTTTGGAATAATCCAATGCAGGGGATGATAGCGGCCGTCCAAAACGCCGTCCTTGAGCCACAGCGCTCCCGAACCCATCCAGGTGTGCACCGACCGCACGATTTCCATCTCCCGTTTGCCTGGAACCCGGTAGAGCGTCTCCAACCCCACCGATTCGCCGAAGAGAAATGTATTCGTTGTACCGTCGACGATATCGGCGATGCGCGTCTTGGATCGGTTCGTGAACACGCCTTGATAGTGGTCGACATGCGGCAGTCCCACGCGTCCCGCTCTTCCGGCGCAGCCCACATAGTCGGTGCGCCCGTATGTACGCAAGTCTGTCGTACCTAGTGGGAATTCGCGCAGGTCGATTGCCGCTTCAAACGAGGCATCGTCGAGGCGATTTTGAAAGCTATTAAAGAACGTGTAAAAGAGATCCGCTTCGCGATGGGAATCGCTGGAAGGGCAGATGAGGGATTCGATTTTGTTGTCGGTAATTGGCCGAATGCGGTAGCCCGCCCATGGAATCCACCCGGCGCGCGTATCGACCACGTTGATGTTGAGGATGTCAGGATTCGCGTGTTGGATGGCGTCGTAAATGGCCTGCTGTTCCATGTGCGGCAGCAGGAACGCGAGCGCGCCGGCCCAACTCGGGTCCGTGGTCGGGTCATTTGACGACTTGATGAGGAGATTGTTGCCCAAATACCCGGGCGGAAAGCGATTGTGCAGCGCATGAAAGGCGTGTGCGGCGAGGCCGACTTGCCGCAGGTTGCTCTTGCACTGCGCTTGCCGTCCCGCCTCTCGCGCGGATTGGATCGCCGGCAAGAGCAGCGCGATGAGCACGCCGATCACCGCCATGACGACGAGGAGTTCGACTAGCGTCATGCCAGGGCGTTTTATCATCCGGCCCTCCTTGTGGTAGGTGCCGCGTTTGTTTATGCCGCCTCGTTTATCCTTTCGCGCCGGCCCGTCATGATACCTCGTCTGGCTTGAATCGCGAAATCTTTTCGCGCCGTGCCACATCCATTGCGGCCGTCCCGCGATCGGTACGCTCTACGTGAATTTGACAGAAATCGATCATATTCCGATAGAATCCTCTCACGCTTTATCGACGTCGCATCGTCTTCCAGACCCACCAGCCGTCTCATGCGAGCTGCCAAACGCTGTTTCTGCCAGATTTAAGGCACAAAAATGCGATATTTCGCCAGAAACACGTCGCGCTATGGAGCATTCGTGGAAATAAACCTTTATTTTTTGAAGGAATTCATTGATTATTTAAAAATTTGCGGTAAACTTGACCGTGGAATTGGGGCAATTTGTGCGGTCCAAGGCCGTCGCCGAGTGGCTTGAGGGAAAGCCTTGCCAGTCGACACACGCAGAACGCAGTTGTTGGAACTGGTCCGGGCGCATGGCTTCGCTTCGCTGCCCGATTTGGCCCAACAACTAGAGGTCTCCGAATCCACGATCCGGCGGGACCTGGAGTATCTGGAAGAGACCGGATCGGCCAAACGGACGCACGGCGGCGTCTTTTACACCGGGGCGGAGCCCAAGCTCCCTCATTTCGAGGAGGGGCAGCCGGCGGAATGGGAAAAGAAAAAACGGATCGCCCAGGCCGCCGTGCAATTGATCCAAGAAGAAGAAACTCTCCTCCTGGACGGGGGAAGCACGACCTATGAAGTGGCCCGGCTCTTGGTCGGGAGGCGGCTGCAAATCGTGACCAACTCGTTGCCCGTGGCCAACCTGTTCGCCTCGGATGCCAACTCGGATCTGGTGTTCGTGGGCGGATACGTCTATCCCCGCACGGGCGTCACGCTCGGCCCTTACGCCAATGAAATGATCTCCTCGCTCAGCGTCCGGCGGACGATTCTCAGCGTCTCCGGCATCACGCGGCGAGGGTTTTTCAATAACAACTTGCTCCTGGTGGAATCGGAGCGGGCCATGATGTCCGCCGCCGAACAGGTAATCGTCGTCGCCGATAGCACGAAATTCGGCCATCAGAGCTTGGCCCGGCTCTGCGGCTTGCGGGATGTGCAAACGATCGTGGTGGACGACGGCCTTTCCCCGGAGTGGCAAGACCAACTGCAAAAAGCGGAAGTCTCCGTGGTCCTCGCGGAGTAGGGAATCACCTCACGAAATTTTCCAAAGCGCTCGCCAGAAACCATGCCCGCTACTTACGACCGCAGCCTGATCGAAGAGATCGTTCGGGAAATCGTGCTCCAACAGCCACCGTCTCCCAATGGAAACGGAAAGCCCAACTTGGTGGTTAGCATTTCCGCCCGGCATGTGCATCTCACCGATGAGCACGTGGAGACACTGTTCGGGAAGGGACGAACGTTGACACCGATGAAGCCGCTCTACCAGGACGGCTTCTATGCGGCGGAGGAGACCGTAATGGTGGTCGGACCGCGACGGAGAATGCTTCCCTCGGTCCGCATCTTGGGCCCCACGCGGCCACATAGCCAAGTGGAATTGGCCTTCACCGACGGCATCTCCATGGGCATCGACTTGCCCGTGCGCGCGAGCGGCAAGATCGACGGCACGCCCGGTTGTGTGCTGGTGGGACCGGCCGGGGTCGTGGAATTGGAGCAAGGCGTGATCCGCGCGGAGCGGCACGTGCATATGAACTTCGAGCACGCCAAATTTTATGGCGTAGAAAAAGGAGACCGCATGAACCTCCGCGTGCAGTCCCCTTGCAGCACGGTGCTGGAGGACTTGCTCGTACGGGCGGATGCCACCAGCAAGCTGGAGGTGCATCTGGACACGGACGAAGGAAACGCCATGGACCTGGACCACGCGACGCTGGTGGAGTTGTTGCCCCAGTGAGCCGCGAGGGATCGACCGAATATTCATTTTTTCGTTAGCCACGGGAGAAATCGACAATGGCAAAGAACCTGGAAGCTGTCGGCATGATCGAAACCAAGGGCTTCATCGCCCTGGTGGAGGCGACCGACGCGATGATGAAAGCCGCGAACGTGCAGTTCCTCGGCTGGGACAAAGTCGGCAGCGGGCTGGTCACGGCGTTCGTGACCGGGGATGTCGCCGCGGTGAAGGCGGCCACCGATGCCGGAGCGACGGCGGCAGGCCGGATCGGCGAGGTGATGGCCGTGCAGGTAATTCCGCGTCCGCACGAGGATCTGGGGACCGTCTTGCCGCAATTCGAAAAGAAATCGTCCAAGTAAACAACGCTATAAGTCACGCTTTCAAATAGGAGCAAACACGCATCATGCAAAACGCCATCGGACTCGTGGAGACCCGCGGCCTCGTGGCCTTGATCGAGGCGACCGACGCCATGGCCAAGGCCGCCAATGTGAACATTTCCAAGCGCGTCTCCATCGGCGGCGCCTACGTCACGGCGATCGTGGAAGGGGATGTCGGCAGCGTGCGGGCAGCCGTCGAGGCCGGCGCCAATGCAGCCCAACAAGTGGGGGAATTGGTCGCCAGCCACATCATTCCCCGCCCGGCGGAAGGTTTGGCCGGAGCATTCTTTCAATAAGCAGGACTTACCACCCAGGGCCACGGTACATGCCGACGCCCGTCGTGGAGGGAAAGCGAGGTCACGGATGAAAATCTTGGTCGCGAACCTGGGCTCCACCAGCTACAAGTACCGCCTGCTGGACATGGCGGACGAAGGCTGGTTGGCGCGGGGTGGCGTGGAACGCATCGGGGCGGAGGAAAGCCGCGTCTACGCCGACATCGCCGGCCACGCGCTGGAAACGCGGGCCCCCGTGCCGGACCATGCTGACGCCATCCGCCGCTGCTTCGAGCAATTGACCGACCCGCAACATGGCTGCCTGCAAAGCGCGGACGAGGTCGCGGCGATCGGTTTCAAGGCGGTGCATGGCGGGCGGATGTCGGGCGTGCAGCACGTCACGCCCGAGTTGCTGGACGCCATGGAAGAGATGAACCAGATCGCGCCGGCCCACAACCCGCCGTACATCGCGGCCATGCGGCTGATTCGGGAAAAGCTGCCGGACAAACCGCTGGTGGCGGCCTTTGAAACAGCGTTTCACCTCACGATCCCTCCCGCGCGACGTCACTACGCCGTTCCCTACGAGTGGGCGGAACAATGCCGCTTGCAGAAGTGGGGATTTCACGGCGCCAGCCACCGCTACATCGTCACGCGGATCGGCCAGTTGATGGACCAGCCGGATTTGCGTGTCATTTCCTGCCATCTGGGGGGCTCCAGTTCGCTGTGTGCCGCCCGGGATGGGAAGAGCGTGGCCACCTCAATGGGCATGAGCCCGCAGTCGGGATTGCCACAGAACAACCGGGTGGGGGACTTCGATCCGTTCGCGCTTCCCCTCTTGATGCAGGCGACTGGCAAGCCACTGGAAGGCGTCCTCAACGATTTGGCGGAGCAGAGCGGACTATTGGGGTTGAGCGGCCTGAGCGGGGACATCCGCGACTTGGAGCAAGCCGCGGCGGAGGGGCACGATCGTGCACGCCTGGCGCTCGACGTGTATGTGGAGAGCATCCGGCACTACTTAGGCGGCATGCTGGTCGCGCTGGGCGGAGTGGATGCCCTCGTATTCACCGGTGGCATCGGTGAGAACAGTCCGGCGATTCGTGAAGGAGTGTGCCGCGAACTGGAGGAATTGGGGATCGCGCTCGATGCATCCGGGAACACCTCCGGCAAGGGGGAACGCCGCCTGGATGGGGAAACGAGCCGGACCCAGATTTGGGTCGTGCCCACCAAAGAGGAGTTGGTGGTCGCGCGGCAAGTCCAACAACTATTAAAGGGGTAACACCGTGTTCCTCGCGAAAGTCATCGGCAGCACCGTCGCCACGCAGAAAGTCGCTTCCATGGTGGGGCACAAGCTGCTGGTGGTTGAGCCGTTTCGGCTTGAGCCTCGCCAGCGCAAGGGCCTCAAAACCACCGAGCGGACGTTCGTGGCGGTGGACACGCTCGGTGCCGGCGAGGGGGACTTCGTGCTCATCACGCAGGGCTCTAGCGCCCGGCTCACTCCGGAAACGAAAAACTTACCGATCGATACGGTCGTGATCGGCATCGTGGATACGGTCCACGTCGATCAGAGCTGCATCTATCGCCGCGACGAAGACGACACCTCGTCCTCGTAGCCGTGGCGCCCAAGAAAATGAGGTAATTCACGATGCAAGTCAACGAAGATTTAGTACGCCACGTGGTGGAACAGGTGCTGACGCGGATGGCGCCTGGCGCGCACGCCACCAACGGCAAGAGCTATCAGCGGCGCTTCGGCATCTTCCAGGATGCCAATGAGGCAGTCACGGCGGCCCGACATGCCTTCGAGGAGCTTTCCGCCCGGACACTAGAAGACCGCAAGCGGATCATCGACCACATCCGCCGCATCTCCATCGATCAGTGCGTGGAATTAGGCACGATGGAGATGGAAGAGACCAAAATCGGGCGGCTGGATCACAAGATCGAAAAGCTCAAAACGCTCGGTGAAAAAACGCCGGGCGTGGAATTCATGCGGAGCGAGGTATTCAGCGGCGACCATGGCCTGGCCGTGATCGAGCATGCTCCCTTCGGCGTGATTGGGGCCATCACCCCCGTCACGCATTCACTCCCCACCATCACGGGAAACGCCGTGAGCATGATCGCGGGCGGGAACACGCTGGTGGTCAATCCGCACCCTGCCGGCAAGCGTGTGGCGGCCGAAGGTGTCCGCCGCTTCAACGAAGCCATCTACCAGGATCTGGGCATCGACAATTTGATCTGCCTGATCGCCGAGCCGACCCTGGATAGTGCCGACGCGATTTTCAATCATCCCGAGGTCAGCTTGATCTGCGTGACCGGCGGACCGGCGGTGGCCCGTGCTGCCCTGCAAAGCCAAAAGCGGGCCATCGTGGCGGGACCGGGTAATCCCCCCGTTGTAGTGGACGAGACCGCGGACTTGGACCGCGCCGCCCGGGCGATCATTCAGGGCGCCTCCTACGACAACAATCTCCTCTGCATCGGGGAAAAAGAAGTCTTTGTCGTAGCCGAAGTGTTCGATGCCATGCTCAGTGCCATGGAGCGGGCTGGTGCCGGACGGCTCAACGGTTCGGAAGTGGACGCGCTGACGAACACCGCGCTACGCGAAGTGGGGGAAGGAGCAAAGCGGCATCTGGCCCCCTGTCCCGATTACTTGGGCAAGGACCCGCATGTGCTGGCCCGCGGCATCGGCAAGAACATCCCGCAGGGGACGGAACTGCTGTTCGGCGCGACCGAAGAATCCAATCCATTCGTGCCTGTGGAACAGATGATGCCGTTTCTCCCCTTCGTCCGTGTACGAGACATCGACGAAGCCATCGAGAAGGCGAAATTCTACGAGCATGGATTTCGCCACACTAGCATGATCCATTCCAACAACGTGCGGAACATGACCCGCATGGGCCGGGCATTGGATACCACGCTGTTCGTGAAGAACGGTCCGTGCATGGCGTCGCTCGGCTTGGGAGGCGAGGGCTATCTCTCCTTCTCCATCGCCACGCCGACCGGGGAAGGGGTTACCACGCCGCTCACTTTTACCCGCGAACGGCGTTGCTCGTTGATCGATGATTTACGAATCTTGGGCAAGTAACCCGCCACGAGGAGCCAACAGTCATGCAATGGGCGCGCGTCGTGGGAACCGCCACCGCCACCATGAAACATGCCTCGATGCAGGGGCAGAAGTTGCTGGTCGTCCAACCGTTGCAGGTGGACGAAGCCACGCCGGACGGCGAGCCGCTGCTGGCGGTGGACACCGTGGGCGCGGGAACCGGTGAGGACGTGTTGATCACCAGCGACGGACGATTCACACAGGAGTGGCTCGGAAGCAAACAAACCCCCGTGAGATGGAGTGCGATTGGCATTCGTGATTGATGGCCATTTCCCCCCAAGAAATCGACCGCGTGGTGCGGGCCGTGTTGAGTGGCTTCGCTCAGCGCGCTGCACCGGCGGAGGCTCCCGAGCCAAAGCCCAGCCGGCAGCAGATTTCACCGCGCGTGGTGGGACTGGAATGGCTCCGCGATCATTTGGGCTCCTCACGGGTGCTGGAGATCGCACCGAGCACCGTCGTCACGCCGGCGGCGCGGGACGAGTTGAGGGCGCAGGGAGTGGAGCTTCGCTTCATGCCGCCGCATACCGTCTCCAAAGATACAGAAACGACGCACAAGATTTACCTGGTCAACGCAGCCAGGAATTGGCATGCCGAACCGCTCCTGCGGCAAGTGCGGCGTGCGGGAATCGACATGCAAATCCTGCCGGAACGGGATCTCGTGCAGGCCATCCCGGCATTGGCCGAGCGCGTGCGACGAGAAACTTCGTTGGCGGTAGTGGCCACCGAACATGTGGCGGCGGCGGTTTGCCTCGCCAATCGGCGGGAAGCGTTACGCGCTGCGTCGGTCTCTCAACGGACGGATGTAACGGCGGGGCTGGAACAGATGGGCATGAATGTCCTCGTGGCGAATCCCGCCACATTGACTCCATTCGAACTAACGACGTGTGTCCACCAGTTTTACCAAGGGCATGCCACGCGGGCCGAACCGATGTACGCCCGCCATTTGGAACAACCGGCGGAGGCAAGTTCATGACCGATTCCATAATTCGCACATTGTCATAGGAGGAGCACCGCATGCGTTGCGCACAAGTTGTCGGCAAGGTTACGCTCAGCCTGTGCCATCCGACGTTAACAGGTCGCCGCTATGTGCTAGCCGCGCCGCTCGGTTTGACGGACCTGATGGAACGGAAGGACGGTGGCAATGCGGAGATCGTGGTGCTGGATGAGTTGGGGGCCGCTCCGGGCAGTTTGATCGCCCTCAGCGACGGGATGGAAGCGGCCAATCCCTTTCGCCCCGAAGATAAACCGATTGATGCTTACGCCGCCGCCATTTTGGACGACGTGCATGTCGACCCCGCCGCAGTGCCGGACGTCAATTAAGTCAGACAGGAACCAAAACCAATCAACATACGCGTAAACGAAACCAAACGGTGAATCGATGAACGTCTTCAAACTCCGGCAGGAAATCTGCGAAATCGGGCGGCGGCTCTACAACAAGGGCTTCGCCGCCGCCAACGACGGGAACATCAGCTTCCGGCTGGGAGAGAACGAGGTCCTCTGCTCTCCCACGATGATCTCCAAGGGCTTCATGAAGCCGGACGATCTCTGCACGGTGGACATGGAGGGCAACCAGCTTTCCGGGCATCGCCGCCGCACCAGCGAAGTGCTGCTGCACCTGGCAATCATGAAAGAGCGGCCCGACGTGAAGAGCGTCGTGCACTGTCACCCGCCGCACGCCACCGCCTTCGCCGTCGCCCGGGAACCGATCCCCCAGTGCGTGCTGCCCGAGGTAGAGGTCTTCCTGGGGGACGTCCCCATTACCCGGTACGAAACGCCGGGCGGACCCGAATTCGCGGAGACGGTGCTCCCCTTCGTGCAAAAGACGAACGTGATCATCCTGGCCAACCACGGCACCGTGAGCTACGGCGAAACCGTGGAGCAGGCATACTGGTGGACCGAAATTCTCGACGCCTATTGCCGCATCCTGATGTTGTCCCGTGAATTGGGCCGGGTGAATTACTTCAACGAGCAAGAGACGCGGGAACTGCTGGACTTAAAGCAGCGGTTCGGATTCACCGATCCCCGCTTGTCTCCCGAGATGAAAGACTGTGACATCTGCGCGAACGATGTCTTCCGCGACAGTTGGCAGGAAGGAGGCATCGAGCGGCGGGCCTTTCCGGCGCCTCCTCCCATGGGTGCCGCGGCCCACCAGGCGGCGGAGGGTGTCGCCCCATCCACCAAGGCCAGCAATAGCCAGGAAGCGCTCATTCAAGAAATCACTAACCGCGTCATGGCGGCACTCAACGGCAAGGCCGGTTGAAACCATGACGCTTGCAACGAGGAATCTGGAAATATGAAAGTCACGATCATTGGGGCCGGCGGCTTGGTCGGTTCTTGCACCGGATTTGCCTTGCAAGCCGGTGGCGTGGTGCGGGAAATGGCGCTCGTCGATGCCAACGCCGCGGCGGCGGAAGGGCAGGCGCTCGACCTCTTGCACGGCGGACCGCTCTACGCGGATCAGATCATCACGGCGGGCGGATACGAACATGTCCCGGAGAGTGACGTGATCTGCATCACCGCCGGCCTGCGGCGGAAGCCAGATGAAAGCCGGCTCGACCTGATCAACCGCAACGTGGATCTGTTCCTCTCCATCCTGGAACAGACGCACGCGGCGGGCCTCAAACAAGACGCGATCGTGTTCGTTGTCTCCAACCCGGTCGATGTACTCACGTACCTGGCGGCGGACCGGCTCAATCTGCCGGTCACGCAGGTCCTGGGGTTGGGAACGCAATTGGACACGATCCGCTTCCGCAGCTTGATTGCCCAGCGGTTGGGCACGCCCCCCACACAAACGTTGGCCATCATTCTGGGCGAACATGGCGACAGCATGGTGCCGATTTGGTCCAGCGCGACGGTCGGCGGATTGCCGTTGGTCAAATACCCCGGCTGGTCACCGCAACTGGAACAGGAGCTTTTTACTCGCACCAAGGGATCGGGCGCGGAGGTGATCAAGAAGAAAGGGGGCGCCGGATTCGCCGTGGGCGTGGCCATCCAGGAAGTCATCGAATCGATCGCGCTCGACCGTCGGCGAGTGCTTCCCGTCTCCAGCGTGCAGCAGGGCGCGTATGGGATTCGCGATGTGGCCCTTTCCGTGCCGACGCTGGTGGGACGCGCGGGCGTGGTGGCCACGCAGGAGATCGAACTGTGGCCGAAGGAAATGCAAGCCCTGCGAAAAAGTGGCCAGGTGCTGCGGCAAACGGTGGACACCGTGCTGCAGCGGATCGGATCCAAGGTATGAGCCGCGCGGGCTGGAAGTGAAGGAAATCATGGAAAAATCGCTCGACCGCAAATTGGCCGCGATTCACGCCGACCCTTCCGGCTCGAAGGACTTCATCCTGGCGGACGCCAAGGATGCGGACATGGCGTTCGGCATCAGCGCGCCCGGCAAATCTCCGGAGAACCACGCCGGCCAAGCGCGTGCCCGCACGCTGGCCGAGTATCGAGAGCAGATCCGCCAGGTCGTGCAGCAGGGGCTCGTGGACATCATGCTCATGTCCGCCAGCACCAGCGACCAACTGACCATTCGCGAGCGGATCTTCGACGGCAGCCACGTCACGCCCGCTGCTCGAGCCAACGACGCCAGCGATATCTTTGCCTTGCGGGGAGCCGGTTACGTCACGCAGCCAGCTCAGCCGTTCCGCACAGCTACTTTGGACCATGTGCAATGCGGGCATTTGGACTGCGCGGAGTCGGAGCGTGGTCGGGGCGCGAATCTAGGACTGTACAGCGTGACCTTTAACAATCGGCTCGAGGAGGATCTGCAAACGCTGCAAGCGTATCGGGACTTTCGCGTAGAGGCGGAACGAATCGGCTTCCGGCATTTTTTGGAGGTCTTTGACCCCAATGCGCCCGAAGGTCTGGCGGCTGACGACATTCCCCGTTTCGTGAATGACCACATCGCCCGAGCATTGGCGGGCGTGGCCACGGCGGGTCGGCCCGTCTTTCTCAAAATCGCCTACCATGGTCCGCAAGCCATGGAGGAGTTGGTCACCTACGATCCGCATCTGGTCGTGGGCATTTTGGGGGGGAGCGCCGGCACCACCTACGACGCCTTCAAGCTGGTCAGCGAAGCACAAAAGTACGGCGCGCGGGCAGCGCTGTTCGGCAGGAAAATCAATCACGCTGAATCCCAGTTGGCGTTCGTGCAATTTCTGCGGCTGATCGTGGACGGCGACATCTCGCCCGAAGAAGCGGTTCGTGCTTATCACGGCGTGTTGGAACGCCTTTCCATTCGCCCCCATCGCTCTTTGGAAGAGGACCTCACGTTGCGTACCAATGTGATGTCCTACGGCGGGTCGAGCGCGAGCGTTCCGGCGAATGTTCCAGTGTCGACCCAGCCGGGAAGCGATGCTCCGAAATCTTGCGGCTGCGGTGGGAAGTCGACACCCGAAAAGAAGTGCCACTGCGGTTGTGGGGGCAAGGCCGACCCCGCTGGCGCCCCCGACTTCGCCACGTTGACGACCGGGGAAAAGTTGGCGTATCAACAAGCTCGCCGCGACCGCACCTTCGGTCGATTCGATTGATCGTCGCTGGATTTCACGCCCGCGCACGCCTGGCGGTTATCGGTTTTGATCGGCGTTTCACGATCCGCTTGAGTGAGTCGCCCTACGCCTCCGAGGGGGGAAGCCGTGACCGGTTCTTCGCGCCACAGGGCACGCCCCACCGTAAAGCAGATCAGCAAGAGGACCACGGCCAGCGGCAAGCCGGTCATGATCTGAAACGCGCGCATCGGTGCGATGCCGCCGCCGATGAGCAACACCGCGGCCACCACTCCTTCCAGAGTCGCCCAAAAGACACGCTGCCGTTTGGGCGGGTTTTGATCGCCGCCAGAGGCAATGTAGTCGATGACCAACGACGCGGAGTCGGAGGAGGTCACAAAAAACACTACGATCACGACCAGTGAAACGAGCGAGACAAACGCCGAGGCCGGAAATTCGCTGAAGAAGATGAAAATCGCGATGGCAAAGTTATTCTCAACGGCTGATGCCAACGCCTCATCTCCATTTTGGATGCGTTCCAATCCCATACCGCCAAACACGCAAAACCAGACGCACGTCACTAGCGTGGGCAAAATCAGGACGCCCAAAATGAACTCGCGGATGGTGCGCCCTTTGGAGATGCGTGCCACGAAGAGTCCCACGAAAGGTGACCAGGCGATCCACCATCCCCAGTAGAACAAGGTCCAGTCGGCCTGCCAGGCCGTCGAACCGCCAAAACTGGAGATCAATCCATGGCTAGCCACGGATTGCAAATAACTCCCGCCGTAGACCAGCACGGATTCCAATCCGACCGACGTTGGCCCGGCAATGATCACGAAGATGAGCAAAGGAACGGCCAATACGACCGCCACCTTGCTGAGGAATTTGATTCCCCGGTCGAGTCCACTCACCACCGAGATGGTGGCGATGGCCGTGATGAAGATGATCAATAGAATCTGTGCCCGCACGGAGTGCTCGACGTTCATCAGGTGCTGCAAGCCGGCATTCAATTGTTGGGCTCCGAAACCAAGGCTCGTGGCCACGCCGAACATGGTTCCCAGGATGGCGAAAACGTCGATCGCGCTCCCTAGTGGGCCGTGCATCTTGTCCCCGAACAAAGGGAATAGCACGGAACGAAACGTCAAAAGTTGCCCTTGACGGTACGCGGCATAGGCGATTCCGAGGCCCGCCACGGCAAAGATACACCAGCCATGCAACCCCCAATGGAGCAATGTAATGTCCATGGCCTGGAGGGCCGCTTGTTCCGTGGTGGCGGTCTTGATGGGCGGATCGTTGTAGTGCGTGATCGGTTCAGCGACCGACCAAAACAGGATGCCGATTCCCATGCCCGCGCTGAACAGCATGGAAAACCAGCTCAGATTGCTGAATTCGGGTTGATCTTCTGGCTGGCCAAGTTTTTGGTTGCCGTATTTGCCGACGCAGACGAACAGACAAAATAATAGACATGCCGTGACGGTCAGGTGATAGAACCATCCCAGCGTCGTGCTGATGAACGTTTGGGCCGCGCCAAACACACTCACAGCCGGTTCAGTGAATCCCGTCCCCACGAGCACGAACGCGAAAATCAATACCGCCGACGTTAGGAATACCGTCGGGTCCGCTTCGAGTTTCAGCGCTTGCGTGATTTTCTCGGCAGTTTTCAGGCGAGACATGCCGTCGCTTTCGCGGGCTCGGCGGTTCGGCAGCGGATGAAATCCTGCTATTCTATCGGGTCTGCGACATTCGTCGACCACGATGCTTTCGTGGAACTCTGAACCGTTCGCACGCGGACTGGCACGACATAAGAAGTGAGATTCCCATGCATCGAATTGTCGCGTTGTGGGCCCACCCCCGTTCGCGGTCCACGGCATTGGAACGCGTATTCATCGAACGCGGCGATTTTCAGATTCTGCATGAACCGTTCGCGGCGCTCTATTACCTGCATGACAAGAAAGCCACGGCCGTGGCCGCCAATCTCGACGATTCCGAGACCTGCGATTTCGCCACGATCCGGGACCGTATTCTCGCTGCCGCGAACTCGCAGCAAATCTGTTTCAAGGACATGTGCTATTACTGCCATGGCTACCTGCTGGCGGATGAGCCATTCATGCGGCGGCTCGACCACGTATTCCTCATCCGTGATCCGAAACCCACGATCGCCTCTCATTTCGCCAAAAATCCGGAAGTCACACTGGAAGAAATTGGATATGAGAGACAAGCCGCCGTCTTCCAAGCTGTGAGTGAGTTATCGGGTTCCACGCCTCCGGTACTGCGGGCTGAAGATCTTGTCTCAGCTCCGGATAAAATGCTCCACGACTTGTGTGCCAGACTGGGAATCGCCCATGATCCTGACGCGTTAACCTGGTCCGCCGGTGAGCGAGAAGAATGGAAGGAGTGGCAGTCCTGGCATGACGAAGTCGCCCAAAGCCAAGGCATTCAAGTCCGCGAATCGGCTTATCGAGATACGGTCGACAATCACCCGAAGCTGGCGGAATACTACCGGTACCATCTTCCGTTTTACGAACAGATGGCCCGGTATGCGATGAACCCAGCGTCGAACAATAGCGATGGACGCTAGCCCGCGACTCGCGATGAGTGCGAAGCTCTTTCGCCTCTTATATACTGCCCTGCCGTAGCCAATCGGGCAGTCGGCGCACTTTGCCCGTGTGGTCGACGCAAGCCACGGTGCTTTCCCCCTCCACGAGCAGCAGATCCTCGTGGTGCAGGGTGTAAGCGTGTTCGATGCGAGCCTTGCCCACGTGCGTGACCCGAGTGAAAAGCCGCAGCAATTGATCGAACGTTGCTGGGCGGTGGTACGCACAGGTGAACTTAGTCACCACGAGCATAAACCCCTCTTCCTCCACGCGACGATAATCCATCCCCAAGGAACGCATCAGTTCGACCCGACCTTGCTCGAAATAAGTCAAATAGTTGGCGTGATGCACCCGCCCTTGGCCGTCGGTCTCTTGGTAGCGGACGCGGATTTCGATCGTATGTTCCATGTTGGAATGTCATCTCGTGGAATTTTCGTGAAGCTACCGAACATCTTGGCAATTCCTGGCAGTTCGTGGAATGGTAAGAGATTTTTCAGCCATTTCTTTTTGCCCTCCGGCCACGATTATTCTTTTCGCGAACGGCCCGAGCGGATAGATTGAAGTTCGAGGCCGGAACCCATAAGAGTTGCCGCTGTAGGAATGCCGCATGAGCGTTGGTGAAGGGACTGGGGTCGACTTTTCGACCATGCGTGGTCGGGATTATCCTACGATTCGGCAGTTCACGGTTTTTCTGGAGAACCGCGTGGGCCAACTGTTGGAGGTTGTCCGGCGGTTCGAGGGGAGCCGTGTGCGGATCGTGGCCCTGTCCATCGTCGATTCGGCGGAATGTTCCTTCGTGCGATTCTTGTTGAGCCACCCGGAACAGGGCCGGGAAATCCTGGAACGGGCCGGTCTGGCGATGATCGAAACGGATCTCGTGGCCGTGGAACTGCCCAATGAACCGCAACCTCTCCTACGAATTTGTACCGCGCTGTTGCAGGCCGAGGTGAATATCATCCAGTCGTATCCGCTGTTCGTGCGTCCCCGCGAGAATCCGGCCGTGGCGCTGATGGTGGACAACACGGATATCGCGTTGGATACATTAGCTTCCCGCGGCTTCACCATGCTCTCCGAGTCGGATTTGAGCACCGATGACGCGGCCTGAGCACTCAGCCGTCTCGACCGTGAAACCGGCACCGTCAAATCATTGTTGAGTGTTTGCCGGACCGTTCGGGACACCCTATACTCTGATTTTGCCAGCAGGTTAGCGGTGCGCCAGCATTTGAGGCCGTCCACGGTTTTGGCCATTTGCGTCATGTCAAATTGAATTCATCAACCAGTGAGGATCCTCCACCATGGATCGTATGCATCGAAGAACTTTCATGGGCCAGTCGGCCGCGGGTTTGGGAGTTTTTGGATTAGGAACGACGATGGCCCGTATCGCACGGGCGGATGAAGAGCCGCTATACAAAATCTCTCTCGCCGAATGGTCGCTGCACAAGGCGATCAACGGGGGTGAACGCGAGCATCTCGACTTCGCGCGGGACGCCAAGCAAGAATTCGGCATCGACGCGGTGGAATACGTCAATCAGTTCTTCATGGACAAGGCGGAGGACCAAGCCTACATCGCCGAGATGAAAAAACGGGCCGATGATCACGGCGTGCATAGTCTGTTGATCATGATCGACCGCGAGGGACGCTTAGGGGACCCGGACGCGAATGAGCGGCAAAAAGCCGTGGAAAACCATTACAAATGGGTCAACGCCGCCAAGTCACTCGGTTGCCACTCCATTCGCGTCAATGCGGCTTCCAGCGGTAGCTACGAGGACCAGCAGAAATGGGCCGCCGAAGGACTCCGAAAGCTTTCAGAATTTGCCGGCGAACATGGCTTGAACGTGATCGTGGAAAATCATGGCGGGCTGAGTTCGAATGGCGAGTGGCTGGCATCGGTGATTCGCCGCGTCGACCTGCCGAACTGTGGCACGCTTCCCGACTTCGGCAATTTCCGAGTGGCAGAGGGTAATTGGTACGACCGCTACCAAGGCGTGAAAGAGCTGATGCCCTTTGCCAAGGCGGTTAGCGCGAAGAGCCACAGTTTCGACGAGCACGGCAACGAAACGCAGACTGACTACGAGCGGATGATGAAAATCGTCCTCGGTGCGGGTTACCACGGCTACGTCGGGATCGAATACGAAGGCTCCGAGCTTTCCGAACCCGAGGGTATTCTGGCCACCAAACGCCTCTTGGAACACGTGCGAGAAAAGTTCTCGTAGCCGAGGTGGTCTCTCCACGCGCTATTCGACTTCCATATGGCGACCGGCCAGGCGCGTAAGTTGCGTGGCCAAACATGTCGCAAGCGGCGATGCCTCGGCCACCGTGCTAGGGAAATCCTGTCCCGCGCTCAGATTTCGCGCGGCCCCTTTCAGTAGAGGCCGCGTTGAGGCACAATCTGGGCACACATTTTCGTGAATTACTCGGTACCGCGCAAATTTCACGCGCCGGCGCGGTACTGTTTGTCCATATTGAAATTTCACGATTGCCGACGCAGGAGTTTTGTTGCCATGGCGTCTTCCACGAAAAGTATTGAAGAAATATCCATCAACACCATTCGCACGCTGTCCATGGACGCCGTGGAAGCAGCCGCCAGCGGCCATCCGGGAACTCCGATGGCCCTGGCACCGGTGACCTATCACGTCTGGAACCATGTACTCCGATATGATCCGCGGCACCCGCTCTGGCCGGCCCGAGATCGGTTCGTGCTTTCCTGTGGGCACGCTTCGATGTTGTTGTATGCGGCATTGCACTTAGCGGGCGTCCGCCAAGTGCGGGAGGACGGCACGATCTCGGACGAGTTGGCGGTCCCTCTGGACCATATCCGGCGCTTTCGCCAATGGGGAAGCCGCTGTCCAGGCCATCCCGAATACCATGAAACGACAGGAGTGGAAACGACGACCGGCCCACTGGGCCAAGGCATCGGCAACAGCGTGGGCATGGCCGTGGCGGGCCGCTGGCTGGCGGCCCAATTTGACCGCCCCGAATACGAAATGTTCGGGTTCAATGTCTACGCGTTGTGTAGTGATGGCGATTTCATGGAAGGGGTCGGACAAGAGGCCGCATCTTTGGCCGGCCACCTCGGTTTGGCGAATCTCTGCTGGATTTATGACGACAATCGCATCACCATTGAGGGAGACACATCGCTCGCATATTCGGAGGACGTTGGCGCCAAATTCCGGGCCTTGGGTTGGCACGTAGCCCACGTGGAGGACGCCAACGATCTGGACGCCATCTCCCAATCGCTCGACAGCTTTTTGGCCACGACCGACCGTCCCACACTGATCATTGTCCGGAGCCATATCGCCTGGGGAGCGCCGAACAAGCAAGACACGCACGGTGCCCATGGTTCGCCGCTCGGCGAAGAAGAAATCCGGCTTACCAAGCAAGTCTATGGCTGGGATGAGGACGCTAAATTCCTGGTGCCTGAGGACGTCATTCAGCATTTTCAGGAGCATTTGGGCCAGCGCGGGGAGCAGGCCCATACGGCCTGGGAAGAAAAATTCGCCGCTTACCAGCAGGCCCATCCAGAGCTGGCGGAAAAATGGGAAAACATGCAGGCCCGCAAACTGCCGGCCAATTGGGACGCGGAACTCCCCACCTTTGAAACGAGCGAAAACGGCGTGGCTTCACGGGCTTCCTCGGGGAAGGTACTCAACGCGGTCGCGGCGCAAGTCCCCTGGATGCTGGGAGGTTCGGCGGACCTGGCCCCGTCCACCAAAACCACGTTGACCGCCAAGGAAGAAACGGCCTTTTCCGTCGATTCGCCTGGCGGGCGAAATTTCCACTTCGGCGTGCGGGAACATGGCATGGCCTCTGCCATCAATGGCATGGCTCTCTGTGGCCTACGCCCCTACGGAGCGACCTTCTTCGTCTTTAGCGATTATCTCCGCCCGTCGATGCGGCTGGCCTCCCTCATGGGATTGCCGGTGATTTACATCTTCACGCACGACTCGATTGGCGTCGGAGAGGATGGTCCCACGCACCAACCGGTGGAACATCTGGCTGCCTTGCGGGCCATTCCCGGCTTGGTGACGTTTCGTCCGGGGGATGCCAACGAAGTCCGGGAGATGTGGCGGTGGATCACGCCACAGCACCACCGCCCCGTCGCCGTCGTGCTGACTCGGCAAAATCTCCCCACGCTGGACCGCGAAAAATTCGCCTCTTCCGAAGGCACGCAGCGCGGCGCCTACGTGCTGGCCGACCCAGCGAAAGGGGAGCCGAAAGTGATTCTGATCGCCAGCGGCAGCGAGTTGAGTATCGCTGTGGCGGCCTTTGAAGAGTTGCAACAGTCAGGGATCCCCACGCGCGTCGTGAGCATGCCCAGCCAGGAAGTCTTCGCGGAGCAGGACGCCGCGTATCACAACTCGGTGCTCCCTCCGGGAATCAAGGCGCGGATTGCCATCGAAGCCGGCGTGGAGCTTGGCTGGCGGAGGTATCTTGGTGAGGCAGGCCGATTCATCGGCATGGATCGGTTCGGTGCTTCCGCCCCGTACAAGGAATTGTACGAGCAATTCGGTATTACCGCGGCAAATGTCGTGGAGACCGCGCGGCAATTACTCTAGCAGGTTGCCGAAAAAAGCCTTCGTCCCGTTTTTCAGCCTGGCCAGTGTCGCAGCGGCGGCTTGTCCGATTGAAGCTGTGACTCGCCGCTAGGGCTGCGCGACTATGTATCCTGCGCTGGCCGAACTTGCGAAACAAAGATCAAAATCTCTCGAGTTGCTCGGCTTCGTCCAACGAGTTGGCCGTGCGTGGCCAACCGGCGTCTTCGATCGGGAGATGTGGCTCTTCGAAAGGCGTTTCAGGGACGGCGCGGTCATTCACCGACAGGAGCCAGATAAAGCTAAACACTGCCGCGCAGGCGACGGCCAGTAAGGTTTGCACGGCAACTTGTAATCTGGACGAGGGTAGTTTTTCCATGGGATGAAGTTTCGCGGCCAAGAGATACGGGAGAATGCGTGACCACGATCATAACCGCCCCGCGCGGCCGATGGAAGATTTTGCGGATCAGGATTTTGGTGGGGTATTTTCCGGATGGGCAACGGCGTGCAATGAAGGAGGCCGTGGCGTCAATCCGCATCCGCCCCGGCCATTTGCCGCAGGCGCCTCTGAGCCAGTTCGTATGTCGCGTGTGGCTGCAACGGCTGCGGTTCGATACGGGAATAGGCTTCCCGGGCCACGTCGTGCAGTCCAGCCTGCTCGGCGATGCGCCCGACCACGTACCAATCGTCATTCAGCATTTCATCCAGCGGTCGAGCCTCCACGGACTGCACCAACGTTTGATGCGCTTCGCGAATCTCGCCCCGTTCGGCCAAGACGGTGGCCAGCGTGTGCAGGATCGCGGTTTCATTGCCCATGGCCAACTCTCGGGCTTTCCTCGCGTGTTCCAAGGCATCCTCCGGAAGGGGCTCCACGAATAGCGATTTCCAGGCAACCTCGTTGTAGTCCTGGGATTTTGGATCGCGTTGCTGATCCAACCATTTCCTTGTCAGTTCGAGGGCCTGTTCGTGGTCGCCATCGAGGGCCGCCAGCGCCGAGAGGATTCCGACGGCTCGCCGAGAGGTAGGATATTTGTCGAACCATTCACGGGCAATCTCACGTGCTTTCTCGGGAAAACCCATACGAAAGTTGGCGGAGGCCAACACCATTCGCGGTTCCTCGAAAGTCGGATACTTCTTGGCCAATTCCTCCGCGATGGGGAGCATCTTCTCGTAACCGCCTTTGGTGTCATACGCGGCCAGCAGCCCACGCTGCATTTGCAGTTTCCGAAAGGCGGATTCCTCCTCGGGAATCGACCGTTCGAGCACGGCAATCGCCGCATCGGCGTCTTGCGAAGTCCCGGCAAGCGTCGCGGCGGCCACGCGCAAGGCTTCCACGTCGTTCTGATTCGTCAGCAGCCAAAGCTTCGCGAAACTGGTGGCCGAGAAGGGATGGAAAATCCCTCCACGCGGCAACTCCTCGGCGGCCCACGTCAGCCATTGTTTTGCCGTCTCTGTTTTTCCTTCCTCCAACAACTGCAGGGCATAGCGCCCGATCTCTTCATAGTTTTTCCCGACGAGCAGGACCTGATGCGTCGCTTCTTCAGATTCCTTCGGCAGCACGAAAAAGCTGATCGTAGGTTCCCCTGGCGCCGTGTCACGAACCCGATAACCGATATCCGGATTGCCCGGAACTTCAAGTTTCGAGAGACTCAGAGCGTCCCGCCGGCGTAAGTTGGGGATATCTTGTTCTCGGCTGAACGTACGGGAATGGCGCATCGCCCGATCCCAAGCCAGCAATTCGCGGGAATTCTTGGGCGTATTGGCCGTGAACGCACCGATGGCTTCCATATTCACGCCGTTCTCGATGATTTCTGCGAAAATCCTCTGCACTGGATAGCTCGGGGCCTCCGCTTCGAAAAACTCTTCATCCACTCGTTCGATCCGATTCATCACATCCATCAAAACCCGAGTTTGCAAGGTTTGTTGCTTGCCGCGTAGCCCTTCTCGATAGAGACCAAGGGCCTTTCGGTAATACCGTGCGCGTTCCAAATACACGGCGGCTCGCAACAGCAATTGTTGACGATCGTTCGTCAAGTCGGTGATGCGATTCGCTAAGGTTTTCGCGGCGTCAACACCTTCGTGGATCGCGCGCACGGCAACTCGCAATTCGGGCATGACATCCTGATCGGAGGATAATTCCAGTAGTTCGTCATATCGCTCTAGAAAGAAGAGGCAGCCGCTGAGGTTCTTGGCCGCGTTCTCGACAAACTCATCCCCTTCGAGCAACAGGCGATACTGTTCGGCAGCACGTTCGAGCTGGGCTTTATCGCTATAGCGGTTACCGAACCGGTCGTGCTCCAGCAAGATCGCATAATTCCAGCGATGCGTTTCGTCGGTAGGGTCCAACTCCAGGCTTTTTTCATAGGCTTGGGCCGATCCTTCGGGATCAAATCCGAATTTCGTGAGGCGGCCCAGCTCGTCATGCAGCAGGGCAAACCCCAAACTCCCGTGGGCGTCGGCATTATCCGGGAACTTTTTCACCGTGCGGCGAGCAATATCCCTGGCCGCATCCCCTAACCCCACCTCCAATAGCGTTTGCACAAAACCGATCGAATGCACGGTCTCGCGGGATTGTGTACGAAGGAGGGACTCGTACTCCGCGAAGGCCTCCTTCATCCTGCCCGCCGCATAATGCTGATAGGCGCGATGGTGCCAAGTCACCAGTACCTGCAAATTGTCGACGACCAGGGACGACATCCGTTCGAGAATCGCCTGCCGAAAGGCGCGCACTTCATTGGGCGAAAGCCGGCCATTCCCCGTATCGAGCCGGTAGGTCCCCGTTACCGACTCGTTGGCGCCTTTTTCGAAAGTCTGTGAGAACATAAGCGGACCAAACGCTTCGTGGAAATTTTCCGGCAATTCAGCCAGGGTGTATCCTGTGGGCGGAACGAGGCGAAATACCAACTCTTCCACATGCGGCGGGGAGATTTGTAAAGGCTGCTGGCGAGATTTTGTATTTCTATCAAGCCAATCATCACCGTCGTCGTTATCCTCTTCATCTTCGAAATAGGTGAGATAAAAAGGCAACTCATCGAAAATGGCGGAGGGATTTATCGGCACAATGGCACGATCAACGGCAACTATGCCCAACTCCGCGTCCGCGAACTCTCCCCGCAAGGTAAAGGGCCGGCGATAGTCGTCAGCATTGGAATACTCTAGAGACGTAAGCTGCTCGGTTTCGTAGCGGGATTCGCCGAACTCCTTCCATGCCTTCTCCAAGTCCACCCGGGTGGTCTCCGCGTAGTATTGCCGCGTAGCTGCCGCGAACGTGCCGCGTTGTTCCACGAGATGCACGACCTTGCTCTGCGGCGAGGCTGACAAGTCGATCACCGTGGTCTGGCGATTTAGATTCTCCTCCGAAGTCGCGCTGGGTGTCTCCAGCAGCGTTTCGGTCTCCGGAGAAATTACCAAGGCCAGGCGCCCCTGAGCACTATCCGGCAACTCTCCAGGAGTCGTATACGGACTCGTCGGGTCGATCCAAATCGCACTATCGCCCGGCATGTAGACGATGGCATGGTTGAAGGCGTTCAAACCAGGCAAATCAGGGTCGATCCGCTGATTTCCGCCAGCGTGCAACAAAGCCACGTAGGCTTCGTGTCCGGCCGCGCGGAGCATCGATACCAACAGCGCGGATTGATCCTTGCAATCCCCGAAGCCGCGCTTCAGCGTCACCTCGGGATCATAGGGAACGATGGCCGCTGCTCAAAATTCGACGCCCGTATAACGCACGGTCTCTCGAATGCCGGCCAACAATTTCGCGACTACTTCCAGCCGGGATTCGTCTCCGGTTAACAGGTCTCCCACCCGGTCCTGGACGACTGCCGGATCGATCCGCGCTTCGGCGATTTCGGCATAGTCTTTGGCAATCGTGTTCCACGATGGGTTGGTGGAAAAAGTAACGACGGGCAGGGTCGGCGTACCGGGCGGCAGACCAAGTTCAAAGTCATCGTAGGCGGGTGGGCTCTGAACTTCGTACGTGATCGACTGCTGTTCCTCGGTGGCCGTCACCGAGGGATCGGCGGAAATGCCCTGCGCCCGATGCCGCAACGGAACTCCTGCCGGAGCTTCGATCCGCAGGCGTGAAGTACGGATGGGGCGACCGCTGGTCAAGTAGAATTGTCGAAACGCTCCGCCGGAAAAAAACGGGCGGGAGTCCTGCCACACGGTCGATTCCTCGACGATGCATCCCGCGGAAATTCCCGGAAGCGGCGCCTGGAGGATGCGGTCGTCAATGAGCAATTGCGGATCAAGCTGCTGTATGGCCGATTCGCCAATCGTGTCCGGATCCAGCTCTCGCACATCCCCATCGGGGCGAATGACCCGCGCTCGCATGCTGGGCCGCTGCTGATACCAGGGCGCCCATTGGGCCTGCAACAGCGCCCATTCTCGGGCAGCCGCCTCCGTGCGCACGCGCCACACTCGGTGCACTCGCTGGCGAACTCGACCGTCTGCTTCGACGCGAAAATCGTTCGCCTGGAACAAAATCTCGTACTCTTCCTCGTCCGGATATTCGAGTTGTCGCGCGGAGGAGGCGATCGCGTTGGGCGCTGCGGAGAACGGCTCGGCGGTCCAAGGGGCCTCCGCCTTCAACTCGGAGACTTGCGGCAGCAAGAAGATGTAGGGGAGAAGGAGGAAACGCACCGGGACTGAACGTGAAATTGGCATTCCGATTACCAAAAAATCGAATGAAATGAGAGGAAATGGCCACAAGCCGCGATTCTTCGATTGTAAGACGTTTCTTTTTTTCTCTCCAGCAAGTGGCTCGGAGATCCTCTCTTGCCCGCGATGCCGCTCGGCGACTTTTCTTTTTCCGCGGGCGATCTTACATTGACGTGCGGGTCCTTCATCGTAGAATTGCCCAAAGGCATGGTTCATACGCCTTTGCGCAAGTTCGCGCGAGCCCGCCAATCCTGTTTCGAGTCGCACCGGCTCTTGACGGAAAATCGGGCGCATAGCTCAGTTGGTTAGAGCGCGTCCCTGATAAGGACGAGGTCCGTGGTTCGAGTCCACGTGCGCCCATCTTGCCTCTCTTCACGGTTCGGTTACGCTGGATCACGGGGTCGCAACGGCTTTTTTGAAAGAAATTGGGGCGGTAGCTCAGTTGGGAGAGCGCTGCGTTCGCAATGCAGAGGTCGAGGGTTCGACTCCCTTCCGCTCCACTTGATACGGCTCGTTGACAGCAACGGTCAGCGAGCCTTTTCTTTTGTCCACGGCACCACTTACGGCAACCAGGCCAAGGCCATCGTCGTTTTCATCATCACCCACGCATTGGTCAGCAGTTACCCCCGTTTTCCTGGAATGGACAGGTTTTGGTGCAAGCATTGGTGCAAGCCATGGAGACGCATCAACTGTACCGGTCGCCTTTGACGGCTGATCGTCGGAAGGCCGAAGCGGCAGTTCGGGGAGGGCCGCAACGGCACCGTGGACGTCGAGTAGCCGGGGATCGGTGTAGACCGTTCATCGTAAGATCTATGGACGAATGCCGCATGGCCGCTTGGGCCACACGCGGAGCAACGCCGGCCTTGCTCAAGTGAGTACCGAACGTGTGCCGCAAGGCGTGGATATCGACCGTGCGACCTCGCTCATCCACCTTGGGAATGCCGGCCAGCTTCAAGTCACGATCGAGAATCCGCAGCAAACCCTTAGGCACGTAGAACAGCGGCGAATCGAAGGGAAGTCGAGAGGGGATCGGCTCGCCACAGTCTTGGGCGGCATCCTGTTCGTCCACCAAACGCGTATCAATCCAGTCCCGCAATTCGGCTGCCAGGTCATGACGGAGCGGGATCTCGCTCCCTTGGCGATTCTTCTCGTCCGCCGCGTGCAGCACCACGTACGGTGTCTCGCCGTCCGACTCCACTTGGCCGATCGTAAGCGATGCCAACTCCGACTTCCGCAGCCCCGTCAACAAGTAGGTTTTGTAGATCAGAGCCCGTTCGTGGTCGAGCCGTTCCAGCTTTTGCATTCGATCCGCCGAAACTTGGGCGATGGTTTTGCCTGCATTCTTGCCCCGACGCACCGTCATCGCATCCAACAGCGGCCGCCGTCGTGCCGCATCCAAGAGTCGAACCAGTTCATCTTCCCGCAATGCCCGCCGTTGACGACGACAATCGGCCTTGGCGTCCGCCTTGGGGCAACTTAGCGAGCGGGTTCTTCAGAAAGCGTCCCGTTCGCACGCACCAATTGCCGAAGCCAATCCAAGCTTCGCGGTATCCGTTGCGAGCCCCCGCCGACATGCCATCGCGTTCCCGTCGCAGTAGCCACGTTTCGAGTTTCGGTTCGCTTACGTCGGACAACCGGGACAGTGACAT
The DNA here is from genome assembly GCA_028289405.1 of Pirellulales bacterium. Classification (GTDB taxonomy): domain Bacteria; phylum Planctomycetota; class Planctomycetia; order Pirellulales; family JANQPP01; genus JANQPP01. The sequence continues at coordinate 103,656 of JANQPP010000006.1, forward strand.
TTCTGCCGAGATCCGATGCAATCGTGAACGCGAATTGTCGATTCGCGTGCTGTTCAATCCTTTGGCCCGGAGGTGCGTAATGTAAGCTTCCACGTGGTTTTCGAGCGGCGTGGCCTGATGATCGATGACCGCGTCTTCAGCGGCCGTGAGCACGTCCGCTTTCACCAATTCGGCCCGACGTTCCAGTTGGGACAAAACGGCTCTGGCGGCCGCCTCATCGCGACAACCGGTGGCCACCTCCCGCACGATGCCGCTCCCGTCGCGATACTTGGCGGTGTACGTGCTCGCCGTAACGACGATCCGCTCATCGCCCGACTTGGAGAACGTGAGCGGAGCGGTACGACGCTTGCCTCGCCGATCGTGCCACTGGGCCAGTTTTTGGCCCTTTCGGGTGATAATTTGAGCCCCATCCGGCAACGGCTTGGTGGCAGTTTTGCGGAACACGGTTCCCATTTGGCACCATGCGGCTAATTGTCGCTGATAAATAGTTCGATTACTTCGGTTTCTGAACCAGTTCGAGTCCGAGGAATTCGGCCACGGCATCGGCCTTATCGAGCCGCAATGAAGTCTCCCCCCGCATGAAACGCATGAGCGAGGTTTGCGGGACGCCCGTTTCCAGGGCAATGCGATAACGCGTGTGTCCACTTTCCGCGATGGCCGTTCGCAACACATCGGACATGCGGATCGGTTTCTTTTTTCTGGGCATGCTAGTGTTTTAGCAATTAAACCGGAATGCAGCAACTTTTGGCCATCAGCCGGTCGCGGTTTCTTTCTTCAAGTGGGCCCCTTGTTCACGTAAGGGAACTCAAAAGGGGACCACGCTCTTCTGGCCCTTGTGGGATATCGGAAGCCTAGACTTCCGCAGGAACTGCATCGTTTTTTCCGGTTGTAAATCGGTTAGAACCGGAAACAGCTTCTTCCGGTTGTATTTCGGGGCGAATCACGGGCAATACGCGGTAGCTCGACACGCCTTTCCGAAAGCCGCCCCGACGCACGATCTCCAGCAATCCCAAACTCTCCAATCGGCCAAGGGCCGTGCGTACCGTGCGGTCGGAGGTGCCCGCCCGGCGAGCGATATCCGCCTGCGATGTGCGGGCGACGCCGTTTTTCGTGTCGCGGAACAAGATCATCCACACGACAATTTCCGCCCTTTTGAGTGATCCAAGCGAAAAATCCACGAAGTGATTCAACACCGAAAATCGGTCGCTTCGTCGTTCTCCACGTCGAGAGGGCATGGAATCCGGTTTGGGACTCGGCTCGTGGCGGGCGATAGGGGGCAGCACCTGGCAACCTGCTAACCCTGAGGGATGGCTGTCGGTCATGATTGCCACCTCTGGAATTCGGCATGTGTCTTTCGCCCGGGGTTGATCGTAGTTGCTTCCACCGGTTCGAAGCGTTGGTAGGCTGCCAGAAAGCGAAGGCGGATATCGCAGGTTTCGCCGTGGCGAGATTTCAAATGCATTAGGGTGACGATGTCGCCGCTGGATTCGGGGGCCAGAATGAAGGCATCGTCCGCCCCGAATTCGAGTTCTGAACTCTCTCGAAAGCTTGCCAAGTTCAGGGAGCCCGCCTCGTAGGAAGATCGGCCTTTGCTATCCTTGCTGCGGGACACACTGCTGACCACGATGACGGCCACGCCCGCGTCGGTGAATTGCCGGATGAAGTTCATTGTCGCGTCCACGGCCGATCGTCGGTCCCCGTAACTCCCCGCCGGTGCGATCCGCTGGATATAGTCCAAGACGATCACGTCCGCCTGCATGTCATCCGCCGCTGCCGCCACGTTGTCGAGATCGAAAGGCGGGCGAACGAGTCCCAATCGGCCGGCAAAACCCGCCATCGCTTGCAACGCTTGGTCCAGTCGGTCCGCATGCTCCGGTCCAAACTCTCGATACCGGACGGAGCGGAGATCAATGCCCGAAAGGCGTGACAATTGCCGATCCAACAACACGGCGGCTGGCATCTCGATATTGCAAACCAGCACCCGCAGCGTTGGCGTGAGCCGCAGGGCATCGACCGCGATCTGCATCGAAAACGCGGTTTTTCCCGCTCCGGGGCAGCCGCCAACCAACGTGACCAACCCGGGCCCGATCTCCATTCGCTGCAATTCACCCGTGCCGACGGGATAAAACGTGGGCGGCGTTCCGCTCAGGATGTGCGATCGCCAAGCGTCGAGGGCATCTTCCGCCAATACATAATTCGCCGTGGCGTCACTCATGATGCCTCCCCCGATCCAGTCCACACGCCGAACCGCAGGAAACGATGACATCCTCGGCAATCGATTCGTGTCCGTCCCTCCGTGATGGCTATTTCCGCATACTCCGTGGCCCCACAGCGGCAGGGTGTTTCCAGCGTTCCGGTTCGCATCGTTCCCGTCGGCAAAGGCCATAGCGGCGGTGGATCGGCCAGCGGCATCGAAACCGGGATTTCCCCGTCTCTCTCAGACGCGGCCCGTGGCTGCGTTCCTTGGCCATCCCACAGCCGCCGCAGCGAGTCGGATATGCTCGGCGTAGGTTTCTCGGAAAGCTTGGACGATTCAACGGTGGGAAGTTTGTTGGAGAATTCCGCTGACGAATTCTCGCCGTCTGATTGGTTGAGCCCGCATGTAATTTGCCGCCGCACCTCACGTGGAGGCAGACCGGAATCCAGGGCGGCTTCTGTTAGCAGTGCATGCGCCAATTCGGGCGGACAGGCGAACTCCGCCAGATTGGCGGAGGCCGAAAACAGCAACCGGTGCCGGTCGCCCGGTGAGGCACCATGCCGAATGAAATCCAGCGTGGCTCGGTTCAACGTCGCACCGCTTCCCGTCGCTCGTCGTGTTCGTTTCGATTCAATTTCCCGCTCCACGGCGACAACCGCTTCCCGCCAGTCGGCGATGGCCTGTTCGCAGGTCGGCAGCGGTGGCGGCAATTCGAACGGTTGTGGTTCGCGGGCCAGTTCCAGCAGTCGCTCCAACTTCAAGCCCGTAAGTTCGTCCAGGGAGAATCTTCGCTTGTGCAGCCCGGACTTGGAGTGCCGGCTGTTGGGAGCCCGGAAGGCTCTCACGCGGTCATAAACGCCGCGATCGATGGTCACGCTCGTCGCCTCGGCCCGCTTTTCGGCGAACTGCCTCGCCACGCGATGGAACATGCTGGACGCCGTGGGCGACACCACGGACGTGGGAAGTCCCACGTGGAAACCCCTCGCTCCGCTGAAAAAGATCAACAGCCGGTCATCGTCGAGACCGTACCGCTCGCATAGCGGATGGCACAAGCGGGCCGCCATGCGTCGCGTCGCTTCCAAGTCGTCGCCGTCGAGATCAAACCAAACCCAAAGCGACCAACACGTACCGGCATAATCGGCCGTGGAGCCGGTCGCTTCCAGGTGCTCTCGGAATTCGCGGCCAAACTGAAAGGCGGATAGATACGCTTCCTGATGTATTTCGGCACGGTCATCGCAAGTCGCGTACGCGGAGAACGCGGCGGCGGCATCGACCAACCGCCGTCGTTCCCACGTTGCCCCCACGAGCCGAAAGCCGTGGGGGCAGTCGGTCATTCCACGCCCCCTTCGCTCGTCGCCGCTGCGGAGCCCGGCTCCGGAGGTTTCGGCGTGTCCGAAGGTGCGAAAGCATCGGCTTCGGGCGGGTCGATCCCCACCACTTCAAAGCGTCGGACGTGGTTGAATTCCGTGCCGTCATCATTTCGCCGCAAGGCGACATGCAACCGGCACCGAATCCCCTGCGGAAGCGGCTGTTCCAGTTGCTCCAGCGAGCAAATCCCCAGCTTGGCGACGTCCCGCGTGGTCATCGGCATCGCGGCATCGGTGAGCCATGATTCAAACCACAGTTTGCGTCCGGCACGCGGACCTTCCGCGACGCGAAAGGTGAGGCGGTAACCCGGCGTCTGGTTTTGGCGACTTGTGAAGAGTTCGCCACTTTCCGCCATCGCCAGATACTCGCCGCTGGGAAGCGGCTGGAATTCGTCGGCCGCATCGGTCGATTCCCAGGCAGAGCGTAGACGGTCACTTCTACCGTTCTTTAGAATATCAGTTAGCGATTTACGCATGGGAGTTTATTCCTCCATTCCGATTCCGGCGGTGGCAGCCGCCGGAGTCGGTTTGTCAAAGGTTAGCGTTTGTTGGATCGACTCAGCGTCGGCGGAGTTGGCGAGTCCGCATTCCGGTGGATTGGAATCGCTCGATTTCACCGGCCACTCCCTTTCGAGAGACGGCAATTCGGGCAGCCGGCGGCAACCCATTGCTCGACCGCTCCGCGTTGCCAGCGGACCAAGGCACCGAGCCTTACCGGCTGCGGCATACGGCCCGCATCCGACATGCGGTAAACGTGACGGGACGAACAGCCCAGCAGTTGGGCAACCCCGCGTACATCAAGCAGTTTGGCCGGAGAATCCGGCGATGATTGAATTGACATTGAAACCCCATAATTCGAGTCCACGAGAGGCCAAAACGGTTTCGGCCTGACGTTTCGAATCATCAGGTGTCAATCAATTCTGAGCGAATCGTAGAAAGCGTTGATTCAACGCTATATTCCACGCTTTGGAAGGCTGGGACGAAGTAGTATACCATTGATTTTGGTGTCCCTTTACGTCGCCAGCGTCGTCCGTCGCGGTCAATTCCGAACATTTGATCGGGCGTTCTGCGCCCCCCCTTGGAAGCTGCCCGATAACCCCGCAGCGTCTCAATGGGCAAGCCGAATTTTTTTTCGTTTTTTTGGCACGCGGCGAGTCATTCAACGCTTTCGGTTTTCAGTTTGGGAGTATGCCGCTCAAGATCTTCGATGATCTGTTGATTTGTTGCGGCCTCCTCCGGTTGCTTGATTGATTCAGGCTGATTCACATCGGAGCCGGAAGGATTTGAATCCGTGTCATTCCCAATCGTCATGAGGATATCAATCACAGCAACCGACGACGAAATCAGGTCGGGCAAAACCGAAAACCAATGTGCCGGCGGATCGGAGATTTTGGCTAATGCTCTTGTCAACTCGCCCGGTTCGTTGTGTGCCCGCAACCTTGGCAGGTCGTCGACTTGTATTTCGATCGGCCCCGTCCAAGCGAGCTTTTCGGCGGTTAGCGTTGAACCGGGTATTGCTTGCCACGCCAGTTCAAACATAGCGTTGAGCCACATGGACTTACCGTCGAGTTCGTCAAACCCGTCGAGCCAATCTCGCCATACGATTCGATTGATCTCAGGCGGTAAGCCATGCAGGCATATTCCGCCCTCTTCGGCCGCAGCCAAGCATGCGTTCGCCAGCGTATTCGGCTCGTCGGGAGGTCCGTTCCGATACAGGATGAGTTTTCGATGGCAGCCTGGCTGGATCGCGACCGGCTTGCCATCGGTGAATCGAATTTGTTCTCCGTAAGCGTCACAAATGGGCCGATCTCCGACCATCGGCTCGTAAATCACGTCGCCATGTTGGATCTTACTCCCGTTGTCGAGAATTTTGAGTTGCCAGTCGCCCTGGAAGAGTTCTCCGACACTATGCGTGACGGCTTCTTCACAGTTCGCACTTCGCCTGAACAATTGTCGTGCCCCCCGGCTCGGACCGCCGTGCAATCCGAAGAATTCCATGCCCGATATCGCGGTCGGCTCGGGAAGTGCTTCCAATCTCGGCCATTCTGGGACGATCGATTGGACCAGAACGCAGGCGACTTTTGCCTCACCTTGGGAAAGAGCCAGAATCCGCTCCCGAAGCGTGGCGAGCGATTGTCGCCACAAGGTCAAGCCGACGTCCTGTAGAGGTTGGAATTTTTTTCGCGTCTTCCAGCCAAATTTGGGAGGTTCGTCGAGCGGATTGCGAGTAGAGGGGTGTTCAGACATGACGCCGCTTCCCGTGACGGCACCCGATGGAAAAAAGGCGGGAAGGCAAGCCGGGATTTGCTCGCCGTATTGGGTCGCGATTCCCTATCCCGCAAACGTTGATTCTATCGCCACCGTTCGCCTGCCCAAGGTGCGCTTTGAGCCATGCGGCTGGTCTAGCCGTTCGATGCGTTTCGGTGCTGCCCGGGAAATTGACTTTGACCGGGTCGTACCCTCTCAGTTTTTCGACTGGACCCGTTTTCGGCGGCCACGCGGGGGTTTGCCATTGTCGGCGGCGGCCCGCTCGGCGGCGATGCGTTCCAGCAAGACGGAAGCCGGTTCATAGTCCCGCCCCTCCCGTCGGGCTAGTTCCGCTTCGGTTTCGACCAACTCGCCCGCGAATGCCTTGGCGAGTATCGACGGTGTGATTTGCTCAGTGCGTTTCGTTCCAGCTTCCAAATGCTGTTCGATACGATTGCCTAACTCCAACAGCGACTCGACTCGTTTAATGATTTCCTTCTGTTCCGAAAGACGAGGAAACGGTACCGCAACTCCACCGATGTCTTGTTGGCTCACTTTGTGGATGCCTGCGGTTGTATGTGCGGCAGCTTCAATTTGCCGCCGAACCACCTCGGAGTCCCATGCCAACCTGAAGTATCGCACGAGGACCCCGTCGCCTAGGCGAACTCGAATGAGCGTATCCGGATACGCCACTGAATGCGGCTCATCTTCAACCAGCCCGCCTCTCCCTACCAACGACAGTGAGCCATTGCCACGGGATACCAGGAAATCGTCCTTTGCGACCACGTATTTAGCTGCTTGTTCAGCAGTCCATTTTCCTTCCTTCGATTCTGATAGGTCGATTCTGCCTTGCTTGAGTGCAGTCAACCGAAGAACCGGAAATCCACCTTCTTGGTCTACGACTGACCGACCATTGGCAAGCGGCACCTTCAGGAGTGCACTTGCCGATGCGTAACACCATTCATCCGGCAGGTCCGGCAAGTCCGCTGCAGCAATTGGAAGTGGTTCACGATATTGCCGCGAACCCCTCCAGTCGTCCTTCCGTGTGCGGAGAAGTTGACCGTAACGTGAATCTGCGTCATCGCTCTCCGGTTTCTCCTCCCGCCAGTCGGCGGTGAGGCGGCCAGAGCAGGCGGCGGCGAGGACCGATTGGCGGAATTTCTTGAGGATCTCCGGGACTCGGTCCAGCCGCTCCCGGGCCTTGTTCACCCGCTCCAGCAATGCCTCCACCTTCGCTGCGATTCGCTTCTGCTCGGCAAGTGGAGAGAGGGAAATCGGTGTGGCCAGGAGTCTCGTCCGACTAACGCTGGATTGCGACACATGCTGATTGCAAATCCCCTGGAAATATCCCTCTCTCCAGCAGTGGTGCAGGTATGCGGCACAGTAAATCGGGTCGAGAGCTTCCTCGCGGACACGTATACGCGTCATATGATTTGAGAATGCTCGTGGCTCATTCTCTTCGTAGACGGCCGTCTTGCCGACAAGTTCGGTGCTATTCGTATTGTTGAAGAGAACATCACCTCGTTTGAGCCATTTACGGTCGCTGTCTGCATTCTCGGCGGGGATATACTTTACATCAGATAGGACAATCTCCCCTTCTGTGCTAACGTTCATTGGGCGGAGGTGGGCGATTCCATCGCCGTCGCGATTATTGGTCCCGCACGCAAAGCCCGGTTGCACTTCTGAAACGACTTCGCTCAGCGTAGTCGTTGCCCAGCCTTCAGGAGTCACTTGGTCAGATTGCATCGGCCTCTGCCTCTCTTCTAGCTTCCGCAATCAGAGCTATTTTCGGAATCTCTCCTTCGTAATCGCTAAACCCTGTTCCAATGGCTAGACACGTCGCCCTCACCACGCGGCAACCATTGATGTCCTCTAGCGACCGCACAAACCCGAGAGCCGTGCATGTCCACGCTCCCAAGAGATGGCAACTATGCGCAGAATTCGTAATGCATTCCCATGCGTCGAAGGAGAATTCAATTCGAAGGTTCTTCTTCTGATAGTAGACGCGTCTGGTCTGGCCCGGGCCCCTAACCACATCATTTTCAGTCCGGAACTTGTAGTGGGCCGTCAGTGCGAAGAGTGTATTTGTTTTGAGTAATGAGTCAAACTCCGACTTGGTCCAAATCCGGCGAAGGTCTATCCAGTCATACTCGTCAGCTATCCGCCGAAGAAGGTCGCTGTAAAACGCGTACTCGTTGTGCTCTCCCATGCGAAGTCGGCCTTCCCATCGATAGTGTTTCCCATCGTGGCCAGTCTCTGACGCCTGGATACGTGTCGCTCCTGGAAGTGTTGAATAGTCGATATTTTGACTATTCGCACAGTCCAGTAGTCTTTGCCGATTAAAGACATCCCAAAAACCATCCGTAAGACTATGGGGACGATTAGTGAACAACACTTTGGTGCGAGCATCCTTCACTGCACGTTGCCATTCGCCTTTGTGGTGCAGTAGTTGTTCAGGAGTTAGGTCGCGGGTTATCTCCTTAGTAGTATGGGCTCTGTCATGGCAGCCTGGACACAGCACGACGAGGTTGCTTTCACTGTGGTCGTGGGATTCTGCCCATGGTGTTACGTGGTGGATTACTATCCCGCTCCGTTCATTCTGGCATACGCAACAGATACTCTTGTTGGCGTATAGAAGCTGTAGGACGGTCTTTAAGGGAATGAGGGGACGACTTCCAGCTCGGATGGCATCACATACCGTCTCGGGAATACCTGCCTGGGTAAGTTGCTCGGGCGAGTACTGACGCAACTTGCCCAGGGTCAAGCCGCGACGATGCAGAGACTCAGCCTGTGACGTGCTCATTCCTCGGCGTACGAGAGCGGATACGGTGCGGTTCATTGCGGTTCTCCGTTCTCCAGCAAGGCCACGACACCATTCAGTTCGAGAATCGCATTCTCCAATTCCGAGATTGCATCGGTGGAGAGTTGTTCCGGCGGAGGCAGGTCGTCGGCGTCGTCGAGCGATTCGTCACGCAGCCACTTGAGGCTGTCGAGCTTGAAATCCCGCTCTTGCACCTCGGCGATACTGAATTTTCGCCAGCGGTCGTCCGGAGAGTCGCTCGCCCTCCGTTTGGTGCCGCCGCTGGGATGTTTGCCGTAGCACTTCTCGAATGCAGAGAAATGCTTCTGCGTCAGCGGGCGGTCCTTCTTCGTGATACCGGGTATGTTCGTGCGGTTGTCGTAAATCCAGACGTTCTCGGTCGGGTAGCCCTTGGTGAAGAAGACGACGTTCGTCTTGGTGCCCTGGCTGTAGGGGGTGAAAGTGCCGTTGGTGAGCCGGAGGACGGTGTGCAAATCGCAATCCTCGGCGATGATTTTGAACACCTCTCCGGCTTGGTCGGCGAACAGGCAGTTGTCCGGCACGACGACCGCCGCCCGACCGCCCGGCTTGAGGATCGTGAGCACGTGCTGCAGGAAGTTGAGCTGCTTGTTGCTGGTGGAGATAGTGAAGTCGTCCCGCACGGGAGCCTGGTTCGCCCCACGTGTACCGAAGGGGGGATTGGTGAAGATGCAATCGAAGCGTTCCGCCGGCGGCGGGTCGTAGATAGAGTCCCCCAGCGAGATGTGCGGCTCCAAGTTGTGCAGGTAGAGATTCATCAGGGCCAAGCGACGCGGCCGGGCAACCAGGTCTTGCCCGAAATAGGTGGCGGTCTTCACTCGTTTGGCAGTGGCACGGTCGAGTTCGGCTCCATTTTTCGTGACGCTCAGGAGCCAGTCATAGGCCGAAACCAGGAATTCGCCTGTCCCACAGGCCGGATCACAAATCTTGTAATCCTTACTGCGACGTGGGTCCGGCTGGATGCAACGCACGATGGACTGGATGAGCAGTCGCGGCGTGAAGTATTGTCCCGCCCCTTTTTTTCCTTCGGCGGCCGCCTTTTCCAGGAGACCCTCGAAGGCATCGGCCTTCACGTTGACTTCGAGCGTGGTCCACTCGGTTTCGTCGAATCGCGTTGCCCTGGACTGTCTAGTCTCTCCAGAATCGCACAAGACGGGATGCTTGACAAGCCGGCAATTGACACGAAATGACCGAGGAGACTCGAACGCTAGAAGCTTCGAGAAACTCCGTTGGATTGGGAGGAGTTGTCGAGTATTCGCAGTCGGCAGGGACGCCCCGGCAGAAGTTACAGAACCGATCCTGATAAATTTACTAATGTAAATATAGAATTACGAAAACCGGGATTTTTTTGCGTGACGCTAGGGCGGCGGTTTGGGGCGAAAGTTGAAAAGTTTTCGACCCCCTCCCCCCCATTGTGCGAAGCGGGATGGCTTGCCACGAGGCAAGTCGCGACGCGGTGGACGCCCCGAGTCTTCCAAAGTCAGCGAAATCTCAGCGTGGCCGGTCCACCGATCGACGTTGGCAACACCAACGCGATGATACGACAGAAACGCTTGAAACATTCCAATTTCTTGAAAAAATGCGTGTCATGTGTCTGTCCGGTCTACAGGCGAAAAACCGTAGCTTTTTAACCCGCCCTCCCCCCGGACCGGTGACAATGATGGCTATTCGTCTCGCCGGGACTCTGGGGCATTTACTTCGTGTGGTCGTCGCCTACGACCGCCAGTAATTCTGCCAATCGATGGCATTCATCCGCCGAGAGGTGTGCTCGCAATTCGGCGGCGATTTGCTCTAAATCGACGTGGCTGGTGCAAACCCTGGTGCAAACGGAATCGGGCGGCGACGTAAGTCCTTTCGTTGTATCACTTACGACGCACGTCTCGTGCGTTCGCAATGCAGAGGTCGAGGGTTCGACTCCCTTCCGCTCTACTCGTTCTAAGCCACGCTGAAACAAGCGTTTACGTTACCTGCCGGCGGTCGGCAGTGCAGCTCAAAAAGCTTGCCAAATTCGGTAATTACCGAATTTCCTCCAAGCATGAGGAGCTGCACTTATGTCGACTCGTCGTGTTCCCTCTTACCGTCTTCATAAACCGTCCGGCCGTGCCGTGGTCACGCTCAATGGTCAGGACTTCTATTTAGGCCGCTGGCAATCCGCCGAAAGCAAAGCGGAGTACGATCGGCTCATCGGCCAATGGCTCGCGCAGGGGCGCCGGATCCAAAATAGCGGCAATCCGGCCCAAATCACCATCACGGAATTGGTCGCCGCGTATTGGGAGTTCGCCAGGCGGTATTACACCAAGCACGGCGAGCCGACGGGACAACTGCCGGGAGTCAAGGTGACGCTGCGTTGGCTCCGTCGCGCGTACGGTCCCACGCCCGCCGCAGATTTCTCGCCGCTTGCGCTGCGGTCGCTCCAACAGCAGATGATCGAGGCCGACCTGTCCAGGCGATACATCAACGACAATTGCGGTCGGATCAAGCGGCTATTCCGTTGGGCCGTTTCCCAAGAGCTGGTCCCCGTCGAAGTGTACCAGGCGTTGCTCACGGTGCCTGGTCTCAAACGAGGACGGAGTAACGCGCGGGAAACGCTTCCCGTACCTCCGGTCTCATGGGAACACGTCGAGGCCACATTACGGGAACTTTCGCCGCCTTTACAGGGCTTGGTGAAATTCGCGTGGTTTACGGGCTGCCGTCCCGCCGAAGCGCGACTGCTTCGCCCAATGGACGTCGACCGGAGCGGGAAGGTTTGGTGTTACCGACCCTCGCGGCACAAAACCGAGCATTACGACAACGAGCGACGTGTTTTCATTGGTCCTCAAGCCCAGCAGGTTCTGCAACCTTGGCTTTCTCGTGATCCGGAGGCGTTTTGCTTCTCCCCTCGCGAGGCAGTCGCCTTTCGGCGAAGGCATAAGCAACGTGTCGACCTAAGACACATTCAATCCCATTACACCAAGGATTCGCTCAATCTAGCCATCCGACGGGCCTGTCAGCGTGCTGGAGTACCCGTCTGGCGGCCCAATCAACTTCGGCATGCCTGTGGTACCGAGATTCGACGCAAGTTTGGCCTCGACGCGGCGCAGGTCGTGCTCGGACACGCTCATGCGGACGTGACGCAGGTGTACGCCGAGCGGAATTTCCGCCTGGCGGAAGAAACCATGTTGGCAATCGGTTGAGGCTTTTCTCGTTCCGCGACCAATCAACCCGGCATACCGCCGACAAGTGTAGACTTGGTGCCTGTCCACCGTTCCGGCCGTACCCCCGAAACTCCGTCAGCAGGAGCACCTATGGAGGGCAAATTCGATCATTGGCGGGATATGGTTTTCGACGTCGTCGACGCGGCAGTGAAGTTTGCGAATCACGCCGAGGGGATACTGCAAAAGGGAGGATTCATCGTCCTCGATCCGGAAACATCTGCCACCGCAAAAAAGCTATTCGATGAGCTTTGGCGATCCGCCGTTGCGGTCCGGCCGCTCCTCGAACATCCGCCCCGTGAACTTTGCGACGTGAGTCGCGAATTGCTGGGCATCTATCGAATCGGCTGGAACATCCAACAAGACTCGAAATCCGCGGCTGGTGATCTGACGGATGCGTTGGAGTGTTATCCGACGTTAAAATTCAAGTCGATCACACTCTGCCAGACGGCCTCGAAAATCTGGCCACAGGAAGATCGCTGCCCACGCCGGACGAGTTGGAGGCCGCGCTCGCCGTCGACGTGAAGCTCCTTGGAGATCACATCCTGCTCGTATCTCCGGATCGCCATGGACCGGCCAGATATCGGCTCCCAATTCTGCCGGAACCTCCGGAGCATCTCATCGAGGCCGCTCGTCTCGCCATTCCCGAGGTTTTGGCGAGTGTGAATCCCGAACACAACGGCGCTCAACGCTTGCAAGCGACGCTCCTATTGACGCGTCTCGAGGATAAGGACCACACCAAGGCAGCCGGGTTGTGGGCAATGCTCCGCTCGATCGAATCGGGATTGTTGACCACGGATACGCAACTGCACGTCGCTCCCAAACGGGTGATGATCGGGGGACTGAAACATGATCCGCCTGCGCGACGATCGACAGGCCATGATGTCACTGAAAAATTCGATCCGGCCGCAAGAGGAACACTGCGGTTCGACTCGCTGATCGTAATGGCGACGCCAACGCTTTGGGATTGGTGGCGCCAGAAATCGACCGACCGACCAGATTACGGAGCGGACGGTCCATCGGACATCGCAGCCTCTCCTAAACCGGCAGCAGACAAGCTCCGCGATCTAGAGGGAAGATTCGTTCCGAATGCGTATCAAATAAAAATCCTCGATCTACTGGACGGTAAGTCACTCTCCAGCGATGCCATAGCACGCAGGCTAGGCATCGACAAACGGCAGCTCTTCAAGAAAACGTCGGGCAAAGGTCATGTGACGTTTGGCTACCTCGACGAATTGAAAGAACAGGGTGTCGTCGGCCATCACGATCGATTGGGGTACTTTCGCCCCGATCGTCCCCCTCTCGAATTACGCGAGGACGAGGGAGACGAGGATGACCAGGCAAAGTCGTCCTAGGATCGTCCCAAGGGCGTCACTGAGTCGTCACTGGCGCAACCTGCTGCAATTCCTAGGATTCGGACGAGTTCACCAGTATCTCGTCTCAAGCCTAAGGAATGCAGATTATGGCACTCGATCTTTCCTCCGAGACTCCAATTCCGTTTGCGGAAGTACCCAAGCTGCTTCCCGGACGACCGCACATTTCGACCGTTTATCGCTAGACATTTCGCGGCGTTCGCGGGCACAAGTTGGGGTCCGTTCTATTCGGCGGTCGAAGATTCACGACGCGCGAGGAAGTCGCTCGATTCATCGCTCGGATTTCGGATCAATCGTCGCCAGCACCCAATTGCACGCCTTCGCGTTCACAGCAGCGCGAATTCGAACGGGCGGACGATTATCTCACCCGTGAGGGGATCTGATGTCTGAACGGTCCACGGAGGTCCCGGCAGTCATCCCGCTTCCGGAGGTGCATTTATGTCCCGTCCGCCAGTTTATTCGGCTAGCCGTATAAAACGTCGAAGGCCTACCAAGGCCGAGGTGGAACAGCTCAAGGTCGCCATCGAGGATTTTCTTTTGCAGCGTCATCCCTGCACCAATCGCCAAGTCTATTACCGACTGGTATCGCAAGGCCTCATCGAGAAGACCGAAAATCAGTACGACGCGGTGTGCCGGTTGCTGAAGATCATGCGGGTCCAGGAAGGCCGCATTCCCTTCGAATGGATCGCCGACCATTCACGGTGGATGCGGAAACCATCGTCCCATTCTTGCATCGAGGAAGCACTTCGCGAGACGGCCGAAACTTACCGCCGCGACTTGTGGCAATCCCAAGACGTCTATCTTGAGGTCTGGCTAGAAAAAGATGCCTTGGCCGGTGCCGTCTTTGAGGTCACCAGTCAATGGGATGTGCCGCTGATGGTCACGCGGGGCGAACCGAGCATCACCTTTCTGCATCAAGCGACGCAGTGGATGCAGGCACAGCAAAGGCCAGCATTCGTCTACATCCTCACCGACCACGATCCCGGCGGCCCTGCGCGACTGGCGGATCGCAAAGACGAAGCTGAAGGAGATCGAGTCGCTATGGCGGAAGAATTGACCACCATCGAACAGGAATCGGAATCTGGTCACATCCAGGTGCTGGCACAGCAAATGGCCAGGGCCCATCAGCGGGCCGTCGATGGCCAAGTACGGCATTTCGGGAAATCGGCGGAGGAAGCCTTGTCGATGCGGTAAACTTGCTTCGTACTGACGAGCGATGCGGTACCGACTGCCTTTTTTGCACGTTCCCCGAAATTGTCGTGAATTTTGGCGAGAATCTCCATTTCGAGGTTCACCAATTCGCAGGTAAGCGATGTAAAGAAAGTCGCCGCTACCACATGCGGGATCGAGAATGCGTACCTTCAGCAACTCCTCGCTGAGTCGCAACAAATCCTTCAGCGTCTTTGCGTTGTCGATACGATTGTGCCAAGGGCGAACGATGGTAGGCAAAACGATTTTCTGAATATCCGCTTCACTTGTGAAATGAGCGCCGTAGGCGTGGCGTTGCCCTTTATCCATGCTACTTTGGAACAAAGTGCCGAAAATTGGCGGTGCAACCTTTCCCCAATTCTCATCAGCGGCTTGCCGCAAATAGGCAATTTCGCCTGCATTCAATTCGAGCAGTTCGACCGTTTCAAACAAGCCACCGTTAAAATACTACACCTTTTGATAACGACCGGCCTTGGCTGGCTGCCTGGAATTCATTTGGCGAAACAATCCGCCGAGCAAATCGTAGGTACTTTGCCCATTGCGGCATTCTTCGAGCAGTTGCGTAAACAAGCCTTTCGTCCATCTTTCGGACCTCCTTTCAGGAACCATTATCCGGCTCCCCCCGCAGTCCGAAAGTCATGGGCTATCGCAGTGTCATTCCGAGCTAATGACTTACCAAAAGCGCAAGCGAAATTCGTCGATGTGACCTTATGCTCGAAGGAATTGTCGTTCGCCGTAGAGGCGACTTCGATTGACCGCAGATCGAGGTTGCCAAAAGTCGCAGTCAAACGGAGAGCACCAAGCCGCTTTTAAGAGGCTGCGTTCGTGACCAAGGTCGAATCGTCATTTCGCCCAGAAAGTTAAGCGTAAGGACACGCCCTTCTTTGCCCTGTGGCGAACTCCTTAAGTTTTTGACGAGACATCACTAAACCACCGAAGTTCCTTCGCGATGCCGTCTGATAAGCGCGCTTGTCGCAGTTCTTCGGGCAAGACATCCCAAGCGTACGTCTCCACTTCGTAATGTGATAACTCGGGCATCTCACGAGTCGCTATTTCCAGGCATTCCAGAATCTGTTCTTTGGAAGTCCGCAAAAGACCAAATCGCTCCATGTAAACGGGCACATGGAAGTGAACACGCCACTGCCCGGTTAGCTCCTCTGGATTGTTGGCCGTTTCTAACGCTCTTGGCAAGTCCTCAAAAAAGACTGGTTCGGCGGCCGGTGCCGACCGAACGACCGTTTGATGCAAGTAGCGGTCTTCGGCAAACGAGCGAAGCTGATCTAACGCGTCGGTTCGTTGTTGCGGCGCGATTTCGTCAAACGGCACGATAACCGCCGAGGAAACTTGAACCTTGCCGACGTGAATGCCTGCCGCTTTCAGTTTCCGGAACGCATCCGCCTGTTCTTCGAACATGACCACCGAATGACAAATGTCGTGACAGACGCGAATGTGCCGCCGGATTGTCGCTTCGTCGCCATCGGCAAACAAATGATCCTCGAAGAAGCGAACGACATCTTGCGCTCGGTCGATGACGCAACCAGGTTCCGGCTCCAGGCATACGTAAATCAACCTTCCGCTTGTCTCTTCCAGCCGCGCGAGGCGAACGGCAACCGCACGCAAGTTCGCCGCTGCCGCCGACAACTGATCTGCTTCCGGCACGGGAGTGCCCCACTGAAGCGGAAGCGTGGAAATGCTGCCTTCTGTCCCCGCGGGTAACAGTGTGTCGAAGATCTCGATCAAATCGAGCGTATAATCGGCTCGTGCCCGCTCGCTCCAGGTCGGTTTGTAGACTTCGTGTTTGACAACAGGTTGATGAAAGTCGCCGTAGGGAAAGCCGTTGAGCGTGAACGGAGCCAAACCGGCCTCGGCCAGCCACGCTGCAAACTCTTCGATTTGGCCTTCTTCGCGTAGTTGGCGAGCCGCTTTGGCAGACAACCAAAGTCCGACACCAAGCGGAGCGTCCGGCACGAATTGTTGTTTGACACCGATAGCGTGTTGTTGAAGATTGGCCCGCGTTGTTTCCAAGTCCGCTCCCGCGTGAACATTCGTGCAATAACCGATTCGCATTGCCGAGCCAATCAAAGGGGTCAAGCCGGTCAGGCCTCTTTTTGTTGTCCGTTGGAAGGCGGACTCGTTTTCTGCCGCGGGAACGCATCGAGTGCGCCCGCGTCTATTCTCCCAAACACTTGAGCAGTTCAATTTCAAACTCGCTCCAACCCGACGTCTTGCGGTCGAGAATAACTTCGAGGCGACTATCACGTCGATAGGCCGATGTGGCATAGGTGGTCGCATCCTTGGCCCGATTGATCATCCACCAATCGTCGTGACATCGAAATACTCCTTTCAATCGAACGATGGGATGGACGTAACCCAACAGATCAAGCAGCTTATCTCGGTCAAAGATGTCATCGACATGAAAGATCCAGCCGCATGCATCATAGCTGGGGTCGTCGTTTTGGAACCGGAGTGGGTGTCGTGGAGTAGGTTTTCGATGAGCAAGATCGGTTTCCGCTTGTTGGTCAGGCCCATCTTCCAAATGATGATGGCCACTCTCCAAAACCAGATCGAGAACCGGTAGTTCAGCTCGCTTCGGTTTCGGTAACGGGTGGGCATCGGCAAAAATGGGAAAGCGCGCTGTATCGAATTCCATATCCAGCAATCCGGAGTCGATCACTCCGAAGCGGGTTTCCACGATCAACTGTTTCGGCGGGCTGAAGCTCTCAACCCAAGCCCGACAGCGATCGATTAACTCGCGATCACGTTCATCCGTCCAGTTCAAAACGACGATATCCGCCAATTGTACTTGATCTTGAAATACTGCCGTTTCACGCCATCGAGGATCCTCGAAATCTTTCGGATCGATCAAACAAATGATGTTGCGAATGTTGATTGAGCTGGCAAAATTCGGGCTGCGAAGAATGTCGATGACTTTCGCCGGATGACTTACCCCCGAAGGCTCCAAGATTAAGCGATCGGGTTTCGTGCGACGGATGAACTGCGCAAGCAACGGCTGAAACACAAACGCCAGCGTGCAGCAGGCACACCCCCCGCCCAATTCCTCAACAGCGATTCCCTCCAGGCTGGATTCAACCAAAGCATGGTCGATGGAGACCATTCCGAATTCGTTGACCAGAATAGACCACTTTTCACCCTCGGGGCGCTGGTCGATCAGCTTCGCGATGGCGGTTGTTTTCCCCGAACCGAGAAAACCGACGATCAGATTTGTCGGAATTCGCTCTCCCTTTTTCCAAGTCATCTTCTAAACAACATCTCCCGCAATTGATTCTGAGCGAATCGATGCGAATGGACTGAATGCAGTTTCATCGCATGCACTGAAACTAACGCAATGGTTGGAGGCAGTCAGCCGACATCGGAAAAGACGCGTCACAAGCTCGGCAGGGAAAGGTTGGCCAGCAGACCTGACGCGAAGACTAACCCGCCGACCACGGCGACGCTGACGATCAACTTACGGAATATCATGCCAGTTGTACTCCCATCTGGAGGAAAAAGGCCGCGGCCCTTCGAGGTTAATTTCAAAGATCACGGCCTCTGGTTGCTGACCTGCAATTGAAATTTAATCCTATATGCAATAGAATTGCATGTAAAGGTGGTCGCATGATGGGCGTGAAGCGATGCGAATGCCTACGACGAAAAACTCCAGTTCCGACTGAGGCGGAACGTTGCGGGTGTCGTGACACATTTGGACACGTGAAAACCTGAACATCTGGAGATCGTCGTGAGCGGCCCCAACTTTCTGAAATCTGAATTGATTCCGGTCATTGCCCAAGATGACGAAACGGGCGATGTGCTCATGCTTGCCTACATGAACAAGGAAGCATGGGACGAGACGCTCCGTTCCGGTCGTGCCGTCTACTTCAGCCGCAGTCGTCAGAAACTCTGGCGTAAGGGTGAAGAGAGCGGCCACGTTCAGGAAGTAAAGTCGATCTATATCGACTGCGATGGCGACACGATCTTGATCAAAGTTAACCAGGTGGGGGGTGCGGCCTGTCACGAAGGTTATCGGAGCTGTTTATTTCGGGAGGTCGATCCGGAGAGCGGTGATGTCGAGATTGTGGGCGCGCGAGTTTTCGACCCAAATGAAGTTTACAAGAGGTAATGTACTCCGCTCGCTCATTAGTGCGCGTGGTCGTGATCATGAGCGTGGCTGAAATTGGCGGGCTATCATTCGAGAATGGGATCCTCGTAGCTGGCCCACACCTCGGGACTGGCTTCTAATCTTCATCCGTAGGCAGGCACTGATCGAGCCGTTGGCTGAAGTCTGCTTCGTCAAGACCGTAACCGAATAAGACGATCATGCGACCGATCTTTTCGGTGTCGTTCTCGCTCCGCCACCTTGGCAAGCATGACACTCGCGATGCTCGCACCGCCGGCCACCACTCCGAGTTCCATTCACGGCAGCACTACTGTTGAGCCACGCCGTCTATCGCCCTTGCTCCAGTGCAAACTCCCCTCGGGCTCGAGCGGTCGCTAGTTTTTGCAGCTTGGTCAGCTTTGCCAATGCGACCGGTTTGGCTCTAGTTACTAAAGTCGAAACGGTCGACGTTTCCATCTTCGCTCCCGAACGGCCTTTCATCGCGATTCGGTAATTACCAGGAGTATCAAGAAAGTTGCCATCGGTCACGATGATCGTTTTCAGTTGCTGGGTCAGCAGGACCTCCGCCTTCAAGAGACACGTCAATTGCCGATGGCTCCAACCCGAATACTCCGCCCGAACCGGTTCGAGGGGAGAGCTTTCTCCGTCGATGGTGAGATGCAAGTGCTTGCGGAGCGATGGCAAAATGATCTCTTGATACTGCTTCCACATGGCGGAACGCGTTCCGGCGGGCTTCTGCCCCAGTCTCCGCAGTTCCTTTTCCAAAGTCGCTCCGTTCATCGCAAGCGAATACTGCACCAAGACGCAGTCGGGCTTCACGCTGACCTGCACGCGGCGTTCGATTTCTCCGTCGGGCAGTTCATGGCCTCGTGCTAAACCGGGATACCCCAGCAGCAGAACAAAACAGAGCAAGAAACGAGACATAGCGACCTCTCGTTGGTGTGAGGCGGGCTTCGCGAATTAGTTGCGACTGGCGCCTTCTTCGATTACCCACAGTTTCGTTGGGCTCTCGCTCATGTAGTACAAGCGGCCATTGGCTGCGACAGGCGTCGTGCGCAGTTTCGTCCCGTCCTCGTGTTCGATTTCAGCGATCAAATCCATCTCTTTGCCATGCTTAAAGATGTACATGATGCCGTCGTCATTGCCTACGAAAACTTTGCCGTCGGCGACATATGGAGATGACCATGTATTGGCGAACATATTTTCCGTCCAATACAGTTCGCCTGTGTTGGCGTCGAGACAGTGGACGTGGCCGCCTAGCTCGGTAATGTAAAGAATGTCATCCATGATGGCGCACGTCGACATGGATCGCCCGAAGTAGTAGGTCTCATCGGTCGGGCTCGGTTGGTCCTCGGTTGCTGGACCCCCATAGTGCCAGACTTGAGCCGAGTCGGGATTTGGTTTCTCTTTCAATTCTGGTTCACGCGAGACAACCAGGGTTGGCGACACGTCCTTATCTTCCCGCATCGGGGCCTTCGTGATGTCGATACAGTAAAGGTGTCCAACGCCTGTGTCGTGTTCGGGGTCTTGGCCGACGGCGATGTAAAGCTTGTCCGCGTACACGACTGGGGTCCCAATAAAGTCGTTCGCCGTTCCGCGTCCGCCAAGTCGGTAAACGGCATCTTTGGGATTGCAGTCAAACTTCCAAAGCAGTTCGCCTTTTGGGCTAAAGCTGTAGATCCAACCGTCGCCGCCTGGAAAAATCACTTGAGGTTTACCGCCAGGTTGAGCATAAGCCGGATTCGACCATTGGCCGTGCATGATGTTGCGACGCGATTGACCAGGCAAGTTGCTCGACCACAGGACCTTGCCGTCATCTTTGCTGAGCGCCAAGAAGCTCGGCGAGTCTTCTGCCGGGACCCGGCGGTGGGCCGCGTCGACTCCATTGCTCGTGACGAGAAACAGCGCGTCGCCGACAATCATTGGTGAGCAAGTCGCGATGTTGTGCGGGAACACATTCAGCTCACCGATCATATCGACCTTCCAATGGACGTTTCCAGTTTTGATGTCGCCGCAGATTACTTCACAGCGATTACCGATGTAGTAGAAACGGTCGCCTTCGATGCAGGGCGTCGAGCAAATGCCCTGTTGTGGCCAATCCCAAACGCGTCCTGCCCGGAGTTTGTCGTGAATAATCTGCCACAGAAAAGCGCCATCCTTCTCGTTGAAGCACATCATGACGCCTTTGTCACCTTTGATCGACGGATCACGAGGGAACTCGTTATTCGTGCCGATCAGGATCCTTCCACCGCTCATGACCGGCCCGCCGTATGCGCGGGAACCGAGTTGAACGGAGTAAGCCACGTTGGTACCGTCGCTGATATCCCAGGAATCGGGGAGCCCCGTAGCGAGTGGATTGGCGAAGTTGCGTTTGAGGTGCCCGCCGTACATGCGCCAGTCTTTTGACGAAAGTTCGAGCAGGTCGGGACGATTTTGGGCTTGGGCGGGTGCTAGGCACTGCAGCATGGCCAACGAAACCAATGCGACCATCCATGTCCATCTAGTTGTAGTTCGCATTTATGTTTACTCCAAAATGAGGCAAGCGTTATCTCCGCGGAGAGCGATCTCTATTCCACCAAGATGTTGTCATAATAGATTGGCGTGCCTGGACTCGGTGGTTGAATACCCATGGCGGAACCGTAGAGGCCAGGCGGCCCGGAAAGATTGGGATTCTCGTCGATCAACTCAAGCGTCCATTCACGGGGCTCGGGCTCGCTCTTTTTCCAAGCCTTGCCAAGGACCTTGGCTTGGCTTCCCTCGACTTCCACCGTCAATTTCAAGTGGTACCAGTTGTTCGGCTCCCAAGCAAAATCCACCTCCTCGGCGACACGGGGAACTGCATCCCAGGCCGAGATTCTCAGTTTTTGCTCATTGCCAATGAGCTGCAAAATGTATCGGTGAGCGGTGACCCCCATGCTGGGTAGGTTGTCGCGAACTTTCTCACCCATAACGTCAGCCGAGATCGTGTAGCCCGCCATGTCGGGCGTCCCGATAAACGCGTACCACTGGCGATAGAAGGGCACGGCAATCGTGGCCGTTTTCGTCAGGACCGTGTTGTCATCATCTAGTTCGGTCGTGACATACCGAAGCTGAGTGTTGGACCAACCGCCCGGGATCAAGCCGCGACCAGTACTCTCGAAGTCCTCGCGGTAAGGCAAAGACGGAACTTGACGGACACGAACACTCACCTGCAATTCGCCAGCGGTGGCTAAGAGAGTACCGCTTTGACCGCCTGCGATCTTTGGCGCGGTGAAGCTGGCGCCGTCGACTTGACCCTGCAAAACGGGCAGCACTACGTCCTGTCCGAGGCCAGGTCCCCGCCTCATGGCGGCCAGTTTCAACTCGACGGGCGTTGACTTAACAAACTGTCCGTTCGCATCGAAAAGCTTTGCTTTGAAGTTGACTCGTTCTCCCGCCTGGAGAGTCACTTCGGCTGGAACCACTTGAAGTTGAGTTGGCTTGCCGGTTGGATTGGCTGGGGGAACGCTGGGTTGCGGAGGCAGGTCAACTTGTGTCTTCTTGAATTTGCCTAGGCAGTAAAACTCTTCGGTCGTGCCGAAGTAGACACATCCATTGGCGATCGCAGCCGAACCTTGAACTTCGACGTCAAACTCCGGATCCGCTGGCTGGAAACGTCTACGTGAAATCCGGCGCCCCTTATTGTCAGCGTCCAAAATATGAAAGTAGCCATGAACCGAGCTGAGGTAGATTTTGCCGTCTCCGTAAGTGGGCGATCCGGTGCAGTTGCGTCCAAACTTCGCGCGCCACAGTCGCTCACCCGTCTTGGCATCGAAGCAATAGAGTCGCCCTTGTCGATCAGGCAAAAACAGTCTCTCCCCTTCCAGCATTGGCGAAGGGTATTTGAACTCGATGCCGTCTTTCTCCCATACGATTTCAGGTTCGGGTCCGCTGATGTCCAGGCAGGCCACTCGCCCGACGGTTGCACGGCCGGGGATTTCTTCACCATGAGCGGCATAGAGTCTGTTGCCCTCAACGACCGGGGAGGGATTCATCGCTCCGTTTCCGAATTCGAAGCTCCATACCTTTTTGCCCGTGTTGACTTGGAAGGCATGTAGGTTTCCATCACCGCCACCGCTGATCAAGATTCGCTGCCCGTTGAGTGTCGTGACGACCGGTACACAACGATAGGTGTTCGAGGGGCGAATGCCAGTGGTGCTCCACCAGACTAGGTCGCCATTATTTTTATCAAACGCTAGGAATCGAACTCCCCCGCCGCCGTGAGCTCCCCAGTTTGAGCTGATCATGCTGATGATGACCAAGTCACCGTCCACGATTGGACTGGTGACGCGTCCGCCATAACCGGTGATACGGCCGAACTCTTCCGTCAATGACTTTTGCCACTTGACTTTTCCCGTGGCGCCGTCGAAGCAAAATAACAAGCCCTGCGTTCCATGCGCGTACACGTTGCCGCTCTGCGGATCGCCAACCGGAACCGTCCATCCGAGCCGTATGCTCACGATGGGTGTAAAGAAAATCCCAAAACGATGTTCCCAGATGACGTCACCGGTCTTGGCGTCCATGCAAACGACGCGCTCTTGTTCGTCGGAATCTTCTCCGATTTTGCTAACGATGTAGACCTTGTCGTTCATCACGATCGGAGTGGAGCGGCAGCTCACATCGTTCTTCATCCACAAGACGTCATCCAGGTCTCCTGGTAAGCCGGATTCACGAGAGACTCCGTTGCTTTCGGGGCCACGCCAATTCGTCCAGTCGTTGGCCAGCAGCGGCGCCGCCAGTAGCGTCATATACGTAATCATCGAGAGTCTAAGCTTCATCACGTTGTGCTCCGGTGTATGTTTCAAGCGAATTGCGGAGATTACGGCGAGTTAAGGTGGGCGATGGAATTGGTTGCCGCATCCTTGAGGCGTTTACTTGATGCGGTAGCAGAAGAGCAATTCTTGATCGCGAAGATACAGCATTCCGTCCGCGATCACCGGACGAGTCCAATTCCTGCCACTGGGGGGAGTATTCTGCGACGAGGCCGGCAGGGCAAAGCGTCCTTTCTCCGACCACTTTTCGGAAGAGGCTTCGACCAAACTAACTTCGCCCGTTTTTTCTCCATAAAGGTAAAGGTGACCGTCGGCAAGTATCAATGATCCATCACCCACGCTTCTGTTGGCTCGCTGATACCAAGCAATTTTCCCCGTCATGAAATCTTGACAGACCCAGCCGCGGCGTTCTGAAGTACCAAAGACGTGGCCATCGTGCAAAACGAAGCCACCGATGGAGTTTTTCATGTTTCGGCTGGTGTAGACCTCTTCAACCGCAAATTTCCCGTCTTCCTTCTTTGAAACCTCAATCATGTCGCAACCGTCGCCCGTGCTCGCGTAAACATAGTTGTCGTGGCAAACGGGAGTGGGAATGACCACATCGGAATAAGGTCGTGACCGCTCATAGTACCAGAGCAGCTTGCCGTTTTCAGCGGCCACGGCCGCAATGCCGAACTGAGTCATCACCACGTATTGCTTGACATAGCCGATGGTGGCGATGATGGGCGATGCGTACGTTGCTTCTTCGTTTAGCTCCTTGCTGCGCCACACGACTTGGCCGTTTGCCTTATCAAGGGCCACCACGAGCCCTTCACCGTTCGTGCTTCCGGGCGTGCAAATCAGATGGTCACCGTCAACAACAGGTCCCCAACAAAATCCCCAGCCGTATGTCCTGGGCTCTCCCGCATCGACACCCTTGATTGAGCCCCCAAGGTCGCCGACCATGTTTATTTGCCATTTCAGTTCGCCGTCTGTCGTGGCGCAGACAAGCTGGCCATCACCGACGAGTGCGTAGACCATCGTGCCGTCAACCGTCGGAGCGGCCCGAGGGCCAGCGCCCCAAGCGTTTCCTTCGAAGTCAAAACTCTTTTTGTTCACCGGCAGCGACCAAAGTTCATTGCCGTCCTTCGCATTAAGACAGAACAGTTCCGCCCTGCCCTCTCGACCGCCGGTAAGATAGATGCGACCATTGACAATGGCCGGCGAAGAATAGCCGATCCCTGCGTTCTTGAAGGACCAGACGAGGGTCGGTCCCGCCTCCGGCCAACTTGCAAGCAGCCCGGTCTCGGCTGACTTATTGTCTCGCAGGAGACCCTGAAACTGTGGCCAACCGTCGGCATGAAGTTGGCTCGCACTGAGCATTGAATGCATTATGCAAACCAACAGACCGATCCCAAAAAAGCTGACATGAGGTAGGCGAAGTGCGTTGAGTGATCGATGACGCAAATGTTGGGCTACAGGCATTTCCGAACCTCAGGGAGAAGGAGTAACATCGATTCGGCCAAAAAATACGTCCCACCGGGAAAGGATATTCTGATACCTCGCACGCGTTGGCCGGTCGCAGGGTTCATGTTACCCTACTTCTGCCGCCAACGGTAATGCGTCTGTGCCGTAACGCCGGTCCATCGGCAGGCCTCGGGAACCTTCTTACCCTTGCCAAGTTCCACGTCCGTTTGACGAGAAGCTTGGCGATGATCTCATCCACAAGGTGCCGTTTCTGTTTCGTGAGATTGAATCCTTTCCAGGCCGTCGGCCCGAACGGATTTTCTCACATCTCCCGGAGCCATTTTGGGAAGGGGGGCATGGCAGGTTGGCCATACGATCGGCCGCACATGCAAGTGGATTGCAATGTATGCCCCATAGAATACGATTGCAAGCGGCCGTGCGTTCGCCTGGGATGCTCGTTCCGGCCAGGCACTTGCAATGCAATTGCAAGCGTTGGCGGCCGCGGCTAGACTGGGCTCAATAGGCCGTCCCAGGAGCACCCTCGAACATGAAAAACCCCGAATCAGATACGACCTGGGCGAAACAGGCCCTCCGAGATGCGGCCCTGCGTGCTACTGCCGCAAGGGTGGCCGTGCTTAAGCTGCTAGCGTCGAAAGGGGTCCCGATGAGCCATGCGGCAGT
Organism: Pirellulales bacterium; assembly: GCA_028289405.1. Classification (GTDB taxonomy): domain Bacteria; phylum Planctomycetota; class Planctomycetia; order Pirellulales; family JANQPP01; genus JANQPP01. Next base: position 129,110 of record JANQPP010000006.1, read on the forward strand.
CGTTGAATCGCTCCACGAATTTGGCTTCGATCAATCGACGCTCTTTCGCTGTCTAAACGAAATTGCCGATGCCGGGCTCGTATCCCGACTTGACCTGGGCGACCAGACAAGACGTTTCGAGCTACGAAAAACGAGAGAAGGAGCCGAGGTCACTCATCCTCACTTCATGTGCATCGATTGTGGTGAGCTGAAGTGCATGGAGGATTTTTCGGTGCGGATCACTCCGTCGCGAGGTCCAAGGCGGGACAAGCTGGGTACCATCACGGAAATCATGATTCGCGGGCATTGTGGAAACTGCAAGACGGCGTGACGCGACAGACGCCTATTT
>JANQPP010000019.1 GCA_028289405.1 Pirellulales bacterium
CCCGGCCACCCGCTGCATCTTGGTGGGGGTTTCCAGGTTCTTGAAGAAATGGGCCTCGTCGATGAAGACGTGATCGACTCCCAGTTCATCGAACAGCAGGCCGTCGTCCTTCTTCTCCTCGGCCAGCAGATCCTTGAGGCGATTTTCTCTAGCAGCTTTCTGCTTCTCGATGTGCTTGAGCAGGTTGCGGCCCCCGTGGTCCACTTCGGTGATCAACCGCTCGTAGTCCCGAATCTGCTCTTCCACGAATCGCCGCTGATAGTCCGGCGACATGGCCATGCGTTCGAAGCTGCTATGCGTGACGATGATCCCGTCCCAATCGCCACTGGCGATGCGGGCGGTGAGCTGCTTGCGGCGGTCCTTGGTGAGCTGCTCCTTGCCGGCCACGAGCAGCTTGGCGTTGGGATAAAGGAGTTGAAACTCGCGGGCGAACTGTTCCAGCATGTGGTTGGGGACCACATACAACGGTTTGTGGACCAGTCCGGCCTGTTTGAGCTTCATCCCTGCGGCGGCCATGGTGAAGGTCTTGCCCGCTCCCACGGCATGCGCCAGCAGCGTGCTGGGACTACTCATGATCCGCCACACGGCATTCTGCTGATGCGGCTGCAAACGGATGGTTTCGTTCATCCCCGGAAAATCGAGATGCGAGCCGTCGAACTGGCGGGGCCGCAGGTTGTTGAAGGCGTCGTTGTAGAGCCGCACCAGCCGCTCGGAACGTTCCGGATCGGCGAAGGCCCAGGTGGCGAACCGCTCCTTGATCAGCCGCTGCTTCTCCCTGGCGGCCAGGGTCTCTTCCTGGTTGAGTACCCGCTCTTCCCCTTGCGGCGTGGCGAAATGGTCGTAGATGGTGGGCAGTTGCAGGTTGAGCGCCTGCTCCAAAAGCTTCGTCCCCGCAATCCGCGACGTCCCGAAATCGGAGGTGGCGGCCACCGAGCGTTCCACGGCGTAATCCGCCTCCACGCTCCACAGGGCATCTTGCACCATGTGGCCGATGCGAATCGCGTCTTGATTGCAGCCGAACAGTTCCCGGGCGAAGGCGGCGACGTCAGCCGTCGGGATCCAGGGGGCGCCCAGCTTGGCGTCGATATCTCCCGGCAGGACGTCCGGAGGCTGTACTTCCTCCAGCCGCTGGGCGTTGTGTGCAAACGCCTCACCGGCCTGGCGGGCCTGCTTGAGCTTTTCCCGGACGTTGCCGGACAGATAGACGTCGGCCGTTTCCCAGGCCCGCGTGGCCGGATTCAGGAAGACCAGG
>JANQPP010000082.1 GCA_028289405.1 Pirellulales bacterium
CATCGGATGCCCCTCGATGCGCTGCAGCAGATCCTTGCGACCGACCACGATTCCACACTGCGGCCCGCCGAGCAACTTGTCTCCGCTGAATAGAACAACATCCGCCCCCGCCGCGACGCTTTCGGACGCCACTGGTTCATCCTGGCAGCCGTAGGGGGCCATGTCGATTAGCGCGCCCGACCCAATGTCGTCAATGACCGGAAGCTGATGCTCTCGCCCCAGTCGTACCAAATCGGGCAACGGCACGCTTTCGGTGAACCCGACCACGCGATAGTTGCTGGTGTGAACCCGTAACAGAGCTGCCGTTTCTGCCTCGATGGCCTGCCGATAGTCATTCACTCGTGTCTTATTGGTGGTGCCGACCTCGCGCAGGCGGGCACCGCTCATCCGCATGACGTCGGGCAAACGGTAACTCCCGCCAATTTCAATCAGTTGTCCCCGGGAAACAATCACTTCCCGGTCGGCTGCCAGCGCGGCCAAAGTGAGCAACGTGGCTCCGGCGTTATTGTTCACCACCAGTGCCGCATCGGCTCCGGTCAACTCACGCAGCAACGGTTCCAGCGTCTCCACTCGCCGAGAACGCTGGCCGGTCGTCAAGTCGGTTTCCAAATTCACGTAGTCCGCCGCCACGGAGACCAGTTCCTGCGCGGCTTCCTCGGCCAAGGGAGCACGCCCCAATCCGGTGTGCAGCAAGACTCCAGTGGCATTAATGACCGGTCGCAAAGCGGGGATCTCTTCTCGCAAAATACGTCGGGCGATGCGTTCGGCCAGTTCTCCCACGTCGGGCAAACGGGCTTCGGTGGTGGATTTGTGCAAATCTTGCCGCAATTCGTCCAATACGACACGCACGCCCGACACCACGACGTTGTGGCTTAACGTGTTGACCAGGTTTCTCAGCGGAGGCCGTTCCAACAAGTCGGAAACCGAGGGAATATTGCTCAGCACGTTCCGCCGCCTTGTTTCGTCCATGGTCGATCATCCTCTCCGGAAACACTTCTCGTAAGTCAACGTTACGCGAAAGTATGCAATTTTTTTCACACCGGCGTCGCTTATTCCCCAGCGATTACGGACTCCGCATGGGCCAAGATCCGCAGGTCCCCTTGCCGCTTGGTGAATCCTTGCCGGTCGAGATATTCGCAGAGCGGAACGGCGAATTTTCGACTGGTTCCTAACAGGTCACGAATTTCCGCCACGGTCATTCCGGAACCGGCTTGCAATTGCTTTCCCACGCGGCTGCGCATTTCCATTTCCCATTCCGCGTGCAGATACATCCCAGCGGCGATCGGAACCACATCGCCGTGATCGGCGGCGAAACTCAGCAGCGACGGGACGGCAGCCCGGTTTTTCGGAACCGACTCCTGCAATTCGCGCAGCGTCGGAGGTTGAAATGCACCAGCATGAATTCGCGAAAGCAATTCATTCAATAGCTCGCGTTCGTGCTCCGCCAATTGGACGGTATGTTCCGGAAGCGTGATGCCCCGGCGCGTTTCCACGAGAATCCTTTGTTCGCACATCCAGCGCAAGGCGGACGCGATCCCCTCTTCGTTCTGAAGATAAGCGAAACGCCGTACGAGATCAGCGAATTTGAAAGCGGTTTGTAGAGGATGCACTTCATGCAAATGTTGCAGGTGGGCCCGCACACTTTCGGCGAGACGTTCCAACACCAAGCGATGGACTTCTTGGTGCCGTTGTGGAGTAACCTGCAGCCGGACCAGAGTTCCTGAAGACCGTAGGGCTTCCCAATTCTGATTCGGGTCTGGCAGGCCGGCGTCGACACCAAGGCTTTGATCCGAGGAAAGCTCCCAGCCGGCAAAGAACGCCGCCGCGGACGCTCGGCGCAGGGGGTCTTCGCTGGTTAGCTCGCGTAGTTGCGTGAGTGCCGTTTCGTCTTGGCGACGGATTTTTTTCGCCTCCAAGCTCAGGACCTGTCCTCCCCCGAGGGTCGTCACGGGAGATTCGCTCCGCAAGATAAAAACTTGTCCCCACGCCGCGACGACCGGTTCGGCCAGAAACAATTGCGCGAGCGAGCGAGCGCCGGGTTTGAGCGCGGATCCTTCCAGCAGAACCACGTTCGCCATCAATTCCGCCGTACCCACGTGAAGCCGTACACGAGAACGCTGTTTCAGGGGATGATCGATTGTAGGCAAGAGTTGCAGGTGGGCACTCAAAATGGAAGAAGGCCGCAGTGAATTCGCCGAGACCAATTCGTGCCCACGTCGCACTTCATCGTGATGGACGCCCGCGAGATTCATCGCGGCACGTTGGCCACGGCCGATGGCTTCGACCGAACGATCATGATTCTGCACGCCACGCACGCGGACTGATATCCCGCCGGGCTCTAGCAGCAGCGTATCTCCTGTCCGTGCTCCGCCCTGGGCAACGCTCCCGGTCACCACGGTACCATGGCCATCCACCGTGAATACGCGGTCGATCGGCAAGCGGAAGGCTTCATCGGAGGTGCTACCGCCGCGTGCCTGGCTGGCTTGTTCCGCCGCTCGTTCGAGGACCTCCGTGAGTTGCGGAATTCCTAAGCCTGTTTTCGCGCTCACCCTTACCAAGGGAGCGTTCTCCAAAAACGAACCCGCGACCAATTCACGGACCTCTTGCTCCACTAATTTCATCCATTCCGCGTCGGCCAAGTCCGCTTTGGTGAGGGCGATGACTCCCGCAGGCAAATCCAGCATGCGGAGGATTGCCAGGTGCTCGCGAGTCTGTGGTTTGACCGAGTCATCCGCGGCCACCACGAGCAGAGCCATGTCCATGCCGGTGGCACCGGCCACCATGTTGCGCACAAACTTCTCATGCCCGGGAACATCCACGATGCCCAAGCGGAATTCGCCCACCGCGAGTTCCGCGAATCCCAGGTCGATCGTGATGCCGCGCCGCTTTTCCTCCGGCAGCCGGTCGGTGTCCACGCCGGTTAGCGCCCGGATCAATGCCGTTTTGCCATGGTCGATATGACCCGCCGTGCCCAAAATCAAATGAGTCGCCATGAGCCCATTGTATGGGCCGCGACGTTGCCGAACCAGCAGCCATGTGGTGGTGAGACGTGGGCCGAATGCTCGACGTCGAAGTCGGAGATTATGCAAGAATGTCCGTCACAATGCGTCCGTGAACGTCGGTCAGGCGGTAGTCACGGCCATCGAAGCGGTAAGTCAGCCGTTCGTGATCCAGGCCCAACTGATGCAGAATGGTCGCATGCAGATCGTGCATATGCACTTTGTCTTGGACCGCCATATGGCCAAACTCGTCGGTGGAACCGTGGGAAATTCCTGGCTGAAAACCGCCTCCCGCTAGCCAGACCGTGAAGCCGTCTGGATTGTGATCTCGACCCGTGCCATTGTCTTGGGCATAGGGAGTCCGGCCAAACTCGCCTCCCCACCAGACGATGGTGTCCTCCAGCAAGCCGCGTTGCTTTAGATCTTGTAGCAGTCCGGCCACCGGCTTATCGGTCGCCAAGGCATGGTCCTTATGCTTCGGCATGTTAGAGTGCTGGTCCCAACGTGGATTCGCCGTGTTGTCCCCGTAGGTGACTTGCACGAACCGGACGCCGGCTTCGCAGAGCCGACGCGCCAACAAGCATTGACGCCCAAAGTTGTCCGTTTTCTCCTCGCCAATGCCATACATTTCGAGCGTGGCGGCGGATTCACCAGCGGCATCAAGCACCTGTGGAGCGTGATTTTGCATCCGCCAAGCCAGCTCGTAGGACTCGATCACGGCCTCGAGTTCCGCATCGGCCGGATTGTCACGAATCTGTTCCGCGTTCAGTGCCCGAATGAGTTCAAACTGTTCTTCTTGTTGAGCCAAAGTGCGCCTGGGATTGGCGAGATTTTTGATGGTCGAATCCTTGGCGGCCCGAGCGGCATTGCCGATGGCCGTTCCCTGGTAAGCCGCCGGGAGGAAGGCATGGCTATAATTTCGCGGTCCGCCGTTTCCCGCGGCGGGACCGATGGTGATAAAGCCGGGCAGGTTTTCGTTTTCCGTACCTAGCCCGTACAAAATCCATGAACCCATCGAAGGCCGAATGAACCGCGCGGCTCCCGTGTGAAGGAAAAGCGTGGCCGGCCCGTGCGCGACGCCTTCAGTGTGCATCGAATGCACGAAACACAGGTCATCCACGTGTTGATTGATGTGCGGGAAGAGCTCGCTGCACCATTTGCCAGTCTGGCCGTGCTGGCCATACTTCCAAAGTGATTTCATCAGCCGCTGCCGCGACTGCCGCATGCCTGTCTTGGCAATCGTGCGGGCATCGTCGAAGCCGAGCATCTCGCCGTCGTGGGCTTCCAACTCCGGCTTGTAATCGAACGAATCGACATGGCTGGGCCCGCCCTGCATGAACAGGAAGATGACCCGCTTGGCCCGGGGGGTGAAATGCGGGCCCGCGGATTTTAGCACGGTGTCATTAGTTTTCGCGCCTTGGGCCAGGCCAGCTAGCGCGAGGTATCCGAACCCGCACGCGGAATGTTTTAGCGCCTGTCTGCGCGAGATGATCGGCTGGAAATCATTCATGACGGGTCACTCGATATAACGAAAGTCGAGGGAACTGAACAGCGCTTGATAAATCTGGCTCCAAGCCTGGGACTCACTCTCTTCGTCGGCGCCACTCAAGTGGTCCAGCATGAGGCGCGTTTCGCCTGGCGTGGGATCACGGCCCAGTGTTCGACGCCAAGCCAGGTTGAGCTTTGCTAGCTTCGTCGGCGTTTCGGCCATGGCGCGGCGCGCGGCAACTTTTGCCTGTTCCATGACGAAGGGATGGTTCATGAGGTACAGGGCTTGCGGCGCCACGGTGCTGTTCGCGCGCTGTCCGGAAGTAAAGCTCGAATTGGCCATGTCGAAGACTTCCAGCATCTCCAGCGGCACGTTACGGAACTGCGGGACGTAGATGCTCCGCCGCACGCTGGCGTGGCGATAACCGTAATCGGCCTTCACGTTCGGAGGAATCGTCGTGCCACCCATGGAGAGATCCAGTTTTCCGCTCACGTACAGGATGGTGTCACGAAACATCTCTGCTTGCAGGCGCTGACGATGTGCCCGGGCCAGCAGCCGGTTCATGGGGTCGGCGGCGACCGTGGCTTCATTCGCCTTGCAAGACAGTCCCCATGTCCGGGAAAGAACAATCTCGCGCACCAGCCGCTTCGTGGACCAGCCCTCGTCGAGAAATCGTCGAGCCAGATAGTCCAGCAGCCGGGGATGCGAAGGCTGGTCTCCGGTGGTGCCGAAATTGTCCACGCTGCGGACCAAGCCGTATCCGTGCAGCCAATGCCAGACGCGGTTCACGTAGACCCTGGCGGTGAGCGGATTATCCACCGACCCGATCCACTCACCGAGTTGCAAGCGTCCGCTTTCGTTGCGAGGAATCTCCTTCACGTCGCGATAAGTGGCGACTTGCAGGAAACCGCGTTTCACGGGCTCGCCAAGATTGCTGACCAGGCCCCGCACATGCACGCGGACATCGCTGGGCTCGTCTCGATCGCGAACCGTCATCGCCTTGGGAATCGGTGGAGCATTGGCCTGCAGTTTCTTGAATTTCGCGTCCAATGCTGCCAACTCTTCGTGGGTCTGGGAAGCCTCTTCGCCACTATTCTTGGATGGATGCACGGTATTCGATTCATCGACCGGGAGAAAAATCACCGCGTCCGCCACAACATGGCCATCGGCGTTTTCATTGGAGACAATCACCGTCGAAAAACCGTTCGTCTCGAAGGAATAACTACCCAAAGACAAAAATCGTCCGTCGATCGGCGCCAATTTCCGTTGGTCGATGGTCCGCTGAATTTCGCCGTCCGCCGTGAGAATCGTGATCGGCGTCCGTGATGAGCGGTTCGTGCCGGCAAGGTATGCGAGGAACACTTCGTAGCGGCCCGCTTCGTCGAGATCCACCTGGAAGCTCAACGACTTTTTGCCTTTGCCGGCGTTTCCGTCGTGCAGGTAGCCCTTGCCGATGTAGGTATTCTTGTGTTTTGAATTGGTCCACTCGCCGACCTTTTCGGCTTGACGGTCGTCCACCACGATTCCCGGCAGCGATGCAGCATCCAGCGGTCCGGTCCGGTCCTCAATGAGCGTGCCGGCAATGCGGCGCAACTCCGCGATGCGATCTTCCAGTACCGTTACCTGGCTTTCGTATGCCTGTTGGACGGCTTCCTCCTCCGGCGTCAATGGCAGCGGCACTTCGATCCACTTCGAAACATTGTCATGTTCCATGAAGGACGTGCTGCGAAAAATGCCGGCCAAGGCGTAATAGTCGGTCGTGGGGATCGCGTCGAATTTGTGGTCATGGCAGCGGGCGCAGCCGATGGTTTGCCCCAAAATCGCCTTGCCAATCGTGTCGAGCTGCTCATCCACCGCGTTCATGTTGAGCATCTCTTTATTCTGTTCTTCGAGATTCGTGGGACCGATCGTGAGAAAGGTCGTGGCGATCAGCTTGCGGGCACGGTCACGGTCGTCGCGGGCCTGCATCAGATCTCCGCTAATCTGCTCTCGCAAAAACTGCTCGAAGGGCAGGTCCTGGTTGTAGGCATCGATCACGTAGTCGCGGTAACGCCAAGCCTGGGGAAACACAAAACCACGCAAAGTGGTCGATTCCGCGAAACGGGCCACATCCAGCCAATGGCGGCCCCAATGCTCGCCGAAGCGGGGTGATGCGAGGAGACGGTCCACGAGCCGTTCGAACGCATCAGGGGAATGATCTTCGACAAATTCATCGATCTGCGCTGGCGTGGGTGGAAGGCCGTTTAAGGCGAAAAATGCCCGCCGCGCCAGCGTTTCCCGATCCGCGTCGGTCGTGGGCTCAAGCCCCTCCGACTCCAGCCTGGCCAGAATAAAGCGGTCGATGTCCGTTCGCGGCCAACTCGTATCTTCGACTTGCGGTACGGAGGGCTCGCGGATGGGCTGGTAGGCCCAATGTTCACGGCCTGCCTCGATGTCGATGGATTCCTTTTCCGCGAGCGGCCCGTCCGACTGTCGAGGATCCGTCGCGCCTTCGCTGATCCAACGCCGGACCGCTTCCACGACCCCGGCGTCCAGCTTTTCATCGGGCGGCATTTGCAAATCCGGGTCGGTGTAGGAGATGGCCCGGACCAACAGCGATTCCTCGGGATTTCCAGGAATCATCGCTGCTCCGCTGTCGCCCCCCAGCAACATCGCATCCCGGGAGTCCATCCGCAGGCCACCTTCTTGAGAATCTTCGCCATGGCATTCGAGGCAGCGTTCGACCAAGAGCGGGCGAATATGTTTCTCGAAGTGTTCCAGGCGCGCGGCATCTTCCGCTTGGCTGGTGGCCACGACGGTGAGGATCGCGAAAAAGGGGAAGACGAAGCTCGTGTATCGCGATGCGATGCACATGCAGAAATTGCTTCGAAAGGCAGGCAGGAACATAGGGCGAGCCTCGGATCGCGGGAAAGTTAAATTCGCCATCTCATGGCGTCTTTCGCAACCGGCGACGCGTGCGGTAGGTCTTTGCAGCATCAATTAGTGTACAAAACCAAAAAGAATATTTCGACTCCTGAGCTGAGAGCCGCCTTCAACAGCATCCAAATTGAGCCCGCAGATGACCCGGCACAAATAAGCGAGGTACTGACGCCGATCGCCAAAGATTTCCTAAATCCCGTGATTCATCTCCGGGTCGCGGTCGACACTGACCGATCTTGCCCCGTTCCCGAGGTTCCTATAGTATCTCCGAATCTTCAGGGCAAAATGGATCTGGAAAACTGGAGAGAGACGGAGACACATACCTAAAAAAATTCTTGTGCCGTGCGAAACCATTCTATGGGTCAAGGCGTAGAAAACGGTGATCACGGGACACATGAACGGCGTTTCATAGCGAACGCATTTACGAAGTCCCAATGATTGTCCGGCGCATGGATCTGATGTCGAGAGTCCACGAAGCATCTATCACGGAATGATTTTTGCAACCGACGAGCGAACGGCTCGTGGCATAATGTGAACACACAAGGATGGAACGTTGTGTTCTATATTCACGGAAGGCCGTGCGAAAAGCAGTGCAGGCATACCCGCCAAAAGCTGTCAACTCGGGCCTGACGCGCACAGGACGTGAACTGAAGAATCTGTAGATGAACGCCGTGGCTCAAGCCGATGAAGGGACTGCTAACGCATCCACGCTCGCGAGGTCATCGGTCGACAGGGAATGCGGCGTCGGTAAATTAACGTAAATTTGACTGAAGGGGATTGTAAAGTGTGCAAATAAAGCTTCCCGAACAGGGGAGGTTTCCACGGCGATCCAAAAAATTGGATCAAATCTCAGTAGGACGGAGGCTGTGGCAAACAACAAGTTCGGAGCGCACGCCGGAACAATTCTCGAAAGCCGCTTTTCCAAAAACCAAGTCATTACGATGCTCGTGAGCGATGCATCGCCGTTGCCTCCCATTCAAGAGGCCACGCGGCGGCTCCATCGGCTCATGGCGGGGGAGACGAACAGGATGCAAATCTACGGCCCCACTCATCTGCATGGTCCGCAATCGGTCAAAGCACCACATCACTCACGGTTCACCGAGCCAGCGGCAAGTCCGTCTTCGACGTTTGCGGCGGATGAATTGCAGATTTCGCAGGAAGCCCAATTCACGGAGCAAGCCCGTGGGTTGCCGGAGATCCGTCAAGACCGCGTGGCGGATATCCGGGCACAAATTGCCTCCGGGACCTACGAATCGGCGGAAAAGCTCGACGCTGCCGTGAGCCGCTTGTTGGATGAGATCGCTTAGCAGCCGCTGAACGACTCAACACGCTATCGCATCACAGGGAAGTGTTTTTCCAACTTGAGGTGTGCGGTCGGCCAACCTACGATACCCTGCGGTGAGGTTTTGAATTGCCGTAGGGAGATCCAGGGGTGGAAGCGGAACGGGTCATCGTCCTTTGTGAACCGAAACCCGATTGGGCGATCGCCGCCCGCATGGTACTGCAAGGGACTAATGTACGAGTCGTCGAGGCGCGTACCGTCAGCGAATGTTGGGACGAATTCCACGCCCGCGGCGCGGTGCTCGCCGCCATCGCTATCGGTCCCTATAATACCTCGAGGTTAGTGTCCATGGTGGCCGAAGTCGCCTCGACTCTGGGTAAGGACATGCCCTGGGTTGCGTTACTTCCCATAGCTTGGCGGTCCGAGCGCTGGGCGACATATATCCTCGGTCCGCTCCATGTCTTTTGCAGTGTCCGAGAATTGACCGGCTTGCCCGCTTTGGTGAACAATCTGCCCGATGCCAATCCCGCTCCACGGAACGAATGGTGGCACGAAATGGCAAATCGGCTTCCCTGGCCAGACGCTGGCAAACTAGTGGAAAATTGACTTCATTGCTCAGCAAATTTTCGGCCCTCGCGGCTATTGCCATGGCCGGTTTCTTAACAAAGATGCACGTGAAGTTGTTGACGCCTGTTCGACCCCTGCCTGGAGCCTCTAGATGAGTGACGACAAAGTGAGCCGGGAATCCGTGGAAGCCGCTCTCAAGGATTTCCCTGATCCGGAGACGGGCCGGAGTGCCTTGCAGCAGGGCCAGCTTTCGGAAATCCGTGTGGACGGATCCAGGCTTTCGCTGCAACTCGGGCTGACGAAATTCGCGGCTCCCTTGTGGCAGGAGACGAAGGGTTCTCTCATCGAAACCGTGCGGAAGGCGCTGCCCGCGGTTTCGGAAGTGGAGGTCAACGTTGTCGAGCACTCGCGTCCGGCGGAAAAAATCGGCGAGATCGGATTGGCCGCCAAAAGCGTGATCGCCGTCGGTTCGGGTAAGGGGGGCGTGGGCAAGAGCACAATCGCCGCTAGCGTGGCCTTTGGCCTATCCCGCCAAGGATGCAGCGTCGGTCTGATGGATGCCGACGTGTACGGGCCGAGCATTCCTCATCTGGTCGGTGTGAATTCTCGACCCGCCGTCGAAAACAACCGGATCGAGCCGATCGAAGCGGATGGCCTCCGTGTGATGTCGATGGGATTCCTCGTGCCTCCTGGCGAAGCCGTCGTGTGGCGCGGACCCATGTTGCACGGCGCGATCACGCAGTTTCTCCGCGACACCGATTGGGGGGAACTCGACTATCTTGTGATCGATATGCCGCCCGGTACGGGAGACATCGCCCTGACACTTTCCCAACTGCTGCCGCTGACGGGAGCCGTGGTCGTCTGCACGCCGCAGGATGTCGCCCTGCTGGATGCGGTGAAAGCGATTGCCATGTTCGGCAAGGTGAAGATTCCGATTCTCGGCATCGTGGAGAACATGAGCTACTTTCTCTGTCCCGATAACGGCAAACGCTACGACATCTTCGGACACGGCGGTGCCCAGAAGAAAGCCGAGGAACTGGGCGTTCCGTTTCTGGGAGAAGTTCCCATCAATATCCAAGTGCGGGTGCGGGGAGATGAGGGGCGCACGGCGGAGAATTTTCAGGACGAAAGCTGTGTCGAGTTCTTTGACGAGATCTGCCTGAGACTGGTGCGGAACATTTCCACTCAACGCCGCGAAGAACCGGCATTGCCGTCGTTATCGGTTTTGTAGCAGCGGGTTGATTTACTCAACACGCTGTCGCATCATACGGACGTGATGCTCAAAATGGCGACGCAAGTCGTTATTTTGCGAGCCGGGAGCAGCTTGGCTGCGACCCTGGCGAGATTGAAAACGCCGCGAAGGTGTTTTCAACAGGCTTCGAAGCCGAGGATGATCTGACGGTCAGCCGACCATCCGGCGGGGCAGGGTGGTCAGCATCAGCGGCAACAAGATGAGGTTTCCCACGAGCCCTCCCAGCATGGTTAGCCCCACGGTCGCGCCGAAATAGACGGTCGGCATGAATTCGCTGGTGATTAGCGCGGAAAATCCCATCACCAGGCACAACGTGGAATAGGTAAGCGCCCTTCCCGCGGTCTCGTGGGCTCCGACCGCCGCCGAAACGAGGCTCTCTCCTTGCCGCACGGCCCTCCGGAAGGCATGGATGTAGTGGATGGTGGAGTCGACCGATAAGCCGATCGAGACGGTGGCGATCATCGCGATCCCCAGGTTAACTTTGACGCCTAGCCAACCCATCACCCCCGTCACGAACAAAAGCGGTACGGCATTGGGAACCAGTCCGATCAACGCCAGCCACGGACTGCGAAACGCGCAGACGAGCATCACGGTCATGCCGATTCCAGCGATGCCCAGAGCCCGCCACTGATCGCGAAGAATCGTGTCGATCAGGCTGCTCAAAAGTACGTACAAGCCTGTAATCCGCGCTTGCGGAAAATGGCTTTCGACGATGCGCTCGACTTCATGCCGCAGTCCCTTTTTCGCTGGTAGCGACTGTTGCTCGCGCGCGCGGAGCATGATCCGCGCGTAAGCATCTTCACCGGGCGTGGCGGGAATGTGCAACAAGGATTCGACCAGTCGCGGAGATTGAGTACGTAACAGGCCCAACTTGGCCCCAACGGGAAGCCACGAGGACCACCCGCCGCCAGGCAGCGAGGAAAAAGCATCCAGCACGTCCGCGATAGTGAACACCTTGCTCAAGCGAACGGTGCTTTCGTCCTCATCGATTTCCACTTCACGCAGATCTGCAGCCAGATGGCGAAGTTTCTCGATGAGGGAATCACTGAGCGGCGGCGTGAATGGAATGAGCACGTCCCACATTCCGGCCCCGCCGAGGTGCTCTTCAATTTGCTGGTAGGAGTGCACGATTTCGCTATGCCGGCGGAAGTTTTTGGTGAAGTCGGATTCAACTTCCAGCCGAAGGCTGCCCATAACGGCGAAGACCAGGATGAGGCCCGCCAGGCCAGTAAGCAACGGGCGGTGGCGGTACACGAAGAGCGCCGAACGGCGGAGGGCACGCCGGAGTTTTCCCGGCGTCCAGGCAGTGCGGCAGGTATCCCCGGATTGCCAAGCCACCAACAACACTGGCAGAAACAAAACCATTCCCACGGGGATCAGCCCCGCCGCCAACGCCATCATCCAGCCATAATCCCGCACGGGTCCGACTTCCGTAACTGTTAACGATGAAAAGGCCACGATATCCGTGCCGATGGCCCACAGGATGGGGGCGTACAGCAAGTCGACCGTGCGGCGAAACGCCACGTCGACCGTGTCTCCCATCTCGACGTAGCCGCGAAACCGCACGATGGCATGCATCACCGTGGCCACGGTCAGCACGGTGATCATGGCCGTGAGCATGCTGCTCACCATGCTGATTTCGAAGTCGCAGGCTTGCAGGAAGGCACGATGGATGAGAATGGTCCAGGCCACCACCGTCGCGGGCACCAACATCCAACGCACGCTTTGAAAACAAACCGCGACCACCAGCAGCAGCAAACAGATTGCCGTGGAGGTGAGCACCTTCCCGTCGCGTTTCAAAAGACGGTAGCCCTCCATGACCAATGCCGGCTCTCCGGCGATGGTGCCGTCCGGGTCATGGTCCAGCACGACGCGACGAATGTTCGCGACGGTGGTTTGAGAATCCGCTTCCTCTTCCGACGAAGCCAACTTCACGACGACGGCGGCGGTCTGATGGTCGGACCCAATCAACAATCCCTCCAGTAGATTCAGGAGGTTAGCTCGCGCTGGGCTGGAAGCCGTCAGCAGGGGGCGCGCGAGCGGCACGGAGGCCAGGCTGATTGCGTCCGAAACTCCAGAAAGACTGGAAAGCTGCCGCGTTAGCTCCTCCAAGCGGCCGATACCCTGATCGGTCAACAGGTGGGGATCGCGATAGACGGCCAAGACCACTTCGTCATCGCCGAAGGTCCGTCGCAGCAGGCCAAACGATTCCCGCACGGGATCGTTTCGCGGAAACATGCTGACCAGGCTCTGGTCAAATTCCACCGGCCCCGTGAGTAGAAACGCCAGCACGGCGGTTGCCACGCCGGTGAGAAACAGCGTCCACCGCCAATGCAAGCAAAACTCAATGAATCGCGGAATCATGGAGATTTAAAGCCAACGGACAAGACCCTCCGTTTGTTTCGTCCGTCGCCGTTTCACGACCGACGGACGAAACAATTCGTAGATGCTGAGATGTTTTGTCCCCAGACTCTTAATGCGTGTCGCTCGGGGGTGACGCGGCGATGGACATGAGGTGAATTTCAAGACCGCGTTTCAAAACAATACAACTTGCTTGCGGTGCGCACAAAAAGGCGGTTGCCGCTGATCGCGGGCGTGGCGAAACAGGGTTCTTTCAAATCATTAACTTCGATAACCTTCCACTCAGTTCCAGTCTCCACGACGGCAACTTTGCCTTCCGTGTTGCTGAGAAACACTTTTCCGTCGCCGGCCACGGGCGAGGCGTAGAATTGCCCGCCGATATCCCGCAGACGCCCCTGCTGCAAAACTTTCCCCGTATCGGCATCGAGCGTCGTGAGCCGCCCGCCATCTTGAGGCAAATAGAGGATTCCCTCATGGAGCAGCGGTGTCGAGATCTGCGGCACCGATTTTCGATGCGTCCAACGGATTGAATCCGCAGAGGCGTCTCCCCCGTTGGGTAGATCGACCGCTTGTAGCCCTCCCCGGCCCACGAACGCACCGAAGGCTTTTTCAAACTCTTCCGTTTCGAGGATACCGTTGGCGTTGCCGTAGTCATTGTCCACCCGGGCAATCAAGCGGTACAGTCCCTTGTCCGATCGATTCTCTTCCAGGGTAATTTTTCCATCCCGGTTTTTATCGGCGAAAGATGCCTCTTCAGCGGAAATCGGTTCTCCCACCGGTTCGCTGATCCACAGCCGGCCCTTTGAAACCAGCGGGCCGGACATGGGGGAATTGGTGACTCCCAACAACCTCCAAAGTTTTTCACCATTTCGCGGATCGTAACCGCACACTTCCAGAGGACCTACCGAAATAATCTGTGCGGTCCCCGCTTCGCCTTGGTGAAACACGGGGGTGGAATACCCGCCGGTAAGCCCATCAGGCCGGGACAACTTCCAGACTTGTTCGCCGCTTCGCATGTCAAAAGCGGCGATAAAGCTGTCCTGGAGTTGGTCGGCCACGAGGATCACCAGACCTTCCGCTAGTATCAATGAACTCGATATTCCATGCAAAGTTTGGAACGGCCCGAGGTCCTTGCTCCAGATTAAATCCCCCGAGTGCGAATAGCATGCCAGACCGGCATCTGGGAAGAAGGCGTAGACATGATCCTTGTTCGCCGTTGGAGTGGGCGTGGCCGGACCGCTGGGCGGCGTGGTCGGCTCTTCACGAACTCGCTTCAGCGTCCGCGTCCATCGCGGCTTGCCGGAGTCCGCGTCCAGGCAGGCGAGCGACCTCTGATCGCCGTCAAAGGAGGTGATCCACAAGCGATCGTCGAAGACAATGGGTGAGGAAACGCCGGGCCCGCTCTTCACGCTCCAGCGTACATTTTCTTCCGGTCCAAATCGCGCGGGGAGTTTCTCCACGTGGGCCACGCCGGATCCACCGGGGCCACGGAATCGGGGCCAATTTTCCCCTTGGGCGGCGTTCACCAGGGCGACGGACGAGAGCACTGCACACGAAAAAACCACTTTGAGTCGGTCCATCCAGGAAAGTTTGCGGAACATGAGTGGACGTCCTTTCTTGGTGAATTGTGGGCTGAGAGGCATCACCCGAAGCGATTCACGGCATTTCGCTTCCTTGATGCCATCTACAAGACGGCATCTCATGTCGCCCGGCGTGTTTCGGTTTCGCTACTGGAGAGCAGCCTCGATCAATTGGAGCACTTCCGGCAAGACTCGGCCATTGCTGCCGATCCCCTCGCCGCCATGGATGGTGGAATTTCCTCGCCAATCGGTGAATGTCCCTCCTGCTTCTTCCAGGACGGGGAGCAGGGCCGCCGCGTCCCAGACACTCATCGCGGGGTCCACCATGAGTTCGGCCCGCCCGGTAGCCACGAGGAGATAGCCATAGCAATCCCCCCAGGTCCGGCAGAGCCTCGCTCGCTCCTGTAGACGCTCGAACGCCGTGCCGCGGCCAGCTTGGGCGAAGGATGCCACATCCGTCACGCAGAGTAATCCTGATTCCAGCGATTCCACGGAAGACACGCGCGCTGGCGTTGGCTTCGCACCCGGCGCGACGTACCACGCACCTAACCCCTTGCCCGCATAGACCTGTTCGTCGAGGGCCGGCATGTGGATTACCCCCAACACGCTCTCGCCACCGGACTCTATCCCGATCAGGGTTCCATACAGCGGCACGCCGTGGATAAACGATTTCGTTCCGTCGATCGGATCCACGATCCAACGGAAACCGGATTCTCCTTCCTTCTCGGGAAATTCTTCGCCAAGAATTCCATCTTCGGGGAAGCTTTCGGAAATCGCGTCGCGGATCCATTGCTCCGCTTCTCGGTCCGCGACCGTTACCGGTGAAGAATCCGACTTGAGTTCAACCTGGAGGTCGGACCGCTGAAAATAGCGCAACGTGATCTGGCCCGCCTCGCGTGCCCAGGTAGATGCTTGTTCGAGCCGTGTTTTGATTTCCGAAGCCGAGGGAAGTGGCATATGAAAAAAATTGGGAACGAGTTTCGCCAAACAAGTCCAAGACAACTGCCGTGAGCGGCCATCCTATGCGATGATTTCCGTCAGCCAGCATCGATTGCTCGCCTGATGGATAAGACCTTTATATCCAGGCGATCATACCGCGTTCTCGGGGAAGCCGCCAGAATGGCAGAACAGAAGCTCTGCTCAATCGCTGGCAGGCGCGATCAGGCATGAAGACGCGCCCGAAGCCTTGGTCCGGCATGGGACGAGTCTCCATGTCGAAGCCAATGCGCCAAAGATTGAAAATTCAGAGAAAACCGAATCGAACCAGCGCGGACGCCAGACCGGCGCGGGTTGTGGCTGTCTAGCCACGCTCTTGGCTCTCGGCGCATTTGATGCATAGCGAGGTGTAGGGTATCGCGTTGAGCCGGCTTTTGTTGATCTTGCCTTGGCATTGCTCGCAAGTGCCGTAAATTCCGTCCCGGATTCGCTGCAAGGAAGTTTCGATCGCTTCCAGCGTAGATTCCTCGTTGGCCATCAGGCTCAGCGTGAACTCCTGTTCGTAATTTTCACTGCCAATATCCGCCATGTGAATTGGCATCCGCGGGTGGCCGTTCGACGCAGAGCCATTGCCGCTCTTTAGGGCGGATTCGGCCAAATGGTCTACATCGCCTCTCAGTCGAGCCCGCAAAGCCAAGAGCCGATCCTGATACGTCTGCATATCAGCCTTTTTCATGATGGTCGTTTCCCGGTTGAACTTGACGCGACTCCGATAAGAAAAGTCTTCTCAATTCGGGCGGCTGCCCGCGCGAGACCTGTTATTTTAGGTATCGTTCGAAGAAAAGTCAAACTTTGCACATTGCACAAAACTCCTGTTTTGCGCATATTCTCCGCGAGTCGCGACGAAAGCGGGCTTCCCCTCTTCGCGAGAATTCGGTAGTTAGGCACCTCTTTTTCAATGTCCGGATCCCCTTCACGGTCTCACGGTGATTCCAGGATTCGTCCAAAGCTGACGCGGAGCGATATCATGCGGCTCACGTTACGAACCCTGCTGGCCTATGTCGATGATGTTTTGGAGCCGTCTGATGCCCAGGATATCGCGGCGAAGATCGAAGACAGCGAGTTCGCCAGCCAATTGCTGCACCGCCGCCGCGACGTGATGCGACGTTTGCGTTTGGATGCGCCGGAGCTGTACGGCAACGATTCAAGCCTCGATGCGAACACGGTCGCTGAATACCTGGACAATACACTCGCCGCCGAACAAGTCCGCGAAGCGGAAAAAGTGTTCATTTATTCGGACACTCATCTCGCGGAGGTATCCGCTGCTCACCAAATTTTGACATTATTGCTTGGATCTCCTGCTCCTGTCTCTCCGGAGGTACGCCAAACCATCTACGAGTTGGAAAGCCAAGGCCGTACCACCATTCCCCTCCCGCCAACAAAAGACTCCGCGATGGATGCGTCGGGAGACGCTTCATCGACCATATCCCGTGCGGAAAGCCGCGACGGTCTGCCCGACTTCATGCGGAAGGGCCGCGCGTCCTGGAAACGCAAAATTGCGGTGGCATTGGTGATGGTGTCCGTGGGAGGCGCGGCATGGTGGACCTGGAGTTCCGCGCCACAATTTCCGCTCCTTCCTGGAATCGAGGACTCGAACGCTCAGCTTGCACGCCAGACCGAGTCAGAACAGAACGCCTCGGATTCTATTCCACCACAAACTTTGAGCCCCACGGAGTTAAGTCCGGCTGAGATACCGGGAGGAGATCCGCGGGAATACGCGACATTCGAGGCTCCGCAGAAACAGTTTATGCCTGGCGCGAATCTCGCCACGACATTGCCCGAAGCCGACGCCTTTCCTCTTCACGGTTTCGACGACACGCCATCGGATACAACGCCAGTCGACAATGTTCTGGCGTTTGAACCAATAACCGGCGAGGCGCCAGTGGCTACACCAGAAATGGGCGTTGCCGATTCGCCCACTCCGATGGGCGAAGAAACGGAGCTCCTTGCCGGCGACGAGCACTCCACTGGCCACGTGAAACGCTTTGCGGACGAGACCGCTGGTCCGAACGAGCCAGAATCCAAAGATCTGGTATCGACCGAAGCGGAGTCGGGGAGCTTACCCACGGAGCAGGCGTGGCCGATTGAATCTACCTCCACGCAAAACCAAACCGGGCACGAATTCGACGTCGCCAGTCAGCAGCAGACTCCACGCATCACCCCCGTGGATGGCGAAGAATCCGCAACCGATGCAAATGGCCCGCGGCCATTGATGTTCCCCGAGCGCGTCGTACCTGAGGAACCGATGGGGGAAGCCCCCATGCCACCCGCTTCGCTGGAATCGGTCGCGGACGTGGATGATAACCCTGCTTTCACCACCGAGGTAGCCGAAGAAGAGAGTTGGGATCCGCCCGTGATGACACCTCAACCCGAGGAAACTATCGCCGAGGTCGATCCGGCACCAGAACCGGTAGGGCCTGCACTCGCCAAAATTCGTCTCGTGTCCGAGAGCCGATGGGTTTTTCAACGATCCGATAAGAGTTGGCTTCCCGTGTCTTCCCAAGAAGACCTGTCGCTGCCGGCGCGAATCTTGGTGATGCCCTTCGGCAATGCCGAGTGGCAGGTCGAATCCGGCCTGTCGTGGACATCGCTGGGAGGCGGTATCTTCGAAGTGGACCGTCATCCTCAACTGGGTTGCTTGCAAATTCGGGCACAATCCGGTCGGGCCTTATTCACTTGGCCGGCAAGAGATTCCGTGCCCGTGGTGATTTCTCTGGCCGGCGAGGATCTTCTCCTAAGGGCCGTGGAACCGGGAACGCAAGTCGCTACCGAAACGCTCGACGATTTTGCACTCAGCGCGAACCTTCAAAACAGCCAGCCCGATACGCGAATGCGAATCCATCCCGTGCAAGGCAGTTATCAGTGGTCGCACCTTGAAGACCATTCGACTCAGACGCCGGTGATCGAACAAAGCGCACTGATTTGGGAGCCTGGAAATGCCCCTATTGCGGATTCGAATATTCCGGCAGCCACCTGGGACAAGGCAACAACATTGTTTCCACCCCACGTGGCCCGATTGGCGCGGCGATTGGAGTTTCAATTGGAACAGGGCGAAGCTCTGTCTCAAGTGTTGGAGGACCTACTGCAAGCGGACAATCGTTGGGAGCGGAAACATGCCGCACAAGCTTTGGCCCTATGGGGCCAGTTTGACGGACTGATCTCCTCGCTCAATGAGCCGACGCAACATCGGGATTGGACCACGTATGTGGAACTTCTCCGCGAGGCATTGGCACGGGGTGGCGAAGAAACCGCCCAGGACATACGACTTGCCTGCCAGCGCGTCCTTGGCGAGCAGCAGGGGGAACGGGCGTTTCGTTTGCTGCGGGGCTATGATGATCGGGATTTACGCCAGGGCGCCGATGCTCAGCTCGTGGCCTGGCTCGATCATCCTCAACTGGCGATGAGAGTGCTGGCGTTCTGGAATTTGCAGCAAATCACGGGGGCCAGTTTTTACTACCGCCCGGAGCATGGCCCCACCAAAAGGCAGAACGCGGTAGCCCAATGGGAACGGCGACTGCAACGCGGCGATCTCGTGCGGCGTAAGCGTGAGGCGACGCGGGCGAACTACGAGAGTCCATTGGCATCGCGGCCGGAGGACGACCATCAACGCGACGGCGACATTGTCAGGCAGTAGTTGCTCGTTAGCCTTTGCCAAAATTCTGTTCCGGGACAAGCCAAATCGGCTGACCGCCATCCGTCGCGGCGTGGGGGCCGGAAATGGCCGGGAAGCGGCAGCCCGGCAGAACTTGTACGTCGAATATTTCATCGACTCCGGCCTCGAACTCGAAGTGAGCCACTTGTCGTCCGGTGGTCAGATCCACGACCCCCACTCCGCACCGCAATTCGTTGCGGTGCTCGGCGATCGGCACGCCGCCAAAGGTGGAAGTTTCCCGGATTTTGGACAAGCCGATGAACGCGAACCGGCCGGCAAAAGCAAGTCCACGCGTGTAGCCGGGCATCGCTGCCACTGTACGTAGCTCGCCCTTTTCGGGTTCCAAGAGGTCGAGCGTTCCTTGGCCCGAGTTCAAGAGCCAAGCGTGGCCGCCATGCACGCGGGGGGAATGCGGCATGCAGAGTCCCCGCACGATCGCCTCGCCGGTGGCGATGTCCAACACGCAGCCGGAAGTGGCTTTGGTGGGACGCCACCCGGAGGGTTCGTCGCTTTCCGCCATGGCCGTGGCGTATTTTGGCTGGCCGTCCGCGAGGGCCATACCGTTCAGATGACAGCGGTCCTGCGGGGCAATCTGGCTAATGAAAGGGGGACGCCAACGGGGCACGAAATTGTAGTCGCTGGACAAAGTGCACAGGCAAGAAAATCGTGTATTCACGAGCCATAACTCTTCGTTGGACCAGGCCATCTCGTGGCCATGGACCTCACCCGTGAAATGAGAAGTCCGCGTCAGATAAGCGGCATCATGGTGGCCTGGTGGCTCAATCCTGGGGGCGATATCGGGCGCGCTAGAAAGAAACCAGACCTGCGTTTTCGTGCCGATGGCGATCCTCCGAGGATGTACCGCCACACCCATGGCTTGTTCGAAATTGTGCAGAGAAAGCCGCAATTTCCCGTCGGAGGCGCCGAGTACGACGAGTTTTCCTGCCTGGTAAGTGGAAACCAGCAGAGAAGCCCGCAACTCCTGCAGGATACCGGGGAAATCCGGTGCGTAGCGGTATTTGATCTCCCGCAACGGTTTCTCCGAAGCGGGGTCTGTTCCTGTCTCGTCCCTCGGTTGGTCAGTCATGTGGCGTAGTATACGTCACATGGCCGGCGCACGGAATCATGCCATTCCGATCACCGATGAACCCAAACCAATGGGAAAGACACCGAGATCAGATGCTGGCCAAGCTTGGTGTCTTCTCACCGTGCCACGCAGATCGAACAGCGTCGCTAAATTTTCTAGAGTTCGGACATATCGATGGGAAGTCCGTCCGCGCGGTTTCCAAGACGTTCATGCACGGTCCGGTCGATGGAGTAAGCGATTCCGCGCACGGAGCCATCGCACAGCGCGGCAAAAAACTGCGACGCGTGCGCGCTGCCGAATGCGCAGTGGGATGTAATGCCTGGGGTGTCGACAATCGGCGGGAAGGACCGGCTCGTGACGCGGTTCACATCATTGTTGAAGCCCGTATAACACCCTTCGTTGTCGTCCCGGGCCGAACCGGAATCGTAGTGGTCGGGGTTGAGATTCTTTTCGGCGAGCAGATAAGTATTGGTCAAACCATCTTCAATATCCGCTTCGATAATCTGGCTGCGTCGGGTGATCACGCCATTGAGGTCCGCGGTATCCCAATCAAATCGTCCCGAGTCCGCTTCGTTATAACTCGAAGGCCCGCCATTGATTTCACAGCGATTTTGGCTTCCGCCATTGCCAGCGTAGTCCGTGCGGACAATGAAATCGACGCGTGGCGAATTTCTAGCGGTCCATCCCGAGGAAACGGGGCGCGTTTGAGGGCGCCGGCGGCTAGGACAAAAGAGGAATGGGATCACCGTTTGGTTGGCTTGCTTGATGCCTTCTTGAGAAACTTGTTGATCTCCGCTCTTGCCCAGATCGTGGATATTGGAACCTTCCACGAAGGGAAGCAAGCTGAACGCCCAGCCGCCCGGCTGTTCCTCGCCGAAGCCCCGATTCGGGTCGCCCACCCAGCTCCAGCCCCAGCCGCCCGAGGGGAAGAATTTTTGTTGATCGAGATGCAGGTGCGAAGCCAGGCCCAATTGCTTCAAATGGTTGATGCATTGCGTGCGGCGCGCCGCTTCCCGCGCGGACTGAACCGCCGGCAACAAAAGCGCGACCAAGATTCCGATAATCGCGATCACCACCAACAGTTCAACCAGCGTGAAAGCTGCACGTTTATTCATCGCGGACTTCCTTACGGCACAAGACTTGTTCGGGCAATAAATCAGATTTTGGAAGACGCAGGCACGTGAAGGAGGGCGAAATCGCCATATGATGGACGCCTGGGGATGCACAATAATCTTTTTTCTAGAAAATCACAACTCTTTTCAGTTGACATACCGTCATCGAGTTGCGTGGCTTTCCTGCCAAGTTCTGCTCGTTTTCCAAGCAAACGCGGGATCGGCTGGGAAATCTTTTTTCTGATAGTGTGTGATAGTTTCCCGGTTTGGATCGGCTACCCCGATTTTACCGGGACGTGGATCGGCATCGGCGGCAAGATCCGGTTTTTCGACCGCAAATACCCCACGTTTCGACATTTGTGCATCACCAACCGCTGACCGCCGTTTTCCGCGAAGTCGTATGAATTCGATTTGAGGGAATAGGTATTGCACGAATCCCGTTGCTACAATTCGTTAGATGGCATGTCGAGTTGAGGCGGATTCGACTCAGCGAATTGAAATACCGGATCTAGCAGGCTCGTGATCGGCTGGAGACTTGCAGCAAGATGGACCAGATAAGCTCAATCGTAAAACGTTTCGCATGTCGCTACATGCTCGCAACTCGGGCGAGCATTTTTCTCCTGAGCTGCTTGCTCTTGGTTCCATGCGGCAGCCTGGTAAGGGCGGACGACTTCGCCGCCATGCGGGCAGCCTTGAACTCACTCGATGCCGGAGAACTACAGCGGTACATCGATTTTCTCTCCGACGATACGCTGGAGGGCAGAGAAGCGGGCTCACGAGGAGGGCACGCCGCAGGAGGTTATTTACATCGCGTGGCCCGCCATCTCAAGCTCGCGCCGGCTGGTGAAGGCGGTGATTACTACCAGCCCTTTTTGGGCAACTACCGCAACGTGCTGGCCATCCACACGGGAAACGACCCGGAACTAAAGCAGCAGTATATTCTTGTCGGCGCTCACTACGATCACGTCGGC
This sequence comes from Pirellulales bacterium, assembly GCA_028289405.1. Lineage (GTDB taxonomy): Bacteria > Planctomycetota > Planctomycetia > Pirellulales > JANQPP01 > JANQPP01. Next base: position 22,268 of record JANQPP010000082.1, read on the forward strand.
TATGGAACCAGCGAAAACAGCTTCGGTCCCGTGGGATATATTCACAACGGCGCGGACGACAACGCCAGCGGTTGCGCGGTAATGCTCGAATTGGCCCAGGCCGTGGCGTCTCACGGAAACTTCCTCCGGCGCTCCATTCTCTTCGCCTTTTGGGATGGCGAAGAAAAAGGCTTGTTGGGATCGAAACATTGGGTTAGAAACCCCACGGTACCGCTGGAAAATATCGCCTTGGTGATCAATCTTGATATGGTGGGACGGCTCGGCGAAAAAGGCTTAGAGGTTTCCGGCACACGCACGGCGTCTGGATTACGACGGCTCGTAAGCGACCAGAATCGAGATCTTTCTCTGCGGCTTGATTTCCCTTGGGAAGTACCCGACAACAGCGACCACTTTCCGTTTTTCGAGCGCGGGATTCCCTTTCTGATGTTCCATACTGGCCTGCATGATGATTATCATCGTCCCAGTGATGATGCCCATCGAATCAATGCGGAAGGTTCGCGGCAGATTTCCGCGCTGATCTTCAAGTCGCTGGTAGTCTTGGCGAACTCGGATGCCCCTCCCAGGTTCCGGAGCCAAGCGCGCACGGAAGGGACCAATGACTTGAGGCGATTGGAACAGCCTGCCCGTCCGTTGCCCAGTCGCCTGGGCGTGACGTGGGATCCCGCACGCGAGGACGGCGACGGCGTCGTCGTGCGTTCCGTTCTAGCCGGTTCTCCCGCGAATTCCTCCGGTATTCGACCCGATGACCGCATTTTGAGTCTAAATGGCCAAAAAGTGGCGTCCGGATCAGAACTACGGGAGGCGGTTCGGAACGCTCCTAGGGAGTCTGAAATGACCCTGCTTGCCGCAGGAGGTGTGGAACCGCGTTCGCTTCCCATCCAACTTCGCGGCGAGCCGATCCGTTTGGGTATTTCTTGGCGCCGCGATTTGGGGGAACCAAATACTCTAGTTCTCAGCCGCGTCATCACCGATTCCGCGGCTGAACGGGCTGGCTTTCGCGTCGGGGACCGGATCTATCGCGTCAATGGCCAGTCTCCGGAGAATGACGCAGAGTGGAGAGAGGCCTTCGCGGCCTATCCGTCGGAACTCAAGGTGGAAGTGGAACGGGACGGCAAAACTCAGGAAATCATCATCCCGCAGTCCGATTCGGCGGACCGGCTCACGACGTTTTGACGCACTACGCGCGGCAGGATTCGAACCCGCGACCTGAGCTTTAGGAAAGCTCTGCTCTATCCCCTGAGCTACGCGCGCGAAAGTCTCCGAGATCAACCGACCCCGGCATATTCTCTAGGACGACCGGCAAACATTTGCCCGCGAATTCATCAACGGAATTCACGCAGCGATTCCACAGAATAGGTTACATGTTTGACGAACTCGTCGTCCAGTCGTAACGGACCGCGCCGGCCACGATGACACGCTTGTTACCAGGGGCGGGGGCTGCCGAGAACCGTAGTCGGGTCGAGAATCCAATGTTTTCCTCTTCAGAAAAGTGTTGACCGGGCTAGAACCTTGGTTGAAACTGCACTGAGGTCTCCTTTCCTCGACAATTTTCGCTTCTTTACGGCGACATGCGTCACTTTCAACTTATTCCACTGACATTTTGCATCGCAGCGGCCTTCGCCGTGGCTCGGGAAGCCGCCGCCCAGCCGGGGCAAGATCCATTCGCTCGGGCCCGGCACCAATTGGTGGAGAAGGACATCATCGGCGCGGGAATCTCGGATCCCCGCGTGATCGAGGCGATTCGCAATACTCCCCGGCATTTGTTCGTGCTGCCGGAAACCCGTGAATTGGCCTACCACGACATGGCGATACCGATCGGTTTTCAGCAAACGATCTCGCCACCATTTGTCGTGGCCTACATGACGGAGCAATTGGATCCGCGTCCCAGTGACAAAGTGCTCGAAATCGGTACCGGCAGCGGATACCAGGCTGCCGTTCTAAGTCCGTTGGTTCGTGAAGTGTACACGATCGAAATCGTCGAGCCGTTGGGAAAACGGGCAGCTTCGACGCTCCAGTGGATCGGTTATGAAAACATCCGCACCAAAATCGGCGATGGATTTCAAGGGTGGCCCGAGCATGCCCCGTTCGACAAGATCATCGTCACATGTTCGCCGGAAAACATTCCTCAGCCGCTGATTGATCAATTGGCGGAGGGCGGGCGAATCGTCGTGCCAATCGGAGAGCGGTTCAACCAAACACTGGACCTCTTCACGAAAAAAAATGGCCAACTTGAACGCAAGACGCTCCAGTCTACTTTCTTCGTGCCCATGACAGGCTTAGCCGAGCAGAAGCGCAAAGTCAAACCGGATGCGCCTTGGACGCCCCTCGTTCATGGCGGATTTGAAAAGACTTTAAGGGGTAGCGGTGAGCCGGCAGGCTGGTACTATGTACGCCAAGCTCGCGTTGAATCGAGCCGGCAGGCCCCCGCTGGCAGCCATTTTCTGACGTTCACGAACAAGACACCAGGCAGAAATGCTCACGCCTTACAAGCCTTTGGCGTCGATGGCAGTGAAATTGGCGCCGTCGAGGTTTCCCTCTCGATTCGTGGCCAGGATTTGCGGCGGGGACAAACCCCCAGACAGCAGGCCCATGTACTCCTGGAGTTTTACGATGTATTGCGGGCACCGGTGGGAAATGCCCATGTGGGACCCTGGCAGGGTAGTTTCGATTGGCGGCGCCAGCGGCAGCAAATTGCGGTTCCTCCCAATGCACGCTTGGCGGTGATGGGAGTTGGACTTTTCGGGGCCACGGGTACTTTGGCCATCGACGACGTGAAAATCACACCTCAGTTTCGACGCTAGGCTACTTTTTTCTTTTCTAGATTCTCCTCATATCTCCTTCGAACGGCACCAAGGATAGGCGGTCTTTTTTCACGATGGTTTTTCATGCATCCGACGCGGAAGGACCGCGCCCACGCGCGGTACGCGCCGTGGGGATTTGTTTCTGTCTCCATGCGATTTTCTTGGCCACGGTCTCTTCCTCTTCTTTATTGGCGGAAGAATTCCCTGCGAAGAAATCCGTGCGGACCCCGGCAGTGCGGCACCGTTCCCGTCATCTCGAACTGCACACCGATCTTTCCGAACAGGACGCGAAAGTTCTCTCGAGGAAATTGGAGTCCGTGCTTCGCGTCTTGGGCAAATACTGGCGGCGACCCGTGGTGGGGACAGTCGTGTGTTATGTCGTGGAGGATCTATCCAACTGGCCCCGCTCATCGTTCCCTTACCCCGAAGCGCATATTCTCTTGAAGCACGTCAAAGGAGGGACGCGGCTGGTAACCTTCCCAGCCGAGACGGCCCGCCGCGAAGTCCATGTGTATGCGATGGCCGATCCCGGAATCGTGCAGCATGAACTTGTCCATGCCTATTGCCTGCTCACCTTCGGCACTTGCGGGCCCGATTGGTACAAGGAGGGGATGGCGGAGTTTGCCTCTCGGGCCGAGGGAAACCATTTGGAGGTTATCTGTCCCGTGGAGGTTGTTCATTTCCTGAATGAAGATGAGGGCCCCTCGATCCCCCGGATCGTGCGTTCAGGAGAATTCACCGAGCCACTTACCGATAAATTCGACAACATGGGCAGCCAAAAATCACGCGCTAGTTTCAATCAGAACCGCTGGTCATCGACAGACGACGAGATGGTCCGCAAAGCCAGGGAATCATACCATCGAAGCTGGTCTCTCTGCCATTTCCTGTTCCACAATCGCAACTACCAGCATCGCTTTCATCTGCTCGGTATGGCCTATCTGAATAACGTGGAAACGAATTTCGATCGCATGTTCCGGCCCGTCAAGCGGCAGCTCGAATTCGAATACCGACATTTCCGCGAGCATTTCGATCAGGGCTATCGCGTGGACCTTTGCCGCTGGGATTGGGAGAAGGAATTCGCCACGCTCACTTCCGGCGAGGTCAAAGCCGTGCATGTGAGCGCCGCGCGTGGTTATCAACCCTCGGGATTGATGGTGAATGCGAAGGAGACGTATCGCTATCGGTCCACTGGGAAATGGGCGACAGCGTCCGATCGCGATGAAACCACTGCGGACGGAGAGCTCGCCGGACGCGGGCGTTTGGTGGGCGCGATCTTGCAGGATTACGTGCTCAGCGAACCATTCGATCTCGGCTCGGCGGGAGAAATTACCATCGATCGATCCGGGCAGCTTTATCTTCGCTGCCAAGATACATGGCATGAATTGGGCGATAACCGAGGCCGCGTCACCGTTCGCTGGCAGAGAAAATAGCCGAGCAGGACTCGCGATTTCTCATCTCCGCCACATTCGGTAGCGTGCTCATGGGGTTGCCACGCCTGGCGCCGTCGCGCGTGCAGACACCGTCAGCCATGCTGGACGAAACGCAAAATCTAGGCAGCTCTTCGCCGGTAGTGCGTCTTCCACTTTTTTTGATTCGCAACATGGCAGGGACATGCCAGCCGTGTCGCCAAGTTGCGCCGGTCGACATGTATCCTCTGCGACATCAAGATGCTCCGATTCCGCCGCCAAGGTTCATCATTCGATGAACCGTTTGACGACCATCGCGTCGCGGACGTTGTGGTCTTCCCCCGGTTCGTAGGCCACGGGCAACGAGCGATCGACAATGTAAAAACCGCGATGCCGGCGGATGTTGCCGGTATCGGCCCCCATTTCCCGGCCAATCTCCCAACCATCGAGATATTCGTTACGCGGTCTTGTACGAGGTGGCAATACTTCGAAATATCCGATCGTGATCCACACGGCGAAGGTGTTGGAACGGGTGGTCAGCAGGTTCGCCATCCGCTGGTGGCCGTGATAGCGGAAATAGGGGTTGCGAATCGGATTGTTGTAGCCTTGGCCCTGGTTGGGGGAGAGTAAGGGATTACGGCGGTTGCCGCCGCCCGGCTCCGGTCGCAGGAAAGTGACGTCGACGCCTGGCACGACGGGAGGCGGACGCAAGTGCCCGCCGCCAAAGGAGCGGAAAGGATTTCCCATGATGCTGGCAAATGTGAGGCCGTCGTCGTAATTCAGCATGTTGAAGGGATCCGCCGGCGTCGTGGCGCCGGAAGCCGTATATCCCCGTCGGCTCTCCACGATTTCCGGCCAATTGGCGCCCGGCATGCGGTGCCGGATCGCTTCCCAAACTTCTTGGGCATAAATCGTGTTGATGTTCACCCGCCCCGGTTCCCGGTAATCGGAGATGACGTGGAACGGCGGGCGGAGATGTACGCGGTCCAATCGGGGATCGTTCGCGCCAAAGCCGGCCGCGTTGAGCACCGTTTCATTCCCCACGAAAGGGGAAGGGACGCGGGTATATTCCAAGATGCGGTACCAGTGTGGCGCGCGGCGCACGCCCGCCCCCTGGCCGGCATTGCCGGAGTCGAAGAAATTCATCAGAAAGGCAAATTCACCTTCCTCCGGCTCGTCATTGTTATTACGAGGATTGTAGGCGGACTCGTTCTGGTCTCGAATTTCATGTTCTGACAGCAAGTTCGCCGGGTCCGTGCGCGGTACCAGCATCAGTTCCATCTCGCTGACAAAGGGCCGGTTGTTCCACATGAACCAGGGGAAGGGGCCAAATCCCGGTTGCGTTGGCGAATTGGTGGGCCGGGGGTCCCCGCGGTAGCCTTCCAGGGGAGAGCCGGGAGGCGCGTCCACTGACGTGAGAGGTTGGCCAAACGCATCCGCGCCCATGTTCAAATAGCCCAACGTGGTTCCCATCCGCTTCACTTCCGGCGGATCGTTTACGCTTGGAATATCAGGAATGGCGGACGGCTCCTGCGTGATGTTGGTCCAAATGTTTTGGCGGTTATCGTTGCTAGGTCCGCCGTCCCGCTGCCGCGAGGTTAGGAATCCGTTGCCTCCGGGAAATTGATCGGTCGTCCATTCGCCCGTATACGTCGTCAGATCAATGGGCAACGTATCCACGGTGATGTAGGGATTGTACGGATTGTAAGTGAGTGGATTCGCTGGGTCCGTGGTCTGCGTACGGTCCGCCCAGGGCTGGATCGGGTTGGCCAATCGTTGAAGGTAGAGCACTTTGAAATTGGGACGGGTTTCGTCGTTATTGGGCAGATCGGGATTGTCGGCGGGGTTGTCGAATGGCTGATCGACCACCGAAGTGAACAGCGTATCGTCATTCCGTGGGTCGTCGCCGCGTCCCGGATTGATGGGGTAACCGTCGCGCGGTTCGGAGATGCTGAAGCGAATCTTTCGCCCACCTTCGGAAACGGTAGGAACCCAGGGCGCTCCCGCCGCCGATTGATACAGCGGAGAGACGAGGACGCCGAGGGCCGGCTTGCGGTCAGTCAGCGGCAGGCCAATCGGCCCACCATCCTGATCCACCACGGCCACATCTTGGCGCGTAAACCGAAGTGTTAGAGGATAATCAAAAGCTGGTTGATTACCTCCATCTCTCGTGGTGTCCCGCCGGCCAAAACCGATTTCGGCACCATTCCCTGCAGTTGTGTCTGCATGCGGCGCCACCACGGCGTAATGGTTGGGATAGACAATCAGCGAGCCCTGGTTGCGGGCGAGAGAGAACGCCTTGATGCGGCCATTGCCCAGATTGAATCGCACGTCCGTTCCGCCGGACGTTTCGGGTAGGTCTTCAGTGAAGTACATGATCCTCTCGATGCGTCGCGAATCGAGCACGGTATCTTCAGGCTCGCCCGCGTTTTGGTTGTTGGGCCGATCGGCCACGACGAGCCGCCAGACAGGCCAATTTCCGGTCCGGTCTCGCCGGCGGAGATCCACGCCGTAATCTCGCTGTTCATCGCGGTCGATGTCGACGCCCCGCGCGGCCAAATCAAACGTGGGCGCGTCATGCGGGCTTTGTGGATTGAACAGCTCCACGACCAGGCTTCCCTTGGGGCGAGCGATCTGGTCCCAGTCATCATCCCGGCCATCCTGCACCGTGCCGTTGCCGGCAGTGTCGTCGCGGGTGCGGCGATCGTGCACTGCCAAGACTTCCGTGATCAGCAGTTCGGGACGTTCGCAGCCCCAAACCTCTCCTCGCTGCGGGCCATCGGTCCCTGTCGAGGGATCTCCGTCCACGTTCCAAACGTGCCCCGTGTCCGGCTCGCCGGTGATCGGCTGGGAGCGGAAGGGATGGACGTCGTACTCGAAATAGGTCATGGCCCCGTCGCGATCGCGGAAGTCCACCACGTTCACGGCCCATTGGGCGGCGATGCGGGCTCGCGCGGCGGCTTCATCCTCGCCGGCACGCGGCGTCACGGGGTAATTGTCATCCAGCAAGATCATGGCCAGCATATACAGGTACCGGGCATAGATCTGCCGGACTTCCAAGCGATTGCGGGGATCCTCCATGGCCAAATGAGGCGCGAGAAGTTCCCCGTTGTTGTGATGGAAGGTGGTGACCGGCTGTGTTTCCGGCGGTTGATTCAGTGTTTGCGACCGATAGAAGCGGACGGCATCATTCGCCATCTCCTCCCGTTCGTCGATCGTGCCGGCATTGTTGCTGTCTTGCCCGTCGCCGAAAGGGCGATTGAGATCGAACCGCAACCCGGCAAGTAAATCGGGTGAGAAATAAAACCGCGCCGCATCATTCAATGTTTGCGCGTCCGTGGGATTCATGCCGTGTTGCAGCAGCCGAGCCTTGAGCAAGTCCACCACATGTAGCGGCTGCGGCTGACCGGCATTGGTCAAAATTTGCGCGAGCTGCGGCGGGGCTTGGATGTTGGGCACGGGCAGGTCCCAACCTTCTGCCGTGACCAGCGCCCGCTTGCGGGCCTTGGCCTGCCGCTGTTGCAAATCGTCGTTTTCGTTGTCACCAAAGACGTCCGGAAGCAGTTTGGCCAAACGGCCTGGCAGGATGGGAGCATCGCGGTCGTTGTACCGCAGCAAGCGTTCGATTTCTCCCCAAGTGAATGGAGCATCGATTTCATCCACCGTGGTAGCATCGGCGCGGGAAGCTCGAGGCGCGTCCTGAGAGAGATTCAGTTCATACGGATTGTTCTTCACGAAATTCGTGCTGGCCAGGTTGCTCTGTACCGGTTGAAAAATCCGTCGGCGGCCGTCCGCATCCCAGCCTGCCATACTGCGGTAGAGCGGCTGCCCACGAAAATCGATGCCCATTCGGCCCACGCCCCAGAGGTCTGGCGGCGTTCCAAAGGAGGAGGCGGTGCGGGAATAGTCCGTGAAGGAAAACCGCGTCTGCCGGTCTTGGGGGTAATGTTGGTGTTTGAGCGCGGCACGGGGATCATTTCCCATGGTGCTGCCTGGCCCCTGGAGTCCACTGACTTGTGCGGTATTCAACTCACCGTAACGTCCGGGCAATTGCTGAGTCGTATCTCCCTGAAGCAACCTCCGCAACTGGGCGATATTGAATAACGCTGGAAGCGGTGTGGCGGCTCCCGCGGTCTGCACGGGAAACGTCAAATCGACGTCGGCTGGACCATAGCCCAGACCGGCTGGCAGATCCGCTGGGGGGACGCCGCCCGCTTCGGCGAACGGTCCCGTCACTGGATCACTATGCAGATTCGTATTCACGTGCGCGAGGCCGCCATGCGCGTTCAGATGAAAGCGACCATCCAAGTCGACGCACAGGATCGCGGCCAACGTCTTGTAGCGGCGTCCATCGGGAGCCGTCTCCACGGGATAGCCGGGGTCGATCCAGATGCTGTCCGTCAGGCCATCGCCATCGTTGTCCACGTCCCACGGCGGAGGCACGGCGCGATTTTGGTAGATGGGGTCTTGTTCATAAGCGGGGTTCATGCTGGCGAACAGCGGATGCAATTCGCTCAAGGGACGCATCACCACGCTCTGCTTGAGCCCGGAGGACAAGTCTCCCCAACGCCCGGGCTCCTTGTTTTGCCAGTACCTCATCAGGTCGGGCCGGTGGAACGAAGGCATGGCCACGTATTGTCCGCTGGTGCCAAAAGGCGTGGAACTGCCCAAAGGTACCGGCACCGGCATCGCGAGGAACATGTTCTGCGCATCCACCGCGTCGTAGTCTTCATCCGTCAGGGAGAAGGGGAACGGCGCCTGGCGGAATTGCTGGAAATAGGATTCATACGTGCTGTTCTTGGGATTGGGGAGCAACGCCAAGGAAAGGCCGTTGTCCGTGGCGGTGTAGCGGTTGGAATTCGGCTCATATCCCACGCCAGTGCCGTTGAATGGCCGGCCATTGATCAGAAATTCATTTTCCGCGAGTTGGGCCAAAATTTGATCCATATTTTCGTTGGGGCGGAAGTTCGACAGGCCGAACACGCGGACCGTATTCCGAGGGCCCACCTGGCTAAACGGTCCAAAGTAGTCGACCACGCGGCCACTCCGTCCGGCGAGCGGGCCGGAGATGAGCGTGAATACGCAACCGTTGTAGTATCCGTCCAGTGCGTTGAGCGGGCCTTGCACCGGGATATCGAGCAACTCGCCGCGCAAAAAGGTTTGCACCGTCATTTGGGCTGGCCCCGAGACGTTGCCACGAATGCCGTCATCGCCGTAGAGATCGGCCAGCAGGCTGTGACTCCGCATGGGAGAGAGCGGGTTGTTCGTGTCGCGGAGCAGATCGAGCGCGAGCCGCTCCATCACTTCTTCCGGTTTGGTGCCGTAAAGCTCCAGCCGCGCGGCAGCCGTGGCCGCTTCCCGAGTTAGGCCGGCGACCACTACATAGGTGACCACCACGACGGAAAACAGAGCCAATAGGCTGAGCATCACCAACAGCAAAACGCCGCGGCGGGTACATTTGCCTCGTCGCATGAGTTGATCTCCTTTCGAAGCGTGGAGAAGAGATTGCCGATCCTAGGAAAAAAGCGCGGCCACGATCGTGCCAGGGAAGTTCATTTCCCAGGGCAAAAATAGATCGTGGTTCGCATCAGGTTTTTTTCCTCGGTTCGTTTGTTCCGGTACACTGGCCCGCTTCGAAGGTGGAGGCCGCTCGGGCCTCATAAGGTTAAAAAATCCGATAAGAAGGTTTCCAAGCTATATCTATAAGCATCAATTCCATCCGGTCCAGCGCGTGGACCTTTCGATGCGCATCACCTCTTCGTACACGCCCACGACGCCATCGATGATGGAAACGAACACGGCATTGCCTTTCCCTCCTGCTGAAGGGGGATCCGTGTTCCAATCCGGCCCCTGAATACTTACGAAGGTTTCGGTTTCGCCAGGGAGCGGATCTTCCACGGAGACGATCCGATACCAGGAGAAGTAGCCTTTGCCCGGTTCGATACCGGTCGGTAAAGCGGCGGAGACCAAGATCCATTGGCCGGCGCGCAAAGGCAGATCCTGCCCGGGCAGGCGCAGGTCCCCCCCTCCCCAGCCGGCTCCCAAAATTTCTCCTGGCAGTACTCGCTCCGTGTCCGCGGGGTTTGTCAGGTCGCGGCGGTAAAACGTGACCACCGAGACGGTGTATTGATCCGCGTTGCGGGTACGCACCGTGGGGTCATTGCTCAACTCCGGATCACGTACCATGGTCACGAGCCAAGAATACTGTCCCTCAAAGGCACGCTGACCAGTCCCCGTGGTGAAGACCTGCCGGGGTGGCAAGTCGGGGTCATCGGGGACATCGAGCGTGAGGTCGTTCCGGGCCAGGAAAACCATCTCCGCCAGTTGTTGCGTGACCGCCGGCGGTAAACCGGGCGCGTTGATGTCCGTTAACGTTCCTCGCAGCAGATAAGGAATGTTGTTATTCGCCGACGCGGCGAAGGGAAATCTGAGCAGGTTTTGTGGATTGCTGGTGCCGGTGGCCAAGGCGCGGTTAATCAACAGCGGATCGAGGGCGAAGGCATCGAAGCGGTTCGCCGTGTTGCCTCCCAGGGGCTGCCCGGTCGCGCTCAGCCACCGCTCGGGGTCGAGCAGCCGCCGTACCTTGACTTCCCGCAGCCCTGCCTTGCCGAGCGCGGACTTGTTGTCCTCAATAGCGCCCCGCAAGATGAACTCATGTCCCACCGGGATCAGCGCGGCCAAGCCCAACATGCCGACCGCCATCACGAACATGGAAATGAGGACTTCCAATAACGTGATACCCGACCGCTGTTGGGGCTGCTGCGTCAAAGCGATGGGAATTTGCCTGGAGGATGTCATGCTAACGCGCTCCTCCCATCGCCTGGGCCTGACGGGCAAACTGCCGGCTGACCACGATGGCATCTTGAGGCGCGACGGCCGAGTCAATCGACGTGGCGGACGTGGACGTGGCGGCGACTTCCGTGGTCGTGACTCGCCCCGCCTGATGACCGATGGCCACCCAATAATTGGTTACATCTTGATAATTGAAGACGACCAGCGGGTCATCGGGGTCCGTGTCGCCGCCGATTTTGACGCGCTGTCCCAACATCAAATAGACCGGTTCGCTGGGGCGGCGAGGCACATCCACGCCATAGCGTACCGATTCCAAGCTGCCGTCCGCCGCGAACATAATCACGACCGAACTCAAATTCGGCTCATCGTCCGTATTCTGAAAGAATGCGGAGAACGTGCTGTGGTCGTCGTTGGTGAGGCTGTCGATTCCGGAAAACTGCAAGTCAATCACGGAGCCCGCCGGCAACTGCAGCGGAGGAATGGACGACTTCACAGGCTGCCGAAAAATCTGAAAGGGAAGCCCCGGTTCGGGCACACTGGGCACGAAGCTGGTGGTTTTGATATCCACGGGGACAATATTCCATGGCGGCTCGACAATGAAAAATCCGTCTTCATCCAGGTCATCGGGATCATTGGCCACCACGCGGTACATGCGGCCCTGGTAATTGATCTTGAGCAAGTCGCCATGCTTCACGAGCCCTTGCCAACCGACATCGGTAACGTCGTTGCTATGCAGTCGCGTGATCTGACCTTGCCCAATGTCCCCCTTGATCACGGCGCGGGAAATCATGGAGTCCCCCGCATAAGGAGGAGGTGCTTCGGCCATATGCACTGAGAGCACCGCCTGTGGCAGTTCGGGGCTCAGCCGTTCCAACAAAATGCCGCCGGGACGCCCTGATTCGATGGCGCGTGCCCGGGCACCGCCGATGAACGCGGAGAGTTCCCGCGCCGCTTCCCGTGTTTGGCGGCCATCCAAAGCCTGGCCGAACAAGGGGAGCGCGACCAGTCCGAAGGCCAGCAAGATGGTAATCACCACCAACATTTCCACGAGGGAAAAGCCGTGCCGTGCTCCCTGTTTTGTCTGGAAGGCTTGCATGTTAGTTCACCGCCAACAGGTGGTTATGAATGTTATCCAAATGGGTGCCCAACTCGCCTTGAGGATCGGCTGCTGGCGAACCCATCAAATCTCCCTGCTGCGTGACCGCGGAATACGGATCGTTATGGTTTTCTCGGTAGCTGAAATTGCCGGTGTCGTTGTCGGTGGAGAGGCCGTAGCTCTGATCGGGACCGCCGGAATAAATCAACGGGTAGAGTGCGTAGCCCCGTTCGCCTTCACGGAAGTCGACTTTGCGGACATCAAACGGGTCGGGATCTTGTCCCGTCTGCAATTCCGATTCGAAGCCGGGCGCCCAGCGCAGAAAACTGATAGGCCGCCCCCAGCCATCCACGAATTCCGGCATGCCGTCTCCATCCACGTCGTCAATTTCGCTTTCGCGAAACTGTTCCCGTCCCTGGGACTCGTTCGCCGCCCCCATGGTGAGAATCATGTACAGGCACTCGGCTCCCTGAAATTGCGGTGTTACGCCCGTGCCCAGGGCATTGACCCGCTCGTACCGACGGAGATAAGCCCGGGAAAGGGCGGGACGGTGCTCAATGCCCCGACGTTCGCCACTCGGTTCGTCTAGAATGTCGCGGTAGCGGTCCGGCATCTCCATCCGCATCAACTCGCGGAGCGCCTGCAAACGGCGCTTGGCGAAGATGAATTGTGCATTCCGCGCGCCAGGATTCACCTGTCTGCTAAGCGTGGCCGTATCCAACGGCACGCGGCGAGTTCGATAAGATTCCCAGCGGACCATGAGCAACTTGTGCAGCTTGGCTACCAACGCGCGGGTTCGCGCCTCGCGGGCGGATTCCTGCGCGGCATACGTCGCCACCAGCACGGAGCTAGCCAAGATCGAGATGATCGTGATCGTGACCAGCAATTCGACCAGCGTAAATCCTGGCCGAAGCGAGAGTGAGCCTTGTTGGGCGTGTGGGAAAGGCCGCCGGCTCATGGGATTTGGTCCTCCAATGTGCCTTCGGAAAAGCTCGTGATATTGTCGTTATCTTCTCCGGTGGTGGCGTAGCCCATGGCGTCCGGATAGCCGCGGCGGACGCTCGTTTCCAGCGAACCGTACGAGCTGTCTTGGCCCGCGGAGATGATCTGATAGGTTTTGGGCTCCACGTATTCGCCGGTGAACTGCCCGTTCTCCGTCCGGGAATAGGGAATGGCGGCGGATTGCTTGTCGAAAGCGACATATTTGGGTGGATTGGCCACGGGAGCCGCGTCGTAGGAACGTGCATCGAAGTAGACGTAAGGCACGTTGCTGTTCGGAGGCAGATACTCGTACCAACCGTCACCGTCTTGATCGACCAGGCGTGTTTGAACGAAATCAAACTTTGGCTTCGTCCATCCGCCGGAGTTGATCAACTGAGGATCGATGGGTAGCGCGACAAAAGGATTGCTCGGATCCGCGCGAAATCCGAGCAACTTCGAGGAACTGGTGCCGGGCGGAGCCGAGTAGCCCCCCAGCCAAAAGACGAGCGCCTCGGCGGGGTCCAACCCACGTTCCGGACGATTCGAGATGTGGTTGGGCGGAAAGCTGCCCACATAGCGGGGAAACGCCTTGGCCAAATGCCGCTGGGCGGCGGGCCGATTCGTGAAATCGGGTGGAAAGGAACCGCCAACGTCGGCTTGGTACGAAGCCAGCGCGGTTTGAAGCTGCTGGATTTCCAGGGCGATTTGGGCATCTTTCATGCGGCCCACGGCGAGATAGACTCCCCCCACGGTCAGCGCCACGAGCATGGTGATAATCGTAATCACCGTCAGGACCTCCACGAGGGAGAAGCCTCGGCGAGTTGTTGGGATCTTGCGAATCATCGCGCGTGTTCTCCTTCACCACAGCCCCTGTGGACGGTTTTGTGCGAGCCAACCCCTCGTCCGGGGGTGCACCCGATCACTGCATAAACTAGCCACGCCCTGACCACGGAAGATCGAGCGTTACGTCAAGTTTTGAATCAAGCTCACCAAAGGGACGAAGAGGGCAATGACGATAAAGCCGACCGCGCCGCCGAGCACGATGATCATCAAAGGTTCCATCAAGCTCATGAGGCTTTCGGTCAAGACGGCGACCTCTTCATCGTAGGTATCGGCGACTTTGTAGAGCATCGTGTCCAATTCGCCCGTTTCTTCACCGACATCCACCATGTTCACGACCAAATCGTCGATAATGCGGTGATTGAGTTTCAGCATGTAAACCAGCACGCCCACCACGGGGATGAACATGAAAAAGAAGAATGCCGTGACAGGATGAAATTTTGGTTTGGCGTTTTCCTTCATGGGGACGGCGATCGTTTCCCCCTCTCGGATCGACTCGGAAATCTTGCCGAAGATCTGCTCGAAAATGGCGTTGCCGCTGGTTTCCTTGGTAATGTTAAGTGCTTCTAGAATCGGCACGCCGCTAGAAACCAAGGTGCCCAACGTCCGGGTCGTGCGGGCCATGATGTTCTTTTCCACCAATTGGCCGAAAATCGGAATCTTCAGCGTGAACAGATCCCAGCCCATGCGGCCTGCCTTGAATCGTCGTACGAATTTAATGAAGAGCCATACGCCCACCGGAATACCTGGAATCAGGTACCAATAGTTGACGGCGGCATAAGAGATATTTACCAACATCACCGTCATCGGGGGCAACTCGACATCCATGTCATCGAAAATCTTGATAAAGGCCGGCACGATTTTGATCATGATGAAGGTCAAAATACCGACCGCCACGGAGATCACGACGACAGGGTAAACGAGTGCTCCCTTGATCTTCCGTTTGAGGTGTTCCGAACGCTCCTTGAATTCGGCCAGACGGCGCAGGATGACTTCCAGGGCACCACCCGCCTCGCCCGCCTTGATCATGTTGATGTACAACCGGTCGAACGCCTTGGGGCTTTTGGCCATGGCCTCGGAAAGCGTGGCCCCGCCTTCGATCTCCTCGCAGACGTCCATGAGGGAGTTCTTGAAACGACCTGGTTTGCTCTGGGCTTCCAACACCCGGAGGCTGCGGAGGATCGGCAGTCCCGCGTCTTGCAGAATGGACAATTGCCGCGTGAACGTGGTGACGATCTTCGCCTTGACGCCACCGATGGCGAAGGTCCGGCCACGCTTCGATTTTTTGGCCCCTTCGGCCGCTTTTCGGCCTTTTTTGACGGAGATCTTCGTGACGAAGTATCCCATCTGCCGGATAGTCGCCTGCGCCTCTTCTTCACTGGGGGCGTCGATGACGTCCTTGATCTCCTGCCCCGTCGAATCCATTGCTTCAAATTGGAAGACTGGCATGACTACATCCCCATGGATCGAGGCTTTCCAACATCGCCGCCGTGCGGCCGATGTTCGCTAACCTCCGCGTCCGGATTCCCTACTTGTGGTGAATGATGACTGAATGTTTCACGTATTCGACTTCGCCGTCTTGACGGTGCCGCCAATTCCTCACGGACGGAAATACAAAAATACTTCGTGCGCGGTTATGCTTCCAAAATGGTCTCACGAATGACTTCGTCCAACGTGGTCGTGCCGGAGGAGGCGGCTCCCAGCCCGGCGTCCCGTAGCGTGACCATACCGTAACTTTGTGCCCGGTCCCGCAGTTCGTCCGTGGAACCTTTGCTGGCCACCATGTCCCGCAAATCGTCGTTCATGATCATGAGTTCAAACAGGCCGACGCGGCCTTTGTAGCCGGTGTGGTTGCAGGCATCGCAACCCGCGCCCCGGTAATATTTTTTCCCCTCGATGTCTTGGTGGGTCCAACCCAGGTCCGCCATTTGCTCCGCGGTTGGAGGCACTTCCTCCTTGCACTGCGTGCAAATCCGCCGCACAAGCCGCTGTGCCAGGATCGCCTCCACCGTCGCCGTGATCAGAAACGGCGGGATGCCCATGTCGCGGAGCCGCGTGATGGTGCTGGGCGCGTCGTTCGTGTGCAAGGTGCTAAACACCATGTGCCCGGTGAGGGAGGACTGCACGGCGATTTCCGCCGTCTCCAGGTCGCGGATTTCACCCACCAGAATTTTGTCGGGATCTTGCCGCAAGATGGCCCGCAGGCAGGCGGCGAAAGTGACGCCGATCGAGGAGTCGATCGGGATCTGAATGATGCCATCAATATCGTACTCGACGGGATCCTCGGTCGTGATCAGTTTTTCGTCGATGGAGTTGAGTTCGCTCAACGCGGAGTAGAGCGTGGTTGTCTTGCCTGACCCGGTGGGGCCAGTAACCAACACGATTCCGTTCGGCTTGTGGATCACGCTCCGAAACTTTTTGAGCGTCGGAGAATCCATGCCCACCTTGTTCAAATCCAACGACACCACGGAACGGTCCAGCACCCGCATGACGACGCTTTCACCGAACATCGTGGGCAAGACGCTGACCCGCAGATCGACGGGGTGCCCTCCCACCGAAAGCTCAATCCGGCCATCTTGCGGCAAGCGTCTTTCGGCGATATCCAGGTCGGCCATGACCTTAATACGCGTGGTAATCGCGAAAGCCAGGTGCCTTGGCGGCGGAACCATTTCATACAGCACGCCATCCGCCTTGATACGGATTTTGAATTCGTCCTCGAACGGTTCGAAGTGCAAGTCGCTGGCATGGTCACGGATCGCCAGCAGGAGCACCATGTTCAGCAGCTTCCGCACCGGCGCGCTGTCCGCGAGGGCCTCCACGCTCGTCAAATCGATGGGGCCTTCTTGATCGATGGCCTCGGCCGCCTTGGCCAATTCCTCGTCCTCTTCCATGTCGGAGACGAGACTCTCCACGCTCTCGTTATCCGCCGCGTAATAGCGGTCCAAAGCTTGCAGGATTTCTCGCTCCGACGACACGACGACGCGGATTTCGTATCCCAAGAAGGTCCGCAATTCGTCCAAAGTGGAGAGATTTTGCGGATCGCACATGGCGATCGTCAACGTATTGTCCCGAAAGCTCACCGGAATGATCTTGTAGAGCTGCGCCATCGGTTCGGTCACGTAGGCCAGCACCTCCTCGGGAACCACCACGTCCGAAAGCTGAATGACCTGCAAACCCATCTGCTCGGCCAACGCCTGGGCAAGCTGATCGTCGGTGATCAGCGTCAATTCCTCGGCGATCTTGCCCAGCAATTCCCCGGGCCGCTGTTCCTGCTCCTCGAGCAGCATTTCCAATTGATATTCGTCAATGAACCCGAGATCGACGAAAATCTGGCCGATGCGACGCATGAGAAGTGACTACCTATTGCTATTAAATTCGTTGACCGAACATCAATCGCCTGCCATATGCGGCCCCCAAGGGCCATGCTGCTTCGCCCTAAGCGTGTACTTTCTGTGAAACATCGTGTTCGTCGTCGAACAGGCCCCGCTCGGCTTGGGCGATACGGCCAACCATATCTTCCGGACTGTTGCAACGGGTCATGACAATTTCCTTGGAAACAACGTCTTCTCTCCACAAGCGGAACATGGCGTCGTCCAACAACTGCATCCCCTGTTTCGCGCCGGTTTGAATGGCCGAATTGATACGAAACGTTTTGTTTTCACGAATCAAGTTGGCAATGGCGGGCGTCACCACGAGCATTTCAAAAGCGCCCACGCGGCCACCACCAATGCGTGGCAGCAGGGCTTGCGATAACACCCCGATAATGGCCGTGGAAAGCTGGGTACGAATCTGTTCCTGCTGGTTGGTCGGGAACACGTCGATGATCCGGTTGATCGTGCCTTGGGCTCCCGTCGTGTGCAGCGTGCCAAACACGACGTGCCCCGTTTCCGCGGCCGTGATCGCCGCTTCAATCGTCTCCAAGTCGCGCATTTCGCCCACGAGAATTACATCGGGATCGGCTCTCAACGCCCGGCGAATAGCCTCGGAGAAGCTGGGACAGTCAACGCCGACTTCACGTTGGTTGACCGTCGATTTCTTGTTCTTGTGAAAAAACTCGATCGGATCTTCGATCGTGATGATGTGATGGTCGACCGTCTCGTTGATATGGTTGATCATGCTGGCCAGTGTGGTACTTTTTCCGGAACCGGTCGGCCCCGTGACTAGGAACAAACCACGCGGGCGGGAGCACAATTTCTCCACCACCGGCGGCAACCCCAACTGCTCGAAGGTCAACATGCCATTGGGGATTTGTCGCAGTACCATGGCGACTTGTCCGCGCTGCTTGAAGACGGCGACGCGAAAACGAGCCGCTTCACCAAACGCGAAACTGAAATCGGTACTGCCCACCTCTTGCAGCTCTTGTTGGCACCGGTCGGGAGTGACGCTCTTCATCAAATTCGTCGTGTCATCCGGTTCCAAAACCTTGGTGTCCAGGCGACGCAGGTGTCCGTCAAGTCGCAACACAGGCGGCTGCCCGGTCGTGATGTGCAAGTCACTCGCGCCTTGTTTAATGACGGCGTGCAGCAACTTGTCGATGAGAATCGTTCCCATACGGCGTTCCCTTCTCTGATTTCCCTGACTATCTCTCTAGATGGAGATGCTCAAACCGAGCATTGGGTGAAATGGATAATTTGGTGAACTTTCAGTTAAGCGGCACTCAAGTGCTCTATAGCGTTGGCAAACCAACAAACTCGGATCCACTTCCAATATGTTCGTCCAAGATGAGAATGCGAACGTGGTAATCGCCACAATGTACCGCAGGTCCGCTTTGAAATTGTCACGAACGTGAATGCTGAATTGTCGAGGCATTTCCACCGTCAAAAAAACGGATAACGATGATAAGGTTTTTGATGCCTCGCCCTCTGATTATTCTCACTTGCTGCATTTCTCGCAAGAAAATCACTAGATATTGTTCGACTCGCACGGGACTTTGTCAGGGTTTTACTCTTCCACGACCCCAAAGCTCTTCAAAACTCAAATCCCGCACAATCTGCAATCCAAGTAGTAGCTTACGCACTGAATGACGGCTTTGAAGTACATTTGACAAAGGGCCTTGGAACCTCATCGCCGAGTGTCTTTAATCCGCAAAAGTCGATCCGCAATGTGCTGCGGCACGGGCTGCGGTTAGCTCTTCTTGGCCACGCGGAAGATCTCTTCCAGCGTGGTGGCT
This sequence comes from Pirellulales bacterium, assembly GCA_028289405.1. Lineage (GTDB taxonomy): Bacteria > Planctomycetota > Planctomycetia > Pirellulales > JANQPP01 > JANQPP01. The sequence continues at coordinate 41,354 of JANQPP010000082.1, forward strand.
CCGGCCATCGCCTTGCGGATTCCATCGTCGTAAAGCGTTGCCATTCCTTGTGATATGGCAGATTTTCGGATTTCCTGGGTTGGCTTGCCCGCGAAGGTCATCTCCCGAATCTTGGATGTCATGAGCATCAGCTCGAAAATGCCTTGGCGTCCTTTGTAGCCGCTGCGATTGCAGAATCCGCAGCCCCGGCCTTTCATGAACGTGGCGTCCTTGACCATCTCTGCCGAGAGTCCAGCGGACTCTAAAATAGCTTGGCTAGGTGTGTACGGCTGCTTGCATTTTGGGCAATTTAGGCGAATCAGGCGCTGGGCCAGGACCGCGATCACGCTGCTGGCGACAAGATAGGCGGGCACTCCCATGTCCACCATGCGTGTAATAGCACCGGGCGCATCGTTCGTGTGGAGTGTACTGAAAACCAAGTGTCCAGTTAAAGAAGCCTGGATTCCCATGTGGGCTGTCTCGTCATCCCGCATTTCGCCCACGAGAATGATATTGGGTGCCTGACGCAACATGGCCCGAATGATTCGGGAAAAGTCGAGACCGATCTTATGCCGGACTTCGACTTGATTGATCCCCGCTAAATAATATTCCACTGGATCTTCGGCCGTGATGATTTTTACATCCGGGCGATTCAGCTCATTGAGTGCCGCGTACAAGGTCGTTGTCTTTCCGGAACCGGTCGGTCCCGTGACCAAAATAATGCCGTTGGGCCGACGAATCAGGTTTTTGAACTCCGCGAAATCCTTTTCGGACAACCCCAACTGCCGGACGCCGACGCTGATATTGTCCTTATCCAGCAGACGCATCACGCACGATTGTCCGTGGTTGGTAGGAATAATGCTCACGCGGAGGTCTAAGTCCTTGTCCCCCACAGTCACCTTAATTCGTCCATCCTGTGGGCGGCGGCGTTCGGCGATATCCATTTTGGAAAGAATCTTGATACGAGAGAGGATGGCTCCGAGCAGACGCCTAGGAGGGCTGTCCCTTTCGATGAGCACGCCATCAATGCGGTAGCGGACGCGAATCCGGTCCTCGAATGGTTCGACATGGATGTCCGAAGCGCGAAGCTGGACTGCTTCGCTGATCAGTAGATGGACCAGGCGGACAATGGGCGCGCTGGATTCATCCACGATCTCCTCGTCACCGGCGCCCTCACTTTCTGTCTCCGTGAAGTCAATGGCCGTATCCGTGAACTCCTGGAGCATGGAGTCGGCACTTTCGCCCTCAATCTGCCCGTAATGGCGGTTAATGGCCTCCACGAGGCTGTCCTTGGGAGCCAGCGCGATCTCGATCCGCCGGTTCAAGATGAACCTTAGCTTGTCGATCGTATCTAAATCCAAGGGATCACTTAGGATCACGCGCAGCGCGTCGTCTTCTTCCTCCAGCGGCAAGACCGTATTTTCACGAGCCACGGATTCGGGGACTTTTTCCACCACAGACGGCGGAATCGTTACTTGCTTGAGGTCCACGCAGGGCAGGCCATGCTCCTCGGCGAGCGCTTCCATGACCTCCATGCCTGACGCATATTCCAGCTTGACCAACGTATCGCCGACACTTTCGCCCGTATCCCGCGCGACCCGTTCCGCTTCGGAGAGCTGATCGGTGCTAATGACGCCATTTCGAACCAGAATCCCAGCAAATCCGTCCATTCCTGTGGCCATGTGAGGTTCCTCTTCTTACTTGCACGAACGGAAAGTCAAGTGTCTACCACGTGGGTTTCTGGCTCGGAGCCATTTCCAAGTGGATATTGGTGCGGTGCGAATGCAATCCACGGATGGCATCGGAAGAACGTTCGGAAGCACCGGGGAAATCCACTCAAGATTAGATCGGGCATGGATTTCTGATCAAGATTCGCGGGGCTTCATATCGAAGCCTCCTAATTTGTCAGGTTAACGGCGTCTGACACGGATGTCAACGTTTTCGGATAACGCGAGCATTTCCTAATTCCAAGGGATAACCAGGGTTGGGTAAACCGGTCCCATGCATCGACATGCCAGGGACGCCCGGTAGGACGTGAGTTTTGCACCATACTTGGCGCATCGAGCGTGTCAACGACATCACTTTTCGCTGAGTGGTGGTCACGCTAATCTTTCTGTGACTCATCATCGGTATTTTGCCTTGAGGGAGGGGTGTTTGGCGGTTCCCCACCGAATTGGCCGACCGACGCCCGTCGGCCGGGAATGGAGTGTGCCTCTTTGGATCTGTGGCATCTTTTGTGGGAAATTGTTGTCCTATTGGGCGCTGCGCTGGTTGCCGGTGGACTGTGTTCACGATTCGGCCAAAGCCCTCTCGTCGGTTACCTCTTGGCTGGCATGCTGCTGGGAGGTCCCGGCAGTTTTCGTGTCGTTCATGCCGAGAAGGACATTGAAACCATCGCCGAATTGGGGGTTTCACTGCTCTTATTCAGCCTCGGATTGGAATTTTCGTGGACCCGGCTGGTTTCATTGGGCTCCTCGGCTCTCGGAAGCGGCGTCGTGCAAGTGTTGGCTACCGCCGGCTTGGGCACGGGAGTGGCGTTTTTGTTTCAATTGCCTCTCACCGAGGCCATTGCTGTGGGAGCGATGGTTGCGCTCAGCAGCACGGCTGGCGTCTTGCGTGTGCTGATGGACCGCGCGGAAATTGACAGTCCCCATGGACGTCACGCCGTGGCCATTTTGTTAGTGCAAGATATGGCCGTGGTGCCGTTGGCGGTGCTGATGACGGTCCTCGCCGGTGAAGGTACGGTTGGCGCGGTGCTTTGGGACGTGGGCCGCATCGCGCTCTTGGCGCTAGGTTTGATCGTGGGGCTCTATCTGCTCCTGAACAAAATCGCGGTTCGGGCCTTGGGCCAATTGACGCTCGAACGCAATCGGGAGCTCACCATTTTGCTAGCCGTGGTGACGGGGCTAGGAGCAGCCGTGGCGGCGCATCAGGTGGGAATTTCGCCCGCTTTAGGGGCCTTCGTTGCCGGCATGTTTTTGGGCAACTCTCCCTTCGCCACGCAGATCCGCGCGGATGTATCGTCGCTCCGCGTGGTGCTGCTGACACTCTTTTTCGGCGCGGCGGGCATGGTGGCCGATCCCTTGTGGATTGCACGGCATTGGTATCTCGTGGCAGGCGTGACCGCCTTGATTTTGGCCTGCAAGGCCGCCCTGATTTGGACCATCCTGCGTCTCCAGGGCCGGCCCGATACCACGGCCATGGCGACCGGCGTTTGCCTGTCTCAAATCGGGGAGTTCGCCTTTGTGCTGGGCAGCGTGGGCCGGGAAGAGGGCGTGGTCTCCGAGGAAACACATCTAGTTGTGGTTTCCGCCGCGATCGCCTCGCTTTTCGCCACGCCGTACTTGATCGCCCTGGCACCCCGGATCGGGGCATGGTTCGGATTACTTCTGCGTCGCAAGCCACTGGCTCCGATTTCCCATAAGGATAGGAGCCAGGAAGATTCGCCGGAGATTGTGATTATCGGATTCGGACCCGCGGGCCGAGCCGTGGCCGAAAATTTCCTCGGGCAAAATCGCTGCGTGCTCGTGCTCGACTTGAATCCCGAGGCCAAGCGCAGCGCGGAAGGGATGGGCTTCCACGGTGAAGTCGGAGACGCCAGACTGGCGGATGTTCTGGAACACATTCATTTGACGGCGGCACGGATCGTCGTGATCACGGTACCGCATCACACGGCGGCGCTAACCATCCTGCACCATGTTCGGCGATTGGCTCCTCACGTAACCACGCTCGCGCGGTCGCGCTATCAGCGGCATACACATGAATTGCAAAACGCCGGCGCGAAAAATGTCATCGGTGATGAAGAAGAGGTGGCCCAGGCACTTTGCCGTGCCGTGCGGGCACACCTCGGTGATGAACCTTCTCCCTAGCGATTCTGTTTGAATAGTGATCGGCGAACCGGAAGGCACACCGAGCCAACTGGGACTCAAAGATCGCCCGAGAATTTGAGCACCTTGCCAGGTTTTTCATCATTTTCCGCCGTGCCGATGATCGTCACATACAGCGTGCCATCCGGCGCGAAGGCTAGCGAGGTAGGTTTGTCCAGGCCAGCGACCTTCACGGAATTTACCGTCTGCTGTCCGTCTTCGCTCGATTGGTCTAGCCGGAACAGGCCACCTTGGGCCGTATCCATCCACGCGAAGTCGACGGCATACAGACGTTCATTGGAAGGGCTGTAGGCGAGGTCACAAATGTCGAATAGGCCCGTCTCGAAATTCGCCAGCATGCGGCCCGTGCGAGGGCCGTAAAAGGTCAGCAGGCTATCCTCGGGAACGGTAATCTCGCCCATTTGCCCGACCACGACATAATTCTCGTGGAAGGTGATCCCCACAGGAGCGTCGACGTTGGTGGCTTCCTTGGTCTTGATAAAGGGCTGCAAATCGCCAGGCTGATTATCTTGAAGATCGATTTTGTGCACCCAGCCCTTGGTGTCGTCTCCGTTGCTGGTGACGAAGATGGCATTGGGCGAAACGGCCAAGGCGTAAAAGTTGCCCTCTCCGATGACGCTTTCATCCCCAGGTCCGACAGGCCCGGCGGAAGCTTTCATGTCATCGGCGGTAATCGAATTTCCCCATTCGGGAACGGTGTAGAACCGCACGATTTCTTGTCCGTCTTTTAGCCCGCCGCCACCCACCGCCAGCGTGTTCTGATCCAAGAATTTCAGACCCAATGGACCGATGTCGTAGATGGGGCCTTTGCCGTAGATATCCTTGGGAAAGCCTGTCACGACTTCATCCAGTTCGCCGGGATTCGCGGGATCGAACCGCACGACGCGGCTCGCGGCGCTATCGGAAACAAAAACGTGCCCGGTGCCCGGCTGGACGGCGATGCCGCATGGGTTACTCAAACCGGATACGACTTCCTCGCCGCTGACGTCAGGAATTTCCGTTTCCACGGCGAAACAATTCACTCCCAGCAGACATAGCGTGGTGACGATCGTGCCTTTTAACCTCAACATGGGATCTTCCTCCGGAAGCGTGCAAGGGTTTTTGAATGGTGAATTGCATAAGCCGGGCAACAAACTTGCCTGCTGGGCAAGATGTTTATTCCGGCAATTCGGGAGCTTTTATCGCGGGATAGTCGGGGCTGGACAATCCCTCTTTCATAAACGTGACCAGATCCGCTTTTTCCTGGTCCGTCAAGTTTAAGGGAAAAATGTCCTCTGCAAGTTGAGGATTCGGCGTGCCGCCGCGATCGTAATATTCAACCACATCTTCGAGCGTGGCGAGGCTGCCGTCATGCATGTAAGGGGCCGTTTTTTCGATTTCGCGGAGCGTGGGTGTCTTGAAAGACCCTCTGTCACCACCCAATCCCGATTCGGCAAAGCGGCCCACATCGGGTTCGTCATTCTCTATCCCGACACCGATGTTATGGAATCCGCCATCGGTGAAGTGAGGCGGGCCGTGGCAAGCCGAACAGTGGGCCTTGCCAAAGAAGAGATCCATCCCTCGCCTTGCTGCGTCCGACAAGGCATCCTCCTTGCCTTGTTTGAATTGATCGTACGGGGCATTTCCCGAGAGTACGGTCCTTTCGAAGGCTCCAATCGCCTTGGCGATGCCATCCGACGTAACTGGCGTGCCGAAGACCTCCTCAAAAGCCTTCCGGTAGCCCTCGATTTTGTTGAGTTTTTCGACGAGTTCCTCCAACGTGAGATCCATCTCGATGGGGTTTTGGATGGGACCCAATGCCTGGCCTTCCACGTGCTTCGCGCGGCCATCCCAGAATTGGAAGTATTGATAGCCAGAGTTGATGATCGTCGGAGAACTGCGCCCTCCCACTTGCCCTCGAATCCCCGTGGCGAATCTTTCTCCATTTGACCAGCCTTTTTCGGGATCGTGGCAGCTTGCGCAACTCACCGTGTTGTCACGGGAGAGCCGTGGGTCGAAGTACAACTGTTTGCCCAATTCAACCTTTGCCCCAGTGAGCGGATTATCCTTGGGCACTCTCATCTTGGGCAGCCCCAACGGAATTTGGTGCTCGAACCCGTCGTCCGCATCGATTGCGTGTGGGACCCCAAACAAGCTCAAGGCGAGCATCGCCGTCAAAAAAATCTTTCGGTAGACCATAACCGTATTTTCCCCAAATTTAGCCCTATTCGTAGCCTACGGTTCTTCCAATTTCTAACGGGGCAGCGTTACATCTTCGTGAAAATCTCTGAAACTTCGCAGCATTTTTGCCCACGAATGCGAGCCTGACAACCACCAGCCAGGAATTACGATGCCGTCAAAACGTAGCGTCCCATGAATTCAAGGTACTTGGCTTCTCTCGCTGTGCATCCAAGGGCGCTCCTGGGTTTGGGGTGAATGGGAATAAAATACTGCCTACCGCATGAAATCCGAATTCGCGGTTTATCTCGATTTAGGAGATTTTTTGGCCGATATGCACTGTACGCCGAAATGGCCGTTTCGATTTTCGTGAGGCATGGCCGTCATCCGGTTTGACTGGAGTGACGTGGGGACATTGATCCCCAAGCATTTGGGAGTGATACAGGCATGCAAACCCGAGCAGGTTCAAGAATCGCAATTCTCTTGGCCGTACTGTTGGCCACCGTTTCCAGCAGCGGCTGCTGCTGTGGCGTGCTGCCGAGATTATATCAAGGTCTGCGTTGTGCCACTTGTAGCCGCGCTTACTGCGGTGGTACGGGCTGCCAGCCGGTTCGTATTCATTCGCCAGTAAGCGACTGCGAGCCTTGCGACAATCACGGAAATTGGATCGGCGGTGGTCCGGCCATCGTGCGGCATGGATCCACGTTCGCCCACCACGAGTCCTATCCCTCCGAGGGAATGATGGTGGGAGAAACTTGGTCGGATGGAGAAATCGCCATGGAACAGCCGTACTACGTTGATCCGACACCGACGGAAGTAGCCCAATATCCTCCAGCCCGCATGTCGCGAATTCCAACATATCCACGCGGTGGAACGGCGCGGCAAGGCTATCGGCTGCGTTAGTGCGTGTCGCACATATATGTAGCGTCTCCGTACTTTGATCTCCTGATCCCCGAGCGGTATGGGATCTTGGTGATTTGCGCCGGCTTTGCGGCATTCGCTCTTGCCGTTACATTGCCAAGACCGGGCAATCGCCGCTGACTTGCCCTTTCTCGTGGACAAAGCTTTTCCCTTACCGCTATGTGGACGCGAGGCATCGATGGGCTGCTAAACATGCTCGCCCAGGCCGGCGTGCGCTTCATTTTTGGGAATCCCGGGACGACCGAACTCCCACTGAACGACGCCCTGATCGGCGATGATCGGTTTCGCTATATCCTCGCTCCCCAGGAAGTGCCGGTAATGGCGATGGCCGATGGTTATGCCATGGCCTCTGGGGAGCTCGGAGTGGTCAATCTGCACATCAGTTGCGGATTGGGCAACGCCATGGGCATGCTTTACAACGCTTACAGGGAAGGCACTCCGCTACTGGTGACCGCTGGCCAACAGGATCGGCGGCTGATGTTCGAAGAGCCGATTTTGTGGTCGGATTTGGCCCGTGTGGCACGTCCTTGGACCAAGTGGTCGGTAGAGGTGCAGCGCGTGGAAGACTTGCCCGCCGCCGTGCGCCGCGCCCGGCAACTGGCACTCACGCCACCCACTGGTCCCGTCTTCATGTCCTTGCCGGTGGATGTGCAGACAGAGTCCGGTGAACTCGATCTCACATTGCCACCGCTACTGAATACGCGAGTGCGGCCTCCCCAAGACTCGGTGAAGGCTGCCGTGAAACTGCTGTCTACGGCGTCTCGCCCAGCGATCTTGACCGGCAGCCGTGTTGTCGAGCGGGATGCCGTGGATGAGCTAGTGGCCGTGGCCGAAATCCTGGGCGCACCGGCGATTTCCGAATCCGGGACGACGCATGGCCGGTTGCCGTTTCCCGCCCACCATCCGCTGTACGACGGCGGCTTGCCGCTCTGGTCTCCCGAGGTCCGTGAGCGGCTAGCGAATTTCGACGTCGTGTTGGTAGCCGGCATGGACCTGCTGCGGCAGTATGTCTATCACGAGCCTTCAAGGGCCATCCCGGAACATATTCAGCTCGTTCATCTCGACGAGGACCCCTACCAAATCGGGAAGAACTACCCCGTCGCGGCGGGCATCGTGGGCGATACGAAGGTAGCGCTCGCCGAATTGGCTGAAGAACTTCGCATAGCGATGTCCGAGGCACAAACAGATTCCGCGAAACAACGTGGCGACGCGCTCGCCGAACGGCATCGGCAGGAACGAGAGGAATTGTGGCAGCGCGCCGAGCAAGAAGGAATCCAGGTTCCGTTGTCGCCCTTGGCGCTAATGGCCGCGGTTGCCCGGGCGATTCCCGAGGATGTCGCCGTGGTGGAAGAGGCGGTCACCACCACGGGAACCTACCTAGAACGATTAGGAGCGCTACGAAATACCTCCGGCTACTTTGGACACAGGGGGTGGGGATTGGGCTGGGGGCTGGGCTGCGCGCTGGGAGTGCAATTGGCTTGGCCCCGGCGTCCCGTGCTGGCTCTACTTGGTGAAGGGGCCGCGCTCTATGGCATCCAGGGGCTTTGGTCGGCTGCCCACTATCAAATTCCCGTGACATTCGTGATCTGCAACAACGCCCAATACCAAATCTTGAAGATTGGCGCGGCTGGGTTGCAGTTGCCGAAGGCGTTACAAGGCGAGTTTGAGGGGCTAGATTTGTCCGAACCGGAGGTCGATTTCGTGGGCCTGGCCCGTTCTTTCGGAGTCGAGGCGGAACGAGCAGGAAACGCCGAAGAGCTGACGGAGTTGGTTAGGAATTCTCTAGCCGGAGACGTGCCCCGACTGATTGATGTACCCGTTCAGCGGTCAGTGCCAGGCCGCCTGAATTACGGATAATCTCAATGCGCGCCCTTACAAGCGACGGACGACACCCGTGACCACTCCGTAGACCTGGGCATTTCGTACATAGATCGGCTGCATGGAAGAATTCGCCGGCTCCAGCCGAATCCGATCTGGTTCCACGTACCAGCGTTTGAGCGTGGCGTCGCCTTCGTCGGTGATCGCGATCACGATATCGCCGTTGGACGCCGTCGATTGCTTCCGCACGATCACATAATCGCCGTCGGCAATCTGATCTTCGATCATGGAATCGCCTCGGACCCTCAAAACGACGTCATCTCCACGTCTAAAAAAAGTAGCGAAATCGATCGTTTCGTTCTGTTCGATCGCCTCGCGGAGCGATCCGGCCGCGATTTCCCCAACCAAGGGCAACCCCTGGACCATCTCTTCCTGGGCAATTTGCACCGGCTCCATGGCCAGTTCAATCGCCCGGGACTTGTTTCGTTGCCGGCAAATGAGCCCCTTTTTTTCCAAGGCACGAAGATGGCACATCACGCCATTAGGCGAGTTGATGGAGAATTCCTCGCCGATCTCTCTCACCGTGGGCGCGTAGCCGCGTGAGCGGATCTTATCCCGGATATATTGATAAACACGATGTTGACGCTCAGTCAGGCGGTCACCGAGGCTCATGTGAATTTCCCCGCGGATGGTGCTTTGGTAGTTATTGAAAAATCGACAAGCCACCCAAGGAATGGTAATAGACACTTGTTCATTGTCAATAGCGTTTGTACAGTATCGGCATTTGTGTTGCATGGGAATAGGATTTCGAAAAGACAGCGACCAGGAAATCCTTTGGTTCCCACAAATCAATGCTGTCTTTCGGTAAGCAGAGAATGGAAAATACTTCTCAACGGCCCGCGTGAACCCTAAAACGATTAAGGGAAGTTTGGACGGCTAAACGAGGGTCGAGTTGGCAAGGTGCTCGCGAATTGATTAGATTAGTGTTTTGATGCGCGCAAACCGTTCCTCTCAAAGTTCTTCCCCACCTGATAGAGCGGGCTGTTCGCCGCTTTTGTCCGCAACCTTTCGCCGCCTGGAGGTCACCGCGTGACGGGCCGTTTTCGAATCAGCCTTCTTTCCGTATTGCTGCTAATCGTTTTGCGGATGAGCATCGGTTGGCACTTTTTTGCCGAGGGGTTCTCAAAGCTATGGGATCCCCAATGGTCGTCCGCCGGTTTTTTGAGCCAGGCGAAAGGGCCGTTGGCTGAAGAATACTGGGCGCTGGTTCCCGACGTCCATGATTGGAATGAGATCATGGGCAAACCTCGCGAAGCGGCGGAGGAACTTGCGGCAGCGGAAGAAGACTTGCAGCGCTGGGTGGAAAAAATTCTGGCAGCTTGGGGACGAATCCAGGTGGATGCCTCCGAGCATTACGGCTTTGACGAGGAACAGAGCGAGCGGGCGCGAAAAGCATTCGAGGTTCGCAAGAATCTACTGGAAGCCTACGTCAGCGATCCTGAACTCGGAGAGGAAGTTGAAACCTACCTGCATGAATTGAAGCGGCTTGCCGGGTGGCAAAGTGAGTTGGGAGGGCCGGAAGTGCCTTTTCAGCGAAAACGTATCGCTGACAAACGCCGAGAACTCAATGCACAGGCCCTGGAATGGCAGGGCTGGGTGCGGGAAGTCGAGCAGGGTCTCGTGGCGGACTTGAACTCCTTCGCCACGCCCGAACAACGCCAAAGCCAAGGAACTTGGCGGCCTTCCCCCAATTCGCTGCAGAGGATGGATACGCTGACGACCTATAGCCTCATCGCCATCGGAACCTGCCTATTGGGAGGGCTGTTCACACGGTTGGCGTCGTTGGGAGGGGCCGTGTTCTTGGCATCGGTGATCTTGACACAACCGCCTTGGATTCCGGATACCGTGCCGGTTTTCTACCAAGTCGTGGAATGTGCCGCCTTGGCATTTTTGGCCACCAGCCCCGCGGGGCGTTGGGTCGGCTTGGATTTCTTCGTACATCATTTGCTCATTCGTCCGTGCTGCTCGACGAAAGGAAATACGTGAAGCCATGATGAACCTCAGTCCTGAAGAAAAAGCCATTGGCAAAGAGAATTTTCAGGGGGCCGTCGGGGTCACTCGGCGCGATTTCCTGCTCGGCACGATCGGTGCCGGGGTCATGTCCGGAGCCGGTCTCGGCGCGATGTATTTCGGCTATGAATCGCTCAAGGGCGACCCGCTCCGCGTCGGCTTCATCGGGACGGGAGACGAGGGCAGCGTGCTCATCGGAGCCCATACGCCGGATTATCTCCGGGTCGTGGCGATTGCCGACATTCGTCCCTATAACATTCACCGCGCCTTCCATGGTGATCGCTCCAGTCCCAATGCCCTGAAGGTCCGCCCTGGCCTGATGGCCAAGTATGGCTGGTCCTCCGAGGAAGAAGCCCGCAAGGAAGTTAAGGTCTACGAAGACAGCTACGAGGATTTGTTGCGCGATCCGGATGTCGAAGCCGTCGTGATCGCGTTGCCCCTGCACTTGCACGCCGAAGCCGCCATCAAGGCCATGCGGGCTGGAAAGCACGTGCTCACGGAAAAGCTGATGGGGCATAGCATTGCCGAATGCAAGGAAATGTCCCGCGTGGCCCAGGAAACCGGCAAATATTTGGCTACCGGCCACCAACGGCATTACAGCATCCTTTACGACAACGCCGTGGACACCATTCGTCGTGGCCTGATCGGTGATATCCACCACATCCGCGCCCAATGGCATCGTGGCAACATGCCGGGGCGCGACAGTTGGAGCCAGCCGCTCCCCAACGAGAAAATGTTGGCGGAAATCGAAACCTGGAAGAAAAAATTGGATGCCGCCAAGGACAAAAAACGTTTCGACGCCGTGCAGGCGAAACTGCAAGACATCGAAGCACGCTACATGGACCATGTGGTCGACGCGGCCAAATATGGTTACGAAGAAAAGACTCTGGCCAATGGCTATGAGCGTTCTCCGCTAGAGGAGTTGATCCGCTGGCGATTATGGAATCGGACAGGCGGAGGGCTCATGGCCGAATTGGGGAGCCATCAGTTGGACGCCGCCGGGATCTTCATTGGTGCCACGCGCGAGGATGGCAAGAAAGTCCTGCCGCTTACCGTGGCCGGCATGGGTGGCCGTCATATCTTCCCGCTGGATCGGGACTGTGACGATCACGTCTACTGCATGTTCGAATTCCCCGCGCCGGGATACGAGTCCGATCCGAACAAGAAGATCGTGGTCACGTATTCCTCGATCAACGGCAACGGATTCGGTGGATATGGTGAGGTGGTCTTTGGCACCGGGGGAACATTACTCCTCGAACGTGAAGCCGACGTGATGCTTTACAAGGGCTCCTCGACGACCACGCGGGTTAGCGTGAAGGCTGCTAAGGGCGACACCGAACCGACGTTGGACACGACTGCCAGTGGGGGCGGACAAGCGGTCGAGACTGGCCGCAAGGCGATGGAAATGGGGCCGCCCAGCCGAGGGTACACGGAGGAGATGGAGCACTGGGCCTGGTGTGTCCGGAATCCGGATCCGCAAAATCAACCCCGCTGCCGCCCCGAGATTGCTCTGGGAGACGCGGTGATCGCTCTGACCACCAATATCGCCATCGACCGAGCCAAGAACGCTTCCGAAGGGACCAATTCGGTGGTCCAATTCGACGAGAACTGGTTCAAAATCGACAGCGATGCGACTCCCGAAGGCGTCAAACCGGATACGACCCAATCCCGATACGACTGGAGCTAACCTGGACTATCTCGTCACTTCTCGCGAACGAGTTGATGAAGGTCGAGCACTAAGAGAAACGGAATCTTCGCATGGAAAAGTGGCCGCTGGGCGTGTTCGCCAGCATTGACGCTGGCTTGGGAGTCTATCTAGACGTCGTACAAGAGTTGGGGGTTCCCACCATCCAGCTTCATGCCCCCTCGGCAGCGCAAAGAACGTCCGAAAACGCGGCGAGTTTCGCCAAGCGGGTCCGGGAGTTAGGAATCACGGTCACTGCCGTGTTTGGAGGCTTCGAAGGCGAAAGTTACGCGGATATCCCCACCACGGCTCGCACGGTCGGCCTTGTTCCTTTGGAAACGCGAGCTAGTCGCCTGCGGGAAATGAGGGAAATCGCTGATTTCGCCCGGCTCTTGGAGGTGGAGGTGGTCGGGCTGCACGTGGGCTTCGTGCCTCATGACCGTGAAAGCGAAGCCTATCGCCAAGTCGTGGAGGTGACCGCGGAGCTTTGTCGGCATTGCCAGGGCAACCACCAGGCGCTCCATCTAGAAACCGGCCAAGAGACGGGAGAGGCGCTGCTGCTCTTTATCGAAGACGTCGGCCAAGAAAATCTATTCATCAATTTCGATCCCGCCAACATGATCCTCTATGGATCAGGCGAACCGATCAGCACGCTCAAGCTCGTCGGCAAGTATGTCCTCAGCGTGCATTGCAAGGATGCCACTTGGGCCCAGCGGCGTGGCGAGGAATGGGGCGCCGAAGTCCCCCTGGGAGAAGGGGACGTGGGAATCGAAAATTATTTGGCCACGCTCAATGAACTCGGGTATACCGGCCCTTTGACCGTGGAGCGGGAAATCCCCCAGGACCGGGAACGGCAGAAAGCGGAGATCGGCCACGCGATCCGCTTGTTATCCGAACTCAAGGCCAAGTTCGGAGCCTGAATGGTACACGACTCGTTAGGGGCGTGCCGAACAGTTGGGGTCACCAGGCGGGCACACGACCGGGCCGCCAGCGGCGCTATTCAAAGCTCCTGCTTGCTCGTCTTCCCAAAGGGACATGGCGCCAATCGCTTGGGACACGTCGTGCATTTCATCAATGATGGCGTCCCGCACGGCCGCCATGCCGCCGATGATGCCGATCACCAACACGGTGGTTAATAGCACCCATTCCAGCGTGAGAATTCCACGGCGTTTGGACGGACGATGGCGACAATTGGAAAATTCGGTCATCGAAGTATTTCTCGGGGCGCGCGTTCGAATAATGAGCCACGATGAAGCGGAAATTGGACCGCCTGCCCTCAAGCCCTGAGCATCCGCCGTGCCAACCTATTCGGGAAGTGCTTGCGGCGAGGCATTCCTGGCATGAAAGGCGTTGCCGTGATTCAAGTTGCGGAGAGCGGCCGTAACTAGCGGAATCGTTGCCCAGAAGATGAGACGCGCGGCAAGGTTGATGTTTCTTTGTCCGCGTGTTCAGCGGATCAAACACGGGCGACAAAATCTCTTATCATCGACTTCAGCGCGCCGCGAGCGCGGGAGCCGCCTCCCCGGCAGTGAAGCCAACCCCTTGAAAAACTTTGCGGTCAATCACGTCCGTGAATTTCACGCCCTGAATTTCGGCGTAGGGAACCACGGCGGTCCGGGCACCGAGCGTGTCTGGCGTACGGCGTTCCACGTAGATCATGTGCTCGCCGGTGAGGAATTCCACGAAAGGGAACTGATCGAACGAGACCACGAGGACCCCGCGGCGGGGCGTGCCCTTTGGCCATCGTTGAAAGAAATCCCGCCAAGCCGTGCTTTGATCCATCGCCGTGTTCCGTTCGCTTCGTTGACCAGGGGAAACCGATTCCGCCAAAGCTAACATCGGCCCGCGCGGCAGCGGACTTTCAACGCTAGGGAAAGTGTCCGCGTGTTAACGATTTTTCCGCGCGTAGCGAGCGAATTGGTGGGATGACGACCATTGTCAGTGAGGGGCCATGCGCGGGCGGCGAATACGCACCAAGTGTGCGCGACGCATCCACGGAACTGAAAATCACGTGTCCCCAACACCGAAAAATGGCGGCACTTCGGGGGGAGTCACACGCTATTTCGCCGTGAGCAGGCGACGAAGCACCATTGGCAGGATTCCTCCGTGCCGGTAGTACTCCAACTCCACGGGCGTATCAATCCGCACGCGGACCGAGAAACGTTTCTCCGGCCCACCCGCCGGTCGCGCGATCACCTCCAACGTGTCCCCTGGCTGGAGGTTCTCGCCAGGCGCGGGAATGTCATAGACCTCTTCGCCAGTCAGCCCCAGCGATTGCCACGTCTGCCCTGAATCGAACTGCAAGGGAAGCACGCCCATGCCGACCAGGTTGCTGCGATGGATCCGTTCGTAGCTGGCGGCTAGCACGGCCCGTACGCCTAATAGAAGGGTCCCTTTGGCGGCCCAATCCCGGCTGCTCCCGGTGCCGTATTCGGCGCCCGCGAGCACCAACAGCGGGACGCCTTCCTGGCGATATTTTTCGGCGGCGTCATACACCGGCATCTGCTTGCCGTCGGGCAGGTGCCGGGTGATTCCTCCCTCCGTGCCGGGAGCGAGTTGGTTGCGGATGCGGATGTTGGCGAAGGTGCCTCGCGTCATCACGCGGTCATTTCCCCGCCGGGATCCGTAGCTATTGAATTCCGCCGGTTGCACGCCGTTGCCCACGAGATATTTTCCTGCGGGGCTATTCGCCGCGATGGCGCCGGCGGGGGAAATATGGTCGGTCGTCACGGAATCCCCCAAGGCCAACAACACTCTGGCCCCCGCGATGGGAGTAATGGAATCCGGCTGGGCACCGATGCTGGTCAAAAAAGGTGGTTCCTGGATGTACGTGCTCTGCCCGTCCCATTGAAACAGATCATCCGTTTCGAATTCGATGGCGTTCCATTTCGGGTTGGACTGGAACACATTGTCATACCGCTTTCGGAACATCTCCGGCTGGACATTTTGGCCCACGGCCTGTTTGACTTCGTCCGCACTAGGCCAAATATCCCGCAGGTAGACCGGCTGGCCGTCCTGCCCTGATCCCAAGGGTTCGTTCACCAGGTCGATATCGGTGGTGCCGGCGAGTGCGTAAGCCACGACCAGAGGAGGGCTGGCCAGGTAGTTGGCCTTCACCAGTGGGTTGACCCGGCCTTCGAAATTGCGATTGCCGCTGAGTACGGCGGAGGCCACGAGATCCCCCTCATTCACGGCTTGAGCCACCGGTTCGGGAAGCGGGCCGCTGTTGCCGATGCAAGTCGTGCAGCCGTAGCCGACGGTATGGAAACCAATCTCTCGGAGAGCATCGCCGAGGCCCGTATTCTCGAGATAATCGGTCACGACCCGCGAACCTGGGGCCAAGCTCGTCTTTACATAGGGAGGCACCTTCAGTCCACGTGCCACAGCATTCCGGGCGAGCAGCCCGGCGGCCATCATCACGGAAGGATTGCTGGTATTGGTGCAACTCGTGATCGCCGCGATCACCACCGCGCCGTGTCCAATCGCCGTGGCGTCACCGTTGTGGCGGACATCCGCCGTCCGTTGGAGCTGCGCTTCATCGAGCGCGAAGCCACGTTCGCTGACCGGCGCACGCAAAGATTTATTAAATGATTCCTTCATCAAGGAGAGTGGCACGCGGTCCTGCGGACGTTTCGGTCCGGCCAAGCTAGGATCGACCGTACCCAGATCCAGGTTCAGCGTCTTCGTGAATTGTGGGCTGGGGCTGTCTTCGGCGTGAAATAGCTGTTGTTCCTTGGTGTACCGCTCGACGAGTTCGACCTCTTCATCCGTCCGACCGGTAAACCGGAGATATCGCAGCGTTTCCGCGTCCACGGGGAAGAAGCCCATGGTGGCTCCATATTCCGGGGACATGTTGGCGATGGTCGCTCGGTCGGCCAGAGACATGCTCGACAGGCCGGGTCCGAAGAATTCGACGAACTTCTCCACAACCCCTTCCCGCCGGAGCATTTCCGTGACCGTGAGCACCAGGTCGGTCGCGGTACTTCCGGAGGGAAGTGAGCCGGTAAGTTCCACGCCGATGACTTCCGGCAGGAGCATGTAAATGGGCTGGCCCAGCATGGCGGCTTCGGCTTCGATGCCCCCTACGCCCCAGCCTAGCACGCCCAGACCATTAATCATCGTGGTGTGGCTGTCCGTTCCCACGAGCGTATCGGGCACGGCGACTCGCTGGCCATCCTGCTCACGCAGGAAAACACATTGGGCCAGGAACTCCAAGTTAACCTGATGCACGATGCCCACATTGGGCGGGACCACGCGGAAATTGTCGAAGGAGCTCTGCCCCCAACGCAGAAACTGATAGCGTTCGCGATTGCGCTGAAACTCCAGGTCCACGTTCAAATCGAGCGCTTCGTCGCTGCCGAATCGGTCGACCTGGATCGAATGGTCCACGACCAGATCCGCTGGAATCAAGGGATTGATTCGCGTGGGATCTCCTCCCAGCCGCCGCATGGCGCTCCGCATCGCGGCCAGGTCCACCAGCGCCGGCACGCCCGTGAAATCTTGCAACACCACGCGAGCGGGAAGGAATGGAATCTCCACTCTTTGGGCCTGTTCCGTGCCCCACGCGGCGATGTTTTTAACGTCCTGCTCATTCACGGGCTGACCGTCACAGCGGCGGAGGGCTGCTTCCAGCAAAAGCCGAATCGAATACGGCAGATCGGCGACGCGGCACAGCCCTTGGTCTTCCAGACGCGAAAGCCGATGGATGACAGCGGTTCCTTGTCCCGTGTCGAAGGTATCCGCCGCTCCGAATGGATTTTCAAGCCGCGTCGACATATGCCACCCTTGTCATGAAAGCAAAATTAGTACGGTTGCCAGGAATCCGCGCCGGGTGCGGAAATCAGGATGCTGCCCGTGATTGTACGCCTCGCGACTTTCCTGGAAAGGTCCGTCGCTTCCCTTGTCCGGCCCGAGGGAATCGAGACGAAACGTGTCATTTGCCCGCGGCTTGTTGGGCTTTTTCGACTTTGGC
Organism: Pirellulales bacterium; assembly: GCA_028289405.1. Taxonomy (GTDB): domain Bacteria; phylum Planctomycetota; class Planctomycetia; order Pirellulales; family JANQPP01; genus JANQPP01. The sequence continues at coordinate 58,842 of JANQPP010000082.1, forward strand.
CCAAGTATCACGTAGCGTCACGCTACGATTGAAAACCGGTGCATTCGGCTGGGAATCCGGATCCACGCAAAAATATCCCAACCGCTCGAATTGGAACTGTTCTCCCGCCACGGCGCTGGCCAAGCTGGGCTCCAAGCAGCAATCCGTCAGCGTTTCCAGGGAGTCGGGATTGAGATGGTCCAAGAAACTCCCGCCGTCGGGAACATCGATCGGGTCGGGTACGCGAAACAGATGGTCGTACAGGCGAACCTCGGCGCGAATCGCGTGTTCGGCGGAAACCCAGTGGATAGTCCCTTTCACTTTGCGTCCATCCGGCGCGTTTCCACCGCGTGTTTCGGGATCGTATGTGCAACGCAGTTCGGTGATTTCTCCCGTTTCCGGATCTTTCACGACCTCCTCGCAGCGGATGAAAAAAGCGTAACGCAGTCGGACCTCTTTCCCCGGTGCCAAGCGAAAGAACTTCTTGGGCGGGTCCTCGCGAAAATCATCCTGCTCGATGTAGAGTTCACGAGAGAAGGGTATTTGGCGTGTGCCGGCGCTCGGGGCTTCGGGGTTGTTAACCGCTTCCAAGAACTCGCTTTTTCCTTCCGGGTAATTCGTGATCACGACACGTAAGGGGCGCAGTACCGCCGCCACGCGTGGCGCTACGCGATTGAGATGCTCCCTGAGTGAATTCTCCAGCACATGCATGTCGATCATCGCGTTGAATTTGGAGATGCCGATCCGTTCGCAAAAGTTGCGGATTGCTTCGGGCGTGTAACCCCGCCGACGGAGCCCCGCCAAAGTCGGCATGCGGGGATCATCCCATCCGCGCACGTGTTGGTCGCGCACCAATTCCAATAGCCGGCGTTTGCTCATCACCGTGTGCGTGAGGCTGAGCCGGGCGAACTCGATCTGACGGGGGTGATGGATTTCCAACTCTTCCAGAAACCAGTCATACAGCGGGCGGTGGTGCTCGAATTCCAGCGTGCAGATCGAATGCGTGATTCCTTCCAAAGAATCGCTTTGTCCATGGGCGAAATCGTACGTCGGATAGATGCACCACGCGTTTCCCGTCCGATGGTGATGAGCATGTAGGATGCGGTACATGACCGGATCCCGCAGGTTCACGTTGGCGGCGGCCATGTCGATTTTGGCCCGCAACACCTTGGAGCCATCGGGGAATTTGCCGGCCCGCATGCGGTCGAGGAGATCAAGATTCTCCTCCACGCTCCGTTCGCGGTAGGGGCTTTCTCTTCCCGGTTCGGTCAGCGTGCCCCGGTACTCACGGATTTCGTCTGCGGTCAAATCACATACGTAGGCTTTTCCCTGGCGTATGAGCTTGCGAGCGAAATCATAGAGCTGCTCGAAATAGTCGGACGCGAAGAACAGCCGGTCTTCCCAATCAAAGCCGAGCCAGCGGATGTCTTCTTGAATTGAATCGACGTACTCCACATCCTCTTTCGTGGGATTGGTGTCGTCAAACCGCAGATTGCACAGTCCGCCCGAGTACCGCGCGGCGATGCCGAAATTCAAGCAAATCGATTTGGCATGGCCGATGTGCAGATAGCCGTTCGGTTCGGGAGGAAACCGCGTATGGACCCGGCCTTGGAAACGTCTGGTATCTTCATCCTGGGCCAGGATTTCCTCAATGAAATTTTTGGAAACGGATTTCGATTCGCTGCTCATGGATCCCACTGACGTGCCGCGAAAGAAAAGTGACCTATGAACTCACGCCGCAGGAATGTTAGCTCACGGCGCCAGCCATGCACAGAGCGGACCATCACGCCTATCGAGGTCAGCGAGGAGTGCGGCGGACATCCTGGCTTCAAGGCTTGAACATTCCCAGGATGCCGTAGACGATTCCCGCCACGGCAGCTCCTCCGGCCACGGCGATGAAGATACCGAGTTGGGCGACGAGAAACAAAGTGAGCAGAGTCCCCAGGTATGCCACCACCGTCACCAACATCCGCCGCTGCTTGAATTCATCCTCGGAACCCTTCTCCGCGGGCTCCTCATCTTCCGCGTCATCGGACCCCGCCGTCGCGGAGGGAACTGGCGGAGCATCGCTGGCGGCGGTTTTGGGGAAATGCTCGGCAATCACCTGATTGATTTCGGCCACCGTGCAGATCACCGTCCGCACCGGCATCCCCAATCGCAACCGCAATTCTTCTTCGATATCGGGCCGCAGCAGATTCGGTGAGGCCATGAGCAGCGTTCCGTCATCCACCATCACCGGGGCACAGGAGTGTTGCCGCGCGATCAAATTGGGGACTTTCGGAACCCATTCCTCGTCCAAGCCAACGTCGGCCAGTTCGACGAAAGGCAGCCCTTCGGCTTCGGCATAAATCTGCATGGAGATTTCAGGCCGCGTGAATTTTTGCTGGACCACCGCGTCCCGCATGTCCAGCCCCACGGCATTCGCGTAGTTCTGGGCCTTCTGAAGTTGTTCCTGAGTGACGACCTGGCGAGCGACCAGCAATTGCTCGAAGGTCCTCCGCTTGCGGGGCCCCTTCTCGGCACGGCCCATGGAGGCGTCATACTCCTCCTTGCGGGACATGTCCGTGAGGCAGAGCATGGCCCGGGCCAGCTCATTCAACAAATCCTGGGACTGTTGGGCAAAATCGCCCGCCGCGTACTTCCGCACATGGGCATTCATCTTGCGGTAGTGCGAGCGAATGCGGGCCGGATCATCCTCGAACTTTTTCAGACGCAGAAGCTGGTAATAATTTAGCGGACGGTCCGCGATCTCGATCCCCAGCCAATCGCGGTAAACGTCAAGATCCGTGGCCATGAAGTGCCCTGGTTTGCTATGGCTGTCGTTTCGAGAGGGAATCTAGGAGCAAGCAGTAGTAGGCCGTCTGCGAGCTCCACTTTCGAGGTCGAAACTCATTTCCGCGTACTATTCGACAATATATTCGTCGGCCAGATGGGAATACGCGTCCACTTGCTGGTCGTCAAGCACGCCGCGGCGTTCGATTTCGATGGAGGCAGCTTCTCCCCCTTTTAAGCTTTGCGCCTCCACGCGAATTCGTCCAGACTTGTCAAAAGAATATGTCACTTCAACGGGAGAACCCCGAGGCAGGCTTTCCGGCAGATTCGTGATGTGGCAATTTCCCAAAAGGGAGCAAGCATGGGGATCAGGTGCGTCCCCTTCGGTGACTTTCACGTTCACGCGACGCTGCCCTTCCTGGTTCGTGGCGAATTTTTGCGATACCTGCACGGGCAGGCGCGTGTTACGGGGAATCATCACGTGATTGACAACCTTGCCGGTTTTCGGGTTTTTCGCGACCACGCCCAGCCCATGTGAATTAACGTCTTCCTGATTCACGGCCGCGAGCAGCTTCCGAACTTTGTCTTGCATCTCGCTGTGCTCGGGACGGAATTTCGCTTCCAAGATCGCGGCGTGAATGGCCGCACCCTGCGCGACCGCGGTGAGTGGATTTACATCCCGGGAACTCTCGATTCCCAACAGATCGGAAAGCCGACGTGAGACCCAAGGCATGAACGTCGAGCCTCCCACGAGCACGAACGCGTCAAGATCGGTGCCGGCGACCTTGGCCTGTTCCAAGACAAGTTCCGTTGTGTCCAAGGATCTTTGAGCCAAGTCGGCGGTGAGCTCTTCGAACTGTGTCCGCGTCACGGGAACCATAATTTCGTGATCCTTGTAACGGCAAGGAATTTCCGTCGACTCCGACTCGGACAAGGCAATTTTTGCCTGGTCGCAGTCATAGTGCAGCAGTTGAATCGCGGCGGGGGATTCGCGTGGATCCGAACCATGTTGTTTGATGAACTCCTCGCAGACATAGTCGACCAGCCGGTCGTTCCAATCGACACCGCCAAGCTGGACGTCTCCGTCGGTGGCGAGTACTTGAAAGTGCGTGGGTGTATAGCTCACCACGGTCACATCGAAGGTCCCGCCGCCGAGATCGTAAACCAGTGCCAAACGCGGCTGGTGCCCCTCTTTTTCTTTTTGGCCCAATTCGCCGCGTTTCCAGGCGTAGGTGAGCGTGGCGGCGGTCGGTTCGTTGATAATGTCGATCACGTTGATGCCGGCAATACGTCCGGCATCTTGCGTGGCCTTACGGCGAGAGTCATTAAAGTAATAGGGGACCGTGATCACGGCGTTGCCCACTTTGCCAATGTGTCGCTCGGCGTCTTGACGGAGTTTTTTGAGAATCAGCGCCGACAAGAATTCCGGCGTGATTTCATGCCCGTCAAAAGTGCGTTTGAACTGTTCGTTCCCCATGTGCCGTTTGATACGTTCGACGACGTTTTGGGGATCCTCCATGGCAGCCCGTAGCCGATTGGGACCCACGACGACATGGCCACTTTCGGCCAACAAGATCAAGCTGGGCGTTTCAAATTCATCATCATCATTGGCCAACGGAGTGGGATTCCCCTCTTCATCGAGATAGGCGATCGTGGAGAAAGTGGTCCCCAGGTCAATGCCGACGGTCGCGCCTTCGTTAAATTCCATGTGTGTGAACCCAAGTGATCCGGTAAGCGGCAATACTCGCGTACCTTGCCGGTTCTTCCACCTGTTGAAGGAGAAGATGAACGGATGTCGCGAGCGGGAAAAAGCACGAAGATAAGGACTTGATTTTCAGTTCCCCCGCGCCGTCCGTCAAGTTTTTCTTGGCTTTTGCCCGCTTCTTTTAGCGATATTTGCCGCTCGGTGCCGCGTGTTTCCTCCTCTAGCAAAGAGAACTTTTTTCCCTATCCGAGGAGACACGACCCTTGATCCACCACGTGAGAACCGCGCCTTGTATATTGGCCTGCGGCTTGTGACGAGTTTTTCCGACAATTAGGATGGTTACACGTGAAGAAGAGATTTCGATCGTGTTCAATTTTGTTCCTGCCTATTCGACGATGATTTCCTCGGGAACTTGCCGCGCGGGCTGGCACTGGCGTCCTCCTCTGCGACCTGTATGCATGACGGCGGCACACGTTAATCTCCGACAAGCCAGAGCCCACAACCCAGCGACACCGCTCGTCGTCCGCGCCGATGATCTCATGGAGCATTCACATGACCAGGAAGGTTTGCACACTCACTTTTGTCGCATTGATGCTCGGTCTTTGGTGCGTCTCCGAAATTCCCGCCATCACGATTCAACTTGATTACCGTTTCGACACGCAAAATTTCTTTGATACCGAAGAAAAACGGGCGGCCATCACCGCCGCGGCAAGCTTTTACGAAGCACGCATATTCGATTCCCTCGATCCTCTTCAGCCTGGCGGGTTCAACACTTGGTCGGCAACGTTCGTCGATCCGGCGACGGGAAACGAACGTGATATCTCCGGCCTCGAAGTTCCGGCCGACACACTGATCGTTTTCGTCGGAGGGCACGACATTGGCGGTTCGACCCTCGGTTTCGGAGGTCCTGGGGGATTCAATGCTCGAGGCGATTCCGCCTGGCTGCAGCGCGTGCAATCCCGGGGGGAAGAGAACGCCATTGGTGAGGGAGCCTCCGATTTCGGGCCCTGGGGTGGATCCATCGTCTTCGATACGTTGGATAATGGCGGTAACCCGAAAAATTGGCACTTCGGCATCGATGAACTTCCTGAGGTTGGGCAATTTGATTTTCTCACCACGGCGGTGCATGAACTGGGACATCTGCTCGGATTCGGCACTTCCGAATCGTGGCGCACGTTGGTCGACCACACGGCAGTGCAATTCATGGGACTTAACGCGACTGGCGAGCACGGAGGTCACGTCGATTTGGAATTCGACAGTGCTCATTGGTTAGAGGGAACGCGCGGCATCTCGATAGACGCTGGGGTATCGCAAGAGGCGCTTATGGATCCGAGCCAAATCGTCGGTACGCGAAAGCTGCTCACATGGCTCGACCTGGCGGCCCTCGACGATATCGGCTGGGAGATCGATTATTCCGTGGAACTACTGGGAGATGTGAATCGAGACCTCGTAGTCGATTTAATCGACTTTGGAATCCTCAAAGGGAATTTCGGGCTGCCGGGCGAGGCTCTCGACGGAGATTTGACGGAAGACGGAGTCATTGGTTTGGAAGATTTCGTAATCTTGAAAGACAACTTTGGCAGCATGGCGGTGGGGCCGCGCGGGGTCGCCGTGCCGGAACCTGACACTTCGCAAATGGCGTGGACCTTATTGGCCTTGATTGCCTCTCTTCCAGGACTCGGCCAGGCCATGATCCGTAGCTCATATAGACCAGGGAACCGGCTGATCATGCTTTTGGGAGTTCTCATGCCTTGGCCCTGCCAGGCCGCCGATTTCCACCTGGAGCATGTGGAAAGCCTCCCTTTGCCGCCAGTCATGCAAGATGGAAAGCCGGTGCCCATTCACACCCAGGGGCTCTTTCTCACGAAGGATTGGTATTACATCACGGGCCGCATGGAGATGGCTCCGCGCCAGCCATGGCTCCTGCGTATCGATCGGGCCACGCGGAGCCGGATCGAATATGTGTCGTTAACGGGCTTCGCTGCGGAAACGGGTGACACCTCCGGACTGGACCATCCGGGGGGAATGGACTCGGATGGAACCCGGCTGTGGATTCCCGTGGCGGAAAGCCGCCACGGCGGACGCACGGCCATCATGACGTTTCCGCTTGATAGCCGCGGTGCGCTGGCCGAGTGCCAAGCAACGGTCGTGTTTTGGGTCAACGACCATCTGGGAGCGCTGGCGGTGGACCGCGATAACGAGCAGCTGTTCGGAGCGAATTGGGACACGCGCGACATCTACATTTTTGATATGCGCGGGAACACGCTGGCAAAGATTCCCCGCGAAGAGTGGCTTCCCCAACGGCCGTCTTGGTTTCTGGCGGTCCAAGATTGGAAGTGGGATCCAAGTCTCGGACTAGTCGCCGGCGGCTTGGACAAAAGCCGGGAGGAACATCAAGCCGTCGTGGAAAGGCATGACCTCGCCCCTCGTCGCCTTCAATACCGCATTAGCGTGGGTAGCACTCCAGATCGAGACATACCCCTGACACGTGAGGGTTTGGCATTGGAAAATGACGATCTTTGGTTGTTGCCGGGTGACTTCGGCCATGAAGGTCCCACGCTTTACCACTATCGCCTAGTTGAGGCGGATTGAAACAGAGCGGTTGCGGCCGGCAATTGAACGTCAATCCATGAATTCTTGCAGAGCGGTTTGCAGTGCCTCGCGAGCCTGTGTTCCACGCCCCCCGTCCACGACCACATTCACGCGGATTTCGCTGGTGTTGATCATCTCCACGTTGATACCCTCCCGGGCCAACGTTTGAAACATGAGCACGGCCACGCCGGTGTGGCTGCGCATACCGATTCCGCTCACGCTCAGTTTCGCCACTTGGGCAGCGCAGTCCACGGAGCCGCAACCGAATTGCTGGCTCAGTTGCCTGGTGATGTCGAGCGCCGCTTTGGCATGGTCGCGGGGTACAGTAAAGCTGAGGCTCGCCCGCTGATCCCGGCCCATGCTTTGCACGATCATGTCCACGAAAATGTTGGCGGTGGCGATCCGCTCGAAGATTCCGGCCGCGACGCCCGGCGTGTCCGGTACCTGGTTGATGGAGATGCGAGCCTGGGTTTCATCGAGGGCGATATCCTCGATCGCCAGATCCTCCATGTGTTGCAAACGCTGGACAATGTGCCGGTCACGCGCCGCGTCTTGTGGACGAGTTTCTTCCACGCTCACGGGAGGGTCCGAGAATACCGGCGGTGGTTGATGCAATTCGAAGACATCATGCAGTGCGCGCAAAGCCGTTTGCGCCACACTGCTCTCTACCAGAGTCGAAATCTTGATTTCGCTGGTGGAAATCATCTGCAGATTCAGCTCCGCGTCGGCCAAGGTGCGAAACATTTTCTGGGCCACGCCGGTTTGGCGGGCCATTTCGCGTCCTACCACGGAAATCTTCGCCACCTGGTCATCGTGCGTAAAACCTTCGGCGGATAACTCGCTGGCGGCTTCCTGTACGGCATCTAGTGTGACCCTC
>JANQPP010000094.1 GCA_028289405.1 Pirellulales bacterium
CCGGAACTATTTTCGCTTGCGGAAACCGATCGAGCGGCGGATCTACGAGCTGGCCCGCAAGCATTGCGGCTGGCAAGCCGAATGGCGGATTTCCTTGGCCCTGCTGCAGAAGAAATGCGGGGCCAACTCGTCCCCCCGTGAGTTTCGGCGGCTGATCGGCCGGATCATCGAACAAGACCGGCGGCATGCCCATCTGCCGGACTACTCGGTCGAATTCGAGGAGGAGGACCTGGTGCTGTTCCGGAATCGGGGCCAAATGTCGAAGGTGAATCGAACGGCGGCGGAAACGCCAGGCATCACATTGAAAAGCGAGACGCTGGAGGAGGCCCGGCAAGCGGCCCCTGGCTGGGACATCTACCATCTGGAGCAGGAATGGCGGGCCTGGATCACCGAGCCGCCCCGCGACGCGGACGCTGCCTTCCTCGGTTTTTGTCGAAAATGGTACGAGCGGCGGGGACCCCCAGCGTGAGCGACGTTGGCCAATGAATGGGTGAAAGGGAAGCAAGTTTCAGAGTTGGCGACGCGCTTTTCGTGGCTTAGCCCGAAAGCCGAATCGGATCCCCGTGGCGTTCCATTGAACGGTGGTTTCTCGGGATGTCACGAGCACGGTTGAAACAGCTTCAGAAGCCGCGTGTCGTGTGTTCTCCCTTCGCATCCCGAAAATCAAAGCACCGCTTTCCCAACTTTTTACCAAAAAAACCGACCTTCCCAAGCCGCATCGCATGATAACACCTTAAACGACTTCACTTTCAGCCAGATTACAGGAGGGAAAAATGATCCCTGTGCTTAAATTCACCGGCAGCTGAGTGACTCATGACCGATGCTCATCACGGCAATTGGACGAACGTGTCCACGCGCCGTAAACGTACCAATCACAGATGCGGGATAGCCATGAAACGGCCGCCGCCAGGACGCGCTTTGCACGAGGCCCAACGGCGGCTGTCGGAATGGCGCCGAGTTCAAATGAGGCGCATCAACTTCCACCAGCACGCTTTTGCCGTCGAACGAATCGGCGGAAAAGTTTCGCCTCTGCTAAGCGGAATCTCACGCTCCTCGGCTGTCGGCGCGGGATACGACGTACCGTCCAAATAGCCGTCGAACTTATAACGCCCCGATTCGATGCACTTCTCGCCCGTCTTGAAACGGGTACCAACAACAGTTGCCATAATCTTTTCTCCTATGGCACAGAACAATCGTCCAGCCAACCCAGTGTTGGCCGCTCATAGGAGACCTCGCAGGACCCGGCGTATCGTGGTACGAGTTTTTAGAATTCTTCAGTCCGGGTCTTCGAGGGTCAGATACGTCAACGCGAAACCAGTTTTACCCAGCGCCATTGCCTCTTCCCATAGCGTCTTCCGATAATACGGCCGCTCGAACCAGACGTGTGAATCCACGGAGCCTTCGACCGGATCGGCAAAACCATCCTGATCCAGGGTGTCCCAAAGGGCGGCGGTCTTGCTCATACCTGGTACTGGCGCGTCGAACTGGATGTACTTCATGTTGCGTGCCCGCATGTCTTCCGAGTGTACAGCCCAGCGGACTACGCCAGCTTCGGATACAACGATGCTGCAGGCCTCGATGCCGCACTGGCAGTATCGGCGCGCGGTGCTGGTGATCGAAGTATGGAATCGTTCGTTGGCCATCTTGCAGATCTCCGCCAGGGTGCACACTCGCTGGCGGAACCGCCGGACCTCTGCCACGAACAGGTCTTTGGGCATCAGCAGAGACGCAGAAAATTCGTCGGCTTCCAATTCGCGCGGGTCATTCGACCGGAAGTCTGGCTGTGAATTGTGCATCTCGCCCTTTAGAAGCCGCTCCCGGTGCTCAGGGATGTAAAAATGCCCGAGCTCGTGGCCGATCGAGAATCGCACTCGCCCCTCCGGACGTCCGGGGCCGGGGAGGCGGTAGTAGATCACAAACCGTTTTACCATTGGAAGGTACTCGATCCGCGCATCAAATTTCTGGCCGTATGTGCCCGGCGCCAGTTCGATGCCTTCGTTCTCCGCAATATCGAATGGGTCGACCGGCACCTTCCACCGGCTGAGGGTCTGCAGGACCTCTTCGCTCAGTTCAATCACTGAATCGGCCATCTTCCTCCTCGCGTTTGATTCGGTCGATGATCTCTTTCCTTTTCTCGTCCAATTCTGCTTTAGTCTCCTCGTCGATCTCCTCGGCGCGGTTCAATCCGAACACCTCCTCTTCGGCGACCGCTGGCTTGCAATCTTCCGGCGGGACGTCATCGGCTTCATCGCCATTCGACTGAATCTTACCAGCCAGAAGGTTGTCCACGAATTTCGGTCCAAATGAATCCAGAGCGTCCCGTTCCTCGTCGGTCAGCTCTGGCAAGAGTTCCACGTCTACGTCATCCTCGCAGGTACGGAGTTGCGAGACAATCAGGGCATCGAGAGCACGTTGTTCACGTTCGCTCGGCATGGTCACTCCTCCGTTTCCAAAAAATTGAATCCCCTCCGCGTCAACTCCTTCACGAGCCGCTTCTTGGCCTCCTGCCACAGCTTCTTTATCGTCACAACGTTTTCCACCTCCCCAGTGATGTCACTCACTATCCTGGCCAACGGAGCATAGGTCTCTCGCTCTCCGAAGTCCTCGAAGTTGTCTACAAAGCAGCGCGCGACGATAAGCTGCTTCGGTGTCAGCGCGGTGCACATCGTTTCGATCAACGCTCGGCGGAATTCTGCCCAAACAACCTTGTCGAGCAGCTTCCACTCCAGCCCGATTTTCGCTCCGGAAAGTTCCTTCGCGATCTGCTGAAGGGCATCGTCCACGTCCTGCTTCGGCCGAAACTTCCACCGCCGTAGTGCATCGATCGCGCGTTTCCGAGCAATGTCGTAGACAATTCGGAGTGGCTTCCGACCGTCGAAATCCGGCGACTGGATTACCTTTACCATGTCCAGCATCGTCTCCTGGTACACATCCGTCATTTCCTGCGCGCGCATTTCCGTTGGGATCCCCCACAGTTTGGACTTGATGTATCGTCCAATCTGATGTCGGAACTCCTCATGGAGAAGGCCCAAGGCGAACTCAGGGTCGTCCTGGAACGCTTCTTCTAACTCTTCTTCTGTTATGGGGTTAGCGGCCGCCATTCCAAACTCCAAAATCGATCCGAAAGCTCGTGTCTGTGCACCGGCATTAAGGTCCTCGCATAAGGAGCCCCATCGTGGCACGAAAAAACCCAGAAATCAGTCTACTGGTACCGACGGAGCCATTCCAGGAATCGTTGGCTCGCCAAGGCGATTGACGCCGCCAGCGCGATGTACCGCCGGAGGGCGTGTCGTTAACGGTCTAGGAGTTCGGCCGACGTGCGTAATGACTCATCGCCATTTGCAATCCTGGGCGATTCCGCCCTAATGCAATTGTGCCGGACCTCGAGAGGAGGTCCGGACCGTTGGACGTCAGGCGGCTTCAGCCGATTCCGTTTCGGTTTCATTGGCCGTTTCGGTCGGTTGACTCGAAGCCGGTCCCTCGTTCAGAAATTTCCAGGCGGCTTGGAGGGCCTCGATCATGAAGGGCAGATGCTCATGGTCGAGGTAGATACTCATACGTTGCCAAGAGTCCCCTTTGCGGTAGCTGCGCTGGATGTTGACCGAGCGAAACAGGCTACCATCGTCACGGGTGTTCTGGAAGACGGCCGCGCTGATGCCGTGCGGCAGGCGGCGTTGATACACGGGACGGTTGCGAGTGGTATTGGTCATGATTTGGTTCCTTTCT
>JANQPP010000106.1 GCA_028289405.1 Pirellulales bacterium
TGCTTTTGAGCCCGAGCAGCGGGATGTCTTCGGTTGGATCCATCTGCGGAACACGCCGGACGGCCTGGAGACGGTGGCCAACGTGATGTCCTACGACAGTCCCGGGATCATCGTGGGCACCACGACCATCGTCCCCGAACCGGAAGGGTGGTTATTAGTGGCGACTGCCGTATCGGGGTTCCTGATGCACAAGCTTGTTTGATCGCTGGTTAAAAACGAACCGGGGGATTCATGCACGTGGAGGAGCGAATCATGCGGACCGCAACTTTTCTCGCCTTGCTGTTGTCTTTGGGGACGACGCCCCTGGCCGCCACCACGATTGTCGAAAATGACAATCTCGCGTTCGAGCCTCATCTAGATTCATTTCCAGGTTTGGGAGATTCCAACTACCTCGCGACGGTCATTCAAGACCTGCAAGGTGATTTCACGCAGGTCTGGTTCGATTACGATGGCGAGAACTTGCGAGTGATTGAAATTAATGTTGACGAGGGGTCTGACTGGTATCTCGTGCAGTCGGCAGACGAATTCATATTCGAGAATATTAAGGCCGGAGAATTTCCGGTAGTGATTGACATCGCCGATCCAAGCCCAATTCCCGGACGTTCTGTATTCGTCGGCAGCGGCGAATTTTACCTTGGAGTGCGGACGGGGCCTGATGGTGCCTTTGAGCCCGAGCAGCGTAATGTCTTCGGTTGGATCCATCTGCGGAACACACCGGATGGCCTGGAGACGGTGGCCAACGTGATGTCCTACGACAGCCCTGGCATCATCGTGGGCACGACGATGATCGTTCCCGAACCGGAAGGGTGGTTATTAGTGGCAACTGCCGTATCGGGTTTACTGATGCACAAGCTTTTGTGATCGCTGGTGAAAACGGACCGGGGGTTACCATTCACGCGGAGGAGCGAATCATGCGGACCGCAACTTTTCTCGCCTTGCTGCTGTCTTTGGGGACCACGCCCCTCGCCGCCACCACGATCGTGGAAAATGATAATCTCACCTTTGAAGAAAATCCTTTCATGGGAGGGGAGGGACCATTTGGGGATGCCAATTACGTTGCCACGGTCATCCAAGACCTGCGTGGCGATTTCACCCAGGTCTGGTTCGATTACGATGGCGAGAATCTACGGGTGATTACGCACAATGTCGATGAGGGTTCCGACTGGTACGTTGTCCAGCCGGGGGACGAACTTACATTGGTAAATATTGAGGAGGATCAGTTTACTACCGTACTTGACATGGCCGATTCGGAACGGCCACTTCCCGGACTCCCCGTCATTGTTGGTAACGACGAATTCTTCCTAGGAGTAAGGACAGGGCCAGACGGTGCCTTTGAGCCGTCACTTCGGGATGTCTTCGGTTGGATCCATCTGCGAAACACGCCGGACGGACTGGAGACCGTGGCCAACGTGATGTCTTACGATAGCCCGGGCATCATCGTGGGCACCACGATCATCGTTCCCGAACCGGGAAGCTGGATTTTGATCATCTTGGCGCTGATTTGTCTGGGCGCCGTCCGTTACGTAAGGCGATTCCACATCGTGGCATCTCGCTGACCGTTTTGGTGTGAAATGCGTGAAGGAGTTTTTCATCATCGGAGAGGAAAGGAAGGAATCTCATGAAACGTATCTGCTTAACATGGTTTGTCGTGATGTCCGTGGTCTTGCTTCTGAGCAAACGAGTGCAGGCCCAATCCTGTTCGACGGGACTAGAGGTTTGGGGGTTGGATCGGGCGAAACACGAACGGTTCTATCCGCAATATCCCGGCCCAAACAGCCAGTTCATTGGCGACGGCTACGACTGGTCCGGCATCGGCAAGCGTCCAACCGCTACGAACAAGTGCATCACGATGATTTCGCCCCAGGTGGCAGTAGCGGCGGCACATCTTGGTGCCGCTCCTGGAGACCAGTTCGAATTCGTGTATGGGGATGGCTACGACGCTTATTCAGCGGGAACCTACACCGTGGCGGAAAGCGTTTGGCTCGATGACGATGATGCCCCCTCTGATTTGATGCTTGTCCGGTTAACCCAACCCGTTTCGATCAACATCAAAAAATACTCGATTCTCAAACTGACAGATGGCAATGGAAATCTTGATAATAGCCTTTACGTGGGAAAAGTGCTTTGGCTCTGGGGGCGAAGTTGTCCCGCCAACGGAGGGACCTATTCCTTCCGATTAGGTCGAAACGTAATCACGATAATGAATGACTCAAGCGTCCTTTTCTCTTTCGATCAACCTGGCACGGGAGACAGTGTGGGTGAAGATGAAGCTCGAGCCCCAAAAACGGGAGGAGATTCTTCTCACCCCGGTTTTATCATGGCGGGCGGCGAACCTCGATTGGTGGGGACACTTTGGACTGATAAGCAACTTGGAAACCTCGTAGATCAGATTGACGAGATCAACGCGCAGATCCAAACGTGGTTTCCCAACGATCCCAGCCAGTTGCCCACGATTTACGTGGAGTGAAGTTCGCCTGGCTGCAATGGCGCGAAACACCACGATCGGTCGCACGATATCAGGAATCGAGTGTTTCGCGCTTCATGATCCCAGCAAGTTCCATTTCTCGCGCGGTCGGCGCGACAGGAGCCGCGCGGCCTGGGAATCATCGGGGATCTCTTCCCGCTCGCCGTCCCACTTTAGCCCGCCTCCGCTCCGATAGGCGATGTTGCCCAAGTGCGGAATGATCGCCGAGCGATGGCCAATTTCCGCGTCCGCCACGGGCCGCTCGCGCGAACGAACACACTCGATGAAGTTCCGCAGATGGGCCTCCGTTTCATCCCGCGCCGCTTCCCGTTTCCGAGGCATGCGGAAACGCGGTTCGCTGCCCGCGCGGCGTGAACCGGGCTCCAATTCGGGGTAGACCTCCAGCCCGATGCGGTCCAGGTAAAGTGTGCCCTGCGTCCCATACAGGGCGATGCCGTTGGGCCGGTCGAAGGGGCCGTCCGCGCGGTAATATTTCATCCCCTGAGCACGCACGCCCACGCCGTGGCCATTGAGCTGATTCGCTTCGTAGCTGAGCACGAAGCTAGGATAGTCGTACTGCACGGTGAGCAGATGCGGCGTCTCCGCGCCGTCCCCCAAATCGACGTGCCGCCCCAGCGCGGAGACGGAGCGGGGCATGTCTTCTCCCATGATCTGGTGCAGGCTGTCGAAGCGGTGCGTGCCCCAATCGGTGATCCGCCCGCCGGCGTAATCCCAAAACCAGCGGAACGACCACAGAAAACGGTTGCGGTTGAAGGGCACGTAGGGCGCCGGACCGAGATAGAAATCCCAATCCAGCCCCGCTGGCGGGTCGCTGTCCTGCTGCCCGCCGATTCCCTCGGGATAGGTGTTGAGATAATTCCAGATGCGGGCGAAATGGATCGGACCGAGTTCGCCGCCTTGCACCATCTCCGCGGCCTGGGCGATGTGCGGCGAGGAGCGATGCTGCATGCCGGTTTGCACGATACGGCCGTGCCTCCGGGCCGCGTCCACGATGGCCCGGCCTTCGGCGATATTGTGGGCCAGTGGCTTTTCCACATAGACGTCCTTTCCCGCCTGGCAGGCGAGCACTGCTGGGATAGCATGCCAGTGATCGGGCGTGGCAATGATGACGGTGTCCACGTCTTCCCGATCGAGCACGCGGCGGAAATCTTGATAGGTATCGCAGGAAACATCGAGTGCCACGCGGAGCTTTTCCGCTTGCGGAGGAAAGACATCAGCCAGCGCCACGAGCCGGGTTTGGGGAAACTTGTTCAGGAACCGCGCCAGGTAACTCCCCCGCACGCCGCAGCCAATCAACGCCCAACGAATCTCGTCGGACGTCGAATTCGCGCGTGCCTGGCCGGCCAGCGTGGCCGCGCCGGTGGCGGCGACGCCCTGGGCCACTCGCCCCAAGAAATCTCTCCGCTGCATGCCCGAGCCTTTCGTGGAGTGAATATTTACTGGAAAAAATCGCCGTTACTTCGTGAATACTTCATTCGACAGCTTGGATTCTATGCTGTCACGATGCGGAATTAAACAAAAAAGACGACCTGCAGATGATCCTTGCCGGAATTCAAACGGACCTTCTGCCAGCCTCGAACTCACGTTCTTGCGGAGTGCCTTGCATGGTGCGGCACGCGGACGACGCGAGCCGGCTGAACCTTATGAACGTGGCCAAGACCTGGCAGATTTCCATCTGCGACGATCCGCGTGGGGCTCTCCACGATTTCGCCAGCGGGATTGCCTATAAGAGCCATTTGTTCCCCAAGGGCTAGAGGAAACGCTTCCGATGCATTTCGTGACATGCCGAGTCATTTCGTTTTTCACTTTCATTTGCCTTGCCATTGTTACGCCGCAGGGCACGTTGCCGAGCCAGGCGGAGGAGCCGTCCAGCGAGACTCCAGCGAAATCCACCGTCAACAATGATCAAGAAGTTTCCGAGCGTCAGTTCCTGAAAAACATTCGCCAGTTGACCTTCGTGGGAAAACGGGCGGGCGAGGGTTACTTCAGCTAGGATGGCCGCCAACTCGTCTTTTAGAATGAGCGGGAAGCAGATAACCCGTTTTCCCAGATCTATTTTATGGACCTAGAAACCGGCGACGTGAACCGGGTGTCGCCCGGATTTGGGAAAACGACTTGCGCGTGAATCCACATCGGACGGCAGCCGCAGCCCTGCAGGAAAGAAGCCGGTTGTGACGGCTATGCCGGGAAAAGTTTTTCGCGCTGACGGCGAATCTGCTTTCGAAGCCCGCGCTGCGTGATTACAATGCGGCGTCCCGCGACCAAGAAAAAGCCCATTTCGTGGTACGGGATTGATTGTCGTATTGGTCCTCCGTCAGCTTCGCGAGAAAAGCCTCTAGCCTTATGTCGGACTCCCCGCCTCCCTCGGATCTTGATGCCCCTCTCCCCGTTTCGCTCCAGATTCGCCTGTCGGTGATGATGTTTTTTCAGTACGCGATTTGGGGCGCGTGGCTGCCGCTCTTCTTCGCGTTTCTGACCTCCTATCGCGGATTCACGGCCTCACAAGCAGGCAACCTGTTCGGCATCAGCGCCATCGGTGCTCTGATCGCGCCCTTTTTGTTCGGTCAAATCGCGGACCGTTATCTGGCGACCGAAAAAGTGCTGGGCATCTGTCATTTGCTCGGCGCCGTTATGATTTGGCAGCTCGCTGAGCTGACCGAATTTTGGCAACTGTTGGTCTTCGGGCTACTCTACTCCATCATCTACGCTCCTACGCTTTCGCTCACGAATTCGCTCTCCTTTTACCATCTGTCAAATCGAGATAGAGATTTCGGAAAGATTCGAGTGTGGGGCACGCTGGGCTGGATCGCCGTGGGAATCGGCATGGGCCAATTCCTCTACCGCTACTACACGCCAGGTGGAGGCGCGGAGGAAGTCGCGGCGGAAGTCGTGGCGGCCACCCAAGCGGAAGGGATGGCGTATGCCTTCAAATTGAGTGCCGTGTTGGGGGCGATCTTGGGGATTTACTGTTTCACGTTGCCGAATACGCCTCCCCAGCCGAGCGAATCAAGTTTTGCTGCGGGAAAGGCTGCCAGAGCCGTCTCCGTCAACCCGCTGCTCACGCTGTTCCTGGTGGCGTTTCCCATCAGTTGCATCCACCAGTTTTATTTCGTCCGCACCGTCGACTTCCTGCAGTTTCGTCAAATCAACGCCCCCATCATGGACGCGATCTTCGGCGTGGGGGGTGGCCCGATGACAATCGGGCAGATCTCGGAAATCCTGGTATTGGCCGTGATGCCCTTTATTTTGCCGCGCGTATCACGCAAATCGCTGTTGGCCGTGGGACTATTCGCCTATGTCCTGCGTTTCGCGATCTTCGCCTATGTGGACCACTGGTTGGTTGTTGCCGCCGCGCTCGCGCTGCATGGGATCTGCTTCGGATGCTTTTTCTTCGTGGCCTTTTTGGTGGTGGACGAGGAGAGCGGCACGGACGT
This sequence comes from Pirellulales bacterium, assembly GCA_028289405.1. Taxonomy (GTDB): domain Bacteria; phylum Planctomycetota; class Planctomycetia; order Pirellulales; family JANQPP01; genus JANQPP01. The sequence goes on from JANQPP010000106.1 coordinate 5,920, forward strand.
GCGGGCCAGTGCCCAGAGCCTGTTCAATCTAGTCGTGGTCGGCATCGGCGTAATCGTGGGCAATTTCGCCGCGGGACAAATCGGCAGCATCGCTCAGGATGAAGCCGGCAACACCAACTACACCACCCTCTTCGCCATCCCCATGTGGCTAGCAATCGCCTGCCTGGTGGCCTTTTTGGTTTTCTATCCGTCGAAATCGCCTTCGCGGCCCGGTGGACCCGAACTGTCGGAATGACCGCTGGAACGCTTCAAGCGCGGTCGGCGGGAAAGGCGAGCACTTCGCGAATGGACTTGGCTCCCGTCGCCGCCATCACGAAACGGTCAAAACCGAGAGCCACACCGGTGCAGGGAGGCAAACCATGCTCCATGGCTGCCAGCAACCGGCTTTCCTCTGGCAAGCTTGAATCGCCATCGCTAGCTCGTTGGGTATTCACGGTGGCATTCCGCCGGCGCAGCTCCTCGGCATTGCAAAGCTCGTGGTAACCGTTCGCCAGTTCGACGCCATCGACGTAGAGTTCGAAGCGTTCCGCCAGCCAGGGTTTTCCCTGGCGACGACGCGCGAGCGCGGCCTGGCTGGCCGGATAGTCGAACAAGATCGTAGGTTGCTCTTGGCCCAGTTTAGGTTCCACCAATTCCGCCAGCAGCAAATTTAGCCACTCGTCCTTATCCCCCATGCTCATCGATGGAGGAATCGAGACGTCGAACTTCCGCGCAGCTTCACGCAAGTCCTCGACGGAAGCTTGGTGCGGGTCGAGTGACACATAACGTTGAAAAGCGTCCGCGTAGGACACCGGGGAGGCGGCGCCCTTCCCCAGCAACTCCTCGCACAATTGGCCCAACAGCAGCATGCCGTCTTCCAGGTCATCGTCGATGCGGTACCATTCGACGAGCGTAAATTCCGGATTGTGCAGCCGTCCTGATTCCTCCGCGCGAAAGGCATGACTGACTTGGAAAATCGCCGTGGCGCCCGCCGCGAGCAGCCGTTTCATGGCAAACTCAGGCGAGCTTTGCAGCCACCAATCATCTCCCTGTTTTGCTTCGTTTTCGCGGCCATCTAGCGGATGGGCACGCCAGGGCCGCAGGTGGCGTTCGACCACGATGTCCCGGGAAAGGCAGGGGGTTTCGACTTCCAAGAATCCTCGGACATCGAAGAATCGGCGAAGAGCGCGAAGCAGGGCAGCGCGGGCTTGCAGCATCTCCCAAGACGCCGTGGGCCGCCAGGAAGCGGCGTTATCCCTTGCTGCGCTCAATATAATCTCCCGTACGGGTATCGATCTTGATCAGGTCGCCGATTTCCACGAAAGCCGGGCACATCATCTCGGCGCCGGTCTCCAGCTTCACGGGCTTGGTGAGGTTCGTGGCCGTGTTCCCGCGGACCGCCGGCTCGCAATATTCCACCGCCAACACGACATGGTTGGGCGGCTCCACCGAGATCGGATTGTCGTTGAACAGGGTCATGGAGCAGACCATGCCCTCTTTAAGATATTCCCAGGCGTCATCCACCTGCTCCAGGGCCAACTCATACTGTTCGTAAGAATCGTTGTCCATGAACACAAAAGTGTCCGCCTGTCGGTAAAGAAACTGGGCGTTGATGTCCGAGACATCCGCCGCCTCGATCGAGGTATCGCTCTTGTATGTCCGGTCGATGACCGTATTCTTGATGAGGTTCCGCAACTTGCACTTGTACATCGCCTGGCCCTTGCCCGGCTTCACGAAGTTGCACTCGATCATGATGTAGGGTTCGCCATCGAGTTGGACCTTCAGGCCCTTGCGAAAGTCGCTCGTGTTATAGCTTGGCACGTCTTCGCCCTGATCTTGTCGAAATGAACATTCACCAACTAACGAAATGATAACTCCATGGGCATGGCTTCCCAGTGCCCCGAATGATCACACTCCGTCCTTGAAATCGCCATGCCGCTATCCGAAACGCTCACGCCTCGTTCGCCCGGCTCCGCTTTGGAAACTCCCAGCCACGTCACATGGCACCAAATTTTCAAGGAAGCCATTCGGGATTGCCACCAATTGTGCCAGGAACTGGATCTTCCGGCCCGCCTGGCGGAAGAAACGTCGTCCTCCACCGAGGACTTCCCGCTGTTCGTCCCTCGACCGTACCTCCGCCGCATACGGCGAGGTGATCCGCGCGACCCGTTGCTATTGCAAGTCTGGCCACGGCGCGAGGAGCAAGCTCCTTTTCCCGGCGGCAGCGCGGACCCCGTCGGGGACGGTGCGGCGTCCCTTCGCCCGGGCTTGATCCACAAGTACCCCGGCAGGGCGTTGATCGTAGCAACTGGCACCTGCGCCGTCCATTGCCGTTACTGCTTTCGCCGGCAGTTTCCCTATGGTTCCGTGCCCCGCACATTGGAGCAATGGCGGCCCGCCTTAAATGACATCGCGGCGGATACGTCGCTCAGGGAAATCATCCTCAGCGGAGGGGATCCGCTGACGTTGCGTGACGGGCTTTTGGCGGGCTTGGGGGAGGAGCTGGCCAGCATTCCGCATGTACAGATGCTCCGCGTCCATACGCGCGTGCCGATCATGATTCCGCAAAGGGTCACTTCGGAGCTTCTGGATTGGCTGGGCGGCAGCCGGCTGCGAACCGTGATGGTGCTGCATGCCAATCACGCGCGAGAATTGGACGACGAAGTGGGGTCCGCCTTGGCACGTTTAAGTCGTGCTGGGGTGATGCTGCTCAATCAGGCGGTGCTGCTACGGGAGATCAATGATTCCGTTTCGGCCCTGCGCGATCTCAGCTTGCGGCTGGTGGATTTGGGCGTCGTGCCGTATTACTTGCATCAGCTCGACCGGATCCACGGTGCCGCGCATTTCGAAGTGGATATCGGGCGAGGGCGGCAACTCGTGGAGGAACTGCGGGCGCGGCTGCCCGGTTATGCCGTGCCCAGGTATGTTCAGGAGATCCCTGGCCAATCGAGCAAGACTCTCCTACTTTAAAGCCGGCATCATCTGAACTTCCGCCTTACGCAAGGAATCGCCCATGCCGCGCGTCGCTTGGCTGACGGACATCCACCTGAATCATTTGCCCTTCGAACGCGTCGAGCTTTTTTTGCAAGAAGTCTCGGAGTTGGATGCCGATCTCCTGTTCCTCACGGGAGATATCGGCGAGTCACTGGATGTGGCCGATTATCTGCGGTTGCTGGCCGAACATAGTCCGGGTCCCGTTTATTTCGTGCTGGGTAATCACGATTTTTACCACGGATCAATTCCGTTGGTGCGCCAGCAAGTAGCCCGGCTGGCCGAAAGTGACCCGCGTTTGCATTATTTGACCGCCGAAATACTCTTATCGCTTACCGAGGACATCGCCGTCGTGGGGCATGATGGCTGGGCAGACGCGCGGCTCGGCGATTATGAACGTTCCATGATCCGCATGACCGATTTTCGGCTCGTTCAGGAACTCGCGGGAAGGGATAAAGCCGAACGGCAGCATGTGCTCCACGGGTTGGGGGATGAGGCCGCCACTCATCTTCGCGCGGCGCTGCCGGAGGCGCTCGAAGGCCACCGACACATCTATGTCCTTACGCACGTGCCTCCTTTCCGTGAGGCTTGCTGGCACAACGGGCAGATTTCCGACGACGAGTGGGCACCTCATTTTACCTGCGCGGCGATGGGCCAGGTCCTGCTAGAAACGGCGGAAACCTTCGGCGACCGGCGGATCACCGTGCTTTGTGGACACACGCACGGTGCAGGCGAAGCGTGGCTCCGGCCCAATCTGCACGTGCTGACGGGCGGAGCCGTCTACGGCGCGCCGGCAGTGGCCAAGGTCTTCCAATTAGGAGACTGGGCGGGATTTCCCACGGCTTGAACTCGAAGTCCGAGAATTCACCAGGAAACGTCAACGGTCGCGAGGCGGCACGCCGGGACGTGGCTGGGAGAGAAAATCACCTATCGTCTCTGAGGGCCGGGGCTTGTCCCTCTGGAATGGCCAGAGTGACCAGCCGGATTTTCCCCGGCTATTCTGGAAGTCGTTTCGGGCGACCTTTCTCGAACTTCCTGTTCCAGGAACCAAGTCGGCGGTTTTACGGAAGAACTGTTTCGTCTGAAAAGTCATCTTCCGAAGCAACGAAGGCGGTTTCTTTTTTGCGCCGGAGGGCGCTTTGTCCGATTTTCCAATCGTGGGAACCCAATCCGGCACCCAATCGATCGCCGAAACCGTGCGGGGAGCCGCCACAAACCAAAGTAAACACACAAACAGTCCCGATTTTCGTAAAAAACGCATTTCGCCTTCCTCCTTGAACCCTTTGCCCCTTCGGGCGGGAACGGTTCCTTCGCGATACTTTCCTTCAGAGCCATCAAAAAACGGTGAGAGTGTGCCAAAAAGCTGGCGATCAGTCCAGGCCGGTTTCGTCACGATATTGGGGCACAATCGGGGTGCAAGGGCCGGGTCGTCGTGAATTCGCATTGACACATAGATGCCGTATTTTTACGCTCCCGACCCGGCTCAAGAGTTGGGGCGGGAAACACTCATGGCAGTTTTTTTGGTCGTTGGATATTAGGGCGGCATGCGGCGACAGACGGCCAAATTCGTTGCTCTCTTCGTATGGACCATGGGGTGTTCTCAGTGGCATGTGGCGAGCGGACCGGCACCGGATTCTCCGTTATCCACGCCGAAACTGCCGAAACGAAGCATGGCTTTTGAGATTGCCATCATCCGCTTGCCGCCGGACATGCACACGGACGATTGGAACGAACTGTGGGCTGAAGTTGACGAGCAGGTTCTGCCCCTTCCGTTGCGTGAGCGGCAGCGGAAGAACGGGCTCCAGGTTGGCCGCATTTCCGGTCACACACCCGCCGCGATTCAGCGACTTCTGGAAGACTCCGTGGCCGATGGTGAGGCGCCCGGCGTCGTCCTCACGGATTTGAATCGGGCCGCCAAAGCCGAGATCTGGCATCAACAACTGGGGCCGGGAGACCAATGCGAAATTGCATTGTCTCAGCACAAAGGAGCCGTTCCCATTCTGTTGAGCGACGCGGACGGCCGCATTGGCGGAAAGAATTATGATCGGCCGCAAGCCATGCTCTCCATGGCCAACGAGCCACTGGAAGATGGCCGTGTGCGCGTGGTGTTGACCCCCAAGATTCGGCATGGCGACGTGAAGCAAAATGTCGTCTCTCAGGAGATCATGCTGCGCATGACCTGGGAGCGGGATTCAGCGGAGTTTCCTTGGCTCGCTTGCGAGGTCGACATCGCTCCGGGAGATGTTTTGGCCGTGGGCGCGCGCGGCGACTCGGCGGGAGACTTGGGGAGTTTCTTTTTTCGCGACGAAATGGGCGATCAGAGGACCGGCAAATTGCTGCTGATCCGTCTGGCTCAGACGCAGCACGACGAATGGTCTCGTGGAACGAGGGAGCTTCCGCGAGAGCCACTCTCCGCGCAATAGAAACCATCCTGGCGCGATAAGCCACGTCCAATCAGCGCGGCTTATCCGCCGATGACCTTATCCTCGACGAGCCTGGACTTGCTCTGTTTGGCAATCAGGAGACGGGCTGCGGCTGCAGGAACTCCCGAAGTGATTCCAGTTGTCCGGCGGAACCAAGCGCTTGGTTTTTATGCGCGATGTAATCGGCATAGGCGGCCATGAAGGGCTTGCCCGGCGTGCGCGGATCGAAGTTGTCCGGTTTCGCCAAGAAGGTTTCCCGGTAGATGGCGCACCAGACGAGCCGGCCATCGGTATCGATATTGACCTTGGTTACCCCCAACTTGGCGGCGGGCAGGTAGTCCTTCTCGGGCACGCCGCTCGTGTCGGGGAGATTGCCGCCGGCCTGGTTGATCCGGTCGACCCACTCCTTGGGCACGCTGCTCGAACCGTGCATCACGAGAGGATAATTCGGCAATAGTTTTTGGATCTGTTCGATTCGGTCGAAGTGGAGGCCTTGAGATCCCTTGAATTTGTACGCGCCGTGCGAGGTCCCAATCGCCACCGCTAGCGAATCGCAACCTGAACGCTCGACAAACTCGACCGCTTGGTCAGGATCCGTGAGACACGCGTGTTCTTCGGAAACCTCGATGTCCTCTTCGACACCGCCAAGCATCCCCAGCTCCGCTTCCACGGAAATACCTTTCTCATGGGCCCGATCCACCACGCGGCGGGTAATTTCGATGTTCTTGTCAAACGGCTCATGCGAGGCATCGATCATCACGGAGGAATAGAAGCCGCTTTCGATGCAATCGTAGGCGGCTTCCTCGGTGCCATGGTCCAGATGGACGGCAAAAATCGATTCAGGGAAAATGTCTTCCGCGGCGCGGATCATGGCTTCCAAAAACCGTTTGTCGGTATAGCCCCGCGCCCCACGCGAAATCTGAATGATGAACGGAGCGCTCCGGGATGGATCAACGGAATCCTCGTTGGATTCGTGTTTCCCCAGATTCCCTCGGAAGAGGCCCACGCATTGCTCGAGATTGTTGATGTTGTACGCGCCCACGGCATATTTTCCGTACGCGTGGCGGAACAGGTCTTTCGTAGGAACGATCATGGTAACCTCTCGCAAATATCAAGTTTCGGCTGGAGCATTGCCTCGCCAATGCCCGTGACCATGGTCCGCAACGTTCGCGGAAATTGAAATTATCGTCCAACGAGGACCCCAACCTGCATCCGGCGAAGGCGAACGGATCCTGAAGGAATGTTTTCACGACAAACTTTAACCGATTCTCGCAATTTCCTGGAATTCCGTAAAGGGTCGGTTGCTCGGAAGAATTGTGCTAGGAAGACCACCTGAATTTCACGGTATAGATTGAGGGAAGGGAGAGTTCATCAGAAGGCCGTATGTTGTCGTCGGTAATTCGCGATTACCTCGTCCAGATTACCGCCGCCAGCATTCTGGGCGAACAGAAACGCTGCTTGCCAATATTCTCTTTGACCAAGAGGAACTAGACGAGAACGTCGTAGCAGCCGGATGTACAGCGGCGAACTCACACCTTTTGACTCCTCTCTATATGTAATCATCCCAATATTCGCATCATCTGAGGGGTCGAAATCAAGAGCATTTGAAGATGCAAGCCGACGAAGGTTTGTTGACCCGCGCTCCGAGTAAATCTGTGGATCCCAGCAAGATGTCACGTAGAGCAAGTCGTTAACTCGATGAAAAATGTCTTTTCCGCGTAGGCGAACGATTGCATCCACATGCCCAGCTCCAAGAATCATCGCATCTCGCCATTCATCGCGAACCTCGTCGTGAAAGTCGGCGCCATCGCATTCGTATGCAACCTTGTATCCACTCGAAGTAGCTGCGACAAAATCCAATCTGAATTTCCCGCAGATTGTTGAAACTTCGACTTGTTTGAAGAGGGATGTGTCGGGCTTGATGTATTTACCAAGTGACCATGCGAACATTTCCTCGATAGGGCTTTCGTACGGTGGATCATAAGGTTGAAGGTGGGATTTCATCTAAGATCTTCCGTTGCGACAATCTGGGAAAAAACTTGGATCAGAGCCAGCTTCTGACTTGTCATTAAAACAAAATTCTCGGATTACGGTTGAGCCGCGTCAAATGGGAACTTGTTCGTCGACAGCTCGTTTGAACCTTGTTGAGCGCGATGCCAAGAATGGCGTAAAGAGTGGTGGAGATACGATAGCACTAACTTTTGGCCACGATGGAGCTTTCAATATATTGTGGGCTGGCTTACGGAGGCGGCATCCTCGGGTCGCCGATGCTCATTACGACCACCAGAAGTCAGGGATAGCTTTGCAAAAATGATCTGAGGAACAAGCCATGCATTCGTTCGTGAAAAGCTGCTTTTGTGCTGCCGTGGGCATGTTGTGCGCGGGCACGGTTTTCGGCCAAACCTATTCGGCCCCAAACCGTCAACCGGCGGGAAGCCAGCGGATGGCTCGGCAAGATTACTGGCACGGCGATGTACAGCAGGCATGGCGAGAAACACAAGCGGCACACAGACCGTTGTTGATCTATCAGTCCGTTGAAAAACGTCTTCGTGACGTTCTTCAACCTCGCCAGGGTCGCAGCTAAGCTGCTCGCGGCTCGCAAAATAGCGACCTACGTCGCCATTTTGAACATCACGTCCTGTGATGCCGCAGGCAGTTGAGTTTCTCAACAGCCTGCTATGTCACGTCACCCAGCTGCCACTACTGCCGTAAGATGAACCGAACGACGCCGCGCGACCCGAACGTCATCCGGCATCTGCAAGAGGGATTCGTTTCCGTGGCCGTGGATGCCACGAAATCGAGAGAGCTCGTGCGAGCGCTCGGCGTGACGGCGTATCCGACGATGATCGTCGTGTCACCGCAGGCCAAGGTTTTGGACACCATTCAAGGGTATGTTGCCCCGCGTCAACTTTTGCGTCAGTTGCCCGCACGCCGCGTGCATGCGGCAGCTTTTTCTACAAATCGCGAATAGAGCAGCGGTCCCCAAGCGTCCCCTAAAGGGCTCAAAGCCGCCGTAGCCTTGAATAACTCTTCTAGTGAAGGCGCAACCAATTGAGCGATCCAACGGACTCTTTTGGCTCGAAAATGCTACCGAGACGGAATCGCGGAAACCTGGTCGGCCAAGGACCCGGTGGAATTCCGTCGCTGGAATTCTGCCCGGGCGTGAGCTTCGTGGGCAGCTCGCATGGCCAATTGAACTTCCGCCAGGGAGAAGAAGGGTTCACTGCCGCCGGTTACGTGCTCGATGCGTTTGGCCGCCAACTCTTGCCAGCTCATGTCATTGGCCAGATGCCAAACAGCAGCTTGCGCGATCCGTTGGGGGAGCTCGCCATGGGCCAGCATTTTCAACAGCTCATGAACTTCCGACTTGGAGGAAAAGCTTTCGATGGGGCGGAGCTCGTAGGGCACCTTGGCGTGAGGTTCCTTTTTGCCATGCTCCAGGCAGACACAATCGACGGTGATCTTGGCCACCTGTTCCGGCTTGACGTTGAAGAATCCGCCGCCGCCGAAGCCGCCGCCACCAAGTCCACCACCACCTAGGCCGCCGCCGCCGAAGCCCCCGCCGATACCTTGCTGTTGGCCTCCACCGGCACCGCCACCGGCTCCAAATCCACCGGCGCCACCACCACCGCGGCCACCACGTCCGCCGCCGCCAAACCCGTCACCGCCGAAGCCACCCGGTCCACCAAAACCGCCGCCCCGGCCCCCGCGTTGAGCTAGAACAGGCACGCCCGCGAACGCCGCCGGAAGCGCGACCCGCAATGGACGATCCGAGTTATTCTTGATCACAACGTTGGCTTTTTTGCTGCTTTTGGCGATCAGCTTCACGTCGATCTGCTTCGCCTCGATGGCGGTAAACAAATCGACCGTGTCGGCGTTTTCGGCCTGGGATCGTGCCCGGCGGGCGCGCCGTTCCGCCGCCTCGCCCGGTGAACTCCAAAAACTCGTGCCACCAAGGGCAAAAATGCACCCGAGTGCGATGAAAACCCGACGAGATGGAAGAAAGTTCACGGCATTCTCCTGGCGCTCTGTCCCTAAAAGCAAAATCCCATCCGTCCCAAGCCGCAGGTTCTCTCGAAAAAGACCCGCATTCGCCCGCCTGGAACAACGATGACGCAACGTGAAGCATAATCGATTCGGTCGCCAAAACCAAGCAAAATCAGTGGAAAATCAGCGATAGACGTAGCTTGGGCAAATCGAGAGGAGCCTGGGGACGAAACATCGCGGCATCCGCGAAGTTGGGCGTCGGTCGGCGGTGAGACGCCGACGGAAGAAAAAATCGTGAGGTGTTGTACGTTGGATCAAAAAGTCTTCCACCGTTTCAGCCGGGCCAAGGCGGACACGCGGGAATGTCTTCCACTCCCGAAGATTCCCGGTAGATGCGTAAACCGCGTGCCAGGTAATTGCTTAGTGCCGCCGGATGGTCCTTGGTGCAGGTGTGCAGCCAGACTCGGGAGGTCGCCTTTTCCCAAGCCCTGTGCAAGGCATGCGTCAGAAAGCCGCCGCCAATGCCTTGCCCGACGAATGCGGGCAGCAGGCCGAACATTTTGATCTCGACCGTTCCTTCGGCTTGACACTCCAGTTCATAGAACCCGGCAGGCGTGCCGCGAAAATAGGCCACCCAGGTTTCGAAGCCCGCCTGTCCCAGATATTCCTGCCACTCCGGTCGCGTACGTGAGAGCCGGCTATACCAGGACCATTCCCTGCCGACCGCCGTGTACAAAAACCGATTCAATTCAGGCAACGGGACCTCCGCTCGTCGGACTTCAACTTCGGAAGGCAATGGGCGAGCGGGCCGAACTTCATCGGGATGAAGTTGCTGCAAGTAATAGGTAACGACCAACGTAGCCATGTGGTGCGGTTATTGCAGAGCGGGGATGGTCGCGGAGAAATTCTCCGGCTGGAATTCATCACGCAAGGTGACCGCGTCCGGAGCATCTTCGCGGTCGGTGATTTCCAGCGGAACTTCCCAGGCCACGGAGCGGACTTTGCAGACTCCCTCGGCTCCCTCGCGACAATAATAATACTCCAGGTAAAGTCGGAGACTTTCGCTCTCCGCGGCCAACGCCAGCGGTACTTCAAAAGAAAAAGGCAGTTCGGGTGCGGAGATGTGTCCCGTTTTCGCCTCGGGATTTTGATCATTCGGGCTGGAGTTCCGAAGTGAACCGAGGCGATACGATACCGGCGCGGCGGGATTGAGTTTGTAATCCTCAGGTAGCGCGACCTCCACCTGAAATTTCACGTGCTCAACGCTGGCCCGCACGGTCACGGGAGGCACTTCGTATTCAACGGTGCCCGGCAATTCCCGCGACACGGCTGGTACTGGTTCAGACCGTTCAGGAGCCGAAAGCCCTTCGATGGATAGCGTGTTCACTCGATAACCATCTCGCAGGTCCACCGTACGTATCAGGTGATTGTTCGTATCCGCGATGAACAATTTTCCCGCCGCGTAGCTCAGGCCCGCCGGTTCATCGAACCGCGGTGGCGTGTCGCTTTTGCCAGGTTCGCTAGCACCGGCGATCGTCGTGACGCGGCCGGTTTCCGCGTCCACGGCCTTGATCTTGTTGTTGTACGTATCCGTCACGTACACCTGGCCATCGTGATATGCCACGCCCAGCACATGCTGAAGCCGGGCGCTGGTGGCGTCGCCATCCTCATCGCCGAAAGTGAACAAGCGGGCATACGGCAGATGGGCCGTGCCCACGACCGTACGCACGGGCTTGGTTTCATCGAACGGAACGGCGCGGATGGAGCTCCCTTCGCTGTCGGCCACGTAAAGCCATTCGCCGTCGGAAGACAGGCCGCTCGGCTGGGCAAACGAAGAATAGCCGCGTTGCCGTGGGAAGGGGGGAAGCAAAGGTCCATCCACGATATCTTCTAGCCCGTTGCCCGCGTACGGCCCAATTTCTTTCTCATCGAGCGACATGCGCCAAATTTGATGCGGTCCCGCCATGGCGATGTAAAGCTGGTCGTCGTGAACCCAAAGGGCCCAAGGGCTGTTGAGACCGGTCTCGGCAGGGACGCCCACGTAGCGCGGCGGATCCGTCGATTCCTGGAGATCCTCCAAACCGGGCCAGGCACTGCGTGCCTGCTTGCCGGTCCCAGCGATTGTGGAGACGTGCTGTTCGGATAGGTTGACCTTGCGGAGCAGATGGTTTTCCGTATCGGCCACGTATAGCGTCTCTCCCAGTAGAGCCATGCCCTGTGGCTGATTGAATGTGGCTTCGGCAAAGTTTCCGTCGTCGCTCCCTAAACTCCCCTTGCCGATGATGGTTTGCAGTTCCCCCTCCAGCGACGTAACCACAATGCGATGATGGTTACTGTCGGCAATGAACAACCGTCCCTCTGGTTCGTCAGCTAACACCTTGCCGGGATAACGCAGAGGGGTTTCCTTGGCTTTGAACGCCTCTAGATCGAACCGTAAGGGCGTTTCGTCGAGGAGACCGTTTTCACGGTAATACGGAAGGTACTTTTTGAAGAACGCGTCGAAGGCTTCGAAGGGAATCTCACCGCTTTGGCCTGCCACGAGGCGTCCCAGAGGGTCGATGATGCGGATGCTGGGCCAGCTATTCACCGCGTAACGCTGCCAGATGCGGTGCTCCGCGTCGTTCACCACGGGGTGCTCGATCTCGTGCCGCATGATAGCCTCGGCGATGTTTTGGCTCCCTTTCTCGGTATCAAATTTGGCGGAATGCACGCCAATCACCACGACTTCACGCGGGTACGCTTTTTCTAATTTCTTCAATTCAGGCAGAACGTGCAGGCAATTGATGCAGCAGTAGGTCCAAAAATCGAGAACGACGAATTTGCCCCGCAAATCTTCCAGATCGATGGGACCCGCCGTGTTCAGCCACGCAATCCCCCCCTCCAGAGGTGGCGCGGGAGATCCCGGCAAGCCTGCCGGAGGTTCCTCGGGGGATTCCTGGTCGTCGGTCTCTTGCGGGGTCTTTTGTGGTTTCATGGCTAGCCGGAGTTCCGGCGACTCGCTATCCGTGGCGGCTAACGCGGCCCGCCGAGCGATTCCAGGATCGTGGGGTGCCTGACCACATGCGGTGACAATGCAGATGGCCAGAACAAATAACCATTTCCCGAAAGCGAATGAGAATAGGCGAATTCCGTGAAGATGCTTCTTCATCGGTGTTTGCTCTCCGTGGGTATGGAAGTGAAGGTAGGGTCCCCATGCGGCCCTAGTATGCTGTTCTGGCGGGAGTTTTCTACAGGGCATTCTAAACCTGGAATGCCTGGGAGCCTACGGCCCGCGCCATGACTTACTAAGGCGGCGACGGCATGTTTCCCTGGTTTCTTACGTGGAAAAGTGCCAAATTTCGTGGATGCCGTCCGAAATACTGGCCGAATATTCGATAGATTTCCCTTTCTCGGAAAGGCATGTTCACCGGGATGCACACTTTTTTACGTCTGTCCACTCGACGCAAAATTCGGGATGTATGCTTACGCATCCCTCCTGTTTTCTTCAATCGGAATGGTCTTGATGAGGATTTGTGGCTAGGATGCATTGCCATGATCCGCCGTGGGGCCATCCCTCCCGCCGTGTTGACTTGATGGAGACTCTGCCGTGATGCGACGCACACTGTTCTTCCTTTCAATTTGCTGTTGCTGCACCTCCTGGGCCATGGCTCAGGAATGGGCCGAAAAAATGTTCGAGTCCCGCAGCCATGATTTTGGGACGGTGCCACGCGGCGGCGAAGTCCGATATAGTTTCAAGTTCCAAAACACCTATGTGGAAGACGTGCATGTAGTGAGTGTCCGCAGCAGTTGCGGCTGCGCCGAGCCTCGCCTCACGAAGGACACCTTGAAAACTTTCGAGGAGGCGGAGATCGTCGCCAACTTCAACACGCGTGCCTTTCTCGGACAGCGTTCGGCGACCCTCACGGTCACCTTTGACAAGCCTTTTTATGCCCAAGTGCTGCTCAACGTCTCCGGCTACATCCGCAGTGACGTAGTGCTGAATCCGGGTTCGGTTCAATTTGGTGAAGTATCCCAAGGTGAGCCGGCACGGCAAAAGCTCAATATCAACTATGCCGGCAACAATTCTTGGAAGATCGTGGATATCCGCTCCGCGAATCCTTTTTTGAAAGCCGTCGCCAAGCAAAAACGCCGCGAAAACGGGCAGGTTTCCTATGATGTGCTGGTCGAGCTTTCGGAAGACGCGGATCCCGGCTATTTCAAGGATCAGCTCACGGTGATCACGAATTTAGGCCGTGCCCGCACGGTACCGATCGCCGTTCAAGGCCGCGTGTTGGGTCATATCGAAGCTACGCCCAATTCGCTCTATTTGGGCCGCCTGCACCCGGGCGAATCGGTCACGAAGCGCCTGGTTGTGCGGGGGAAAGAGCCGTTTCGCATTACGGATGTCGAATGCGATTCGTGTTTCGAGGTGAAAACCTCATCCGAGGCGCGTATCAAGCATTTGGTCCCCGTTTCCTTCACGGCGGACAAAACTCTGGGGAAGGTCTCGCATGAGATCAAGATCCACACTGACTTGGGCGAGCAATATTTCTCCACGTTCGAGGCGGTCGCGCGAGTTGTCGCGGCGGATCAATCCTCGTAACAACTGAAGTTGACCTCCCAACCCCAACGCGGCGGGTGAAGTATCCGCTGTGTTCCAGCGTTGTCGCGCTACCCATTTGGGTTGCCCACGCTGCCCGGTATCATGAGCGTCAGGTGGCAAGAACAGACGGCAAGGGTCCGCCCGCTCTCGTGTCCGTTTGCGCACCATGGGACGTTGATGAAGTGAAGAGCCGAGCGACGGCGGTACGGCGATGGCAACGTGCAATTATACGTCTTCCAGTGAAGATCAGACGCGGGTCCTTGGGAAGTGGTTGGCCGAACTGCTTCCTCCCGGCTGCGCGGTGGCGCTGATCGGGCCGTTGGGTGCGGGAAAAACGCGGCTGGTGCAAGCCGTGGCGCAGGCCTGCGGTGTTTCTCGGGAAGAAGTGACCAGCCCTACTTTCATACTCGTCCAACATTACCACGGCGAGCGGGCGATCCACCATGCCGACGCCTACCGCTTGGGAGATGCGCACGAGTTTGCCGAACTGGGTCTCGACGAGACATTTCAATCCGACGGGCTGTTCTTCGTGGAATGGGCCGACCGCGTGGCCGAGGAATTACCTCCAGCACGCATCGAGATCCGTATCGACGTGGTCGGTTCGGAGACGCGTGAATTCCACATCTCCTCCACCACGCCGGATTACGACGACATCATCGCCGCGCTCGCCGAACGGATCAGCCAGTCGTCAAAATCTTCCCTCGGCTAGGCATCGCGGGCTCCTCTCCGCACACTTTGTGTGCGAAATTCGCCTATAATCAGCGTCAACGACTGTTTTTCGTTGAATTCGCGGCAGGTACTTCGCGGCGGTGTGTTCATGAACGTCTCGTCCCGCACTCCGGAAGGGTTTCCCACGAGATGCCCTCATTGCCAGGCCGAAGCGGCGATCGAATATTCACCGGAAACCGGTGACGCCAGCTGCCCGGTTTGCGGCAGTTTGCTCTGGAAAAACGACCCTCTTGCTTACAACCCGATATTGGAACCGAAATTTGAAATTCAAAAATTTGTGGATTGGGTGGCGGTCGATGCAGTGCACCTAGATCACGATGAAGCCTTCTACGAAACGTTGCTGCACCGCTTGGTGATTTCGCTCGCTGCCCATGCGGGCCAGATTTGGATCACGGACTCGGCCAATCGTCCTCAAAAAATTTGTGAAACCGGCATCGAAAAACTCGGCCAAGACATGGCCGATACCACGGAAAACATCGCCGAAACTTGGTATGCCATGGCTCACCAAACAGGCGCGTTTTTGGTAGAACCGGGCGCGATCCACTGCGTCAGTTCCCTCGAGTTCGAAAATACTTCGGACTTCCTGCTGCTTTTCGGGTCCATGTGGCGGAAAGAGGAATACAACGGTTTCGTGGTGATCTGGCAGCGTACAACGGATCTGGCGCGAACCAAACGGGGTTACCTGCGTTTCGTTGAACAGATATGCGAACTTTTGAATAACCCATGAATGCATCCTTGGATTGTCTGTGCGTGGGGATTCTGGTGGCGGATCATTTGTGCCACCCCATCGATCATGTCCCCCGGGCCGGCGAATTGATTCTCAGCGAATCGCTCCCGCTGAGCATTGGCGGCTGCGCGGCGAACGTCTCGGTGGATCTCACGCGATTGGGAACGCGGGCAGCGCTGTGCGGCTGTGTCGGCGCCGATCCCTTTGGCGACTACATCAAAGCGGAGCTTGCCCGCCGGGGCGTGCGGACCGATCAGATTCACCAATTGCCAGACGCGGAGACCTCCGGAACGTTGATCGTGAACGTGCAGGGCGAGGACCGCCGCTTCATCCACGCCATCGGAGCCAATGCCCGCTTTCTGCACACACACATTCCGCTGGAACAGACTCGGGAATGCCGGGTCCTGTATGTCGGCGGCTATCTGCTGTTGCCGGCGCTCGATCCCCATGGCCTAGCGGAAGTGTTTCGGGCCGCTCGCGAGGCGGGTACGCAAACGATGCTGGATGTCGTCCTTCCTTCGACTGAGGATTATTGGTCCGCCCTGGAGCCCGTCCTGGAGCACACGGATGTCTTTTTACCCAACGACGATGAAGCCCGAGCACTCACTGGACAGGAGGATCCCTGGGATCAGGCCGAACGTTTTTTGCGTGCAGGAGCCAAAACGATCGTGATCACGCAAGGGACGGCCGGCTGCCTGCTCGCCACGGAAAACACACGGCTGCGGGCCGGCACGTTTCCCATGGATTTCGTGGGAGGCACCGGCGCGGGGGACGCGTTCGTGGCCGGATTTATCGCGGCCAGTTGCCGGGATTTGGACACGCGGGAATGCCTCCGCTGGGGGGCCGCCGCCGGCGCCAGTTGCGTACGGCACGTCGGCGCGACCGAGAGCGTATTTACCGCCGAAGAGATTCAGGAATTCCTGCGAAATCAATCGCTGGAAATCGAATCACTCTGAAACTGACTTGGAGGACCGCGCCTCTTCTAGCGCGGCTTGAGCCATGGCCAACCGAGGCATGGCGCCCGGCATGTCGGGGAAACGCGGGGCAAAAGCTTGAATGGCTTCCTCGGCGCGGGCCAAGTACTCAGGCCGATCCAGATGCCGTGCCAAGTAGATGAGATTCAGCACGGAGATGGAATTTCCCGAAGGGAGCGCGCTATCCACGGCGTTTTTGCCACGGGCGATCAGCTTTTCGTGATCGTGCGAAGTAAAAAAGAACCCGCCGCGCTGTTCGTCCCAGAATTGCTCGATTTGCACTTCCATCAGCTTACCAGCCAGTTCCAGCCACCTGGGATCTGCCGTGGCCTGGTGTAGCGCGATCAGCCCGTCGATCAGGAAGGCGTAGTCGTCCAAGTAGGCATTCAGCTTCGCGGAGCCGCCGGCGAATGTACGAAATAACCGGCCTTGTTCGGTGAGCAGATTCTCGGCGACGAAACTCGCCGCCTCTTCCGCGTATTGTACATACTCATCGTTCTCCAGAATGCGGCCTGCATCGGCGAAGCCACGAATCATGAGGCCATTCCAGGCAGTGAGGATTTTGGTGTCCATGAGTGGCCGGGACCGCTCCGCGCGGACTTGCAATAGACGCTGCCTTAATGGCGAAAGACGTGCCTCTAGATCGGCCAAGCTTTCGCCATGCTCTTCGGCGAGAACTTGCCGCGACTCTTGCGGCGCGGGAATGAAATACTCCCCTTCGAAATTGGGCTGGCCATTCACTGTATACACCTTCTGAAACCGGGCGAACGCTTCTTCATCGAGGGTTTGCTTTAATTGCTCCTCGGTCCATACGTAGAATCGGCCCTCCACGCCCTCGGACTCCGCGTCCAGCGCCGAGAAAAAACCGCCTTGCTCATCCCGAAGTTCTCGCGCGACGAATTCCAACAGGGCTTCGGCGACCAGTTTGAATTCCTCGTTTTCGGTCAGGACGTATGCTTCCGCGTAGGCGGTCGCCAGTTGGCCATTGTCATAGAGCATCTTTTCGAAATGCGGGACCAACCAATATCGGTCCGTGCTATAGCGATGAAAGCCTCCGCCGATGTGGTCATGAATCCCGCCCGCCGCCATTTCTTCTAGTGTTTTGAGGAACATCTCGCGGGATTTCTCGTCCTTGTTCCGGCGATGGTAGTCCAGCAAGAATGCCAAGTTGGAAGGTTCCGGAAATTTCGGACGCCGGCTATCGGACGCGTTGTATCCGAACCCACCATGCTCGGGATCGAACTGTTCGAAGAGCGAATTCAAGGTCTCCGTGGGGTTGACCGCGAATTGGGAAGTGGCCTCCTCGGGCACCGCTTCGAGGGATTGCGACACGACTCCTGTTAGCGCCGCGCCGGTCTTCAGAATGCGCTCGGGCTCTTGCTCCCACAATCGCGCGATATGCTGCAATATGTCGAGAAACCCAGGCCGACCACGCGCGGCGCGCGGCGGAAAATAGGTGCCGCCGAAAAAAGGTTCCGCTGCGGGAGTTAAAAACATGGAGAGGGGCCAGCCGCCGGCTTGTGGCACGCCATTGAGCTGATAGTAAATCTGCAGAGACGTCATATACACATGGTCCACGTCGGGCCGCTCCTCGCGATCGACCTTGATGCAGACGAAGTGCTCGTTCATGTAGTCGGCGATTTCCGGATCCATGAACGATTCCCGCTCCATCACATGGCACCAATGGCAGCTCGAATAGCCGATGGAGAGGAAAATTAATTTGTTCTCCTGCCGCGCACGCTCCAGCGCTTCCTCGCCCCAGGGATACCAATCGACTGGGTTGTGCGCGTGCAGCAACAGGTAAGGGCTGGTTTCCTTCGCTAGGCGATTTTCTACCCGTTTGGGCTCGGCAGTATGCTCCGTGCTCTCAGGCTGGACATCGGGCTCCGGGACTTTTTGTGACCGCGTTGGTTGTTCAGTCGGCGGCTGTGCCGAGACGCTGCCGGCATCTTGGCAGCCGGTGGCGCTCGCCAGAAGAAGCCCGACTGCCACACCAAATGAAAAGATTTTTTGCTTCATGGTAAACGCCAGGTGAGTTTCCACATGATCGCGCGCAAAACGAAACCCACCAACCCTGCTCGCGAGAGCCGGCTGATGGGTTTCGTGAGAATCAGCCAAAACCAAGCGTAATGCTCCGAACCTCGAGTGTCGAGCGTTCGGGCAAGTGCTCGGTAAAAGGCGTTATTGTCCGATGACTCGGGTCATGTCGATGGCGATACCATCTTGGCTGGAGCAGAAGCGGTCCCACACGGAACAGCAGCCGCCAAACGAGCCGGTGGTCTCCACGAAGTTGCTCACGAATTGCACGCTGGCATCGCCGAGCGCGGCATGCACGCCGCCCGGGTGCCGGCTGCGAGGCGCCGCCTGGTGGCTGTTACATGGTTCCCAGCAAGTCATGCATTCGGATTCGAGCGCACCCAGCCCAGGATCATTTTGTGTGATCCAGTTACAGTCCTCGATATCGTCCGAACTGCCGTTGCAGGGATTGGGACCATTGGCATCGCCGCCGAATCCATGCATGGTGATAACACTGGCTCCCGCTGTCCCCATGGCCCAAGTCCCACGACGGTCACGGCTGGACAAGCCAACACGCAATTCGGAGAGCAACATGGTGTTGCTGGTCCCGTCGCTGATTTCGGCAATGCTCAAGGACCGATTCAAGGACATCACCCCCGTTTTTTGGGGATCTCCCCAGTTCTCTTCGGCATCGTCGGTGTGCTCCAAGGCCCCGTTCGAGCCGTAATTCCCTCGAGCCCAGTTGTCTCCCTCGGTACCTTCCTTCGCGTATTTGATGTTGTGCCCGGTATCAGACGGACAAACCAGCGAGGGAATCTCGACGCCACGCGGTTGACGATTCACGGGAGCGGAAATGATTTCGTTCAGATTAAACGAATCTTGCAGGGCCTGCTGTTCCATGAAGGGGAGCACAAGAATGATCCAATTCGGGCGGAAATTGTCGCTCACTTGGACGTTTTCCCCTTGGTCATACTGCATTCCGGGCGGGAACGCCTTGTGCTGGTCGTGGTAGTTGTGGAGCGACAGGGCCAGTTGCTTGAGGTTATTCACGCATTGCATACGGCGGGCGGCTTCCCGGGCGGATTGCACCGCGGGCAGCAGCAGCGCCACTAACACCCCGATAATGGCAATCACCACGAGTAGCTCAACGAGCGTGAATCCTTTGCGGCGGAACGTGGACATAGGACTCTCCTAAAACACAATGAATCCAAGAATGAGGTGCGTGGACCCATTAGATTGAGCCACGATGCCGCTAACGTACCAGAATCAATGTTTTTTGGCAAAATTTTTGCGAAAAAATAATTAGACACATAGTCTGCTGGGCGGAAGTGACCGTTTGTCAACGGTTGACGGAAAGCGAGTTCTCCGTGGTCCGCCCCGTGGCATCCCCGGCTGGATAGGAGAGTTGAAGAGCCTCGCTGAGTACGAGGGGTCGTCGGAAGGTATTACCAGGGAATAGGATAGGTGCCGTGGTAGGCCGGCAGACGAGTGCCGAAGCCGCGCGGGTTGCGGTACGGCCATCCGTAGGCGCTTCGATAAAAGACTCGTCCAAAGGCGTACGGGTAATAGAAGGGCACGCCGCCGTAGAATCGGGCTTCGAGTGGCTCCGGATGAACGGAACGTTGCCAAGCCTCCACGCGGGCATGCGACACCGGCCCGAACCGCCGACGCGGTGCCCAGGTATGCGATTCCGCATGATGGGGAACGAGCGCTTGCGGAACGGGAAGCGGTTCCGGATCAGAATGGGATAGACATAACAAATTCTCCGCCGCTGATGGCTCAGGCACTTCTGGATTTTCGCCAGCTACCGGCCTTGTCCAGAAGATGTTGAACGAAACCGCCAATGGTAGACATATTCCCCGAAAGGCCCGCCCAACACAAAAACTCCGACCGATAGTGTGGTCAGCCACGGCGCGCGTCATCGTGGCCGAGGTGCGAGTTGAAGTGCGTAAGCAAGAGGACCAAATCATGGATTTCACGAAGATTTTTCGTTAAGGCCAATTGGCCTGCGGCGGAGGCGGTTTCAAGTCATTCGGCCAAGTGCGCCCATCGTCACGCCAATTCATTACGGGGCCTGGTGCAGCGGAGCGATCCAACTTCAAGCGAGTCGCAGGCTCGAACGTCGCCGGCCGCTGCAAGACATCCGCCAACGGGCGCAACGCTTCCATGGGGGACCGAATGGGTGCCGCGCCTTGGGTCTCGAAGGGATCGACGTAGGAACTGGCTGGACGCGTCAGAAAAGGTAACAGTGGCTGGGGAGTTTGCAGAGTCGATACTGGATCGAGTTTGCCGGTTTGACTTTCTTGCAAGGCGTGGGACACATAATCGGGATGGGTCCATGGGAGCCGGTCACCGGGGCCGAACCGGCTGCGTAACGCGCGGTAGGTTCCCGCATTGAACACCGGTTGCCAGGCGTGGCTTGCCGTGGATTCACGCCGGCGGATGCCGCCGCCCCATGTCGTAGGCAGCTTTTGTTGGCGGTTATAGTCGGGCGGGCGGAGGGAAAGCCGCGACCTTTGTACCCTCGTCGTGCCGTCCATTCCGGGGCCGGAAGCTGTATCTGAAGTCGCCAGCCGTAATTCGCTGGATCCCGCACGCGCGGAATGTGGGAGGTTTTCCTCGCGAATCGAGGGGGCCGCAGTCAACGGCAAAGTTGGCGAGGAAGG
The DNA here is from genome assembly GCA_028289405.1 of Pirellulales bacterium. Lineage (GTDB taxonomy): Bacteria > Planctomycetota > Planctomycetia > Pirellulales > JANQPP01 > JANQPP01. Next base: position 26,994 of record JANQPP010000106.1, read on the forward strand.
CAGCAGCGTTTCACCGGCCCGATAAACCAGTGGAACTATCGTGCCTGAATTACGCCGGGAGCCCGACCGTGCATTCCGCTTGGCAGAGGAATCCTCTTTAATGCTTGCCGATTTTTCATTGATGTGTGAAGGTGGTGGCGACGAACTTGATACAACTCGGCTCGGTTCCGAACTTGGATCGACCTGGCGCGATTGATTCCTCACACCGAGCTTCGCCAGGTAGCCCGAGGTCATGTCCTCGATAAGGATGTCATGGATGGGCCAGGGAATGCAGACGCCGTTGTGTCCAGAAAATTCAAAGCACTCGCTGTCGTAGCTGCCGATGCCGCCCGTGGGCATGGGTGGACCGTCCCAATCGACGTGAATGCTTTCGGAAAGTCGTTGAATCGCTCCATCGGAGGTATTCGTGGCCCGCACGGAGAGCCGATTTAGGTTTTTTAACTCACTCAGCAAAACCAGCCCTCGGTCGGAGATTTGGGTATCGTCCAAGCGTAATTCGCGGAGGTTGAACAGTTCCAACAAATACCTCAGGCCATTGTCGGAGACCTTCGTACGGCTCAGATCTAAGTCTTTGAGCGCTTTCATCCGTCTCAATTGACGAAGTCCTTGGTCGGAGACGGCCGTTCCGCTGAGATCGAGACTCGCGAGCTGGCGTTGGCCTTTCAAAAGGGCCAAGTTCTCATCCGTGGCGCCGGTGTCCCGGAGGGTCAAACCCGGTTCGCCGCTTGATGTGACATGAAATTCTCCTCCCAAGTCCACGATCTTGCGTTCGGTATTCCAATTGAGAACTTGCAGGACCACCAGCGTGGAGATCAACCAGGCCAGGCCAAACGCTCCCGCGAGGAGCCATTTGGACCGCCGCCGAAATAGCTTCCAGCGTGCCGTGATGGGAGCCAGAGGGACACGAATGCGGGCTGGTTTCCGGGCAGGACGCTGAGGCGGTCGCGACCGTGTCGATTCAGCACGTGGCGCCGCCCGCATCACCATGGGCTGACGGAGATATTGTCGCGCCTGGTCGTAAGCCTGCTGAAGGCGGATGAATTCCTTGGTATCACCGCCGATATCGGGGTGGTGGGTTTTCGCGGCTAGACGAAAAGCTTCGTTGAGATCTTCTTCGGTGAAGGGAATTTTCAGGCCAAGAATGCGCAAGAATTCCTGGTTGGCCGGATGCACCGCCTGCCGAGGTCGCGACTTGTGCCAGGAACGGTTCATGGAGGCGTCCGACTGTCAAATGGACGCCTGCCATGCTGGCCACGCGCCCTCCCTGCGAATCGTCCTTCACCAGGTTCGCCGACGTGTTCATCTTGGATTTACTGGCCCTTGGGCCGCTTTCTTCTTGGATAAGGCGAATCCATATCGCCACCACGCCCATTATGGAGAAAGTCTACATACGGTTCCTTGTGGAAGCGATCGCCGAGGACGATCAATCCGCATGTCTAAACCGAGAGACCTCGACCGGGAGCGGACCAAAATCACGAACGGGAAAAATCCTCAAGATGAAACACATGCCGACCATTCTTGATTCTCCCCGCCGCGAAACAGTTGGTCAAGGTTTTTCGATTCTCGCGAATCTTTCGCTTCTACTGGCGATGTGCCTCCGACTCGAATGATTGCCGTAATCTATTTGGCCAAAAGCTTTTGTGAAAACCATCCAGCAGCAAGCCGAAGCGTCCTTCCCAATGGTCATGTCAAGGGTTTGAAATTGCTTCAACATACTCATGAGGATGTTGTTTCTTGGCTGAACTCTGATCCTTCGAGGCGTTGGCAAACCAGCACCACTCGACCGTCGTGAACACGGGTGACAATGAGCGAAACGGGAGTTCCTTCTCCGCGCCGCAATTCCTTGAGCCAATCTTGGGGCTCGACGGAAGTGGCCCGCTGTTTGACTTCGCGGACGTCGAGCTGATGTTGTTCCAAATAACTTTTTAGGCGCCTTCGGTTCCAGGCAAAGACCTCCAACACGCGAAATCCCGAGATTATTGGATGTTTCACTTGGCGATGACTCGTTAGATACGAGCCGCCTTCCCTCAAGAAGCTAAGATCGAGTTCGTCCGCGAGCGCGCCCGCCAATCCAGCGGCTAGAATGGCGGGATCGGGCTCATACACGAATTTACCAACTTGCGGAGTGATGCGGTGGTTCTTTCCAGGTGTGCCTGAAAAGCTCGCGAAATCTCCATCGGAAACGCATTTTGTGGCCAGGCGTTGGCCAGGATGCTTGGCAAGCTTCCCAAACCAGGCGACCAATTGGCGGCATTCCCGTCGGTGGCTGATCCATTCCAGTTCCGCATGAGCTGTCCATTCCGGCGGAATTCCACTCGCGGGCGCGAGTTTGATGGCTCCGTGAGGGTTTTCGGCCAACATCCGGTCAATGTCGTGACCGGACGGCTGAGCGGCCGTAAGCTGTAGGCTTTTCCGACCGCTGGCACGCCGGTCTGGGTCGACGTGCCAGGCTGCTACACGATCCACGGGCCAAACCGACGCATCCGCGACACAGACACGCGCGGGATATCCTAGGCGCTGCGCCTCGGCACGGCGGCAATTCATCGCGGCGAACCAAGCGACGGAACGATCCTTTTCGATGCCCCAAACCGGTGCTTGCTCACGAAGCGCCAAGAGATCACCGCCAATGCCGCAGCACAGGTCCGCGACGGATTCGAATCCAGCGAATCGCCTCGCCTTGTAGCGGGCAACCACTTCATCCGTGGATTGTTCCAGCACGACTGGTGTGTAGAACATATCGGTTTGGCTGGGGAATTTGATCCGTGCTTTGTGCCGCAGCGCCGCCTGTTCACACACCAATCGGGCGCGACTCGCGGGGAGTTTTTTTCGCAATGTGGTCACGGTTTGCACGGAATTCGGCCCCGACTCCTCGGCGAAGCGGATCCAGGGTTCACCTTCGTCGCTGGTAAGCCATTTCCAATCCGGCAACATGGTCTTTGCCTAGGCAATTCCGCTGGAGCGACATGAATACTTGACGGTCGAGCGATCCAAGAAAGGATTTTTCCTGCGCTTCATCGAGAAGTGCGACGTGTGAGCATCTCGAAGGAGCGTCGAACAGGGCTTATCTTGGGTTGCGCGGATGTTCCAGCATATTGGATCGTTGATTTTCAAGGGCGAAGCATCGTGTGGCTATTTCATCAAAAAGTTCTTCCACCCTTTTACTGGAAGGCGGAAGCGACATAAGATGCTGGAAACAAGGCACTTCACTCCACGTTGTACAAGGCTGCTCGCAATCCTGCCATCGCATTTGGCGATGATTCCCCCCTGGAGAAAAACCGATGACGAATACATCTTCCGTGACACGACGAGGGTTCCTGCACCAAGCCGGTTTAGCGGCGGGCACAGTGGCCTGGACCGCCAAGAGTTATGCCCGCGTGACGGGGGCCAATGACCGCATCCGCATCGGTTTTATTGGCGTGGGCGGCATGGGGTCGGGCCACTTAGGGGCCATTGCCGACTTGAAGGAAAAGAACAATCTGCAACCGATCGCCGTGGCGGATTGCTGGCGGAAACGCGCGGAAGACGGTGCGAAAAAAGTCGGCGCGGACAAATCTTTCATGGACTACCGTAAAGTCTTGGACATCGACGAAATTGATTACGTCACGATCGCCTCGCCGGAACATTGGCATTCCCGGATGACTATCGACGCCATGGACGCGGGCAAGGCCGTTTATTGTGAGAAACCCATGACGCATACCATTCCCCAGGGGCTGGCCGTCCTGCGAAAGCAGCAGGAGACGGGCCTGCCGCTGCAAGTCGGTGTGCAGGGCATGTCCGATGACAGCTATGAATCCGCGCGGCAGGCCATTCGGGAAGGGTTACTGGGGCAGGTCGTGCAAGCACAGATTGAATATGTCCGCCGTTACAATCAAGGCCCCTGGCGAAACCCCAACCTCGACGAATCCATGCCCCAACCTGAAGGGCTCGATTGGCAGGCGTGGCTGGGCAACGCGCCGCAGGTCGATTGGAACCCGCACCATTATTTCGAATGGCGGTGCTACTCCGCTTATTCCGGTGGAATTGCTACCGACCTCTTCATCCATCGCATCACACGGATCATGAAAGCCTGCGACCTCACGTATCCACGCAGGGTTGTCGGCATGGGGGGAATTTGGCAATGGCCGGACGGACGCGATCTGCCTGACAATTTCGAAATGATCTGTGAGTACCCACGCGGTATGACGGTGTATGTGTTGGGGACGATGAGCAATCGCGTGGGCATCGACCATTTGATCCGAGGATACCGGGCCACGATGTATTTCACGGGAGATGGCTGGGTGGCCAAGGACAAAGACGGCAAAATCCTCGCCAGCCACAAAAAGTCGGGGGCCGAGGATATCCATTTGCATCACTCGAATCTGCATCGCCATCTGCGGGAAGGCGAGCCACTGCGTTGCCCGGCGGAACTGGGGATCGCCGGAGTCGTGGCGGTGAACATGGCAAATGAATCTTGGCGCTCGGGCCGGATGATGGCCTGGGACACAGAAAAACAGGAAATGGTCCCCGCCCACACATTGGATCTGCCGCATACCCCCCAAACGGACGTGGCGGAGCGAGCGTGAAGTCCGCTTGGCAAGTAAAAGCGGCAAAGAAATCAATTGGTTACACAGCGGAGGGCAAGATTTTTCTCCGCCGAACGATATAACCATGGCACGGTCTAGCAACCGTGTCGCCGGACCTGAGTGGGCCGGTAAACCCTGAAATCATGTGAGGAGGAAGCCCCATGTCGGGAGAAGTCGTCGGACCAATGTGTTTCGCGCGCCGGAGCGCATTTCGCGGCATTTTGTTGGGATGCACCATCGCGGCATTGGGAATGCCCAGAGCCGCTCAAGCGGAGATTGACGTGCCCTCCTTGGGGTGGGTCCCAGCGGATGCGGCCATTTATACCACATCGCTGCGCATTGACGAGCAGATTGAATCGCTCGTCGCTAGCAATGCCTGGAACAAGCTCAAGGGCTTGCCTCTCGTGCAACAAGTCATGGCCACGGCGCAGCAGCAGATGGAGGATCCGGCAGGGCAATTGTACGTGGCGCGGCAAGTCATGCGGCTGCCGGAAAACCAACAGTTGCTTGCTCTGCTCCAGGACATGGTTTCGCACGAAATCGTGTTCTACGGCAGCCAGGAAATCGCGGACCTCACCGAATTGGCCATTCTCGTGAATAACGCCGTGCAGTATGGGCCGATGATGGCGGTCGTCTCAGGCGATTTGTCCGCACTCAACAACGAGCAGTATCAAGCCCAATTGGCTTTGGCCGCCCTCAACGAACATCAGGAAATGATTCAGGTTCCCGAGTTCGTGATGGCCTTCCGAGTTTCCGACTTGGACCGAGCCCGCACGCAGCTTCAGCGGTTAGCGATCATCGTGGAAACCGCGCTCATGCAGGTGCCTGAACTGACCGGGCGTTTCAGCACGGTGGACATCGCCGGTGAGCAATTCCTGACCCTGGAACTGGACGGCGAATTGGTTCCCTGGGAAGAGATCGATTGGGAAGAATTGGAGGAGGAAACCGGATCGCTGGACGTGCTGGAAGCGAAGTTAAAAACGCTGACCTTCACGTTGGCGCTGGGAATTCGTGACGGGTACGTCGTGGCTTCGGTCGGACCGTCCTGGGAACACTTGGAGCAATGGGACAGCCGCGAGAGCCTCGGCACACGTGAAGAGTTGCATCGCTTGGATCACCTGGAAGGAAAAGCCATCACCAGCGTGGCCTATGTCAATGGAGAGTTTCTACAGGGCATTTCCGGTGGCCAACGCGACTTGGAATCCTTGAAAGAAGCGGCGGAAGCAGGGATTCCCCAGGCGGTCGAGAACGGCTATCTGACGGAGGAACAGGGCGAGCACCTGCGAACGGAGATCGACGGTATCCTGGATTCGATGATCGAGGTGATTCCCGAACCCGGTACGCTGCTCGTGGCGGAATACCGCACCGATTACGGGTACGCCAGCGACACTTATAACTGGGGCACGAATCCTCTGTTCGAAGCCTCGGAGCCGTTGGATCTATTGAAACATGTGGGAGGAAATCCGCTCTTCGCGCAAGTGGGACGCAGCGTCAATCCGCCGGAGTTGCTCGACGGTTTGGGGCGGATTGTACGGTTGGCCAAGTGGGGGATCGAAGAGATCGGTTTGCCACAAATTCCGGATTCCGAAGAACGTGAACAGGCCGAACAAGCGATTGCCATCCTTTTTCCCGCCCTAGAGAAGTTGGGAGACGTACTGCGAAACAAGCTGTTTCCCGCGATGTCTCCGGGAGAATCCGCGATCGTGCTGGATGCCAAGCTGGAATCCGAACAGCCCTCGATGTTCTTGCCTCCGCCGGATGGCCCCCTTGGCCTGCCTGAACTGGGCATCGTCTGCGAAACCAATGACGGCCAGGCGGTTCAAGAATCCTTGGGCGAGATGCGGGAAATCATCAACGCAGCCTTGGCCGGAATGCACGAAGTGGCGCCCGACGAAATTCCAGAGATTCAGATTCCCAAGCCCTCCTCGGAACCGCTCGCCGGCGGTACCGATTATTGGTATCCCTGGGAGCAATATTATATCGATGAGCGGGTCATGCCGAACTTGGGCGTGAGTGATTCCGTGGTGGTCTTCTCACTTAGCAAGGCCCACACCGAGCGGCTTTTCAAGGAAGATTCCCCATCGGCCCGCTTCCTAGCGAAAGCCGCCGAATTGCCTCTAGGGCAGGTCGTGTTCTGTGATTGGGAGGCGAGCCTCCACATCGCCGAGCCTTGGGTCCGCTACGCGATTACGCAAGCCGCCAACTTCGGCATGCTGGAGGATTTCGCGTCTGATCCGAATCAACTGGAAGCGATGATGTCCCAGCTTGGCACCGTGATGGACGTCCTCAGGACATTGAAAACGATCACCGCGCGCACGTATATCGAGGATGACGTGTTCGTAACGCATACGGATGTCGTGATCGAAGACTTGGAAGACTAGCGGCGGTGGCGGGAACAGTTTCGTTGTTCCGCTTCATCCACGAATGCAAAGGCTCCGCGTGAGCGGAATTCCCATGAAAATGGTCGTGACGGCGGTGGGGCCGGACCACAGCGGGCTGGCCGACCCCATCATCCACTACGTGACCGGACAAGGCGCCAATATCGCCGAAATCCAGATGTATGACCACGACGAACATTCCCTGTTCGCCATGTTCGTGCGTCTGGATTTGGAGGAGTCCCGGCTGGCCGATACCCGGCGGGATCTCACCGAAATCGGGCGCCTCAAGGAATTGTCCGTGCGGGTGTGGTCCCCGGAGGAGCGTGCCCGCCGGCCACGCCTGGCAATTTGCACCTCGCTCAGGCCAGAAACTCCACTGGCACTTCTGCGTGGCATGCGGGACGGCATCATCCCCGCCGAGCCCGCCGTGATGATTAGCAATCGTGTCCGCTGCCGGTCCATCGCCGAGCAGTTTGGCGTCGACTGGCAGTACATCGGCGACGAGCGCGGTGATCCAGACAATGAACGCTTTACCGCGTTGTGCGACGAATACGAGGTCGATTACATCATTCTGGCCCGCTACATGCGGATTCTGCCGCCGGAAATCTGTTGGAAATTCGCTGGTGGGCGGATCATTAACCTGCACCACGGCCTACTGCCAGGCTTTCCCGGCATGCGTCCTTACCATGACGCCTTTTCGCAAAGGATGCTCACCTACGGCGCGACGTGCCACTTCATCGTGCCGGAACTGGACGCCGGCAACCAGTTCATCTTTCAATCGACCTTCAGCGTGCCGCCCAGCACGAAGCTGGAGGAAATTATCCGGCTCGGCCAAGAGGACAACGAGCCGGGCTGTTTGGTGGAAGGTGTCCGCCGCGTCGTGCAGGGAGAAGTGCAACTCCGCTTCCACCGCGTGGTAAGCACGCGGACCTGAAGTTCGCCCGGCCGCGATTTTAGGAAGCCTGCTCACCGGGCTGTTCCGATCCTCGCCGCCGCCAGCGGGCGAAGAGGTAGTCCTCCGCCATGTCGGCGACAAGAAAGATCCCTGCCACGCAGCCTCCTGCCGCGTATCCGATTCCGATGCCGGGCAGGGTATAGAATGAGAACAGGAACAGCTTCACTGGCCACACCAGCCTGGGAAATGGCCACAAGCCATTGTGCCACCACAGAAACGCGAGAAACAACGACCATGCCGCCCAGCCCACGAGGATAGACGCGAAGCGTGGCCTTTCGCCCTTATAAATGAGAGCCTGCCCGGCGGCGACCAGAGCGAGCAAAATGCCGATGAATAGTGGCACGGATTCCGGCGCCCCCGTCGCGCGAAAAACGCCGAACAGCAGCGCGTAGAGGAAGGTCAGCGTCAGCAACATACCCAGTCCGAATCGCGCGGGCATGCGGTACGGGACCTCCGTTTTGTACTGGGGAACGCTGCCATCCAGCACTTTCTCTGGGATCGGATTACGAACGTCGGTCGCGGCAGTTTTTTTCCACCTGCGAATGGTGGTCCTGATGCCCACGAATAGGTAACCGAGAATCAAACCGGGAATGGTCGCGACCATGAAGACAAATAATTTGACCGGTACATAAAGCCTGATATTTTGCCATAACCCGATTTGCTCCAGCAGGTAGACGGCCACGACCGACCACGCCAACCACCACGCCAACACGGGCGAAAGCCTTGGCCGGAATCCCTCGCCAAACAAGACTTGCCGCGCGAACTCCAGGACGAGCAGGGCGCCCACGTACAAAGACACATAGCTCGGTGCTTCGCAGGCCCCGTACAGCAGATACACCAAGCCACAAAGGCCAGCTAACTCCCCAAGGCCGCGCCAACGAAAACGATCTGGATCAGAGTTTGAAACCGTAGTTTTGGATGAGGTGGGCGTGTCAGAGGCCGTTTCGCTAGCATTCGCGTCCTGGGAGTATTTCAACGGATTCATGTTCGCCAAGAGCTTTCACAAAGGCCACGCACGCCATGCTGGACATCCGCGTGTCACTGGAGTGAGAGGCCCTTTGGTAGTTCCTCTTTCCATCATCGGACAGTCAGTTTTTGCCGCATCCAATCGAAACGCGGATTAGAGTATAACTCTTGCCTTCGCCTTGGCCACAACAGCCCTTCGACAAGCAGGAGTGACAAATTTGTCCACTAGCTCGAAACCCTTTGGGCCATGGACGCTCACGCTGCTGGTCGTGGCGAACATGGTGGGGGCCGGTGTCTTCACGACCTCCGGATACACACTGCAAGCGCTTGGCGATCCTCTGTGGGTGGTTCTCGCTTGGGGAGTCGGCGGCCTGATCGCGCTGTCCGGCGCGGCCAGCTACGGGCAATTGGCTCGGCTCATGCCTGAATCGGGTGGAGAATACCTGTTCCTGTCCCGAGCGGCCCATCCTCTGTTGGGGTTTATTGCCGGATGGGTCTCTCTCATCGCCGGCTTTTCGGGAGCCATGGCCTACGCAGCTACGGCACTAGAGGATTATGTTTTGCCCGCTAGTACGCAGCCGGATTGGCTTCCGGACGATGCCTTGGCCATGGGAGTCATCGTCGTCGCTAGCATCTTACACGGCATCCGCGCTTGGTCCGGAGCTTGGTTGCAAAACTTGGCGGTAGTATTCAAGCTCACGCTGCTTTGTGGCTTCTTGGCCCTCGTCGCGTGGTTTGCTCCAAGCTATGACTGGCACGATGAAGGACTCGCGAAGGCAGTGAGCGGAAATGCCTGGAACTTCGCGGCAGCTTTCGCCGGCTCCCTGGTGTGGATTTCTCTTAGTTATTCTGGCTTCAACGCAGCGGTGTATGTTGCCACGGAGACACGGGACGCGGAACGCATCGCTCCCAGAGCACTCTGGCTGGGCACGCTGCTGGTTTGCGTGCTGTATCTCCTGCTCAATACCGTGTTCGTTTACGCTCCGCCGCCGGAAGCCATCGCGGGCCAGGTGGACGTGGCAGCGGTGGCGGCGCACGCGCTCGGTGGAGATCTCTTTGCCGGATTGGTCCGCTGGACCATCGTGCTGGCGCTGCTCACTTCCGTGCTGAGCATGATGATGGCGGGCCCCCGGGTCTACGCCAAGATGGCGGACGATGGTTTCCTTCCGCAGTGGCTAAGTTTCCAGAGCGATACGCCGCGAATCGCCATCGCGCTGCAAATGGCCATCGCGATCCTGCTGGTCAGGATCACCTCGCCGGAAGAGCTGCTTTCCTATTTGGGCCTCACGCTGTCCCTTTCGGCGGCCTGCTCGGCGGCTTGTCTTTTTTTACCCGGAGTACGTTCGCGGGCACCGCGGCAAGCCAGTCTCTTCCTGCCAGTGGTCTACGTGGTTAGCACGTTCGTCGTGGCAGGAGTAAAAATGTACAACGATTCCATGGAAGCCGAGCATCACGTTCCTAAGGACGTCGTCGGCGCTGCCATCACGTTCGCGCTGGGCAGCGTAGCCTATTTTGTCCACCGCACATTCGTGGGCAGGAAGATGCCGCCGCCACGGTGAACTTCCCCCGAAGTTATTTGTACGGCATCAGAATTTCGTCCGGGTGGAGATTCGCGATCGAGCTGAATCCGCCCTCGGCGACTGCTTCGCCCAGCTTGCGCTGGGCACGGAAGTCCCGATCACCCAGGGCTTCTCCTGTCAGTTGGGCCTGCAACTCACGGCACATAACCTCCGCCGCCTGGCGAATGATTTCATCCTCTTGGCGGGCCGCGTAGAGGCTCGTGCAGAGCATGCAGATTGCAGTTTGCAGCCGGTGGGACAGTTGGGACATGCGGCACTGCCGGTCCGCCAAGGCCAATTGATGCCGCCGCATGGCGCTGCTGACTTCCAGCCGCCCGCGCTGTAGTTGCTGGGCGGCAAACTCCGCATAGCCCCGCAGTGCCGCAGGCATGGGCGGCAATGCCGCCTTCCGTGGCCGGGCCAATGTTTCCCGCGTGAGCCACTTGGCGTAGGGGATCAAGGCCCCTTTCAGTAGCCAGGCATGCCGGGGATTCCAAGGGCTGGGCTGGCGAATTCCCGCCGATTGCAGCGCCTTGCCGATCGGTTCGAAGAACTGCTTACCATGCTGCTTGACCAACGATTTGAAGAAGGCCATGCCCAGCATTTCGCCTTCCCCTTCGTAAATGCAAGGTGCCAAATACTCATGCACGTGGTCGCCAAACAGATGGCCATGCAGGAACGACCGCCCTCCGTGGGTCTTCATGAACAGCTCGATGGCGGCTTCCTTCTGCGCCTCGCTGCCGAAAATTTTCGCGACGACGCATTCCATTTCACCTCGGTAGCCTTCGTCGATCAGGCCCGCACACCACTGCACGAGTGCGTCGGCGGCGACAATAAAACCGGTGAGGCGGGCGATTCGCCGCTGAACCAATTCGCGGGTCGCGATGGGCGCGCCATAAGTTTCCCGGTATTTGGCCCAGGGCAGCATGCTGGCGAGCATGATCCGCATGTTGCCCGCCGCCGTGGCGCAGAGGGCGACGCGGCCCAGATTTAAGCCGTGATAGGCGATGGTCAGCCCGTCCCCCTTCGGCGGGGTCAACAGGTTCTCCGCCGGCACGCGGAAGTCGCGAAACACGATGCCACGGTTGTAGGTCCGCTTCAGCGCGTAAAGGCCATACTTCTTGAGTTGGAATTGATCATTTTCTTCATCGGGCAGGTCCACGATGAGCACCGCCGGACGGTCCTCGATCAAACAGACGAGACCAATCGTGCGGCCCGGAGTGACGTTCGTGATAAACAGTTTTTCACCGTTGACGACGTAGCTGTCGCCATCGAGCGTTGCCGTCGTGCTTAGCGCCGTGAGGTCCGAGCCGGCGCCTGGTTCCGTGAGCGCGAAGGCGCTGAGCCGTTCGCCGGAAGCGAGTTTGGGAAGAAAACGTTCCTTCTGCTCGGGCGTCCCGAACGTGCGCACGGGATCAACGGCGCCGATACAGCCATGCACGGAAGCGAGCCCCGCCACCGTGGGATCTTGCAAGGACATCTCCGTAAGGAACGTCCCAAAGGACGCGAAAGGGGCGCCGGAGCCACCATAATCCTGAGAGACGAGCAGGCCCCAATAGCCGCATTCCCCCAGTTCGCGGAGCACATGTTCCGCGATCTTTCCCTGGTCATCTAGGAGCGAATTCGCCTCGCGATGCCGCCGCGCGACCTGCAACGAATCCTGCATCACCTGGCGGGCTTTTTCAGGAGTTTCCTGGGAAGCGCTCTGAAATAACTCCAAAGGAAACGTGCGGTCCCACACCGCCCGGTGCACGGGACTGTTGACCGTTTGGTAACGTGGAGCGAAGAGGGCTTCCACCTGATCATCCGCGCGATCCACGGCTCCGGTCCGCTGAGCTTCCTCGGCACTCTTGCCCCCCAATTTCAGGGCCGTTTCGGCGAAAGAAGCTTCCTGGCTGGAATCCGCCGGCGCGGCTGCCGACTCACGCGGATCATATTTCATAAGAGATACCTCGTGGGAAAAAACAAGCTTCCGTCGAGATCAGCTATCCATCTCCGAAGGCTTTGTTCGTTCGTGTGGAATTTGGCATTCCTACGATTCATTATAGGCAGTCCGTTACGGACCGCCCGGAAAATGCGCTTTAGTCCGCCCCTTCTTCGAGGGGATTTTGGTACATGGCGTGAATCATTTCGGCGTAACGTGTTTCGATCTGTTGGCGCCGCGGCTTCAAGGTCGGCGTCAGCAGATTGTTTTCGATGGTGAAGGGTTCGTGAATCAGGCGGAAGTGTTGCACTTTTTCATACGCAGCCACGTTCTGAAGCCGCGCGTCCAATACACCTTGGATGGCGGAGATGGCTTGGGGATGAAGGCAAATATCGTTCACGCCCGTTTCGCAAACTTCACGGAGACGCTCGATTTCGGGAACGATCAACGCCGTGAGATAGTTCCGGCCTTCGCCCACGATCATCGCCTGCATGATCAAGGGATCTTCGCACAGGAGCGCTTCCAAGCCGACGGGAGCGACATTCTTCCCAGCGGCGGTGACGATCAGTTCCTTTTTGCGCCCGGTGATCCACAAAAATCCATCGTTGTCGACATGCCCCAGGTCGCCGGTGAAAAGCCAGCCATCTTGCACGGCTTCCGCTGTGTCTTCCGGCTTTTGCCAGTATCCGGCCATGACGTGCGGTCCCCGCGTCACGATTTCGCCGTCCGCCGAGATGCGGACGTCCACGTCAGCCAGAGGCCGTCCCACCGAACCCAGCCGGTAGTCCTTCTCCGTGGACATCGAAATCACGGGCGAGCTTTCGGTAAGACCATAGCCTTGCAGTATCGGGATCTCTTGTGCTTCGAAAAATTCGGCGACGTAATTTGATAGGGCCGCGCCGCCGGAAACGCAAATCCGGATGTCGCCACCGAGTAAGGCCCGCAAGCTCCCCGGCGTGTCATCCAGACCGGCTTCCGCTAGATGCCGATGCACCTTCTCAAAAAAGTACGGCACGCCCGTGAACAGTGTGGGACGATTCACGGCGCAATCAGCGAGTACCGTATCCCGGTTCTTTGCCAGCACAAATTCACAGCCTGCTTCTAGCCAGGCGTAGAGATTGCAAGTCCGCGCGAAGATATGGCTCAGCGGCAGCCAGCACAGCATTACGTCATCGGGGGTTTTTCCCAAATTGCGCGAGCTGGTCACGGCATTGGTAACCAGATTGGCGTGCGTGAGCATAACCCCCTTGGGATCGCCGGTGGTGCCGGAGGTGTAAAGAATAGTGGCCAAGTCTTCCGGCTTCACCGATGCCGCGTGCAGCTCGATCAGCTTTTCCGCTTCATCGGTGGAAATCTCTTCCATGAGACGGGAAAGTGGCCTGAGTCTCAATTCCAGAGGCGGTCTCGTTACCGTATCCAGTCCGAGGAACACTAACTCTTTCGGCAGAGATCCGCGTTGCGCGGCCAGTTTCGTGGCCTGTTCATCCGTGGAGACGATTACCAATTTCGCGCCACTATCCCGAACTTGATACGCAATCTGCGGTCCGGAAAGTACGGCATGGACGGCCACATCGATCGCTCCCAAATGGAGGATGGCCAAGTCCGCCACGATCCACTCGTAGCGGTTTTCGCAGACCTGGACGACGCGGTCGCCGGCGCTCACGCCGAGCTGTTGCAGCGCGGCTGCCGCGCGGTGGACGTCGCCTGCCAGTTCACGCCAGGTGATATCCCGAAATTTTTCTCCAGAGCGGAATCGGAGCGCGGTTCGCCCCGGATCAGCGGCGGCGCGGTTTTTCCAGAGTGCAACTAACGTGTGGGGATTGGAAGCGGCCATGATGTTTCACGTGCTGGAGAGATCGATGATTCGCCCGCGCTAGTCAGCACGGAGCCAGGTAATGCATGACCGGCGGAGGCCGGGTGACCGACCTTGCCCTGGCCCAACCAACGTTCCCACGTCCCGACACCAGATTCGTGCCTGTGGCGGAGGTTCGTCGATTAGGCAACTCGTTCAAAAATGGTTGCAATGCCCTGTCCCACTCCAATACACATCGTGGCCAAACCCACGTTCGTGTCACGGTCTCTCAAGGCGTGGACCAACGTCGTCGCGAGGCGGGCCCCGCTTGCCCCCAGCGGATGCCCGATGGCGATCGCGCCGCCACGCACGTTGACCTTCTCTTCCTCCACGCCGAGCATCCGCAGACAAGCCAGTGATTGGGCCGCGAACGCCTCATTGAGTTCGATCAGATCGATGTCTTTGAGCGTCATTCCCGCACGCTTCAAGGCTTTTTTCGTCGCCGGCACCGGTCCCGTCCCCATCACGCAGGGATCCACGCCCGCTACGGCGGTTGCCACGACGCGAGCCAATGGTTTGAGTCCCAGTTCCTGGGCCCGCTGGTTTGACATGACCAACATGGCACAAGCCCCGTCATTCAGGGGAGAGCTGTTCCCAGCGGTGACCGTGCCCACGCCTGGCATGAACGCCGGTTTGAGTGCCGCTAGCCCGTCGGCGGAACATTCGTCGCGAATGCATTGGTCCTTGTCCGCCAGTACACGTTGCCCTTCTTCATCGTGCCCCCAGATGGGAATGATTTCGCGGGCCAGTTCTTCCGAGGCATACGCGACGGAGGCTTTTTGATGGCTGCTGAGCGCGAAGGCATCCTGATCTTCGCGGGAGATGTCTTGCGTTTGCGCCAAGAATTCCGCCGTGACGCCCATATGCAGCGCGCCCTTGGACGTCTTTTGAAACAGCTTGGGATTGAGATCCAAGCCGGCGTCCATGGGGAGATGGTGCATATGCTCTAGACCACCGACGACATGCACGTCCTCCGCGCCGGCCGCGATGGCGTGTGCCGCCTGATGCAAAGCCTGCAAGCTCGACCCGCACAAGCGGTTGATCGTCGCGCCCGCCGCTTCCACGGGAATGCCCGCCATGAGCGACGCGGTGCGGGCGACGTTCAGTCCTTGCTCGCCTTGCTGTTGTGTGTTGCCAAAGATGACATCTTCCACAAGAGAAGGATCGATCCTCGTACGGTCGATGAGTGCCCGGATGACCGCCGCCGCCAAGTCATCCGAGCGTACATGTCGGAACAGGCCCTTTTCCCGATGGGCCCGTCCGAAAGGAGTCCTTACTCCGTCGATGACCACGGCTTGTTTCATCTCCATGTTATTCTCCAAGCGTCCATGAAATGACGGACTTGCTTTATCGTTGAGTTTTTAAAGCCAACGGACAAAACCTGATGATTGTTTCGTCCGTCGGCGTTTCACGGCCGGCGGACACTCAATTTCGCGGATGCTGCGGCGTTTTGTCCCAAGGCTCTTACTCTTGATAGAATTTTTTCCCTTCGCGGGCCATGCGGTCCAGCAGCGGTGTGGGCTGGAACCTGGGTCCCAAGGATTCAAGTGGCTTGAGCATGGCGAGGATTTTCTCCGTGCCCAGGCGGTCCGCCCAAAATAGCAGGCCCCCCTGAAACGGCGGAAATCCGATGCCATAAATCAGCCCCAAATCCACATCGCGGACATCCCTAACGATGCCTTCTTCCAGCAGCCGCGTGGCTTCCAGCAGCATCGGTAGAAAAAGACGCGCGGTGATTGTCTCCTGATCCGGGGTTGGTGCATCCTTTCGATAGGCCTCCAAAAACTTGTCCAGTTCCGGGTCGGGTTGGCCCTTACCTTTTTTGCTGTCTGGGTACGCAAAGAATCCCGCGCCCGTCTTCTGTCCCAGACGTCCCGCTTTGACCAAGGCCAGCAACAGAGGCGACGCCTCAATGCGGTCGGGAAAGGCTTCCCACATCACTTTGCCGGCGTACAAAGCCGTATCGAGCCCAACCACATCGTAAAGCGTAATCGGCCCCATGGGCATGCCGAACTGTTTGGCCATGCGCTCGATCAGTTTGAGCGGCACTCCCTCGGTGAGCAGTTGCAAGGACTCATTCATATACGGGAACAGCAGCCGGTTCACGAGAAACCCGGGGGAATCGTTCACCACAATCGGCGATTTGCGAATAGCTTTGGCGAACGCCACGGCTCGCAGGACGGTTTCGTCGCTGGTCTTTTCGCCGCGAATGACCTCCACCAGCGGCATCTTGCGAACTGGATTAAAAAAGTGGATACCGCAAAAGCGTTCGGGATGGGCCAGCCCCTCCGCGAGGCGGCCAATGGGAATCGTGGAGGTATTCGTGGCCAAAAGGGCCTCGGCGGGCATGGCCGCTTCCAGCCGGCTGAGCACCTGCCGCTTGACATCCGCATTTTCCACGACCGCTTCGATCACCAGGTCGGACGTGGCGACTTCCGCATCGAGCGTGGTGGCGTTGACCAGCGGCGCGAATTCCGTCAGTCGCTCCGCATCCGCTTTCTTGGTCTGCTTGTTGTAAGCCACCTCTTCCAACACGTGCCGCGTCCCTCGAATCAGTGCGTCTTGTTGGGCATCGAGTATGCTCACCGGCAACTTTCGCTTCACGCAGGCGGCGGCGATACCGCTCCCCATGATGCCCGCTCCCACGACTCCCACGGAGCGAACTTCCGAGACGGCCTGGTCGGTTGGGTTTTCGACACCGGAATCTTTCTTATTACGGTCCGACAAGAAAAAGACATTGATCAAAGCCCGGTTCACGGGCGTGCCCCAGAGCTGGGCCAATTGCTGGGATTCCAACTCTCCGGCCTCATCCGCCGAAAGCGCCGAGCCTTCGAGCAGGACCTCCAGTGCCGTCAGCGGCGCGGGATATTGGCCCTTCGTCTGCGATTGAATGAGGGCACTCGCGGTAGCCCCCAAAAAAGCCAATTCGGTTTCCCCGAGTTGGATCGGCTGATCCCAAGCCTTGCGGTCGCGCTCGAACTGTTTCGTTTTTTGTTCGGCACGAATGAGTTGGCAGGCGGCGGAAAGCAAATGTTCGGCAGCGATTTGATCCTCGGCAAACCCCATTTTCACCGCTTCATCTGGTGACAGCGACTGGCCCGAGGTGATCATTTCCACCGCGTTAGCCAGCCCCAGAATGCGGGAAGCCCGCACGGTGCCGCCCCAACCGGGGAAAATGCCGAGCTTGACCTCCGGCAACCCGACCTCGGTATGGCTTGAATTGCTGACCAAGCGTCGATCACACCACAAAGCCAACTCCGTGCCACCACCGACACAGACTCCATCAATCGCCGCCACGGTAATAAATGGCAACTGGGACAACCTTTGGAATAACTGGCGTCCCCGACGGCACATGGCCGCCGTCTCTTCCGCCGGCATGTCCAGGGAGACGGCAAATTCCCGAAGATCCGCTCCCGCGATAAAGATCCCAGGCTTCTCGGAATGGATAAGCAGGCCCGCCAGTGGCATCTCCGCCAATTCATTCAGATGGGAGTCGAGTTCGTCCAGAACCCGCTTGGACAAGATATTGGCCTTCTTCTCCGGCTCATTGAAGGTGAGCACGGCGATATCCTCTTCCCGCAACGTGCGTGTGATGGCCGCTGCTTGATTCATTCCGTATTCCTTACGAGCCTAAATGATTCCCGGCCTAGAAGAAAAAGGTCGGAATTGACGTATGTGACGGAACCGTCAGATCTTTCGGCGAATGGCCCAGATGGCGATCGCTTACATTGAAACCGAAGCAGGCGCTCGGGTAAAGCACTTAAAGCCAACGGACAAAACCTCCCGTTTGTTTCGTTCGTCGGCGTTTCACGACCGACGAACGCCCAAATTCGCGGATGCTGAGATGTTCTGTCCCCAGGCTCTTAAAGAGCGTCCGCCCGGATGAGCCACTCCTCATTATATTCACGAGCCCCGGCGAGGCATGGCTGCCACGGCGAGGCTCCGTGGAGTTTGGCACGACTGGTGTCGGAGTTTGCCGATTAGCAGGTTTGCATCAATCCTGGGGCAACACTTGGTCCACAATCTGTCGGACTTCACCCACTACATCGATTTCAAAATCCTCGTCGGGAACTTCGGCCTGATCCGCTAAGGCCTTCGCTTTTTCCAAGGCTGCCCGCAGGTCTTCGTCGTTCACATCGTTGGAAAAACGAACGTTGCCATTCCCATCCTGATCGGACAGCGGCTCGACCACGTCCTCCAAATCTTCATCGGAGATCTTGCCCTCGTGGTAGCCCCGCGCGACACGTTGCAAGGTGCGCCAGGCCGCCGCTTTTTCGTCGTCCGTGAGCCCCGAAGGCTGCACTAATAGATCGTTCGCGGCATAAAGCGAGCCGACAATGATCGCCGGGCTATCGCCAATCGACTCCACGATGCGTTGGATATTCTCCAAGGAAATCCGCCCTCCTTGGAAGGCATCCCGCACCCGGTGAACTTCATGGATCAGGCCGGTTTTGTCTTCTTCCTTCATGCTCGATTGTTGGATCGTCTGAGTCAGTCCCTCCGCCACGGCTTCGGTAATCACCGGCTTGCCAAATCGCCAGACCAAGAACATGCCCGCGGCGAACAACAGCAGGGCCAGGGCCATGCCCCCCAGACAGCCGCTGATCAGGCAGGACGCCGTGGGAGAGCAACCTCGCGCGGGTGGTTGATAAGGTTCGGCTTCCAAGATTTCGTCGGTGCTCACGTGCAATTCCCTTTCGTCCGCTGGCATGTAAATTTCGTGCGTATCACCGTATTCTACGTTTTCGGCTGTACTTTCAATTTATCGAGGACTTTCGTGATGCGGCAGGCGGATGTGTTGATTATCGGGGGGGGCATCATCGGTTTGGCCACCGGGTATCAACTCGTCCAGCGTAACCCTCGGCTGTCGATCCGCGTGTTGGAGAAAGAGCAGGAGATCGCTTTTCATCAGACGGGCCGGAATTCCGGTGTGTTGCACTCGGGGATTTATTATCGGCCCGGTTCGCTGCGGGCCCATAATTGCCGCGAGGGCAAGAAGGCCATGGAAGCGTTTTGCGAAGCGGAAGGAGTCGCTTACGAAGTTTGCGGCAAGGTCATCGTGGCGGTCACGGAAGAAGAAGTTCCCGCACTTGAGCGGATTTATGACCGTGGACAAAAAAACGGCGTCCGCTGTGAAATGATCGACGCGGATCGTCTCCACGAATTGGAGCCGCACGTCTCCGGCGTGAAGGCAATCCATGTCCCCGAGTCAGGCATTGTCGATTATGTCAGCGTCTGCCGGCGGCTAGCGGACCATATTCGCAAAGCCGAAGGAGAAATCGTGACCGGCGCGGAAGTCGAGGGTTTGCATTCCGAGTCCACAAGCGTCGTGGCGCGAACCACGCAAGGCGACTTCTCCGCCAAATACTTGGTGAATTGCGCTGGCCTGCACTGCGACCGTGTGGCCAAGTTGGCCGGAGCGCGGCCATCCTCTCAGATTATCCCCTTCCGCGGAGAATACTTCGAACTCTTGCCTCAAGCCAAGCACCTCTGCCGCAACCTCATTTATCCCGTTCCGGATCCCAATTTTCCATTTCTCGGCGTACATTTCACGCGGATGACCGACGGGAGCGTGGAATGCGGCCCGAACGCGGTGCTGGCCTTCGCGCGAGAGGGATACCGCCGCACGGACGTGAATTTGCGCGACTTGCGGGAATCGCTTTCCTATCCTGGGTTTCTACGGCTGGCCGCGCGGCACTGGCGGATGGGAGCCAACGAGATGTGGCGTTCTTGGAGCAAGGCCGCCTTCGTCAGAGCACTGCAACGGCTGATTCCCGAAATCCAATCCAGTGATCTGGAAGCGGCGCCCTCTGGCGTACGGGCACAAGCCGTGTCGCCGGATGGCAAGCTCGTGGACGATTTCGTGATCCAAGAACAGGGCCGCATGATTCACGTGGAAAACGCGCCCTCTCCCGCCGCCACTGCCGCCTTAAACATTGGGCGCCTCATCGTGGAGAAGCTCGCGCCGCAAATGGAAGCGTGATGTTGGTGGCGTTCGATCGATTCCCCTGCCGTCTGCTCAAGCGCGCGTTGAGAGATAGTCTCCGGACCCGTCTCCCCGATCACTTGTGCAGAATCAGCTTGTCATTCCGCGTGCGACGGAGCCGATATCGTTCTCTTCCATTGGTTGATCCAATCGACATCCAATATTTCGCCCTCCTGTTTATTTGTATTCGTGGGATCCGGCAGAAATGCCGTTCTCAAGCCACGTTACCGACGACGCATGACGGATGAATCCCGACTGTGGGGTGTGCTGGCCAAAAGAGGCCGGCTTGGCCATAATCGCGTCGCCATTTGACAGATCATTCAAGGATTCAAAGTGGGAGAAGTCTGGTGCGTTATTTTGCCGGAGTGGATGTCGGGGGCACGACGAGCACGGTCAGCTTGGCCAACGAACAACGGGAAGTTGTTTTGGTGTCTCCGCAGTTCGCGACGCGTTCCGCGGAAAGCCCCGAAGCCACGGTATCAGCCGTCGTTGAGGAGATTGTAAAAACAGCCGAAGCGGCGGGAGCGTCGATCGCCGAAGTCGACGCGGTCGGCCTGTCCACGCCAGGGCCAGCCACACTGGACGGCACACTGCTCAAAACCCCTAATTTCGATGCCAAGCTATGGGATCGATACCCCATTCGGGCGGAACTCGAAAAAGCATTGCGGACACATCAGCCACAGATCGAAGTTCGCTATATCGGGGACGGACAGGCGGCCGCGCTTGGGGAATTCGCGATTTTGAGCCGTTCCCTGCTGTGGAGCCGAGTGAATCCTCACGATTTGCCCGATGAACCGGTCTCGTCACTCTTCATGGTAATCGTGGGCACGGGGCTTGGCGGCGGCGCCGTGCGCGATGGCAGGGCCGTACAGGGAAAAGAAGGGCGGGCGGGGCACGTGGGCCATATCACTCTGCCGGCGCATGCGTTCCGCCATGAGCATGACCGGCAACTGCTCGTGGGAAACGCCTACAGCACCGCGGAGTCCACGATCTCCTTGACCGGCCTGGCACATCAGTTGGCCTACCGATTGGGCCTCGAGCAGTGGCAATCCCACCCGCTCAACCAAGAAGCCTCCTCCGTGCGAGACAAGGCCAAAAAGTTGCGCGAACTGGCGGCGAGCGGAGATCCACTCGCGCTTCAGCTCTTTGAAGACCAGGCGCGAGCATTGGGGATCACACTGCTCAACGCGAATTATCTGGGGGATTACGACCGACTGGTGATTGGCGGCGGGGTTTGTGACCTGGCCCAGGATGTCCGAGATTGGTATCGGAAATGTGCTGAGGAGACCTACCTGCAACACGCGCTGGACGGTTTTCGAAGCTTCGTCGGTTTCGATTTCTCCGTCTGCGGCGATGAAGCACCAGTCATCGGCGCCTTGGCATGGGTCCTGCCCGAGGCTCCTTAGAGCTGACGGTTCTTCCGTGAACATCACGGACTTTCAATCGCCGGCGCGGATCCAGGCTTCGTCGAAGGCGGCGTACTTCATCGATTTTCCTTCCTCGACGAAGTAGCTGTAGACGGCATGAATGGTGCCGTCACGGCCCTGGATGATGGCGGGATAGTGGTACGCGCCGCTGGGTTGGTCTTCGAGATGCCGCGTGTGCGGCCAAGTGCGGCCCTCATCCTCGGTAAGCGACACGGCCAAGCGGCTTCGGCCCCGCAGCGTGTCATTGTAGATCAACAGCCAATTCCCGTTTTGCAACCGTACGGCATCCAGCCCCGAACCCGGATTGGGGAATTCCATCACGCCCACCGGCCCCCAAGTGATGCCATCGTCGGAGGATTCACTTACGCGGATTTTGTCCAGTGGACCGTTTTCCCGCATGTAAGCCACGAGCGTGCCGTCTTCGCGCCGCAGTACCGCCGGCTGAATGTTGCCAAAGCCGGCCAAGGGGTGGCTGGCGAACCAGGTCTTTCCCAGGTCGTCACTGATGGCCATCAATGAAACGGAATAGGTGTCCGAATAGAGCGGCAAGAGAATACGGCCCGAAGGGAGAATGGTCGGCTTGCAGCGCGGCTGCCAACCGAGACGGCTCGAAAGTTTATCTTCGATCAACGCGAAAAGGGCCTGTTCATCTACATCGCCCGTATCGGGCGCGTCAGCAGCCATGGACTTGCGATGTTCCCAACCTTGCCGCATGTCTTCCACGAAATTTTGTGGCCTGAGGAAAATCGAGCCTTGCCATTCCCATTTGGGGGCACCATCCCCTTGATAGTCACTGGAAACGCGGTAGCGGGTCAGGCACGATTCCCAAGAATTGGCGATGATGGTGGGCCAAATCAGCCACAGCCGGTCTCGCGCATCGATGAACATGGCTGTATTGCAATCGGGGAAATCAGGAATGTCCGCCATCAAGAAAGGGGAGCTCCAGACACTGTCTCCGGCCTTGCGGGAACCATAAATGGCCACGTCGTCCGCGCTCCGTTCCCCGGAACCCCGGTACCAGGAGACCAGCAGACTGCCGTCGGGACATTCCACGATCGCCGGCGCGTGATTGTGGTCCGCGCGCGGGGGAAAGATTAGTTCGGACTTGAGCGAGCCGGTGTCGCCAGCAGCCAGCGCGAGCAGAGCGATGAGGGACGTAGTTCCTTGAATCATGAATGCACTTCTCCTAGAAGCCAGGAAGTATTCGGGCAGGGGGGTGGGTTGGAAACTGGGCAGTCAATTGTCGCCTGGTGGCTCGTTCCAGTAAATTTTGAGGTTTCGAGTGCTCCGTCCGGCGGCCACGATATCCGGTCGTCCGTCGCCGTTCAAATCGGCGATCCGCACGTCTTCCGTGGCCATGCCATCTTCATCGATCCAGCGGGAAGTCCATTCCTCGCCGGAAGGGGACGTGCGAAGGTAGATTTTCAGGCCGACTTTCCCGTCCGAATTGGGGGACCGCCAGCCGGCCACGATTTGCTGGCCGCCGGTACCCAACAGGTCCGCCGTGGCGATGGCGTGGCCCGCGTTTAGGTTGCCGTCGAGCAAGATCCGGTCGCGGACTTCCGTGATGCGTTGGCGGTTTTCCGTGCGGTCGTAATTCGAAAGGTACAGCGCGAGCTGGTCTCCGTGCAGCGGCTCGATCGTTACTAGAAAGGGATTTCCCTCCGCGGCGAGGCCCATGCGGATCTCGCCCCCCCCTTGCACGCGGGGAAAGGTTTGCGTTTTCCAACCGCCCTCCACGTAATGAATCAGCATGGCTCCTTCTCGGCCGATGTAGAGAATTTCCTCGCTGGGCGTGGTTGGGTCCCACTGGCCCACGTCGAAGTTGTGCGTGACGTGTAGCGTGTTTTCGAGCACGGTGGTGGTCCACTCTTGTCGAGGATCCTTGGGCATCTCGTACGCCAACAGGCGGACGCCTTCCCCCTCGCCGTTGCGGTTGCCGCGCCCATGCAGCGGAGCCACCACGAGCACAAAATCTCCTTCATCCCGTTGGACCCACCGCATGCGATGCACAACCGGCTCATGGTGCAGCTTTACGGGCGTCCATTTCTGGCGGCGGTCGTCCGGCGGGATGAGATAATGCACGGAACCGGAATGCAGCGTGTCGCTCGGATTCCACTGGGCGCCGACGGCCACCTCGACTTTGCCATCGCCGTCGATATCGCGTGCGGCGAGGCACACGTTGTCGTACGTGGTGAGGTTTTCCACCATTACGTGCCGCTCCCACGAAGGGTTTTCGTACCAGACGAACTGTTTCTTGTCAGCCAGTAAAATGTCCAACCGGCCATCTCCGTTGACGTCTTCCAGTGCCAGCCCATAGCCAATTTCGACGTTGTCGTCGATTTGTTCAGCGCGAAAATTAGGCTCGGGCTGCTGGGCTACCGCTGATCCGGTAAGCAGTAGTCCGATCGTGCAAATCCCTAAAATGAAGATGGTCATGTGACGCATTTCAGACCGAATTCCTCATGAAGGTACAACACATGACGTGCCTGCGGAAAAATCCGACCCACAGCCCGGGAGTTTACCACGTCTCGCTACCAACGGTAAACGAAAAACTCCGCCGCCGCCCAAGAAGAGCGACGACGGAGCAAGACATCGAGATCGATGGAGATACGTTGCGGAAGTTACTTGCGAGTTCGGCGCCAGACCAACCCGGCTGCAAGACCTAGCAGCAACAAGATGGCACTACTCGGTTCGGGCACCGCCGCGGCATTGCCGCCGGCATTGAAGGCCTCGACAAAGGCCACGAAATCCTTCAGATTGATGCGACCATTGAAGTCAAAATCGCCATCCTCGAAACTTCCTAGACTGTTGAAATTTGACACCATGATCTCGTAGTCCGCGATGTCCACAACTTCATCGCCATTGAAGTCCCCGGGAGCATTCGTAATCAAGAGATCCGATATCGCATTTCCGTTGCCACTACTCCAGAGGGAGGCAATTTCATCTTCCGTTAATACTCGATTCCAAATCGCCACATCATCGATGAAGCCTTCCCACTCACGATTATTTGTGGAAGGGTTGTCGCCGATTCTTACGCGGTTGCTTGTGTTAGGAAGTGTGATATCGGGTGTCCCTCCCGTGCCGGCCAATTCACCGTCAACCCAATACCGAGTGCTCACTCCAGCCTCTGAGATAGCGACGATATGATGGAATTCTCCATCGTTGACGTCCGGCCCGCCAGCTCCGGGTTCCCCAATGCCGCCGGCAAAAGTCATCGTATTTTCGCCGCCGCGCCGGTGGACACGCCATGAAGTCTGTTCTCCTTTAGCCATCAGCGCTTGCCAGCTCGTGTCGAAGGCGTCCACGGTGAACCATGCTGAAACCGACATGCTTTCCCCGACAAAATCGAGTGCGTCTTCGGCGCCCCCCGTGATTTCGATAAATTGATCTTCACCGTTCAAACGCACACCTTGGCCAAACATGGCATCCTCGAAGGCGATGGGATCGGTGCCGCGTTCTTCTCCATGATTGTCGCCGACGATGTCGTCGAAGGACCCATTCAATGGCCAGTAAGCCACTAAATCGGTTTGCAAATCCGCCCGAGCCGTACCTGCGACAGTCAGTCCGGCCACCACAGCCCAAATCATTGTTTTTGTCTTCGTCATCGCTCTCTTGTCTCCTCGAAGCTGATACGATTAATGAGGTGTGAAGAATCTATGAATCACTGCTCGGTCGTCGCCCAGCGTGCGCAAATCAACCCACTCTCCTTCCGCCCTAAAGAGCGATTTCGTAGTGAAACCTTTGCGCATGCTTCACGAGATTCTAATTACCTGCACAATCAGATCAAGCGAAAAAAATCGTGGATAACGCAAATTTTATCGCTGCGAGAAATGACAAGAGGTGTTCAGTGTGGGCCGTAATACCCTTTGCAAGAAACGTTTTTCAAACTTGATCCTTGAAGATTCATCGATCACGTTTTCTGGTGAATCTCCTTCGTATTGGGACGTGACTTCAGCCTCTTACACGATAAAATAGATGGCCCTGAATAAATGGGTTGCTCGCATTCAAGGGAATTGCGGATGCTCTTCACTCTTCGGCGTGATCACCATGAAATAGTGTCATGGAACATCTCCTGAATCTCGCGCCCGCGGCGTGGAAAGATTGGTTTCGTGAACAGGGGGAGCCGGCCTTTCGCGCTCGCCAATTGCAAAACTGGGTCTTCTCGCGACGGGCAAACGGCTTCACCGAGATGTCCGATCTTCCCTTGCGGACACGTTCGCGCCTGGAGGAAAGCTTTTCCCTGTGGACCACGGAGATCGCCGAACAGACGCATTCCTCGGACGGGACGGAAAAGCTACTGCTACGGCTGAGTGATGGGCACGACATCGAGTGTGTGCTACTCCGTGACGGTCCTCGCAGGACGGTCTGCGTCAGTTCGCAAGTGGGCTGTGCCATGGGCTGCGTCTTCTGCGCCAGTGGGCTGGATGGCGTGGTCCGTAGCCTGACCATGGGCGAAATCGTGGAGCAGGTTTTGCGTCTGGACCGCCTGCTCGGCGACGAGGAACGGTTGAGCCATATCGTGATGATGGGCATGGGAGAGCCGCTGGCCAATCTGCCCCAGGTGACGGCGGCATTAAAAACCGTGTGCCGTCCCGAAGCGCTGAATATCAGTGCCCGGCGGGTCACGATTTCCACGGTCGGCCTGCCAGAGGGGATTCGCCGCCTGGCGAAGCAGGGCTGTCCTTATCATTTGGCGGTTTCCCTGCATGCTCCGGAGGATGAACTCCGCTCGCGACTGGTCCCGGTCAACCAGAACACGGGCATCGATGCTATCTTGCAAGCGGCGGACGATTACTTTCGCGCCACGGGGCGGCGGCTGACATTCGAGTATGTGTTGCTGTCCGGCATCAACGACCAGCCCAGCCACGCACGGCAGCTAGCCGAACTCTTGCGAGAACGAACGGCGTTACTGAATTTAATACCCTTCAATCCAGTCTCCGGACTGCCCTATCGGGCGCCGAGCGTCGCGGCTCTCCAAGCTTTTCGCGAAGTGCTCGAATCCCACGGCATTCCGATCCGAGTGCGGAAACGCAAAGGAAGCCGCATCGACGCTGCCTGCGGCCAGCTTCGGCGGCTACGTTCCCTCCAAAATTCTTCCGCCTCTCCGCGTTAACCCCCGCACGGCATCTGGAGCTACCGTCGGGGAGGCGATAAACTCCCTGCGGGGGCATAACGACAAATCCCTTGCATCAAGAAAGGCTGGCGTGATGAGCGTGAAACAAGGTTACGCGGCGGGGCAGTTTTGCTGGGTGGATTTGCTGGCCCATGACATGACTTCGGCGAAGCAGTTCTACGGCGGCCTTTTCGGCTGGGCTTGTGAAGACCAGGACACGCAAGGCGGCCCCCCCTACGCCATCTTTCGTTTGAATGGCCATCAGGTGGCCGGCATGGGGCAGATGCAAGATGAGATGAAGTCCCAAGGCATTCCCCCGTTCTGGAACAGCTACATCAATGTCGAAGACGTGGAAGCCACCGTGGCAAAGGCGGTAGAGTTGGGGGGGACGTTAGCCATGCCGCCCATGCAAGTCCTCGACGCGGGCTGGATGGCGTTTATCCAGGATCCCACCGGAGGGAACGTGGCCGTCTGGAAGAAGAACCGGCACTTCGGCGCGGAACTGGTCAATGACGTGGGCTCTTATTGCTGGAACGAGTTGGCCACGCGAGACATGGACCAGGCCAAGGAGTTTTATGGCCAGTTGTTTGGTTGGGAGTATGAGTTAAATCCCAATTCGCCGGCACCCTATTTCATCATCAAGAACCAGGGCGAAATGAATGGCGGGATCATGGCGATGGACGAGAACTGGGGAGACATACCTCCCTGCTGGACGGTCTATTTCACGGTGGCGGACGCGAATGACTTTTCCGCGAAGCTCCAGGGCCTGGGAGGCAGGGTACTGCACGGCCCCTTCGATTCGCCGGTCGGGCCCATCGTGATCTGTGGCGATGCCCAAGGCGCGGCATTCAACGCGATTCAGATGAATGTGCCGCCGGATTGAACCGCGCATGCTCGAGGGACAACCAATCCTCTTCAAGCTGAGAATGTTTGAGAATTTCGAGGGATTGGTTGCAACGTCGAGTGACGGCATTACACTAACGCGATCTTTGGGTATTTGCCGCCTTAGCAAGCGGCGTTCGACATCACCTGAACACGCCGAGGGAATCCATGAGATCGTGCCGTTTTTCGTTGGCCGCCATGTCCATTGCCATGACCGTCATGGTATCTCCTGTATGGGCCGGAGAACCACCTCCTGCTCAAGTGGTGCCTGAACCTTCCTCCATGCTGGTCTGGGGAGGCATCATGGCTTTGGGCGGCGTGGCCTACTGGTGGAATGGCCGCCGGAACAAATAACTTCGGGCCGCTTGTTATCTGGATTGCCGAACGACCATACCTTTTCCCGCACCGCGTGCTACTCCTCCCTGGCGTGCTACATTCTCCCGAGTTGAGAATCCGCGCGGAATTTCCGGAGAATTCTTGCACGGAGAAGTAGAGGTATTACACTAGCCCATGACTGGGGCCATTTGGAGACTCATCCGAATCGCATATTTCTTCCACCACGAATCACGAGGGAATAAAGGGAATAACATGAAGGCTTGCCGTTTTTCGCTGGCCGCGCTGACACTGGCCATGACCGTCATAATTTCTCCAGCGTGGGCATCGGTCGGTCCTTCACCTCAAGTGGTGCCTGAACCTTCCTCCATGCTGGTCTGGGGAGGCATCATGGCTTTGGGCGGTGTGGCTTACTGGTGGAATGGCCGCCGGAGCAAATAGCATCCCGCTATTGGGATTTGAATCATCGATCAACCACGCCTTCCCTGCACTGCACGCCATGCATGAGGGGGGAAGCGTGGTTTTTTTGAAGCCCACGGAAAATTCTCGTGGCGTTTCATGACTAACGGACACCGTGAAACGCGCTCTTCAGGCTCCGTGGATGCGTGAAATGCCATGGCCGTGGCATCCCAAACGAAAACTCCGCTTCATACGCCTCCGGAAACACGGAAGTGGGGAATTCTGTTTTGGGCCGCACTAGGTGTCTGTCTGGCCGGTACCGCTCTGGTGATGGTGCTACCCGACTCTCGCGAAACCGCTTTCGCCATGCATGCCTTGCTAGTGGAGCGTGTCCATGCGGGAGTTGAAACGCACCTGCCGGCCGCGCTTCGCCCGTTCGTGCGAGAAAGCCTCTCGTTGTTGCTTTCTCCGTGGCTTTATCTGGGTGTGTTTCTCGTCACCCTCGCGGAAAAGTGGATCCCGGCGGACCGGCGGACGTCTGTCTTCAGCCGTGGATTTATTCAAGACTTCGTGGCATGGTTTCTGCTCAACGCCATGTTGTCGTCCGCGATCAGCATCGGCTGCTTGGCCCTGCTCGACTATCTATATGAAACGTATCTCTCCACCTGGCGACTCAGCGACTCGGCGGCCTTTGCCATTCCACTGTGGATGCGCGTGATTGCCGCGATCGTGATCAGTGACTTTCTAAAATGGGTCTACCATCTCCTGAGCCACAAGGTGAAGGTCTTGTGGTTTTTCCACAGCATCCACCATTCCCAAAAAGAATTGAATCTGTTTACGGACCTGCGTTTCCACGCAGTGGAGTTTCTCTGGCTCGCGCCGATCCTTTACACGCCACTGTACCTTCTCAACCTCGATTTTGAATTGGCAGCGTGGATCGTGCTGCTAATGCAGTGGTATACCCACGTGTACCATGCCAACTTACGCACGGATTACGGGCCGCTGCGGTATCTGTTCGTCACTCCGCAATCCCACCGCATTCACCATTCGGTGGAAGAACGGCACATGGACAAGAATTTCGGGAGTCTGTTTTGCGTGTGGGACCGGCTGTTCAGCACGCATTGGGAAGGACACGAGGAATACCCGGCTACCGGTATCCGTGATGAAACGTTTCCGTGGGAAGAATCGGTGGGTGGGCTCCACATTCTCGGCAACTACTTCGCGCAAACGCTCTACCCGTTTCGCTGCCTGTGGCGGATGCTGCGTGGCCGAAGCTGAAACGTGTGTGAAAGTAAAGAGGCCACGTCGCCCGGACGTGGCCTCTCAGTTCGTCACATAATCTTCGCGCCAAATTTACGGCGTGTCCTGTCGCGATTCGAGACGTTCGAACAGCTTTTCCATACGTCGTTCGAGTTCCTCGAAGCGCTTGTCCATTCTCTCCGAGAAGTCACCGTCGAACTGTCGGTTGGGACGGGAGAACGCCCGGGGCTGTCCAAAACGCCCTTTGAAGTTGCCGTCGGAATTGTCGAAATACCATACAGGATTTCCGGAGCGACCAAGAAACTGCTGTACATATTCCCGCAGATCCTCGGGAAGCTGATCTAACTCCTCTTCCGTCACGTCCCAGGTTTCATCGCCGCGCTGCACGTGAATGCGTGCCGGCGAGTCGCTGTCCTTTTGAATCTGGATCGAGAGGCCGTCCGGATGCTTGTCCGTGAGTTGCTTGCTTTTCAGTTGTTCCGTCCAACCAAACTGGCCCCGATCGACCCAGCCTGGGCCGTAGAAGTTGAGACGTAGCCCGCGATCGAGCCAGCGGTCACGATTGGGCATCCTTTCCATCCACTGCCGCATCTCATTTTGCATTTGTTGATTGCCAAACTGCCTGAAACCAGGAGGCCCGGCTTGTGCTTCGGTAGGCCGTTTTTCCGGCTGCAAATGGAGCGTGGTTTCTTGTCCCTTGCGAAGAATGGTGAGCTTCATTTCTTCGTCCTGGTGGGCATCGACCGCCTTCACGATATCCGCCAGTTCACGGACGTTTTCTCCATCGATCTTGAGCACGATGTCAAAACGCTTCAAACCGGCCTTGACGGCGGGGCTCTCCGGCACCACTGTTTGGATCATGTACCCTTGATTTTCGGGAAGCTGAAGTTGCGCGGCGAGCGCTTCATCCACCGGTCCGCCCAAAACACCGATCCAGTACTCGCTTAGTTGTACTGGCTGAACGTGTCCGTCACGAAGAGGGTTTCCATCTTCATTCACGTGCGATGGACGGAGGTTATTTAGATTCAACAACTCCAGTTCTTGCCCACGCAGCCAGTTTCCGGGCAAGATCGCCAAAGCCGCGATGGCTACCGACGCAACTCCCGAATTCCAAAAGCTCGATTTCATGGTAACTGTACTCCTTCTTTCCTGAAAAAGTTCGTTTCACTGCACCGACGCCATGACTTCGTCATCGCGACTCCCATCCAACTTCAAGCGACCGATACTTGCCGAAACATCCAAGTGGTTTGGCATGGTCCATTGGAAGTGCTTTCCTAATGAAATCCCCAACCGTCACGCCAGCGCAGGTCCACCTGTTCCAGCGGAATCAACACGCGCTGGCCGTCCGTCGATTGCGCCGGCACGATGCTGCGCTGCCGTCGTACCTCATGTCCATGCTGCTGCCAGGCATCCAAAAACTCGTTGGAAACGAGCGGCGTCTGGCCACTCAGCCAAGGCCGCATGGTCCCCGGAGATTCCGCTAGCGGCACTTCCAGCGCCGGCTGCCCGCCTCCCAGAGAAACGGTGACCGTTCTCGCTTGCGCGGGATCGGGAGAATTGCCTGGATTGGGAAGTGAAGGCGGTGTGACAGGCGACTCGGCGATTTGATTTTCGGCAGGCGCCCCGTTTGGATCGGAAGTGAATGTCCATTCCTGTCGGCCGAGGAAAAAAGCGAGCAGCAAGCTGGCCGCCAGCGCGAAACCGTTCAGCCAACCGTGCTTTGCCCCAAACGGGCTTTGGCCCGCGGCACGGTTTCGTGGCAGGTGTTCCGGCTCCACATCGCGAGAGGCTGGCTGCTGGAAAACTTCGCCCCATGTCTGGTTTTCCAAGAAGGCCAACGCACAGCGCCGCCATCCGGCCGGCTCCTCCTCCAAACGTCGCAACAGACGGCGGCGTTCGTCTTCGGCCAGTTCTCCGTCGACCAGACGGTCCAACTCCTCCATGGAGATGGGGTTCTGGTTGGACGAAGGTTCGGTCATGGTTTCGTCTCCTCGGCTTGCTCTTGGGTCAACTTTTGCCTTAACCGCTGACGCGCCCGGAATAAGCGGGATTCAACGGCGCTGCGGGTCAGCCCCAAATGTTCCGCGATGTCCTCGTACGACCAATTTTCTCCATACTTCAGAGCGAGGATTTCCGCCTCCTTGCGGGGGATCTGCCGCAATGCTTGTCGGACTTGCTCTTGCCTTTCCCTCGCCAATAGCCAATCCAAGGGATCCGCCGCTTCGTCCGTGAATTCGTGCCTCGGCCTCGTCTCCGTGTAACGGGAGACGAGGTTTCTGCTCCGGCCCATCTTTCGCCGATACAACAGCGATTGCAGCACCGCCAAGCGGTAGAGCCACGGCGCGACCTTTTTCCCGTCCCGCAGCGGCGCCTTTTGCCGCACGGCGGCCATGGAGACGTTTTGGAATACGTCGTCCACCGCGTCCGCCTGCCTCACGCGGGCGGCAATAACCCTCTTCAACCAAGGTTCATGCTCGGCCATGGCCGCGGACCAATCGATCGGCGACGAAGCCTCGACAGGCAATTCGCTCGGCTTGGGAGTCTTGGCGGCCATTTATAGAGGTTGTTTCCGCGAGCGGACGGGCCTTGCGTTTCGCGGCCCAAAAATCGTGAAAATCTCGACGGCCTTCCTGGAACGTACGCGCCTTGCCGGCGTAACGTACCCCGCCGCCAGTCCTTGCGCAAAGATAGCTTCCGTGCGAGGCGATCCCAGGAACGGGCCAGAATCGCGACCCATGGCCGGATCATTTGCTGGTGAGGTGGATCGCACCGTCCCAACTTTCCGGCGGCTGGCGGTCGTGCTGCGCGATATACACGGTCAGAAAGTCCTTTACGCGATCTTCGGCGGTGACGCGATGCAGGAATTGAAAAGCTTCCTCCCAATCACCTTTTCGCCAGCTTTCCAAGGCCAAATGGTAATGGTGGATGTCTTCGTCGGAGATACTCGGGAATTCCGCCAAAGGAGGCAATAACTCACTAGCCAGCAAATTGGTCCGCGAACCCAAGGGACGCACCACGGCGAGCCGCCGCATGCGGGCCTGATGAGGAACCAACTCCTCCTCCGCATGGGCGGAGGTTTCCTCGTCCAGCAGGATACCGGCTTTGAATTTCTTGGTCATGGATTCCAGCCGAGCGGCCAGATTGACGACCGGTCCGAACACCGTGACCTTGACCTGGTCTTCCGTACCGATCTTTCCCGCCACCGCCGCTCCCGTCGCGATGCCAATACCCAAGCGGAAATCGCGAAGTGGGTGAGCGGATTCGGTCTGCTTGGCCGCTTCGAATTCTCTCCAAATGTCTAAAGCGGCGAGACATGCCCGGGCTTCTCCGTCTGGCTGGGAGAGAGGCCAGCCCCAAAAGCCCATCACGGCATCGCCATGAAAATCTCCCACCACGCCGCCCTGTTTCAGGATGTGCCGCGTGGCGACGCCCAAAGCCAGGCTGACCCGCTGCAACAAGCCGAGGAGGTTGTCGGCGGATTGCTCCGAACGCTGCGTGAACCCCCGCAAGTCGCAGAAGAGGACGGAGACCCACGTTTCCCGAGGGCGCAAGACTTGGTCTTGAGCTTGTCCGCCGAGGGCATCCAACACAATCGGTGAGAAAAACTGGCGGAGGCTGGCGGTGCGTTGTTCCAGCATGCGTGCCTCGCGGAGGGCTCCCCACGTCGAAGCGACCAATTCCGCGAACTTCAGATCGTCCTCGAAACGGTCTTCCCATGCAGCCGGCCCCGCATCCACTGACGTTCCAGCCACGTAAATCGTCCAGCCAGGACACGCCGGACCGGGAACGGGCGTGCAGAATGCCCATTGCATTCCGCCGGAAATCGTGTATTGGCTTTCCTGGCCAGAAGACTCCATGTCCCAGCGGTAGAGCACGCTCTCCTCCGTCTCCACGGCTTGGCGAATGAGGCGGGAACTGGGACGAAAAGCGAGAGCCGAACCTTCCCGGCTGGACCAATGGAACACGGAAAGCGGCACGCCGCCGGGCGTCTCCTCCGGCAATTGCAACAGCGCGATCACCGTGGCGTGGGGAATCCCCTTGCGTAACAGGTGGCCGATCTGTTCGCAAAGCTCCTGGTCGTTCGCGGCTCCCTTGATCAGGTCGGGCAGGTCTCCTAGCAGGCGAATCTTCTCGGCGGAGTCGCGGTATGCCAGCCGTTTCAAATACTCCGCCGAAAACGTCCGCTGTTGGGTCGGCTGTGGAAAATCGGATGCCACGGAGAGCGCTTCATCCACCAGCGTGAACGACGTGTCGCCGATCACGAAATGGTCGCCGGCCTGGATGGAGAAGGTTTCCGGCATCTCGCCGCGCCAGAAAACCGGGTTGGTCGCCGTGGGCAACGGCCGTACTTCGAGAGCACCGTTCCGGTAGACAATTTCGACATGTTCGCGGGATATCTTGGAGTCCCAACTGACCGGCCATGGTCCGCTGGAACGCCCCAGCACGACCACTCGGCCATCCGTCAGAGGTTGCCGCCAGCGGTTCCGTGAATCGGGGCCTTGTGCCACTAAATATGCCACACCATCACCTGTGTCAGCCGAGTTGTGCTCATCGCCGAATAGGATTCACGAGATTTGATCGACCTTGAGTCATTTTCCATGCCCGTCGAGAGGACGGGCAAACCGTGTCCAAATTC
Source organism: Pirellulales bacterium (assembly GCA_028289405.1). Taxonomy (GTDB): domain Bacteria; phylum Planctomycetota; class Planctomycetia; order Pirellulales; family JANQPP01; genus JANQPP01. Next base: position 61,229 of record JANQPP010000106.1, read on the forward strand.
TTTGCCGGAACTAATGCCGAGGTTTCGGAACCTGGGGTGCGGCAATCGTGGGCAAAGCCTGCGTGGTGGAAAACCGTTCCGGGTCCGGGCGCGAGGCTTGTGGAGCATGTCCATTCCCCCGCAGGCCCCTGAGCACGAATGCCCACAGTCCGGAGAGAATCGTGCCCACCACGGCCAGTGCCGTCCAGCCGAGCATGGAAAACTGCCGGCGGAGCGTGGATAGCGTGTCGCCGATCGCCGCGTCATAGGTTTGCTGCACGATAAGCCGCCATCCAGAATCCTGCCCCCCGATATTGACCGCCGCCGCCGCCGCGAGCCAGCGCCCGCCGAACGCCGTTCCCTCGGCATGCATGCTCGTCGGATCCTGGTAATGTTCCCGCCGTCCGGGCATTTCAGCCAGAGGCATCTTGTCGGGCGGGACCACGAATCGCGTGGGATCGGCAATTTTGCCGGTCTGCGACACGATCTCGGGAAACAGGGGATGTTCGAGAATCAGTCCCTGGCGTTTCCCTTCACGGCCATCAATCAGCACGGCGAATTGGTCTTCGTCCCCTTCCAATCGCACCACGTCTCCTACTTCCAGCGTCAAAGCGGCGACGCCAAGGAAGGTGCCATCCTCCGGATCGTGGACCGGGCTGGATACAGCCACCACCCAGCGGTTCGTGGCCTGGCTGGGAAAAACATCCGAAAGATACGGAGCCATGAGATGTTCCGATTCCTCAGGGCGCCAAGACTCCGCCTCGTCATGGGCGCCGCCGTGAAAATAAGACCGCCAGGCGTAATTATGGGCAATGGTACCTTCCTGGAATGGGGCCCGGGCTACTTGTAAGCCGCGATGGTCGGTGACGAAATAGCTGGCCACCGCCGAATTGCCGCCATTTCCCTGATTCTCGTCCATGAATTTCTGAAGCGCTTCGTTCACGAATTCTTGCAACGGCTGGCGACTGGGCAGTGCACGAAAACGTTCGCGAACAGGCTCTAACGCTTCCGAATCCGCGAACGGTTCGCTCAGCCGCGCGCTCAGCTCTTGAGCCGCCGAATCATTTCGCAGCGTTCTCAATAAAGCGGGAAGTCGCGAGTCTCGGGCCATCCGTTCCACGGACCGGAACCTCTGGTCCAACTGGTGTGCGACCTCCTTGGCCACGTACTCGGCGGCAAACTGGTTGCTTTTGAGCGCCCGCTCCACGAGGAATTCATCGGCGTTATGCATCAACCGAGCATAGCTCCAGCCAAGCAGGGCTCCCATGGAGAGTAGCAAAACCACCGGCCCGAACGCTCCCAGTAACAGCAATGGCCGGCGGGCACGCCATTTGGCCCGAGCGTCCAGGGCATCCAGCACAGCCTGCACATTGGGATAGCGGGCCGCCGGATCGATCGCCAGGCATCTTTCCAGCAAGTCCGCTAGCGGACGGTCCAAGCGCGGAAGCTCCCGGCTCGAAAGCAGCGGGGGAGCATCCATGATCACTTTGCGGTAACGCAGCAGGCGCTCGTCCAGGTCCGCCGCGGTTTCGATTTGTTCAATGGCATCATCCGTTTTACGTGGCGGGGAGCCGGTGAGCATGGAGTACAAAATCGCGCCCAGGCCATAGACGTCCCAGCAGGCATCGGGCACCGCGTTCAGGTCGGCCTGCTCGGGTGCCATGTAAAACAACGTGCCCAGCGAGGGGGACTGCTCGTGCGACAGCCGAGATTGGCCAAAATCGGCCAGGCGAGGTTTGCCGTCTTGATCAAGCAGCACGTTGTCCGGCTTCAGGTCGCAATGCAGGATGCCTTTGGCATGGGCATGGGACAGGCCAATGGCCAGTTCCCGAAAAAGTGTCACCGCCTCGTCGGTTGAAAACGGCCCCCTCGAACGTAAACGGTACTGCAGCGAGCCCCCTTCGATGTATTCCATCACGTAGTAGGCGGGATCGGCATCCCAGCCGACTTCAATCAGTTGGACCACGTAGCGGTCGGTCGATAAAAAGACCAGCTTCTCGACTTCGCGGTTGAGCAGCGCCGCGTCCAAGCCTCCACGATGATTGTAGTATTTGATGGCCACTCGGCGGCCCGTGTTGTGGTCGAGCGCGACCCAAACCTCCCCAAATGCCCCGGAGCCGAGGAAATCGGTGGCTTCAAAGCCGGGCACTTCCACGGGCGGAGTCCGCTGCCGTTCGCTCAATTGGCGAGAGCGGGCCAAATCAGAAGCCGATTGGTGTTCGGTACGTTCCAAAACGGTATTCGCCCATCAATAAGGAGCTTGCCAACGTGGGATCACGGCTGCACGAAGATGGCGGTTTCGCTACGGCGAAGCACGGATCCTCGGCTAGGAGTGACCGGCGTGATCCTGTGCTGTATGTCATACCAAGGGGAGATGCGAGCGCGAAGCATTTCCTGGCCAGGCGCTAACGAAGTCGGCTGTCCGTGTTCAGGACCCCGAAGTGCTCCAGGCCCTCTTCCACCCCGCCCGCGAATGAATGCGTGGCACGATAGATTTGATGATGGTTCAGCTCCTCCGCCACCTCGACAAGCTCTGGCTGGGCATTGGCTACAATGATGCCACGCGGAAACTCCTGAAACATGGTGGCATCGTTTCCCGTGTCTCCGGCCACGACGACGTTTTCATGGCCTGGATCGAGAATTTCCAGGAGGAAGCGAATGGCTTTGCCTTTGCCGGAAGATGCGGGCAAGATATCCAGATCCCGGCCGCTAGACCACGTGACCTGATAGCGGTTGGCAAATGGCGCGACACGGCGGCGAATTTCCTGGGCCGCCGCTTCGGGATTGGGACATTCGTCGAGAAAGCAGCTTGTTTTGAGTTCGGTGTTGAACATCTCCGGCTGCATCCGCAGACCTGGGATGGCCTCCAAAAACGCTTCCGCCTCTTCACGATGGTATTCCCGCAGCAGAAGTTCCCGCCAGGCTTCCAGCGTTGGCAAGTCCTGGCTTAACGGGGAGACGTAAATCTCCGTGCCAACCTGGCAGATCACCGCATCCGGCTCTGGTAACCCTTCGTCGGCGATGCCGGAGACCACCTGTTCGAGTCGCCTGCCCGTGGAATAAATGAGGCGCAGGCGGCCCGAGGCGCGCAGTTCGGTGAGCCGCGCGGCCAAACGGTCAAGTGCCGCGCGGTCTCCGGTCAACGTGCCATCCACATCGGAAGCGACGATCCACATGAATTTGGTTGCTCCATGTGCTGACTTACATAAAGTGATTCCCTGTCGTCGGTAAGGAGAATCCGTCGACGAGGATCATGGCCGAGGTGGCTCTGGAATCGAATTTTCCGCTGTATGTCGAAAGGGTCAAAGCCGCGACGAACTTGGCAAGACAGACTATACTAAACGAATACGTCCCATGAACGCCGCCTTGCGAGTCGTCCGCCGGATGAGTGGGTGTTTTTGAGTCCAGTGTAATAGAAAGTCCAATCCGGGAAGCAGTAAATGGCTGGCCATTTAAGAGCGTCGTGGAAGCCATGGGCCGCGCTGGCATGGGTAGCAACTCTTGCCGGGGCTCTGCCCGCCGCCGAATTTCGGAGCTTGGGAAATCTCTTTGGCGAAGATATCACGCGAATCACGGCAATGTCGGGAGATGCCTCGACGTTCGTGGGAGTCGGGACCCAATACCTGGAACGCGTTCCCTTCTCTGACGACGGGAAGTTCTTCATGGTCCTCGATTGGATCGATAAGCCCTACGCCTGGACCCTATCGGGCGGAGCCCAGCTTCCTCCGGGAGGTTTGGGAGATTTCAACGATTACGGGGTAAGCGGCGTCTCCCACGATGGCAGCACGCTCGTGGGGCGGATTGGCCAGCACAGAGGTCAGGCGGCCATCTACATTTCCGGTGAAGCCTTCATCTGGACGCCCGAAGACGGGTTACGCGGCCTCCATAGTTTCGGAAACTTTGATGCCTGGGATAGCACCGCGACCGCTGTGTCGGGTGACGGGCAGGTCGTGGTGGGCCTGGCCAGCGCGGAGGGTTTCGAGCGGCAGCAAGCCTTTCGGTGGACGCGGCAAGGGGGGAAGCAAGTCCTGTCGGAGGGATTTGCGCATCCCCTCACTGGTGTTCCCGTGCTTCAAAGTAGCGCCGCGGACGTGTCCGCAGACGGCTCCGTGGTCGTCGGCAGATTCCAGATTAATGACTACGGAATTCAATCCATGTTTCGCTGGACGGAAGAGCAAGGGTTCGAAAAGCTGGATGCACTCGACGGATATTCGGGTGGGTTAGCTTCGGCCATCTCCGCAGACGGGCGGACGATCGTGGGCACGGCGGAGAAACTCTGGACGGCTGGAGGGCGAAGCGAGGTTTTCGAGAATCAAGCCATGCGATGGACGGAGGAGACCGGCGCGATCAGCCTCGGTTCCCTGGGGGAACGTGTTGATACGTGGGCGGAAGACGTATCCGCCGACGGTTCGGTAATCGTGGGACGCTTTTGGCGCCCTAACGTGGATGAAACGCAGGGCGGGCTCGGCGCATTCATCTGGGACGAAGCGCGGGGCATGCGGGATCTGCAAGAAGTCCTGGTGAAGGATTTTGGCTTGGCCAGCAGTCTGGGAGGATTTAACCAGCTCAGCGTCACGTCCATTTCCGACGATGGCAGGACCCTGGTCGGCACGGCACTTAATCCCGAACTCAATAGCGAAGGATTCGGAGCAGTCACCTGGCTGGCGGTCTTGGACGATCCGGCGCTGCGCGCCGACGCCAATTTCGATGGCGTGGTCGATCTAGCCGACCTTCAAATCCTCAAAAGCCATTTCGGACGGGGACGCTTTCGCAGCGAAGGTGACTTTGATAGTGATGGCGATGTCGATTTGGCCGATGTGATTCTCTTGAAAACGGAGTTCGGAAGCCGCGTAGCATTTGCCGTTCCCGAACCCGCCTCTCTCCTGCTGGCTGGCATGGCATTTTGCTTTCTGCCTTTCTATTGCCGCAACCGGAGCCGATAACCCTCGCTTATTCAAGCGGGAAGACTATCCATGCTTTACGTCTCGGCCCCCCTCCGTTTCCCCGAGCCCGGTGTGTAAACTAGTAGATTCTCATGCACCGTGGTGCGGCTGGGCCTAGCGAGAAACTGTGGGCTTGGTACATCTGCTTGAAAATCTGGCGGGGAGTTTTGGGTTTTGCTGATCGGGCCTCTGTTTACACGCGAAGTGATCACGGTTCCTCGCCGTGCCCGTCTCTATGTCGCGCGGACCACCTACGTGGGCGGATTGATGGTGCTGATGTGCACCGCTTGGCTGCTGCTGGCGGGGACTCAGATCGTCCGCAACGTAGGGGATTATTCCCGCTTCGGCTACACCGTGTTTCAGCTCTTCGCGTTTTTGCAACTCGCCTTGGCTCTCTTCTTCGCCGCTTTTTTGGCTTCAGGCGCGGTCAGCCAGGAAAAAGATCGCCGCACGCTCGTATTGTTGCTCCTGACCCGGCTGAACAATGCGGAACTGATCTTTGGGCGGCTATTCGCCTCACTGCTTCTGGTGTACACGCTGCTCCTGGCGGCATTGCCGCTGTTCATGATCGTTTCGATGTTCGGCGGCATTTCGTTTCCGCAAATCGCCCGCATGTTCGTGATTAACGCGGTCGCGGTGTTCGTCGCCGGTAGCCTCGGCTCGACCATTGCCCATTGGCGAGAGAAGACTTTTCAAGCTTTGGCACTCACCGCGATCTTGCTCGTGGCTTGGCTGGGGGCAGGTGAATTGCTGAATTCCGGACTGGTCGAGCGTTGGCTGCCACTTCCAGGGACGGTGCTGGCGGAATGTCTCAGCCCTTGGCGGGCCATGCTGGCCGCCACGCGGTCTTCTTCGGAGTCAGTGCGGAGCCTTGCCGGACTGCCCTGGCCGCCCTACCAAATTCATTTGGTTTTCGGATTCGCCTGCGCTATTCTGCTTAACGCGATCGCCATTTCGCGGGTGCGATCTTGGAATACGCGCGGTCGAGATTCCAGCCCGGAACGAGGGTCAACGCGGAACGAATCTGCGGTGAACGGAAATTCACCACCTATCGCCGGAGATACCGGGAGCGGAGCCGATGCGGCGGATACACGACCAGCCGCGATGACTTCCGTGCACGCCGCTCCCGGGAAAATTCGTGCCGTCTGGAACAACCCCATTCTCTGGAGGGAAATTCGTACTTGGGCCTATGGACGCCGCATCCTCATTGTCCGGGCAGGCTACCTGTTGTTGGGGGCCCTAATCGCCTGGTCGCTGCAAACGATCCTGAGTGGCAACGCATCGGCCACCCGCGAACAGCTTGCGCTCCCCTTGGTTCCCTTGTATTTAGTCAGCCTAGTTTTGATCAACGCCCTCGCGGTCACTTCACTTACCACCGAACGCGACGGCCGTTCCTTGGATTTGCTGCTCGTCACCGATTTGACACCGAAGGAGTTCATCTTCGGGAAGCTCGCCGGAGTTTTCTACAACACCAAGGAAATGGTTCTCGTTCCGGTACTATTTTGCGTTTACTTGTGGTACAGCGGCGTGGCCAGTGGAGAGACCGCGGCATATCTTTTCGGCGGACTTCTGGTCATGATGTTTTTCGTGGCCATGCTCGGTCTGCACGTGGGCATGGCCTATGTGAATTCCAGAAACGCGATTTCCGTGAGCCTGGGAATCGTATTTTTCTTGTTCGTGGGAGTCGCGACTTGCATGCGGATCATGATCGCCTTTAGCGGTTCGTTCAATTGGCAATTGCAGCCGTTCCTGGCATTGATCCTCGGCGGCTTCGTGGGACTTTACGTGGCGCTCGGAATCCGCAATCCTTCACCTGCCATCATGCTCGCCTCGCTGATTTGCCCCTTCGCCACGTTCTATGCCATTACCAGCTTTTTCCTCAATTTCACGCTGGGAGTCTTTCTCGTAACGGCCGCTACCTATGGATTCGCGTCCGCCGCGATGCTTGTTCCGGCGCTGTACGAATTCGACGTGGCCACGGGCCGCGCGAATACGGAAGACGAGTAGCCTGGTAATGGGTTTGTGGAGACCATGATCGCATCCACGAGAAAATGCGCCGCCGATCTCGCCTCGGATAAACTCGTCGAGGGGAACACTTAGGAAATTCGAAATTCGCCATGGGCGGTTCCCTACCAGTGTTTCTTCCCTATGTGCCTTGGCTACTGGCCATGGTCGCCTTGATCGCTTTGTCGGGCACGCTTTCTTGCAGTGAGGCGGCGCTGTTTTCCTTGACACGCGCACAACGGCAATCCCTGGGACAGGGAAACCCGGCTCAGCGGCTGGCCGCTTCGCTCCTGGAAAACGCGGATGAGCTGTTAACGGCGATTCTGTTCTGGAATCTGCTCATCAACATCGTCTACTTCACTTTGGTCTCGGTCGTGGGCTTGCAAATCCAGGAGGACGACGGGCTGCCGCCCACCATGCCGGCGGTGTTTGGGTTTGGTGCGCTCCTGGCGATCATCATGTTCGGAGAAATGCTCCCCAAGAGTCTGGGCGTGCTCCAGCCCATGTTGCTCGCGACGGTGCTGGGAGTGCCCGTCGCACTGGCCATGAAAGCCATTCTCCCGGTAACGCCCTCGATTCGGTTCGTGAATCTGCTTTCGCGCCGCTTGATATGGCCCCATTTCCAGCCGGAACCTTATTTGGAAACGGAAGATTTGGAACGCGCCGTCCAGCTTTCGACAAGCGATAAAGAGCTCATGGAACATGAGCATGCCGTGCTGCAAAATCTCGTGTCGTTATCGGAGATTCGCGTGGACGAGCTGATGCGTCCCCGCACGCAGTTCGTCGCGTTTCAACCGCCAGTGACTTGGACGAAGCTAGCGCAACGCCCACCGCGAAGCGGCTACTTGCTGTTGACCGACCCCAAAAGCGAGGAGGTTGTCTCGGCCCTGCGATTGGAGCAAGCCGCGCATGTCTCCATCGGTCAGGTCGAGAACTTCGCCAGTCCCGTGTGCTACGTCCCCTGGTGTGCGACGGTGAGCCACACCTTGGAAAGGCTACTAGAGCAGAACTTGGAGGTCGCGGCGGTGGTCGATGAATACGGCTCCACGATAGGCATCCTTTCTCTGCGGGATATTAAGGACACCATCTTCAACCCAAACCCGAGCCGCAGCGTGAGGCTCTTGAATCGTGTCCCCATGGAGCCCTACGGAGTGGGCGTATGGCGAGTCACGGGAATCATGCGGCTCGGTCGGCTGGAAAAATATTTCAAGGTCCAACTGCCGCCCAGCAAGAGCCACACCGTGGGCGGAGTTATTCAAGAATGTCTGCAACGGGTGCCCGAACGGGACGATACCTGCCGCTGGGGACCCTTCGAGTTCCATGTGGTGGAGACGTACCACCAGGGGGAATTGCTGGCGGAACTACGCCTCACATCGGCCGAGAAGGAAGAACCATGATCTTTTGCGGCCTGCTGTTTTTGCTCGGCTTGTTCTTGAGCGCATTTTTCAGCGGCTCGGAAACCGGTTTTTACCGCGTGACGAGATTACGCCTGATCTTGGACGGCCGCGAAGGGGACCGGATCGCGAATTGCCTGTTGTGGCTGCTGAACCATCCTACTTTTTTCGTGGCTACGACCCTGGTCGGAAATAATTTGGCCAATTATGCCGTTTCACTATCGTTGGTGTTGGGAGTGCATGTCATCTGGCAGGAAGCGTCATTTTGGGCGGAACTAATTGCCCCCGTGGTGCTAGCCCCTGTCGTCTTCGTCTACGGCGAGTTGCTACCGAAGTACCTGTTCTTTCATGTTCCGAACCGGCTTTTGCGGCTTTCGAGCCCACTCTTTTTCGTGTTCGCCGTACTGTTTTTACCAATGAGCGGCCTGCTGTGGATGTTGGGGCAAGTCGTCCGCTGGGTGGCCGGAGAATCCCCTCAGCAAGTCCGCACCGCGCTAGCCCGGGCGGAATTGAAAAACGCGCTTCACGAAGGGCACGTGGTGGGAATTTTGCAGCCGGTTCAGTATCAGTTGGCTCAGGATCTGATGGCTCTGGCACAAAGGCCCATCTCCACGCTCGCCATCCCCATTAGCAGGGTCTATGCGTTGCGCCGGGACACGCGCCGGGATCAGGCATTGAAGTTTGCCCGCTGGCATCGCTTGGACTACCTACCCCTCGTGGACCCGAAAGACTCCCGCGCTTTCGTGGGCTACGTGCGGACCGTCGATCTGATTCTGAGCCGCGCCGACGGACTGGAGCCCCTTCGGGCGCTGCCCAAACTGCGGGGCCAAGACCCTGGCATCTCAGCCCTCCTCCAACTGCACGACACGGAAAGCGACATGGCGATGGTCACCAACGCCACTGGTGAAGTAACCGGCATGATCACGGCGGAACAGCTAAAACTCACGAATCTGTAAATGCCTTTGCTGATGCAACCGTGACCTAAAGACTCCGGCCACGGCGATGTTTCGTGCTTCACAGTATCGGGTCGCAGAGAGTGCAAAAATTTAGGCCGTATTTCTATTTTTCACGGCCAGCGAGGGGCGCGTTTTTCAAGGAACGCCACTAACCCTTCCGCCGCAGCTTCCGTGGTACGCGAAGTCGCACTGGCCGCTGCCCCTGCCGCGAGCAACGTCGGAAGGTGTTCGCCGACGGTTTCATTCAGCACGCGCTTGGAAAGTTGCAGAACCTCTTCTGGTGCGAGGGAACAAGCCCGCGCCAATTCGATGGCGCGTGCCCAAACCTTGGGTTCGGGATGTGTTTCTTGCAGCAGGCCATAGCGCATCGCTTCCTCGGCGGAGACCGTTTCCGCCGTCAAGACCAGCCGAGCGGCGTGAGCGCCTCCCACGCGAAAGCAGAGCAGCGGGATCACCATCCCGGCCACTAAGCCACGGCGAGCCTCTGGTAAGCCGAGTGTGGCGTCTTCCGCGCCAACCGCGAAATCACAAGCCAACACAAGCCCCAATCCGCCGGCCAGGGCAGGACCGTTTACCGCCGCGATGAGCGGCTTGGGGAACCGCCACATCTGTTCCAATAACGCGCGGTACTGCTCGGTGTCTTCATGCCATTGTTCGTGGGCATTGGGCAAATCCTGGGCTGCCTGCATTTCCTGCAGATCCATGCCGGCGCAGAACGCGGTTCCCGCGCCCGTGAGCACCACGGAGCGGACTGGCCGTTCCCTGCGAAGGTCTTCCAGCGTTTCAGCGAGATCTTGCATCAACTGCCGCGATAGCGGATTGCACTTCGCGGGACGGTTGAGGATGACGGTACCGATCCCCTCATGCACATTGATCTTCACCAAGCGGTTGCCGAGGCTGCCATTGCTAGAGGGGGGCGGAGGTGCCATGGTTCATCACCGCATGCATGTGGGAGTCGTGGCCAACGCGGTTGGGCCGAGAAAGGCACGGAACGGGAGCGTATTGTCCGCCGCTTCGCAAGAGCGGTCAACCGACCGGGCAAACACCTGTGCCGGCTATCCCCAAGCAGCGGGCCCAGTGCTACACTCTGCCAGGCGGAAATCTGGCGTTTTATTGAGAAACGGCTTCACGGACGAATTGTTCTTGGCCCGGTTTCTCGGTTCTATCCTCTTGCCGAATCGGTATTTAGATCTCTCGCGGAGACCTGGAGGTTGCCTTGGAAACCCGTCTGTATTACCTGGCAGCGATTCTTGTCGTTGGCATGTTGGCGCAATGGATGGCGTGGCGTTGGCGGGTTCCGGCCATCTTGTTGCTGCTGTTGTTCGGCTTTGTCGCCGGCCACGTTTACGATCCCGTGCAGTTGATTGGCGAGGACCTGCTGTTTTCGTTTGTTTCCCTGGCGGTCGCCGTGATTCTGTTCGAGGGCGGACTAGGGCTAAAATTTAGCGAAATCGTGGAAGTCCGGCAGGCCGTGATCCGACTGGTTACCATCGGCGTGGTCGTGACTTGGATTCTCGCCGCCGCGGCCGCTTGGTATCTATTGGGCATGTCGCCGCCGATGGCGATTCTGCTAGGGGCGATTTTGACCGTCAGTGGTCCGACGGTCGTGTTGCCGCTCTTGTTGCACGTACGACCGGTAGCTCGAGTTTCGGCGATCGCGAAATGGGAGGGCATTGTCAACGATCCGGTCGCTGCCACGCTGGCGGTAGTTACTTTTCAGGTAATCATCACGGGTGCCTACGGGGAGGCGGCCACCGTCTCGGCCTATCGCCTGCTGTTGATGGCCGGAGCGGGGACAATATTGGGACTGTTGGCCACGGTGGTCGTGGTCCAACTCTTAAAGAATTTTCTGGTCCCTGATTATCTACAGAACGCCTTTTTGCTGTCATGCGTGACGGGCACCTTCGCGCTCTCGAATTCCATCGCGCACGAATCGGGGCTAATCGCGGTGACCGTGTTCGGCATCGCGCTGGCGAACCAGAAAGTGGTCGCGGTCAAACACTTGGTGGAGTTCAAGGAAAACCTGCGGATCCTCTTGATTTCCACGCTGTTTTTACTGCTGGCTTCACTGTGTAGCATGGAGCAGGTTCGCTTGCTGGGATGGCGCGAGGCGGCGTTCCTGGCGTTTTTGCTTTTGATCGTGCGGCCTCTTGCCGTGCTTTGTTCAACGTGGGGGACGCCCACGAATTGGAGAGAATTTGCCTTCCTGGCCTGGCTGGCGCCGCGAGGGATCGTGGCGGCGGCGGTTTCCTCCTTGTTCGCATTGGAACTCATGGAATTGAGCCACACCGCGGATCAGTTCTCCCCGGCAATGGAAGCAGACATCTCTCGCCTCGTCCCCATCACATTTGCCGTCATGGCGGGCACGGTGATCGTGTACAGTTTTTCCAGCGGTTGGGTAGCTCGCCGGTTGGGTCTTTCCGATCCCGAACCGCAGGGAATCGTTTTCGTGGGAGCCGACAACGTCGTCCGCGAGATCGCCGCTGCCGTGCGCGGAGAGGGTTTTTCCGTGCTGCTCATCGATACCAACTACCGGCATATCATGGCTGCCCGCATGATGGGGCTCCGCGGCTACTGTGCCAGCATCCTCTCCGAATACGCGCTCGAAGAGACGGACCTCAGTGGGATCGGTACCATGCTGGCGATGACACCCAGCCACGAAGTCAATGTGCTGGCCACGATCGAGTTTGGGCGGCTCTTCGGGCGAAGGCATGTGTTCCAACTTCCCGCGATTACCTCGAAAACCAAGCGGCAGGAACCGGTGCCTTCTCACCTTACCGCGCGGCCTCTGTTTGCCGCGCACGCGAACCACGCCTGGCTGGCGGACCGCTTCACTGACGGTGCCCTGGTGAAAAAGACGCGGCTCACCGAAGAGTTCACATGGAAGGATTTTCTGGCACACTACGGGGGAAATGCCCTGCCTCTGTTTTCGATCGATACCACGAAAAAACTGTTGATCGTCAGCACGGCGGCGCAACCCGTGGAGATGAAGCCCAGCCTGACGGTAATCTGTCTGGTGAATCCAGTCGAGGAGACGGAGGAGCCGAAACGGGGCGGGCAGCAAATGGCAACCGCCAAGCCTTCAGAGACCCCGGCATAGACATCCGTGAACGCGCGCATTCTTCAACTCCGCCAGCGTGCGATGTTCACCATCCGAACCGAATCGGCATGAGTCGAGGCGAAGAGCCGGGGAACAAAACATTACGGCGTCCGCGAATCTTGGTGTCGATCGGCTGTGAAACGCCGATCGACGAGCCGGTATGAGAGTTCCGTCCGTTGGCTTCAAATCAACACCACCCGCACGGCCAGGAAGGCGACCACGCCGTAGACCCAGCGAGGGACTTCAGGGATCGGGCGATGGAAGACGTGGCCGCATTTCGGGCACCAGCCAAGGTTGCCGTTGGTCTCGTTGAGGGTCTGTTGAAACTCGTTCTCGCAACGGGGACACGTGCTCTTCATGCGGATTCCTCCCTTGGGGACCACGATGACGTTCCACTCCAATCTAAAATATACGTCAAAAAATCGAGGCAGGCGGACAAGGCTGCGATGCGAGCGAATCGGTTCCACTATTCCCCATGGCGATTATTTTGGCGATCCGCTTTCCCGTGCATTACAATCACGGGATGTCTGAGATAATGCGGACAGGGCGATGTCCGGTGGGTTTTCCACCGCGTCAGCAACAGAGTGAGTGGCAACGTATTTCGAGGAACCGGCCATGCAACGCTTATTTCGGTTTAGGTGGATCTTACTAGCGATCATCATTTGGCAAGTTTTGGGAAAGGCGCACGCTCAGGAGGACACCGCCGAGGCGCCGCCTGTCCCGGAAATCGTGGACACGCCGCGGACCATTGATCCGGCGGCCTTTGTGCCGCCCCCGCTGGCCAAACGTGCCACGCATGACTTCTCCGATTCTTCGCTCCGGGAAATCGTGGAATGGCTGCAAGAGGAGCAGGGGATTGCCGTCGTGCTCGATGAACGGGCGTTGGACGACGTCGGTGCCTCGCCGCTCGATCCGGTTGCGGACCGTCTCGACGACGCGCCAATCTACTGGCTCGTGGATCGCCTGGAGGTGCTCGGGCTGGCAGCAACCTACGAAGACAACGTGCTGTATATCACGACGGCGGAAGAAATCGAGGTGAATTACCTCACCACGGTGCCGCACAATGTCGGCGACCTGCTCGATCAAGGTTACAAGCTGGCGAACCTCAGAAGCGCGATTCGCAACACGATCGCGCCGGAATCATGGGACGATGTCGGAGGAAGCGGAGGACTGAATGCCCTGGGAGATGTGCTCTTCGTCCGGCAAACGGAATACGTGCAGCGCGAAGTGCAGGGTTTCCTGGCCGCACTGCGGGATCACGGGCGGCAAACGTTCATCAGCGAGCCGCCCCAGCATTTGCGGATGAAAGAACAGCTCGACCAGATCGTGAGCGTCGACTTTCAGCGCACGCCTTTGGAGGTCGCCGTGCGGCAACTCATGGAGATGTCCGGGATCGATATTCGCCTCGATTACCGTGAGCTCCGCGACGTCGGGCTCCGCGGCCGGGAACCGGTGACGCTCAAACTGCGCGACCGGCCGCTGGAGACCGTGTTGCAAGCGTTCGGGCTGAATAAGGGTCTCACCTGGATGATCCGCCACGGCGTGCTGTGGATCACGACGCGTGAGCGGGCTGATTTGAGCGGCAAGACTGCGGTCTATGATGTCCGCGATCTCTGCCAGAACAGGGATGAATCAGGCGCGTTGATCGATGCCATTATCTCGCAGGTGGAACCGGAACTTTGGGACGACGTAGGCGGACAAGGCTCCATCGAAGACGTGAAGCCGGGCACGCTGGTCATCGCTCAGACCGATCAACGCCACGCGGAAATCCTGAATCTATTGGAAACCTATCGGGAAGCGCTGCGGAATTCCAAGCCGCGCCAGGCAGACCAAGACGATCTCAACGAAGTCGTCACGGTGTATTACCGCATGCACGCCGAGGTTGCCCGGGACCTTGCCAAGCTGCTTCCTGAAATGGTGCAACCAGAGACCTGGAAAAAACCGCTACGCCCGGAAGCAACGGGCACGATTCTGTTCGCGGCGTCCGACCCCGAATTGCGCGACACCGTGTTCAAGGCGAACCAGGAGGGCGAATCGGGCCAGGCGGCCGCTTCAATTGCTCTCGCGCAGGCGGTGCTGATCATCCGGCAGACCCGGGCGGCGCATAAGGAAATCGCGGAAGTCATTCGCCGCGTGGAAGAGGGGGATCCGCGCGAAGATGAGCAAAACCGCGCGATTCGGGGTGGTTTTGGCGGCGGCGGGTTCGGCGGCGGCGGATTTTTTCGCGTGACCGAGGCCGCGAGCACGGAGGAGTCGGAACGCGATCATCGAGCCACGGAACCTTCGATTCGTTGACCAGAGGGATCGATTTTGGCGGCCATGTTGATGAATAATCTGCTAACCGGCAGCGCATGCAGGTGAAAATCCATGTGGGCCGATTCGCTGCAGGGAATTGGACGTGATCAACTCCGCGACAAGCTCCCCCACCGTTGAGTTTTTGGGCGGGGTGCGGTATTTTCAGGGGTCGGGGAAGGTCCCCGCTGGCCCGCCGAAAAGATACCCATCCCTTCGTCACAGGTTCAGGAACGGTTCATGAGCGCTACCGATGCGTCCTCGACGGCTTCGCTCGAAGAGAAGCAGAAAATGGCCCGCGCGGCCCTGGATGCCCATGCCCACGAGACGGTGCAGTGGCATTTCCATCCCTCCACCGGCTGCCCCTTTTGGTTGGAGCAGGCGAAGTCGCTGAACTTCGATCCGCTGAAAGAGGTCCAAACCTACGACGACCTCAAAAAATTTCCCCCCTTTGAGGACGAATGGCTGCGGGGCGGTCCGGTCCGCCGCTGGGTGCCGCAAGGGCTGGCGAACGAGCCGGTGTACGTCTTCGAAACGGGAGGCACGACCGGCATTCCCAAGAGCCGCATCTCGCTCAACGATTTCCGCACGGATTACGAACTGTTCAGCGATACGCTCCCGGACGAGCATTTTCCCAAGGGCTCCAATTGGCTGATGCTGGGGCCCTCCGGTCCGCGGCGACTGCGTCTGGCGGTGGAGCATTTGGCGCAGTATCGCGGCGGGATTTGTTTCTGTGTCGATTTGGATCCCCGTTGGGTGATCAAGCTCATCAAGAAGGGCTGGATGGAACACCTGGAGGCGTACAAAAAGCATGTGGTGGACCAGGCCATCACGGTCCTCTCGGCGGGGCATGATGTCAAATGCATGTTCGCCACACCTAAGCTGCTGGAAGCCCTCTGCGAGGGCCTGGAGGAGCAAGGGACCAGCCTTCCCGAGACGGGCATCCAGGGCATCTTTTCCGGCGGAACGGAATTCACGCCGCAGTGGACGCGGTTCGCCATGGAGGAGTTGATTCCCGGCATCTACATGACGCCGACCTATGGGAATACGCTGATGGGGCTGGCCTGCTCGAAGCCGGTCACGCCCGAGGATGGCTACAAGATTTCCTACTACGCCCCGCAGCCGAGGGCGGTGATCGAAGTGGTGGACTTCGACGATACCGACCGCGTCGTGGACTACGGCGGCACGGGACGGGTCAAGCTGACCACGCTCACCAAGGAGTTTTTCGTGCCCGGCTTCCTGGAGCGGGACGAAGGGGAACGCGAGGCTCCGTTCGAGAAATACCCATGGGACGGCGTGAGCGGTGTGCGGCCTTTCCGCCGCTTGGCTGAATCGACCACGGTGGGCGTTTACTAACAGGTCTTCCTATAGTTCCTATCGGGCCGGCCTAGAAGTTTCCACGCGGCCCGGAAGCAGGTGATGGTTCGCGCTGCGGCGCGGTTGTATTCAGGAGACAATTGCCGTGATCAATATTCCCGTCCTCCGCTGGGGAGAGCCGTACGAATCGCTGGAGATCGATGAAGTCACGCACTTCATGACGGGCGAACCGCTGGCGAAAGTCGGCCAGGCCAATGGCGGCCTGTTGCAGCGGGACATGCGCAAGGCGGCCCGAGCGCGGGACGTGCTCCGTGACTTCACGTCCCAGGAATTGATCGACAAGATCAAACAGGCGGCCGACCTCTATCTCAATGGCACGCTGCCGGTCGGGGACGGGATGCAGTCCCCGGACGATTTCGCCCGCTGCCAGTCGGCGACGACGGGACTGCCGGAGCACATGTGCAAGGGGAACATGCAGAAGAATTACTTTGTCCTCACGCACATGGACCAGATGCTGGACGCGCTGACGCGGGGCCTGGATCTGGAAATCCTCTCGCGCGGCTACGGCAAGGAAAGCCGGGGCGTGGTGGTCAGTTACCAGGCGCAGTCGCCGGTGGTGGGACTCGTGCTCCCCTCGAATTCTCCTGGCGTGCATACGTTGTGGCTGCCGGTCATTCCCATGCAAATCGGGTTGGTGTTGAAGCCCGGTCCGCAAGAACCCTGGACCCCGTACCGCATGACGGCGGCCTTCACGCAAGCGGGCATTCCGAAGGAAGCTATCTCGATCTATCCAGGTGGTCCGGAAGTGGGGGCTGCCGTGCTGGCCAAGTGCGACCGAAGCATGATCTTCGGCGGCACCGCCACTGTGGAACGTTACAAGGGAGATCCTCGCGTGCAAGCCCACGGCCCCGGCTTCAGCAAGATCCTGCTGGGGGATGATGTGGTCGATAACTGGGAACAATACCTCGATTTGATGGTGGACAGCATCTACCTCAACAGCGGACGAGGCTGCATCAACTGCTCCGGCATTTGGGCCTCGCGGCATACCAAGGAGATTGCCCAGGCGGTCGCTGAGCGGATCGGTCCGGTCGAAGTGAAGCCGCCCGAGGATCCCGAAGCCGGATTAGCGGCGTTTACGCTACCCGGCGCGGCGAAGGCGATTTGGGGCGATATCGAGGCGGCGGTCCGCGAAGAGGGGACCACGCATGCGACCGAACAGTATGGTGAAAGGCTGGTGGAGATGGAGCGCTGCGCCTACGTACGTCCCGTCGTGCTGCACTGCCAATCCCACGAACTGGCCGCCGCGAAAAAGGAGTATATGTTCCCCTTCGTGAGCGTGGTGGAATGCCCGCAAGAGAAGATGCTCTCCTCGATCGGCCCCACGCTGGTCTGCTCCGCCATCACGGACAACGAAGCTTGGCGACGGCAGCTTACGGACGCCACGCATATCGACCGGCTCAACATCGGCGCGATCCCCACGATCAAGCTCGATTGGCTTCAGCCGCACGAAGGAAACATCGTGGAGTTCCTGTTCCGCGCCCGGGCCTACCAAATCGCGGAAGAGTTGGTTCCCGCGGCCTCTTGAGACGGTTCTTACTGCACGGGCCGAGCTTGCATGATCCCCTTCGATTTTCAACTCCGCACGCGGCTGGTCCAAGGCGCCGGCCAGATTGAGGCGCTCGGCGCCCTAGCGGGGGAGTTGGGCGCCCGACGGGCCTTGACTGTCACGGATGCGGGCGTGTTGGCGGCGGGGCATGCCCAGCGAGGGCTCGATTCCCTGGCCAAAGCTGGCATCGAAACCGGCCTGTTCTCGGACGTGGTGGAAAACCCCACGACGGCTCACGTGGAATCCGGCCTGAAAGTGGCCAAGCGGTTGGAGCCGGAGTTGCTCGTGGCCATTGGCGGCGGGAGTTCCATGGATTGCGCCAAGGGGATCAATTTCCTTTACTCCAACGGCGGGCAGATGCGAGACTATTGGGGCGTCGGCAAGGCGACTCGGCCCATGCTCCCCATGATTGCCGTTCCCACCACCGCTGGTACCGGGAGTGAGACGCAATCCTTCGCCCTGATTTCCGATGCCGAAACGCACGTCAAAATGGCCTGCGGCGACAAGAAAGCCTCCTTCCGCGTGGCCGTGCTAGATCCCGAATTGACTCTCACGCAACCGCCTGGCGTCACGGCCTGCACGGGCATCGATGCCCTGGCCCACGCCTTGGAATCCTTCGTCACGACCAAGAGTAACCCGGTTTCTCGGATATTCAGCCGAGAGGCGTGGCGGCTGCTCAGTGGCAACTTCGGCAGCGTGTTGGAACATCCAGCGGATCTGGAAGCCCGTGCGGGCATGCAATGGGGGGCCGCGTTGGCTGGCATCGCTATCGAAAACTCCATGTTGGGGGCCACGCATGCCCTGGCCAACCCCCTCACCGCCGAATTCGGCATCACGCACGGGCAGGCCATCGGGCTGATGCTGGGCCATGTGATCCGTTTTAACGCCGAAGCGGTCGCGCCGCAGTATGAAGAGTTGCTGCCGGAAGTGGCATCCCTGAATGGGCACCCGGGCGAGGGGACCGGTTCGGCGCGGCTCGCCGCTTTTGTAGAACGCCTGGTCGAGCAAGCGGCACTGCCCCGCTCACTGGATTCCTGTGGCGTCTCCGAAGAACGTCTGCCCCAACTGGCGGAACAAGCGGCCCAGCAGTGGACGGGGAAATTCAATCCGCGCCCCGTCGGCGCGGCCGAATTACTCGACCTATACCGCGCGGCACTATAATAGATTTGCCGCGCATTTCTCGCGCGGATAAGCACAACAACGGCAGGGAGAAGTGGCCATGCCATTTACGCAAATTGATTTCGTCGCCATGGCGGATCAGGCAACGGTTCGCGGCAAATTCCAGGTCCTGCTTGCAGCCATATCATTGCTAGTGACCGGCGCAGGCAGCATGCAGGGTCTCGCCCAAGAAGCGGCCAATGCGACTTCACCAGAAAGCTGGCCCCTCTTTCGTGGCACGCCTTCTTGTCAGGGCGTGGCAGGGTCCGATGTGCCGAATCAACTCGAAGTGGTTTGGCGATACAAGGTCCCGCAAGGCTCCTTTTCCGCGACCGCCGTCATTGATGAAGGCCGCGTCTTTTTGGGAGATTTCGACGGCAACGTCTATGCCCTGGATTTAGCCTCAGGCAACGAGGTTTGGAAAAAACCGGTCGGTAGCGGTTTTCTGGCGGCGGGCGCGGTGCGTAACGGCCGCTTCTTCGTGGGTGACATGGATGGCCGCGTGTTCTGCCTCGACACACAAAGTGGCAATGTCCTTTGGCAGTTTGAAACCGATGGCGAGATCAATTCGTCGCCCAACTTCATCGGAGACCGCGTGCTCGTCGGTTCTCAGGATGCCCACCTCTACTGCTTCGAGGAAGCCACTGGGGACATTGTGTGGAAACATGGCATCAACGATCTGATTCAGTGTTCTCCTTGCCTGGCGGGCAAGCATGCTTTTCTAGCCGGCTGTGACGGGCAGTTGCACGTCATCGACGTGGAGCAAGGCACGATGCTCCGCCAGGTAAATATTCAGGCTCAAACCCGGGCTACACCGGCGGTGCTGGGAGACCTGGTGGTCGTGCCCACGTATCGTGATACGGTGTTCGGCATTCGCTGGGAAGCGGGCAAGATTGCTTGGGAATACCAAAACCCACGCCGCCGCATGCCTTTTCACTCCGCGCCGGCGCTGACGGAAAAAGTGGCCGTGTTTGGCGGGGAGGACAAGTCGATCCACGCCGTGGACCTCGCGACCGGGGAAGAGAAGTGGGTATTTCCCACCAAACGGAGCGTGGAGTCCTCGCCGGTCGTCGTGGGGAATCGCGTGTTCGTCGGTTCCGGGGATGGCCGCGTGTATGGACTCGCGCTGGATGACGGAGCCCTTCTTTGGAGTTACGATGCAGGTGGGAGCTTTACCGCTTCCCCCGCCGTCGCGCAAGGCCGGCTGGTCATCGCCAACGACGATGGCACCATCTACTGCTTCGGCGGCGGCGCGTGACGGGACCTGAGAAAATCACGTTTCCGCCCACATCACTCGACGCAACTTCAGCAGCCGAGAGGCGAACGCATGGCGACTGAAACGGCCAAAACCGAAGTCGGCAGTTATTTCATCTCGAACTATCCTCCGTTCTCCCAGTGGGACGCGAAGCATCTGCCGGAGATCCGGCAAGCCCTGGCGGAGGAACCCGCCGACACGCCGTTGGGCCTGTACCTGCACATCCCGTTTTGCCGTAAGCGGTGCAAGTTCTGTTACTTTCGGGTCTACACGGACAAAGCGGCCTCGGATGTGGAGACCTATGTCTCCGCACTGTCGCGCGAAATCGAACTGGTCAGCCGCCTGCCAATCATGGGGGAGCGGCCTTTCCGCTTTGTCTACTTCGGTGGAGGTACGCCTTCTTTCCTCAGCTCCAAGCAATTGACCTCGCTGGTCGACCGGCTGCGGCAGAACATCGACTGGAGCCAGGCCGAGGAGGTCACCTTTGAATGCGAACCCGGCACGCTCAAGGAATCGAAGCTCCAAACACTCAAGGCGCTGGGCGTCACGAGGCTGAGCCTCGGCGTGGAGAATTTCGATGCCCGGATCCTGGAAGAGAATGGCCGCGCGCATCAAACCGAAGAGGTCTATCGTGCCTGGGAATGGATCCAGAAGGTCGATTTTCCCAACACGAACATCGACCTGATCGCGGGAATGGTCGGTGAAACGGAAGAGAATTGGCGGGCCAACGTCCGCAAGGCGATCGAACTCGATGCGGACAGCATCACCATTTATCAGATGGAACTTCCTTTCAATACCGTTTATTCCCAGGACATTCTCGGCCAGCGGATTGAAACGCCCGTCGCGGACTGGCCCACGAAACGAGCCTGGGTCGACTACGCCTTTCGCGAATTTGAAGAGGCTGGCTATTCCGTCTCCAGCGCCTATACGGTCGTCAAGGATCCGAATCGGGTCAACTTCAGCTATCGGGACAACTTGTGGCGGGGGAGCGACCTGCTCGCCACCGGCGTGGCCAGCTTCGGACACGTTTCCGGTGTGCACTACCAAAACCTCTCGGAGTGGCAGGACTATATTGGGCAGCTTGAACAGAGGGAACTCCCGTTGCAACGGGCCTACCGTCTCACACCCCGCCAAGCGCTCATTCGTGAGTTGATTCTGCTCCTCAAGAGGGGATATCTGGACCGCGAATACTTCCAGCAAAAGCACGGCGTCGATATCGCCGAGGAATGGCGCTCCGTGTGGAGCGAATATGAAGAGGCGGGCCACGCTATCGTGGAAGAGAAGCAAATCCTCCTCACGCTGCAAGGCCTGCTCCGTGTGGATGGCCTGTTACCGCCTTTCTTCGAGCCGGAACACCAGGACGTCCGCTACACGTAAACGCGTGATGATTACGATGCGACGGTTTCCGTCGCCATCAATTCGGAAGGGGGTTCCGCCGCCGCGGGAGTATCCGACCGGTCATCGCCGGCAGGCAGCCGGATTTGAAATGTGCTTCCTTGGCCCACGGCACTATCGACTTCGACGTGTCCCTGATGTGCCTGGGCAATGTGCTTCACGATCGCCAGCCCCAGCCCGGTCCCGCCCAATTTGCGGCTGCGAGCCTTATCCACGCGATAAAAACGCTCGAAGACGCGCGGCAGATGTTCTTGCGAAATGCCGCAGCCTTGATCGCTCACGGCAACGGTAAGCCATGCGCCGCTTTTTTGAGCGCTTACATGGACTTGCTTGCCGGCGTCGCTGTATTTGATCGCGTTATCCAGCAGGTTGATCACCGCCTGTTCCATTAGCGGTGCATTCATGGGGACGGAACAATCTTCGTCATGGCTCACATGGATGCGGATGTCTCGTTCCCTCGCTTTCGTCTGGCATTGGCCGACCGCGTTGTCTAGGACCGCGCCGATCGATGCTTTATCCAGAATGATGTCGCTACGGTCCTCTCGTTCCTCAATTTTGGAGAGGCTGAGCAGGTCCTCGATGATCGCGTTGAGCCGGTCGGACTGCTGGGCCACGATGCGGAGGAATCGTTCGGCATTTTCCGAATCGTGCAAAGCGCCGTCCAGGAGAGTTTCCACGAAGCCCTTGATTGAAGTGATGGGGGTTTTCAGTTCATGCGAAACATTAGCCACGAAATCCCGGCGGACGTTTTCCAGGCGGCGCAATCGAGTGACGTCGTTCAGGACAATCACGGCGCCCAGCACACGGCCTTGCATGCTCCGTAGCGCGGTGCCGTGGGCCTGGAGATAACGCATCTGCTTGCCGCCCAGGTCCATGTCTTCCTCGATGGGGTGTTCGGCCTCAAGCGTTCGCGCCGCGAATTCCAGAAGCTGCCCATCACGGATCACTTCATCGATCGGACGTCCATTTACCGTGCGCACATCACAATCGAACAGACGTGCGGCGGCCTGGTTCAGGCTGATTACGCGGTGGTAGGTGTCGAAGGCCACGACCCCTTCGGCCATGCTGGCCAGCACGGCTGTTTGTTGGTTGTTTTGGTGCTCCAATTGCAAGATGTTTTCCTTGAGCCGATTGGCCAATCGCTGAATGCCCACGGAAAGCTTTTCGAATTCGACCGTGTCAAATTCAGGCCACCTGGAACCGGGCCGCTCTCCGGAAAAGTCATCGACATGCGAGGTCAATTTGAACAGACCCGCGGTTACGTGTCCCACAGCCAACCGGGTGCAGAGGTAGCAAACGGCCAAAACACCGCCGACCGCGAGGATCCAGGAGACCGCGTGATTTCGCGAAAACAGCAGCAGGTCTTGCTGAACGGACGGAACGCCAATTTCGAGCGAGCCCAAAACCTGATCTCCCGAGGCGACCGGCAGGGAGATGATGTGGTAGGCTTGCGGATTAGCGGGCCACGCGCTGGGCAAGAAGCGGACATCCCGGGCGGCGCCTCGGGAAAAATTCATCGCCAGGATTTGTGTACCGTCGGCGGTGCGCAACCGCAGACCAAACCCGGTGGCCCGCACCCAACTTTCGCAGGTCTGTTGTAGAGTGGTTTCGTTCCTCCGAGGCCAATGTTCACGGATCGTTGGGAGGAGTTGGCTCGCTTGCAGTTCGACATGCCGCTCGAAACGCTGATCATGCCAAGCTCGCCACATTGGCACCGCCAAGGCGACCAGCACCATGACAGTCGCCAGTGACGACAGCACGAACCACGGCAAAACCTGCCAAAATAGTCGGCCACGTCTCACGGGCCCCGTGACTCCTTGAAACGATATCCGATGCCACGGACTGTTTCGATATAGTGGCCGTAGTCTCCGAGTTTTTTCCGGAGACTGGCGACTTGCACGTCGACGGACCGTTCCGTCACGGGGTAGTCTTCTCCCTTGACCGCGTCGACGATTTGCGCCCGGCTGAAGGCCCATCCCGGTTTTTTGGCTAGAAAATGTAGCAAGCGGAACTCGGTCAAAGTGAGGCTGACCGGTTTTCCGGAAAGCAGAACTTCATGCCGTCCCGGGTGAATAGAAATCTCGTGGATTTCGGTGCTGTTTTGGTCTTCGGGCGTGGCGGCATCGACATATTTGCGCCGCAATACGGCTTTGATACGGGCCAACAAGACTCGAGGACTAAAGGGTTTCGTAATGTAGTCGTCGGCCCCCAATTCCAGGCCCGCCACGACATCCGCTTCCTCGCTCTTGGCCGTCAACATCACGATCGGAATGTGGCGTGTAGCCGGATCGGTCTTCAGTAAGCGGCAAACGTCCAGACCGTCGACCCGGGGCAACAGTACATCCAGAATCACGAGATCGGGCAGTTTGCTTTTGGCCGTCTGCAGGGCCGCCTCTCCGGAGGAGACGCAGTCGACACGGTAGCCGTCTTTCGTCAGGTTGTAGCGGATAAGCTCGAGCAGATCTTCTTCGTCATCGACCACCAGCACGCGCTTGCGCGACATGGAAAGCTCACTATCGGAGAAATTGGAATCGGGCCTCAACTGCAGCGTGTTCATGGATCACTCATACCTGTGCGTTGCGAGGTTTTTGCTAAGCTTTTGTTACGATTTTGTGTGCACTGGCGTGGGAATTGATCGGGAAACACGGCTGAGGACAGCCTTTTCGTGTCTTATTTCACCGTGGCGACGGTGGGGTGGTCAGAGTGGGTGGCCGTCGCCAAAAGCCTCCATTTAATCAGAGCGAGGCCGAGAGTCAATCCTGAGGATCGCCAAAAGCCAATTTGCCCAGTTTCTCCCGGTGAACTGGACCGCGCGACTAGTGTCCCATCGTCGCAGCGGCTAGGATTCGAGTCTTCCGGTTTGCTTTTTCTAGCCGTGGTGGAGTCACGGTGAGGTGAATGAGACTAGCCACGTGTGACCGGGCAGGAATCACCGGCTGCCGATGAGTATTCGACGGTGCTAACGAGGATGCCTTCAAAACGAAGCCGCGTGTTACGGCACCGACCGGTTCTTTGGACGCTTTGCCTGGCCGTCGTTGGGGCCAGCCTGCTGACGAAGCACGTGGAGGGAGAGTCGGATTCTTTGCGGGAAGAATTGCCCGCGCAACTCCAAACGGTTCGCGGTGAGTTTCTTGTCCTATCTGCCGCAGTCCCGGACCAAGCGGAAGGCTCGATCGCCAATGGAGGAGCGACCAATTCACAACGCGCCGTGAAGAAGTTGCTTCCCGACCTGAAAATACTCGAAGGCTCTCCCGACACGATTTTGGACCTGACCAAGGTCTTTGCCGATGATCCGTTCAATGGCACTGCTGCTGCTGATTGGACGGCCGAACTGATCGAAACGCCCTCCTCCGTGGCGGAGGTCACCCTGGATGAAGAGCACCGTTTGCTCCTGAGTTGGCAAAAGGCAGGGGAAGAGGACGTCGCGATTCGCTTCCGAAATCTCGTTTCCGCCGAGGTAATCGACACGCGTTTCCGGGTTCAGGTGTGGGTCCCCGACTGGACGAAGCTGGCGTTCACGGTGATTGGCGGGTTGGGCATCTTTCTGTTCGGCATGAAAAACATGTCCGAGGGCATGCAGACCGTGTTCGGCAGCGGGTTGCGGCAAATGATCAGCTTGGTCACCGCGAATCGTTTCCTGGCCGTGGGGATTGGGGCGGCGGTAACCATGGTCGTGCAGTCCAGTTCCATCACCACGGTGATGGTCGTGGGCTTCGTGAACAGCGGCTTCATGACGCTGTTACAAGCAGTGGGCGTAGTGATGGGAGCGAATATTGGCACGACGATCACCGGCTGGATCCTCGTGTTGAAGATTGGCCGCTTTGGATTGCCTTTGCTGGGGCTGGGAGCTTTTGGATTCCTGTTTTCCCGGGGAGATCGGATTCGTTACTTGTCTTCCGCGCTCATGGGGCTGGGGATGATCTTTTTCGGCCTGGAATTGATGAAAGAAGGCTTTGGCACGATCAAGGACCTGCCGGCGTTTGAAAGTTGGTTCGCCCGCTTCACGGCCGACAGTTACTCAAATGTGCTCAAATGTGCCTTGGCAGGCTGCATTTTGACAGCCATTGTGCAATCTTCGTCCGCGACGCTCGGCATCACTATCGGCTTGGCGGAAATTGGCGTGATTCCCTTCGAGTCGGCGGCGGCACTCGTCATCGGTGAAAACTTGGGAACAACCGTCACGGCAATATTGGCAGCCTTGGGTACGAATACCAACGCTCGGCGCACCGCGTTATTTCACGTCGTCTTCAACGCGGTCGGCGTGCTGTGGATTACGGCCATTTTTGTTCCCATCTATTGCCCATTGCTGAAGTCGCTGTTTGACACCTCTCCCGACGGGTTGCGGAAGGCCATCGCGTTTGCTCATACGGGCTTCAATCTGACGAACACACTGTTGTTCATTTGGTTTGTACCGCATGTTGCCCACTGGTTGGAGCGAATCGTTCCGGATCGAGCGGTACCGTCTCAGTCTCAACTTTCCAATTTGGATGTGCGCGTCCTAGACACACCGCTGATCGCGATCGAGCAGTCCCGCCTCGAAGTTTGCCGTATGGCCAGTTTTTGCCGCGACATGACCGACCTCATGCGGGAATGTATCTACGACCGCAGGCAACACCTGGATGAAAAGTTGGTTCAAGAGGTTTTTGATCGCGAGGCCGTGCTAGACACAATGCAGGATGAAATCGTGGCCTATATGACAAACCTATTCGCCGGCAACGTGCCGCATCACATCATTGATGAAGGGAGACGGCAGCTTCGAATTGCCGATGAATACGAATCGGTGAGCGATTATCTCGTCACCATCGTCAAGTCCCACCTCAAGCTCCGCCGGGGAAGTTTGGAGTTTGGCACGCAGGAAATGGAAGAACTGGCAAGTTTACACCAAGCGGCGTCCGAATACGTGGAACTCGTCTCCCAAGGCATGGAGAAAAAACAAGCCGACATCTTGCCGATTGCCAAATCTCATGGCAGCCGGCTCATCAGCCGGATCAAGGAACTGCGCAACCAGTTCTTGGAACGCATGGCCCGCGATCCGTATCCACCGCAGGCTAGCGTGGCCTTCACGGCGCAGCTCAATGCCTACCGTCGCGTGCATGACCATGTGCTGAACGTGGCGGAAGCCGTCGCGGGCGAAAAATGAAATCCACTTCATCCCCTGCCAGGGCCGCCTTCGAGATGCGCGGGAATTGCTTTTCAGACGGGCGCAGTGTGGAAGTTTGGCACGATGTGGTAATTTAAGGTCACGGGACGCGTCGAAATTT
Source organism: Pirellulales bacterium (assembly GCA_028289405.1). GTDB lineage: Bacteria > Planctomycetota > Planctomycetia > Pirellulales > JANQPP01 > JANQPP01. Next base: position 87,889 of record JANQPP010000106.1, read on the forward strand.
ATCCGACGCACAGCTTTCCAATTTATAATCGTGCCCGTCGTTCTACCATCTTACAAGGAGACCAGCCCGATGCCCCAACCCGCGTCTTCGCATATTCCGCCGAACACAAGCACCGTCAGTGCGTATTTAGTGGTCAAAAATTCGGTGGAAGCCATCACCTTCTTGGAGAAGGCGTTTGGAGCGCATGCGGCAACGCGGTTGCCCGGACCGGACGGCACATCGACCATGCACGCGGAGGTCAAGATCGGCGACTGCGCGATCATGCTCACGGACGAAAACCCGAACTGGCATATGAAGTCTCCGGAAACGCTGGGCGGCTCTCCCGTCTCGCTGCATCTTTATGTGGAGGACGCGGATGCTGTCTTCAATCAAGCCGTTGAGGCCGGTGCAACGGTAGTAATGCCGCTCGATGACGCCTTCTGGGGAGACCGCTACGGCAAGATAAAAGACCCCTTCGGACATGAATGGGGAATCGCCACTCACAAGGAAGACCTGACCCCTGAGGAACTCGCCGAGCGTGCCGCCGCCTTCTTTGCTTCCATGCCACCGGGCTCGTAATGGCAGCCTCCTGTGTCCACATGAGGAGCCTGGAGATAAACATTGCAGCATCCGCGAAATTGAGCCTCCGTTGGCTAGCCGTGAAACGCCGACGGAAGAAACAAACGTCAGGTTTTGTCCGTTGGCTATAAATTTGACTCCAACAACCCCGCAGGCTTAGAGATTTCCAATCTTTGACGGAAGGAATACACCATGCAGTGGCCAAACATCTTCTCCGCAAAAGGGATCATTTGGGGCCTCGTCGCCATGACAATCTCTCTGGGATGGGCCGTGGCCGATCCTCCGGCTCCGGTCTCCTCTTTCGCTCCCCTGGACGAGCTGCGAGGCCAGATCGATTACTTTATCAAGGCGCTGGAACGGGATTTGGCGAATGCCGAGGCTTACGGGGAAGATCAGCAGGGGCGCGTCGAGAAAAATGCGGCCACACTCGTGGTGCTGGGGCAGGCACTAGGACAGCATGATCGGCCTCACGTCTTGCGTCAGGCCGCTCCCCGCATCGTGGAGGCCGCTCAAGAAGTATACGACGAAGCCTACGATCACGAGTCGGCCCAAGCGGCTTTCGAGAATTTGCGGGCGGCCATGGAGGATCCCACGGATGAACCCGAAGCGGGAAATACCACCGACTACGAACCGGTTGCCGACATCGTGACCCTCATGCAGCAGGTCCCCATCCTCAATAATCAGTTACGGCGAATTGTAACGGGCCGACGATTCAAGAGATCGCTGGACCGTAGCGCCGGTCTGGCCACGACCTTGGCCACGATCGCCCACGTCACGGCGCACGACATCTCTTACTGCGGCGACGAGGAATCCGAACTTTTGTGGCGCAACATCTCCTGGGAGATGCGGGACGCTGGTACCGCGGCGCAGCAAGCCATCCGCGAGGCCGATCAAGCCGCCGCCGACCGCGCTTTACAGCGAATGGTCGAAACATGCGACGCCTGCCATCACACCTTCCGGGACTAGTGCTCTGTCATGGTCGAAACTTGGGGTCGCATCGGCCAGCCGGTGGTTTTTTTGTTTCGGGGGAAGTTTCGTGGCCGAGTTCACGCATTTCGACGAATCCGGCGCCAGCCGCATGGTGGATGTCGGTGAAAAGGCGGTAAGCTCGCGCGCCGCCCGGGCCTCGGCGTACGTCGTGATGGCTCCCGAAACCTTGCAGCTCATTCGCGATCGGGCGCACAAGAAGGGGGATGTGCTCGAAGTCGCCCGACTGGCGGGGATCATGGCAGCCAAACGCACGGGCGACTTGATTCCTCTGTGCCATCCGTTGAGTCTCGACGCCGTGTCGGTCGATTTCACATTCGAAGGGAACGACCGGCTGTGCATTCAGGCCACGGTCAAGATCCAAGCCCGCACCGGGGTCGAGATGGAGGCCCTGACCGCTGTATCCATCGCGGCGCTGACCGTCTACGACATGTGCAAATCGGTCGATCGGGCGATGCGCATCGAACGAATCCAACTCGAAGAAAAGAGCGGAGGCCGCGGCGGACATTTTCTTCGCGACGGCTCTACCGAATTAACCGAGGAGCGTTAACGGCCGGTTGGCTCGGCCAATACTTCTTTAATCGCGCGGCACAAGGGGCCGATATTTTGGCGGTTGATGCCCGCCACGTTGATTCGCCCTGACCCCACCATGTAGATCGAGTATTTCTCGCGTAGCGCGGCGATGTGATTGGGCTCCAAGCCGGAAAAGGAGAACATTCCTCGTTGTCGGCGGATATGGGAGAAGTCTCGCTCAATGCCCTCCGCTTCCAAGGCCTGCGCGAACATCTCCCGCACCCCGTTTAGCCGCTGGCGGATTTCGGCCACCTCTTGTTCCCATTCGCCGCGTAACGTTTCGTCCTGAAAAACCGTGGAAACGATCAACGCACCATGGGCGGGCGGATTGGAATAGTTGGCCCGGATGGCCCGTTTGATTTGGCTCAGCACGGCGGAGCCTGCCTCGGCAGTCGAGCAGAGTGCCGACAAGGCGCCCACTCGGTCACGATAGAGACCGAAATTCTTGGAAAAGGAACTGGCGACGAGCATGTCGAGTTCCCGATTCATCAGCTCCCGCAGACCGGCTGCATCTTCCACCAAGCCCTCCCCGAACCCCTGGTAGGCGAAATCCAAAAGGGGCATGGCTCCCGTTTTGTCGAGAATCTCGGCCACTTGCCGCCACTGCTCCGGGGCAAGGTCCACACCGGTAGGGTTATGGCAGCAGCCGTGCAGAACGACCACGTCTCCTGGTCGAGTCGTTTCCAGCGCCGCCGCCATGCCGCTCCAATCCAAGGCGTGCTTTTCGGCTTCGAAATACGGATAGGTTAGTACCTCGAGGCCAGCGGCGGAAAAGATCGTGGGGTGATTGGGCCAGGTCGGAGTGCTCAGCCACACGCGGGATTGAGGAAAGTGCTGGCTCAAAAAGTCAGCCGCCACTCGCAGCGCCCCGGTTCCTCCCGGCGTTTGCACCGTCACCAGCCGTGAACGTAGCGATTTGGAAACGCCTCCCTGCAGCAACATCTCCTGCACAACGGAGGCATATTCCGGCGCGCCCGCAATACCCAAGTACGACTTGGTCGACTCCGACTTCCAAATTTGCTCCTCCGCTGCCTTGACCGAGCGCATCACAGGCGTGCGGCCTTCTTCGTCTTGATAAACGCCGACGCTGAGATTGATTTTCTCCGGATTCGGATCTTGGCGGTAAGCCTCGAGCAACCCGAGAATGGCATCCGGCGGGGCTTCCGAAATGGCCTCAAACACAAATTCTCTCCTAGGAAAATGGGATCGCCAGCCACACGGAGTTTCTGTTTGCCAGCGTGTGCCGCGAAGATTCTGGCCCATGAACATGTCGCACGGACAAGCCATCAGGTTCGCGGCTTATCGTGCCATGGAACCCGGCGGCTCACAAGGTGCCACGGATTGTTGGTTTAGCCAAAAAAAGCCGACAAGGAAACAGCCGCGAACTTTAACGGCCATCGGCCTGTGAAAGACCGATGGACGAATGGCCGAGATATGCCGTGCATCAGGAACCACCCGATTGTTCAACGCGACGAGTGACAACAATCGAGAAGGAATTGTCCTGGTCCGGTTCCATGACGAATTCCAAACCAGAAGTCTCGTAGCTCGCGTATCTTTGGGCCACGAAATCGCCATGTTCATGGCGGATCTCGGGATCCGAATCGGCCATGAGCAATTGGGAAATGGCGGCCCGATGTTTCCCGGCAATTGCCCCGTCATTTTCTTCGTACGTGCCCAGTTGAAAGGATCCGTCGGGTGCGATCTCGCCCCGGGCATTCAAGGGATGTTCCATGGATTGGAACTCCACGATCCCAAATGGAACCGGATCCCCGTTCTCAAACGTGACATGCCCACTGACCGGATAGGTCGGCAAGCGGCCATCGGAACAGCCCGCGCTGAACGCGATACCGAGAAAGCACGCTAAGAAATGCAATGGCATGAATCGCATGCGGAAACCTCGCCTGCGTTGGCGGTCGCAATTCGCGGATTAGAGTGCGCCAGTGACCACTTGCAGATCGCCGCGATGGCACAGTCGGGAAAGCGTCCGCGTGTCAAGCAGATTGCTCACGGCATGCACCGCCCCGTCCCCGGTAGCGAAGTGGCAGATTCCCGGATGCCAACTGCCAAATCCCAGCACCGTGCCGGGCTCCTCGTCTGGAAAGCGGGCAAGCGGCACTCCCACGCCGCCGACCCGGGCAAACGCGGCCAAGTCTTCACCATTGTAAATGGGCCCATTGCTGGGTTGTTCATTGAGCATGCTCGGCGTGACATGCAATTCTCCCAGCAAGAAAGTGTTCGTGAGCCCATCTTCGATATCTTTGTCCCGAATGCGGTCAATCCAACGGACCGGAGTTGGTCCGCTGCACCGCGCTTGGCTGGAGATGATCACGCCGTTGCCGTTGCCGCCGAGAAAGAAGTCATCGGGTCCGCCGATGGCGCCGGGGGAAGGGTCGCCATGGTTGCCGGCGTAGTCGCCCGTCGCTCCCCCCTGGTACGTGATCGTCCTCACTGAACCGCATCCGCAGGGCAACTTGGTCCGCTTGGACTCCACGCGAGCGAGGGCGACAGCCTGGTTCGCGGAGCGCCGGGAAGGGCAGATGAACGTGGAGGTGGGACGAAATTTAATTTCGTCCGGATGATCCGCGTAGGGGAGGGCCACGTCCCATTCCCTGGCGGTGTTCGCCTGCTCGAGATACGGCAGGATACGCACGAACCAGGACGGATGCTTGCCGCCGCACTGGTAAAGCGGTTCCGGATCGAGTTTGGGTTCGATACGTGCCGGCGGAAACGCCCGCTGGGTCTCTTTGAAGACGATCGTGGCCAGCGCGATTTGCCGCACATTATTCGCGCAGTGCACCCGCCGCGCGGCTGCCCGCGCCGCTTGCACCGCTGGCAACAGCAGGGCCACGAGCAGCCCGATGATCGCGATGACGACCAGCAATTCGATCAGTGTAAAGGCTCTTCTCGCCATGCGTACCGTCGCTCCACAAATCACCCGCTACCTCTTGGATATGCTTGAAAACCAGATTCAAACCGGCTGTGGTAAGCATATCTCGATCCTAGCTTGCTTGTCTGTCTTGAGCAAGTTTAACGCGGGCGCGAATTCGCCCGCTCGCAGTTCACACGACGGGGAACATGGACGAGGAAAGTGCGGGTTTCAAATGAGGAATCCCCTCTCACGCGGAGGGAAGTTTTCGTGCCAGGAACGCGGCCAGATTCGGAAATAGCGGTTGATCGCCATAACTCCGCAGGGAGCGGATCCGAAAGCCCACGGACCGCAAGGCTTCCGCGATCTCCTGCCGCTCGTACAGTTCCAAGTAATGCGTCTCCTCTTGTCGGCGGTAGTTCGCGCCGTGGCGGCGAAAGAAGGTGATCTGCCGCGTGAGCAGCCTCCGCTGAGGATCCTTTTCCAGATCCACCAGTACGGCCCAACCCTCGGCCACGCGATGTTTCTGCTGGACGATTTTTTTCCGTGAGCCTCGCAGCGTATGCAGATCGAAGATGAACAGGCCGCCCGGCTCAAGGGCACGAAACACCCGTTGAAACAGGGGCCTAAGTTTTTTTCGCTCCCGCGCCGTGGAGCGGTAGTTCAGGCATTCACCGATCGACGTGACCGCCACGCAGCTCGGAAACGGCGTGGACCACATCGAACCGGCGACATACTTCGCCTTCGGCGCTTGTTTGCGGGCCAGCTTGAGCATTTCCCGCGAAACGTCGATGCCCACGGCTTGATAGCCCGCCACCGAAAGGTCCTTGGTCCACCGCCCGCTGCCACAACCCAAATCGACCACCGTTCCCTCCGTGATGTTGCTCCGTCGGAGCGTTTCCAGCAGAAAAGGCGCGGCATTTCGCACGTACGCGGTATGCCCGTCGTCGTGAATGTAAGACAGGTCCGCGCCATAAAACTCGGCCATGGTCGCTCCTCGCGGGCTCCGTGTAATTTGGCCAATACTGGGGAGATCAGGAATTCGCTCTAGAATGCAGAGCCGTGGCGTGACAAAATCGTATCATTGAAACTACCGACAGGGAAACCACGCCTACCCCGACGCGCATGAGCGAAGAATTTATCTTGATCCCCGGACGCACCAGCCGGCAAGGCTGCGGCATCAGCGAAGGGAAATTTACCGACGGCTACCAGGAAGAGACGCAGGTCTTGCAGGTAGCGAAGGCCGATATGGAACGGCTCGGTTTGAACCAAGGGGACCGCGTGCGGGTCACCAGCGAAACCGGAGAAATCGAAGTCGTCATCACGCCCGCCAAGGGGGACGAATTGCCGCCGGGCATTTTGTTCATCGCCTATGGCGACCTCTCCAGCCGGCTGATGGGAGCCGATACGCACGGCTCCGGCATGCCCACCAGCAAAGGGCTGGATGTGACGTTGGAAAAATTGAACAGCTAAACCGCGAATCGAAAGCGAAACCAAGGACCTCACCCCCATGGCCACGACGACCGCCAAGAGCGACGCCCCTTCCGCCGACCTCCGCGTGATCGAGGACGCCACGTGCACCTTTTGCGGCTGCGTCTGCGACGATATCGAACTGAAAGTGCAGGATTCGCATATCACCGAAGCCAAACGCGCCTGCGTGCTGGGCAAGGCGTGGTTTCTGAATCACGATATCGAGGATCGCCCGAGCTGCCTGATCGAAGGCCAAGCCGCCTCCGTCGAGGAAGGCATCGAGCGGGCAGCCCGCATCTTGTCCGAGGCCCGCTACCCGATCGTCTACGGCCTCAGTGACACGACCTGCGAAGCGCAGCGAGTGGCGGTGGCCATCAGCGATTGGATCGGCGGCAATGTCGATACCACCACCAGCGTCTGCCATGGCCCTTCCGGCATGGCGTTTCAAGGCGTGGGCGAAGTCACCAGCACGCTGGGCGAGGTCGCCAATCGCGGCGACTTCATTATGTTCTGGGGTTCGAACCCCGCCGAAAGCCATCCCCGCCACTTCACCAAATACAGCCTAATGCCCAAGGGGATGTTCCTCCCCAACGGCCGCAAGGACCGCACCTGCGTCATCGTGGACGTACGGCGGACCAAATCGGCCAAGGCGGCCGACATCTTCCTGCAAATCAAGCCCCGCAAGGACTTCGAAGCCCTGTGGACCTTGCGGGCCCTGGCCCAAGGACTCGAACTCGACGCCGACGAAGTGGAAGCCGAAACGGGCGTCCCGCTGGCCACCTTCCAAGACGTGATGGACCGCATGAAGCGGGCCAAGTTCGGCGTAATCTTCTTTGGCATGGGCCTCACCATGACGCGGGGCAAGCACCTCAACAGCGAGGCGCTCTTGGCCCTCACGCGGGACATGAACCGCTACACGCGGTTCGTCTGTAAGCCGAATCGCGGCCACGGCAACGTGACGGGGGCGGACAACGTCGTCTCCTGGCGGACCGGCTACCCCTTCGGCGTGAACTTTGGCCGGGGCTATCCCCGCTTCAATCCGGGCGAATACACCACGTCCGACACGTTGGCCCGGGCCGAGGCGGATGCCGCGATGATCATCGCCAGCGATCCGATGGCCAACTTCAGCCAGGCCGCCCGCGACCATCTGCGGTCGATCCCCTACGTGGCGCTCGATCCCAAGGAGACGCCCACGACCCGCGCCGCCACGGTCGCCTTCAACACGGCCACCTACGGCATCAACGTGCCGGGCACGGTCTACCGCATGGACGACGTGCCCATTCCGCTGCGTCCCGCCTTCGAATCCCCCCACCCCAGCGACTTCGACGTCCTCAGCGGCATCGAACGCCGGGTACGGGAGCTGAAGGGCGTTGAGCCGGCATAAACGCACGGAAACAACGGTTCTTGTTCCTCGCTCATCGCGATGCTCCGCGAATATTCCGCGCAATTAGTTGACGTGTCTGAAAATGCGCGTAGACAATACGGAAGGCGTTCGTGTTTGAACTTCCGTGGTGTGTATGAAGGTTGTGAACATGAAGACTGCAACCAAAATCGCTTGGTTGGGCAGTGCTTTGATGCTGATGGGAATCGGCGTCGCCCGGGCCGAGTTGCAACTGCTTGCGCGACAAGATGGCACAATCTACATCGCCAATCCGGGGACCGTCCCCTTTCGTTTCGACGGGTATCAGTTTTCCTCTGCATCGGGAATTTTGGACCCGGCAGGCTGGGTCTCACTGGCACAAAGCTTCGCGGAGGATCCAGCGGCGACCTCGGCAGCGCTGGGCGTCCATGGCATGTTCACTGCTGGCAACCCGAGTCAAAACAGTTTGGCCGAAATATCGGGTGGAGTAGGAGCCACATTGCAACCAGGCGCCCGCTGGTCGATCGGCAAACCGTTCGGAGAAGCGCCGGCGGGGAGTAGCGTTTTCGATTTCACCGCCACGCGCGTGAGGGGCGTCGTGTTCGAATTCGTCAACGCCGATGGTGTCGTGACACCCCAGCCCGGTGGAGGTTCCCCGCGGGTCGAAGTCGATACGGCGATCCGTCTTTCCCAGCCGTTCGGCGAGTACGAACTCTCCATCTCGGACGGGCGAGACTTTTTCTTCCACACGCTCGGCTTTCAACCCGACGGCACCGTGTGGAGGCCCACGCTGTTGTCTCTCAGCCGGCAAGCCGAATGGTATCTGGCGGAGGAGGATACCGTCTTCAGCGATGAAACTATCGCCGCCGGGGCGTTCCAGCCGTTCGACGGGAACCTCGATCTGGGATCGTTCGGCGAGCACTATCTGGCGGTGCGCTGGCCGAGTAGCGGTGCCAGAGACGATACCGTGCTCGATCTTTTTGGCTGGGCCAAAGTGAGGTTCGATAGCGAAGGCATCGAAATGCTGGAGAACGCCGTGGCCATCGGCTACGAGGGAATCGTCGTCGGCACGACGCAAACCGTGCCCGAACCGGCAACGTGGATTCCATGCAGCCTCGCCGCCCTGGCCTTCATCATGTTCGGGTGATGGAGACGCGGCGCGGTTGGATGCTAGGGCAGAGAATTGCCAACTTGCTTGAGGTGATCCCGCAAGACGTAGCCACGTGGAAGCGTGGGCGTTTCGAAAATCTCCGGCGGGATCCGTGGATTCACTTCGAGATCCTCGGCGATCACCGTTTCCGTGCGCGGCGGCGAATGGTTGACCGCATCTCCGGTCTGAAAAGTGGCATTGCCGCGAGCGAAGAACCACACCGGCTTTCCCGCGACTTCAACGGATTGATACTCGATTTTGTACTCGGTGGCGAAGCGCTGCCACTCCACGGGCCGATACTGGAACCGCACGGGGAGCAAGGATTTTTCTGGGTCGAACTCCACCCGCACGACCAAGCCCCGGTTCTTGGCCTCCACCACATGCAGCATCTTTCCTGACGCGTCTTTTCCAGTCATCGTGAAAACGACGTTAGCCGGAGCCAGAATGTTGGAGAGTGAAAATGACTCGCCCATCGATCCATATTCCCGAGGATCTGCAAACGTCAGTAGATCGCGACGGTGGCCGTCCACGGAATCGAACGTGACGGTTCGAATCTTGTGATTCACCAAATAGATGGCGGGGGGCGCGACGACGAGAACTACATCCATCTGCGGGTCCTTCCAGGTGTAGCGACGTTTTTCGCCGTCGACCTGCACGTGAATCTCACGCTCCAATCGCGGAGGACGCTGCGAGATGATGCTGAATCCCTGGTGATTCGGCCCTTCTTTTTTCGCCGCTTTTTTCGCGCTGGGATCGAGGATCGTATGCTTCGTCGTCACCCGGAAGCTTGTAAGAGGCGCGTAATTCTCGCGAATCGCCGTGCGAATTTTCTGCAAGAACGCCGCATGTTCGCTGACATCCGCCAGCGCCACCGAGCCGGATAACACCAACCACCAAGCTAACAGACCGATATGCCATTTCATGGGCCAACTCCAGACTGAAAGCAGTTGCCTTAGTACGCTGAAGTGTATCAGACATTTCATCCAGAAGGAAATACGGCAGACAAGATTCGTCATTCGCGGGCAGAGGCTAATCAGTTCCGCGAAGTGTCCCTGCAAACCCATGCCGTCGGCGAAAACATTCGTCAAAGACAAACCAGCAAGGCTTCCCCGTTGCCTGGCCCCTGCCCAATGAGGGCGATGGGTGGTACATTACCCGGCGTGCGGCAAGAGGGCACGCGCACCACGATCGAGTGCCGGTGAGCAGCCGCGAGCGGGCCAAAATAAACGGGAGCCGACTTCATGAATCGGATGTATGTCATCGCCGCGATTCTTGCGACGGCGGTTTGTTGGGGTGCCTACGGGCCGACGCTGCACAAGGGAAGCCTGGCGATGGGGCATAGTCGGTTGCGCCCCTTTTTGTGCGTGGGCATCGCCTACTTCGCCATCGCCGTGGTCGTGCCCCTGATTGTGCTTCGGACGTCGGGCGATACGGGACAATGGACCATCCCCGGCACCTGGTGGAGCCTCGCCGCGGGAGCGGCCGGGGCGCTGGGCGCGCTGGGGATCATCTTCGCCTTCCGCTTCGGAGGGAGGCCCGACTATGTCATGCCCTTGGTATTCGGGGGCGCGCCGGTTGTGAACGCGTTTCTTGCCATTTATTTGGCCGGCACGTGGCGGCAGGTGAGCCCCATCTTTCTGGCTGGATTGATCCTCGTGGCCGTCGGCGCAATGACGGTATTGGCTTCCATCCCGCGTCCTCCGGCCAAACCTCCCACGCATGAAGCCGCCGCCGCACCGGCTGCCAAAAGTGCCGACGCTGCCAATCACTGAATCATGACGAGTGCGGTCACGTGCCGCGCACGGGTCCATACCATTCGATCTGTCGCCGCGGGCAGAATTTCCAGCCCCGCTCCTGGCAGAGCGGTTCGAGCCAACCGCCGCGCTTGGCAAGTTCCCCGGTTTCCGTTCCCTGCGGCATCAACCACACCCGCTCCGCTTCAATTTCCGGAAACTCCTCCAAATAGCGGGCCACCTCTTGGCAATCATCCCGCGTGTCAACGACAAACTTCATCTGGTAGGGGTAATCGCGGACAAGCCGGCGGATGACTGGGGGGACATGCCGTGCCGCGTGATGCCGCCGATGCCAATAAGGGTGCTCCTCGCGTGACGGCGCGGAACCGGCCAGTTTGGGGCTGATCGACATCAAATCACAGGCGACCGGCAAATCGAGCGTGCCCGCCGTCTCGATCGTGATGTGGATGCCGCGCTGCCGCAGCCCCTGTGTGAGGGGGATTAATTCCGCGAACAACATCGGCTCGCCACCGGTGAGCACGACATGGCTCGCGCCCGACGCGTCGATTCTTTCCAGGGCCTCCGGCACCGAAAGATCTTCTCCCTCGGGCGACCAAGAGGCATATGGCGTGTCGCAGTACCAGCAGCGAAGATTGCACCCGCTGGCCCGTACGAAGACGCTGGGCGTGCCGGTGAGCAATCCTTCTCCTTGCCGCGAAGTGTAGATTTCGGCGATTTTCAAGATACGTAGGGCAAGGGATCGGTGAAGCCCGCCTCCTCGAAACCTTGCAAGCGGAGCAGGCAGGCATCGCAGGCTCCGCAGCTTGTGCCGTCGGTGGACGGGTCGTAACAGGAATGAGTGAGTCCGTAATCGACGCCCAGTTCCATGCCCCGGCGGATGATGTCCGCCTTGGACAGATCGATCAGCGGTGTGTGAATCTTGAAGTCAAGCTGGTTTTCCACGCCCGCCTTGGTCGCCAGGCGGGCCACGTTTTCGAAGGCCTTAATGAACGCTGTGCGGCAGTCGGGATAACCGCTGTAATCAACGGCATTCACGCCGATAAAAATGTTCGCCGCTTCGCGTTCTTCCGCGAGGCCGAGTGCCAGCGCCAAAAAGAGCGTATTGCGGGCGGGCACGTATGTCACCGGAATCCCGGTCGCCATGGCTTCGGTATCGCGATGTTTGGGGACTTCCCGCTCGGAGGTTAGCGCGCTCCCCTGCAGATAGTGCAGATCGATTCGTACGGTCAGATGTTCGTGCACATCTAGCGCCGCGGCGACACGACGGGCCGCTTCCAATTCGAACTTGTGCCGCTGGCCGTAGTCGACAGTCAAGGCATGCAGTTCGAATCCTTCAGCCTGGGCGATCTTGGCCACGGTGGCGGAATCCAGCCCTCCGGATAATAGAACCACGGCCGGTTTTGCAGCGGAATTCACGTTCAATGCGTTTCTTGAAAACTACTAAATGGGAAGGCGTGCACGAACCTCGCCGCCTTGGCGGGCCAGCTGCCGTCTGCGACACTGGCGAAAACAATAAAGCAGCGGACCGATTACGTTCTCCGCTACCAATCGCTCATTATAGCCGGAGAGTCGCGGAGCATGAGTTCCTTCCGAGAGACGCTGGAAACGTTCCCCAACCCCCAATCGGGACGTGATTACCAAATCGAGATTGTCTGCCCGGAATTTACTTCCGTCTGCCCGAAAACCGGGCAACCCGATTTCGGCGTGCTGACTTTCACCTACACGCCCGAGGAGAAGTGCGTCGAACTCAAAAGTCTCAAGCTTTACCTACAACAGTATCGCAATGAGGGGATCTTTTACGAGGCGGTGACGAATCGCATCTTGGACGATCTGGTCGGCGTCCTCGCGCCGCGCTGGCTACAGTTGGCCGCGCGCTTCACGCCACGCGGCGGTATCACGACCACGGTGACCGTCGAGCACCGGGCCGAGTAGACCAGCGGCTCCGCTTGATGCCCGCACCGTCGAGGATCTCATCAACTTCTCGCCTTCAGCGCACAGAATCGCTAAAATTGACCCAACCGCTAAACGGAACAGCCGTATAACTCGCTGGCAAGGCGTTTCCCCGAACGCTGCGAGACTTTTTCGCAATGGAAAGTCCCGCAGCTGGGGCCAGACGCTCTCCCGCCGTCAATACCTCGAATCCATCCTGAGGAGGCTTTGCATGTCGTCTCGCTGCTTTGATTGTCTACTCCTGTCGGCCACTTTGCTCTTCTGCTGGTCATCCAGCCAAGTCGCGTTCGGCGTGGACTGGCCGCAATGGCGGGGGGAAGACCGCGCGAATAAATCTCCCGAAACGGGCATTAACACCGATTGGGCGAACCAACCTCCGCAGTTGCTTTGGCATGTCGAAGGTATGGGCGAAGGCTATGCGAGTGTCTCCGTGGTGGACGGTCACGCATTTACCACGGGCGATTTCGAGGAAGGGCAAGGGGTCGTGGCCGTGGATACACGCGACGGCAGCGTCGTGTGGCAAAAGACGCTGACCGACGGTGTGCCGTCGCATGGCTACGAGGGTTCGCGCTGTACACCCACCGTGGACGGGAATCGCCTTTACGTGGTCCTGTCCGATGGGACGGTGGCCTGCTTGTCAACCGACCAGGGAGACGTCATTTGGAGGCGGCATTTCGTGGAAGACTGGCAAGGCCGCATGATGTCCGGCTGGGGATTTTCCGAATCACCATTGGTGGACGGCGACCGGCTGATCTGCACGCCCGGCGCCGAGGACGCTATGCTCGTCGCGCTGGACAAACATACCGGTGAAGAGATTTGGCGATCCGCGATTCCCGACCTGGGCGAAAACGGCCGGGACGGTGCCGCCTATTCCTCGGTCGTGATTTCCCATGCCGCTGGCCAGAAGCAGTACGTGCAACTCGTGGGACGTGGCGTGATCGGCGTGCGGGCCGAGGATGGCCAATTTCTCTGGGGCTATAACCGCATCGCCAATCGCGTGGCCAGCATTCCCACGCCGCTGGTCCGCGATAATCTCGTCTTCTGTTCTACCGGCTATGGTACCGGCGCGGCACTGCTGCAACTAACCGGCGATGGGAATGATGTTTCCGTGGAAGAGGAATACTTCCTCCGTGGTGCGACTTTTCAAAACCACCATGGCGGCATGGTGCTACTCGAGGGACACGTCTACGCCGGGCACGCCCACAACCAGGGTTTCCCCACTTGCGTGGAGTTGGCTACCGGAGAAATCGCCTGGGGAGGCCGGCTGCGTGGGCCGGGCAACGGTTCGGCGGCAGTGACGTGCGTGGACGGGCATTTGATCTTCCGCTACCAGTCAGGAGAGGTCGCCCTGATCGAGGCCACGCCGACGGAATATCGCCTGAAGGGGACGTTTGTTCCCGCCCATGTGGAAAGCCCCAGTTGGGCACATCCCGTCGTGGCTGGCGGAAGGCTGTACCTCCGCGAGCAGAACCAACTGATGTGCTACGACCTGTCCCCCGGCGCGGGCAGTTGACGTTGTCACATGTGATTTGCATTTCTCCGCCTCAAACGCGGATGTGTTTCCAGCCGCCTTGAAAGAAGCGGGCTAGCACTAGGCAGGCCCGCACGGACAGGTCGGTGATCATGGCGAAGTAGGCCCCTTTCACTCCCCAGCCCAGCGTGTGCGCCAAAAACCAGGCCAAGGGCAGGCGAAATGCCAAGAGGCCAATCGTGTTTACCACGAAGGCCCAGCGTGTATCGCCCGCACCTCGCAACGCTCCCAAGAGGATCATGGTGATCCCCATGGGAAGCGTGCCGATGGCCACAATCCGTAACAACTGGCCGGCCAGATCGATGACCGCCACCTGGTCGGCATGCACCATCCAGCCACTGGCCAGGTTCGATCCGAAGTAAAAAAACGAGGCCGCCAGCAGCATGAACCCGCCTCCGGTGAGGCAAGTCATGGCCACGCTGCGTGCCGCGCGGCGATGGTCTTCCGCGCCCAGGTATTGTCCCACCAAGGTCATCACGGCGAGTTGGAATGCGGAACCTGGCAAATATGAGAGCGACTCAATCCGCACCGCGACCCCATGCGCCGCGGCGGGAAGGTCCCCCAGCCGGTTGATGATCGCCAGATACGCCATGTGGCTGACCACGATCAACAGATGGTCGAAACCACCTGGCACGCCGATTCGCAAAATTCGGCGTATCAATTCGCGGTCGGGCCGCATCGCACTCACCGAAAGCTTCAGGCCGGCACGCCCTCGAATCAGCCACCACGTGACGAGGCAGCCCCCGGCCACTTGTCCGCTCACCGTGCCGATGGCCAGACCGTCCCAACCCAGCTTGGGAAATGGCCCCCAGCCCAAGAGCAACGAACCGCTGATGGAAATGTTTACCACATTCACCAGCGTCATCGACTTCAGCCCGGCCATCATGTCTCCCGCTCCGCGCAGGGCCGCCACGCCGATTTGATTGATGAGCAAAAAGGGAACGGCGGGAATGATCCACGTCAGATAGCGGTTGGCCAGCATCGCGGCTTCTGGATCGAGCTGCATGGCCGCTGAAAATTTGTCACGGAGCACCCACAAGATCACCGTCAACATGCCCGCGAAGACCAGGCCCAAAAGATAACACTGGTTGGCCACGCGGACCGCTTGCTCCTCCTGCCGCGCCCCGTGGAAGCGGGCAATCATCGCCGTGGCGCCGATGCCCACGAACATGGCCAGGTCCGTCAGCATCCACAGCACGTAGGCCATCAGCGAAATCGCGGCCAGATGCGGCGTGGTCAAAAACCGGCCCGTGAACCAGGTGTCGCACAGGCCGACCAGCATGTAGAGCCACTGTTCGGCGAAGACGGGCAGCACCAGCCGCACCATCGGCCAGAATGTGCCCTGCTGGTCGATGATGTTCCGA
>JANQPP010000108.1 GCA_028289405.1 Pirellulales bacterium
ATATCGCCGCCTTGCCAATCCAAACTGCCGCCCAGCAGACGAATATCATCGGCGCGTAGGGTTCCGTCGTGCATTTCGACATGCCCACCGGGCCAAACGGTGACCACGCCGTTGTCCGCCAGTCGGACCGTCCCCGCGTCTTCGATTCGCAGGTGCCCCACTCCCAAGGGGTCATTCCTGTCCCCGCCCACGCTGAGGTTACGAAACGTGTCAGACAGTCGCAGTTCACCGGCTTCCTTGACGATGACGTTGCCGTGTCCGCCGAAGTCTCCACCGATGACGACATTCCGTTCGGCCACCAAAAGTGCGCGATCGGTAATTTCCAATATGCCCCGCGCGTCATCTCCCACGACGAGGTCCTGGGTCTCCACAAATCCGTTGGCCTCGACCAGCAAGTGGCCTTCACCCAAACCGCCCACGGTGAAAGGCAAACTGCCTCCCCGCTGCGCCCACTGGGCATTGACTCCCACGGTGACCGAGCCCCGGGCATCGGTGGCCCCGCCGATGAGAAATTGCGTGGAACTGCTGGAGGAGCTCGTGAAATTACCGAAGCGAAGCGTAAGCGACGCATCCACTCCGGGCGTCCCGCCAATTAAGTAGCCGGTGTTGTCGACTTGCAGCCGCCGCAGGTTGAGAATGTCGGTGAAGTGCACCGAGACATCTCCCGCCAAGACTTGCAGACCCTCCAGGCTTCGGTTGTTATTGCTAGACGAGGAGACGGTGTACGTGCCGTCCAGGTCGAACACCGCGATGTCGTTGCTTCCCGGCGCGTCATTATTTTGCCAATTCGCGTTCTCATCGTAGTCGCCGCCGTCTGGGTTGACCCAGGAAATCACGTCGGCATGCGTGGCTTCGCTTCCGGTCAATAAAGCGGCCAGGATACCAGCCATCAGCCCGACAAGCCGCCCACGAAACAGCGTTTTTTGGCCGTGCGTGGGTTTCCGAGCGAACCGCCCTCTCCAAACACCAAGATCCAGCATCTCAGGCATCTTCTGTTCCTTCCGCGTGGTCGTTCAACGGAGTGCGCCGGCATGTTGGAGCGAGTCGCCTTCAACGTCGCTCCAGTCGCATTGGCCGGCGATTCGCCGTGCCAGAGCCTTGACACTTCCCTGTGGGACGCACCATTCGGTGGACAGCCTGCCATTGTAGTTCAGCGGCGCGGCGGATGCACGATTTGCAGCCGAGTTTCTCGCATCCGAAGCCGTATTCATCGCGAATACCAGGGTGCGACTATTGATCGCCGATCGCGAACGCCTGATGATGGGCTAAGTCCTTAGACGCCGAATCCACGGTCGGCGCCGGTGAGAATCTTGCCAAGGAAAATCATGACCACGATCTCTCAAACGGCGGAAGAAGATTTCCCCGCTGCCGAACGAATGCAATGCATGGAGGTTTGGGGTGGCAACCGGAGCGTAAACAAGGCGTTCGACATGCCCGGTTTGCGGACCTGGATCTTCAGCCGGCCCCATGAAGAGGCCGAAAGTGGCGGGGACGTTTACTATGTTTCTTCTTGCGCCTCTGGGCGGATTACCCGCATCCTGCTCGCGGATGTGAGCGGCCACGGCGCGGCGGTTTCCGATTTGGCCCTCGGTTTGCGGGACTTGATGCGGCAAAATGTCAACGTCATTCGCCAGGACCGGTTCGTCGCGGCCATGAACCATCAGTTCGCGAAGCTGGTACGCACCGGCGGCTTCGCCACGGCATTGGTCGCCACATTCTTCCAGCCCACCAGAAAACTCTCCATTTGCAACGCGGGCCATCCGCCCCCGCTGCTCTACGAAACTCGGCGTAACGCCTGGCGGTTGGTGGAACCGGACCGTGATGACTCCCCCCGCATCTCCGGCACGCCGCTCGGCGTTCATGATGAAGCCGAGTATCCTCAAGTGCGGATTCCCCTGGCCCGGGGGGATCGCGTCATCTTTTACAGCGACGCATTGAGCGAAGCTCTTGATGGCCAAGAGCGGATGCTGGGTACAGAGGGGCTACGGGAGCTTGTCCAAAACTTGCCCCAGGCATCACCACGCGAATTGCTCCCCGAATTGCTAAAGTCCCTCGAAGCGAGGAACTCCGGCAATTTGAAGCAGGATGATGTGACCGCGCTGATGTTTCAGGCCACCGGTTCCCGCACGACGCTCCGAGACAACTTGTTGGCCGGTTTTCGCTGGTTGGGGGCGGTTCGAGACAACGTGCGATTGGATTCCGCCCACGTCGCTCCGACCACCACGAAGAAATGATCGATGTCAGTGCGATCAGACGCAGTGGATTTGGCTACTCCTGGCAGACCAACAGGGCCAGTCGCTCCAACTGCTTCCGAGGAAGATTTCGCAGATGCGTCAGTTGCGCCGCGCTCCGCGCCCCGTCACGCAACGGATGATGCCGCTGGTGAATAAAGTGCAGCAGTTGCTGCCGATCCATTCCCGGCAAGTGTTGTTCCAGTTTATTGGAGTCCATTTCGTCGTGCCGAGTGTTCAGCGGAAGTTCGATCCCCATGGCGGAGTGCCTCAACGCGTGGATGAGAAATGATTATCAACAGAGTCCGCCTGCTGCCAACCCACTGCAAGCGGCGCGCCGGCAAAACGGCATGGATTCCCGCGTCGTGCTCAAACGCTCTGTTTTAGGGACGAAAAGACTTTCGCCTGGCCGCAGCGCCTGTTCCGCGACTTGAGAATTGCCCGCTTTTCAGGCCAACGATGCTCGCGACATGGGCAGCGGCAGGGTATTTGGCCGACCTGGAAACAAGGCTTGGTGACTCGATCGCACCAGGCGGGGTTTAAGCACTTTTGCTTGATTGTTCCTGTTCTGTCTATCAGACTACTTTCGAGCATTTTTTGCTTGAAAACATTGACTTCCCCGAAGAAAAACCTCCTTCACTCCACGCGATCGCCATGAAAAAAGCGGAAATGGAAATGGATCGAGTGGAGTATGCCAGGCACTTGGCGGCTGCCCAAACGGCTGAAGCGGAAGGGAGATTCAGCGATGTCGTGGACCATTGCGTAAAATCTTGGCCACACATCGTGGGCATGATGCGCTACGCCAAGCAATATGAAAGTGCCGAATTTTCAAGCGTCGATTCGGTCGATTTGGCATTGAAATACGCGCCGATTTTTTTGGATTTTGAGTCCCTCGAAGTGCTCGAATCGCTGCTCAAGTCACGTCGCCAAATTGATCGTAATACAGTTGACGATTTATCCGCGAAGCTATCCGCTGCTCGGGAATTGATGTCGGATGCATATCGCACATGGGAACAACTGGCAGGCGATCAAGATGCCCATTTCGAAAATTTGCGTGGTACTCTGGGCGGCAACCTCTATCGATGGCAATCCATCACAGAATCCTGGCAAGCGGTCGGGTTACTTACCGAGGAAGCTCGCCCGAACATGCCGGCACGGCTGAAATTCGTCACGCGTTTCGATTCCATGATGAAAGCCAAGTGCTCTAACTGCGGCGTTGTCGCCAAGGGCACGAAAATGCAATTTCTTGAACCTCGGACATGTCCAAAGTGCTGAGTGAAATGCAATTTCGTATTCTTGCCTTCTAAAAAATAGACATACCATGAGGGATTCGTCGTGGACTACGTCATTTCATTTGTGCTTGGGATGATTGGCGGAGGGATCTCTGTTTTTATTGCCGTTGATGCTCGCCGGCGGTGGATCCAACGCAAAGTGAATGACCTCGAAGTTCAAGCGGTGGAAATCGACGAAAAATACTGGGAAGTGCAGGATCGAGAAAAGAGCATTCCCGAGCAATCGGAATCGCTTGCTCGGGAAAGAAAAGAGTTTGATTCGCAGGCAGTCAACTATACAGAGCTTCGTGATGAAAATTTGATCTTGAAGCGCGATTTGCGTAACGTTGCCGTTGAAATCAGGAAGGCTCAGCTTGACCGACGAGAGCAACAGAAGCAACACGACTTGATCGCCGAAAAGGTTGCTGAGATCGGCAGCCTGTATTTGAAGGAAAACGTCAAATGGATTGGACGGTCACTCAATTCAAACAACTATGTGGCTTGTAAACAGCGGCTATCCAAGGTCATCGAGCGTTGTAGAAATATAGAGTTTGCCGTCAGTATCGACGAGGAAGAGTCCTTGTTTGCTGATTTGAAACAAGACTATGAAAAAGCTGTCCACGTGGAATTCGAACGGGCGGAACAAGCCCGCATCAAGGCGCAAATCCGAGAAGAACGTCAAAGAGAGCGTGAAATCGAACGAGAATTGAAACGGCTTGAACGTGAAAGAGAAGCCATCAAGGCTGCACTCGAAAAGGCACTTGCTGATGCCGCTGACCACCATAGCGAAGAGATCGAGCGGCTCAAGTCCCGACTTGCCGAAGCGGAAGCTATGTCTCAACGCGCCATCGCCCAAGCACAATTGACGAAATCTGGAAACGTTTACGTAATTTCCAATATTGGTTCATTCGGCAGAGATGTGTTTAAGATTGGCATGACTCGGCGACTAGACCCGCAACTGCGGGTGCGTGAACTTGGCGATGCGTCCGTACCATTTCCGTTCGACGTGCACATGATGATCAGTTCGGATGACGCTCCGACACTGGAGAATGCGTTACACCGCGCTTTGCACAAGTCACGCATAAACAAGGTCAATCCGAGGAAAGAATTCTTCCGAACTTCCATCGATGAAATTTCTAGCGTGGTAAGAAAACACCACGGGGAGGTGGAGTTCATCGCCGACGCGGAAGCGCTGGAATATCGTCAAAGTGCCGATATGTCGGAGGAAGACCAGGAATTCATCGAACACGTCTATGAAGAGCTGGAAGACGAGAGCGAAGCTTTCGCAGATGAGAATTGACAGAGCCTTGCCTGGACGAATGGGGCAAGTTGTGTTGGTTCGTCGAGCACAACATCCATTGGCTCCAAAAATCTCGACGTCTCAAAAGCCGTTGGGAAGGGCAGCCTAAATCTACCAGCCTTTTTACCCTAGCCGTCGCACTCAACCGCCACTGCCTCTGGATCACCAACAATTTAGTTTTGCCCCTGGGGCTAAGTCGGGACGCGCTCTAGCGGGCTGGCACTCGCGTATTGGCTTGCTCCATGAGACTCGTCAGCTTCTGGTGCATCTCTTCGGGATCAGTCGTTTCCAGAAAACCGATGGAGAAACTGCGGGGCACGCGGTCCAGATATTTCCGCAGTCCCGCGCGGCCGAAGCCGAACACCGTCATGTTCCGCTGCATCTCGTAGAAGTAGTCGGGATGGGCATCGTCCTTATAGCTGTATAGATATAACACGCGATCGCATTTCGCATCGCCGAAGGCGATCCACTCCGGCGCGTCGAGATCTTGTTCATGATTTTCGGCTAAAGGCCGTTTTTTAACCAGGGCGAAGGTGATCCACCAATCGTCGGCATCACACTTTCCCCCGGGCGTCCCCTCGTACAAGATCCAATATTTCTTGTCGGGTGGCATGCGGGTCATGGTAAAGGTGCAATGCGTGGGAAAGAAATCATAACGTCCCGCCCAGAGCCCGTTGCCGGCTTCGGCGAGGATGGTCACGCGGTCTTTTCCCACGTGATTCACTGTGGTTTTCGCGGGATCGGTGGCCTGATTCTTGGGGTGAAAATAGTTGCCCGCCTGTTGATGCACCGCGTTGGGAAATCCGCGATATTCGCCGGCGGAGCCACTGCCGGGCCGGGGATGAAAGCCGAGCCAGTCTTTGCCTTCACGGTCCAACATGCTTGAGAGCCCGGCACCCGATTTTTCCAAGTAATAGGTCGCGACAGGCGTTTCAATTTTATAAGCGGGTAGATGATCCGCCGAGGCATCCAAGGCATCCTCCGTGAATTGCATGCCGGAACGAGCCCGAGTTTCTGGCGTGGACGTTGGCTGGTTTGACGCGGTGCGAATCCTTAGCAGGCTGCCTGTTTGCGGCGCGAACTTGTCATCAATGACCCAGGCATTTCGCAGGAGCACATAGAGATTTCCCTCGCCATCGAACCGCAGATCGACGGGCCGCCGTAGTCCGCTGGCGAATTCCTCCGCTTCCCACGGCGCTTTCCGCGAAAGCACGCGGATCCAGCCATGGACGAAGTCGGCGAAGAAAAACCGTCCCTGGTAGCGGGCCGGCAGGGCATCCGCCGAGGGGGAAAAATCACCTCCCGAAATGGAAGCCTGTGAGTAATGGTAGACCGGCCCCACGTAGCGCGAGTCCTCGGTGGGCCCATGCTCGATGGTGGGCCAGCCGTAGTTCGCGCCGGCGATGCCTGGATTGATCTCCTCGAACTTTCCGCCCACATCGTTGATCAGCAGATCCCCCTGTTCGGGATGCACGGCGAAGGTGAACGGGTTGCGACAACCGAGCGCCCAAATGGCGCGGTATTTCCCGGTCGTTTCGGCATAAAACGGATTGTCCGAGGGGATGCTCCCGTCGGGAGCGATCCGCAGGATCTTTCCCTGCAACGTGGCGAGATCCTGCGCGGGTGTGCCGGCTGTGTTTTCACCAATACCAATGTAAAGCTGCCCGTCGCGCCCGAAATGGATCGCTCCGCCTTGATGCCCGGCGGGAACGTTCCCGCCAAATTGGCATTGGTCGTCTCCCTGGAGCAAGATTTTTTCGCTCCCCGGGATCGCGCGGTCCCCCTCGGCGGTGAAGCGGCTCACGCGATGGTGCGGAAACGGCTCCCGTGCCACGTAGCAGACATATACATACGGCGTTTTCGGGAATTGGGAATGCACCGTGACGCCGATCAGCCCGCGTTCCCAGGTATCATCCACGGGGAGCGTCACGAACGGCTCGTCCAGCAGCCGGCCATCCTTGACAACGCGCAACGTGCCCGTCTGTTCGCAGACGAAGATGCGTCCATCGCGCGTGGTTTCCAGCGCCGTGCAGCCGGTGAGCCCGGTGGCCACGGTCTCCACCTCGAAGCCTGCGGGGAGTTGCAGCGGACCGCGCGTGCCCGCGCCGAACTTGGGCTTGCCTCCTGGTCGTAAGGTTTCCAGAAAGGCGATCAGGTCCGTGAACTCCGCGACACTGAGCAGTTCGGCCAAACCCTCCGGCATGAGGGAGACGGGGCTGGCGTGAATTCCTTCCACTTCCGACAGCGGATGTTTGTGTGACTTGCCTTCGACATCCACGAGGGTCAACGTTTCCGTGTTCCGTTCGCGAATCATGCCGGTCACGACTTGGCCGTCTGCCATCACGAGAAGGCTGGCGCGATAGCCTTCCACGATCTGGCGAGAAGGTTCCAAAAGTGATTCGATCAGATGCGGGCGATCGAACTTGCCACCGATTTTGGATAAGTCCGGGCCGACGGCGTTTCCTTCACCGCCGACTTGATGGCAGATGGCGCACTTGGTCCGCTGCGGCTCGAAGAACAGCTTCCGGCCACGCTCGGCATTGCCGGGATGCGTCAGCGCATGCCGGGCATATGCGGAGAGGCGGTCCGCCGCCGAGGGCTGCGCGGATTGAGCCGATGCATGTGTCAATGTTGCCACAATGCTGCCGGCAACCGCACCAAGGACGAGAGGAATATGAATAGAGAAGCGCATAGTGTGAGAATGAATTGCAGGGCTTTGGTGAAACGATAAGAGTACCGAAAACTTAGAAGGCGAACTGCCGCTCAGCCGATGCCCCAGCCATCGCGATAGGTTCCGTGAATCATCGGCTCCGCCTCCGGCACGCCCTCGGCCGACAATTGCTCCTCGTTCCAGCGGATTTTCTTCCCGGTTCGCAGCGCGAGATTGCCGAGCAAGACCAACTCCGTCAGCCGCGCACCATAAGCGAAGTTGGAACCGGCGGACGCCCCCCCCTTGCAGGCGTCGAGCCAATCACGGTGATGCCCTTGCGTTCTGGGTAGAGTCTGTTCGGGCCGGACATATTCCTTATCGCGCGTTTCGGGAAGCAATTTCGGATCCCCGCCCGCGCCGCCGCAGAGCATCACGCCTTCGTCCCCAACGAACAGGACTCCCCTGCCCGACAGAGGAGTCTCCCCGATGAGTTCGGTCGGCAGTGAGGGTTTCAGACCGCCGTCGTACCAGGTCACGCGGACTGGTGGCTGGTCTCCCCGCGCGGGAAACTCGAAGTAGCAGATCTCACCGTGTGGCGTGATCTCCTCATCCATGGGACCTGCTGGATACGCTTCCACACTGGTCGGTGTTCCCAGATCCAAGGCCCACTTCGCCGCGTCCAAGTCGTGGCAGCCGAAGTCCCCCAATGTGCCCGAGCCGAACGCCCAAAAGTCGCGCCAGGAGACCGGAGCGTAGGCCGTGTGAAAGGGCCGCGGCTCGCGCGGACCGAGCCACAAATCCCAATTCAGCCCATCCGGTACCGGCATGTCCGGCGTGGGCCGGCCGACGAGCTTCGGATTCCACCTGCCGGAGGGAACCCAAGCATGGACCTCGCGGACCGTCCCGATGGCGCCGTCCCAGATCCATTCGCAGGTTTGGCGGATGCCGTCGCGGGCATGGCCTTGATTCCCCATCTGCGTGGCGACACCGGTTTCCTCGGCCACGCGGACAATCTCCCATGCTTCCCACATGTTATGCGTGAGCGGTTTCTCGCAATACACGTGCTTGCCGGCCCGCATGGCGCGGATCGAGACATAGGCATGTAAATGGTCGGGTGTGGCGCAGAGCACGGCATCGAGGCCCGCTTCATGCTCCAGCATCTCGCGGAAGTCGATGTAGTCCCGGCACTGGAAGCCAGGATCCTGCTGTTGGTAGTGCTTTTCTATTTCCTGCTTGACCGGCAACCGCCCGCTCACGCCGCCGTAATAGAAGTTTTCCAAACTGTAGTGCTTGCAAGGATCGGCGACGGCCACCACGCGGGCATCCGCTTCCCGAAATAGCCTGCGGAGATTGGAGAGCCCTTGGCCGCCGGCACCGACCAGGGCGATATTCACGCGGTCGCTGGGCGCGACGTGGCCCGCGCCGCCCAAGACATGCCGGGGCACGAAGGTGGCAACCAATGCCGCCGAAGACGATTGCAGAAACTTGCGTCGAGTGGTTTGCATTGAGGTTCCTCGCTTGCGTGGCCGGCATACGTGCCGATGGCATCGACCGCCAGGGCGAGTATAGCGGCACCCCAGGGAGCACGAAAGAAAAATCGTCTCGACGACGCGCGAGATCTATGCGCCCTGTTCGTGAGATTGCGGCACGAAGTCAAATTCATAGTCGGGGCCAAGCTGCTGCCGCGTGAGGCTGATGATCTCCTGCACATGCCCCTGGAAGTGGGAGACGGAATGGAAGATGGCGGCCAAGACGTAGGTATCGAAAGCTTGGATGCGGCGCGGTTCGAGCAGGGCTCCGTGCGCGGGTTCCCGCAATACGCCGATCGCTTCCTGGACGGTCGTTTCCAGCCGCGCCAGCAATTCCTGCGGCGGGATGGGGCCACGCTCGGCGAATTCGCGGGGCCGATCGCGGTGGTCGGGAGCATCGGTCACGCCGACAATGATCCACTGCCGCACATTACCTGCCAGGTGCAACAGCAGGTTCGCGATGCTGTTCTGCTCCTCGCGGGGCCGCCACCAGACCTGTTCTTGATTTAGCTGCCGAACACAGTGGCAGATCTTGTGCAGCCCTTCCTCCAACTGCTGCACGGCGGCTTGCACGAACGCGGAGGAAACGTCTTTGGGAATTTCATTCATCGATTTTGTTCGTTGGTTTGATTTTCCAGCTCCAAAATTAAACAGTAATCCTCGAAGCCGACGGCCCGCCAGAATTTCAGGCCCGCTTCGTTGGTGACCAGGACATCGAGTCGCAAGCGGAGCGCGGCCTGCCACACCTCGCGCCGCAGCCAATCGATGGCCTGGCGGCCAATCCCCTGGCGACGGTGATCTCGCGCCACGAAAAATTGCCGCACGTAGATGCCGCATTCGTCCGGACGATAGAGTACGTAGCCCACGAGCTTTTCGCCTTGCTCAAACAGTATCGCTTGGTAGTCCGCTTGCAGCCAGGTCCGCATCCGCTTGGCGAGTTCTTCTGGCGTGCCCCGCTGACGATGCCCTTCATCCTCTATGAGTTGACGATTCAGCCTGCCCAACAGCGGTGCGTCCTCCAACGTGGCGAAGCGGTAGTGGATCATGAATCTATCTCGCGTCACGAAAATTTGCTGATCCGCGGAAGCGGCAGTGGACTGAGTGCGATTCCCCATCAAGCAAGATTATTCTTCTTATGGACGGCGAGCGAGGATCCAACCCACGAGGGATGAGCGGCGAAAGTCGCATCTAAATCCCATATGGATCACCAAGTGCCTCTTGCTGCTCAAGGAGCAGGTGTTCGAGTTCCGCACGTTTGTCCGTATAAGCCGGGTCGTCAGCCAGATTGATTTGACCCGGCGAGGGAGCTTGTTTCAACAGAACTTGCAGCCGAGGTTCGTGATGTTGCATCAATAGCTCGTCGGGATTCCGCGTTGCCATGATCGGCCGTGTAGAAGATGTAGATGTTTTCGAGTTCGCCCAGCGCTGCGACCTTGTCCAAGACTTTGCCCACCTGCCGGTCGATGTTTTCGATGCACGCGTATTCACGCCAATTTCATTGCGGACCGTCGCTTCGTCCCGACTCAAGAGACCATCAATCTTCTGGTGAGATGCATGGAGCCCGCGTTGGGCGCCATACAGGAACAATACGGCGGTAGCTGGCGCGACCAAATCGACCCGCTGATTCAGGCGATGGAGGAAAGGGCCGGCTAAATACTTGTTTCCGCAAAGTAGATGCGAATGGACGATTCAAGTAATAAAATCTGACCTGTTTCGTCTTGTCGGCCTCACCTGACCTTGCAATCTACCCGGGGCTGGATAGGGGCTTCATTGCGGGAAAGGGTCACATTTCATATTATGTCCATTATACTGGAGGCGCGACCCATCGCTTGGTCTTTCAGCCTGTTCAAGGCGTGCAAGGCGACATTACCCCGGTCCACCTTGTTCGGCGCTCTTGCGCACACAGCCATTTTAAGACACAAAGGAAATCACTTAATGACACAAAGTCTCACTCCCGAGCAAATCAAAGAGCTAGTCGGAGACACGCCCAACATGTCTCTTCATCAGGGAAAATTAATGACTAGATTCCTCCGTGAACACGCTATACGAGACATTCTAGAGTTGGGAACGAAGCACGGAGTGTCGACTTGTTACTTTGCTGGTGCGTTGACTAGCCAAGGCGGCGGATCGATCACGACCTTGGATTTGGCCGAGAGTGAAAATTTCACCCCTCCTGCCGAGAACCTTTTGGATCGTTGTGGATATCGGGACATGGTTTCGATTTATCGCGATCCCACCTCCTATACATGGCAACTAAAGAAATTCTTAGAGGAGGATCCCACGCCACGGTTCGATTTGTGCTATCTCGACGGAGCCCACAGTTGGTCCGTGGACGGATTCGCTTTTTTCCTTGTGGAACGCCTATTACGACCGGGAGGTTGGATCATTTTCGACGACCTCGATTGGACATTTTCTCAAAGCCCCACTGTGGGGGAGACCGAATATGTCCGCAACATGCCGCAGGACGAGCGCGACACGCCACAGGTCCGCCTAGTTTATGAACTTTTGGTCAAGACGCATCCCAATTTCGGTGAATTTGGGATCCGGGACGATTGGGCATACGCCCAAAAGCTGAATAATCCTGCAGCGTGTGTGGAGAGAGACATCGTCATTGAAAAGGTGTATGAGCCCTACACTCCCGCCGTAGAGAAGGTTGCGCGAAGAGTGCTCCGTTTGATGGGCCGCTGAACGATGCACGAATGCTTCCCCTTGTTGCATCGCCATTCTCATCACGTGCGATCATCTATTATACGGTTCGAAAAACCGTCGTGTTGCAAACATTAGAGCGACAATAGGCGCTGTCCAAACAACCATACATTGGATGAAAATGCTTGGCAGTGTGCTCCCCATGAAGACGATGACAATTATAGCCCACAACAAATATGTACAATGTCGTGGTGAGGATAACAATCGATTAATCATCGTCAAGCGATTCCAAGGCAAAAAAACACCATATGCTAACGGCGCAGAATAAAATGGAATCGACATGATAAGATCGATTCCGAAATGGAAAAAACAAGCAACAAATAGCCATTTGCGAAAAAGCTGGCGCTTCCAAACTAAAAGAATTCCCGCCAACTCGAATAAAACAGTAGCCCAATCGAGCACCTCCCACAACCAGACTGGGAAAAATGTGATTGCCAATTCCGCCGAAATCGTGCTACGACCCAACACGTGAATGATCTCGAAAAGATAGTCGTAAATCGCGGAATATGCCGGATTGCCCCAGTCTGTGATTAGCTTCGCCCAGCCACCAGTTGCCATCCAAAATGCAGTAAGAAATGCCAAGATTGCGACTGGAAACCCGTCGGCATCAACGCGATTTTCGTGATTTTTGTCTCTCTGACACAAGTTGCACGGCCACTCGCCCCAACGTGAGAATGCAAGGACAGCGGGTATCACACATATAAGGATGTCATGATTAATCTTTCCAGATGAGTATGCAAATGCCCGAGTGCTCAACATCGATATCGAAAGTATGAGAGACGCGCTCGTCGGATAAATGCCAAACAACAACAATAGTGCCGACATGGCAGTTACGATGTTGAGAGTAAAATAGACTGTTGCCGGAGGGAATTCGGTCAAGAGTGCGGCTGGAGACAGTGGGGCTGAAAACATGAATGGTGGAAGGTGAACCAGCCAAGTTGCGAACGGAAGCGTCAACAAGACAACAAGACAATACAGGACACGGTAGATGCCAAGGTCCGCTGTTGTATACGAATATTCAGTTGCCAAAAAATCATTGAGCAATTTCACGGCTTACCTCGTAAACTCCAGTTGTCTCTATCATTCGATGATCCGAGGTACTAAATTTCTGCCATTCAACTCGCACGCTTGTTAAGTCAATTCTCTGAAAGAGTCTGCGAGATTGAATTTGAAACCAAACCCACGCATCGGGCAAATTCTTCCTGATCTCTCGGCGGCCTTTTCTGTACCCGGGAAACACTTTATATAATTTACGTGTGGTGGAATCTGTAGTATCGGAAATTGGACTAAAAAAACGCATTAATGCGCCATGGTGGCTGTACGGGAATTGATCGAGCAGTTCTCCCTGAGATAATGCCTGAACAGAGCCGTCAGAAAACGAAAATAAAATCAATGGCTTTATAAAAAAATCATGATGTTGTCCAGCAGGAAAGGATGGCGCCACAATGGCTGGATATGGTTCATCGAACCTATAAAGCACATATGACTGAAATATTAGCAGCCCGACCAACGAAAAAAAGATGCAATACCTGAACTCAAGTCGCATTGGCTACTCTAGAAAGCATTTTTATGTTCAATGTGATAAGTAAGTTTCCGCATATTCAAATTCGTTTCGCAATTAGAGGGCAAGGGAGCCGATTACTAATCGCCCCTGCTGGGAACTAGAGCTTCGCGAATCGGAGAAATTATGCCTGGCTGGCCGCGAAAAGTCTATTAGGCGAGATACGTTTTTCGGCGTATTTGGTGTAGCCGAAAGCAACCCTCTACCCACACCCAAAACGGGGCACGTCAAATTTGCATATACTGGGCCGGACCCCAAATTCCACTTATTCCCCAATAACTGGAGGTTTCGGCGGCAGGTGTCGGAGCAAACAGGTTCTCATGCGACCGCGTTCCGCGATAAGGGTAGTCCACGCGCCGCTTCGACTCGTTCGTCCAGGCAGGGAGCTACTCCTTCCAATACTTGGACCAATAACCTTCCATACGTGCGCCTGGGGAGGGTTCCGGATACGCAGCGGTCCGATAATGATCCATCCACCGCGGATGATGTGAATCAGCCACGGTGTTCCTCACGATAGTGAACTCGCCGCTACGACTTCTGCGGTCCCCAAGACAGCCGCACGCGCAAAATCTACAATGCGGCTGGTTTCTCCGTGCCGCGCGGTGCGAAAAATTGGCGCGGCGGTGTGATACGGACAAGTGTCTCGGGGAGCCTCGCCAACCAACCATCCTTGTTTCTGATGCGCAACGAAAAGGACCGTCGATGCCCAGCCATGACATTCATTGCCGCTTTTTCTCGCAAGAAGACCTTTTGGCCGCCGGTTGCCTCGACATCCGCATGGCAATGGACGCGGCCGCCGAAGCCCTGGCCGCCTTTGATACGGGAGACGTGCTGTTTCCCGAGAAGATCGTGCAGATCTTCAACGATGAAACGCAAGAGCGGATCAATTGCTTGCCGGCGACATTCAAGAGCCAACGCATCTGCGGCGTGAAGTGGGTCTCCGTCTTTCCGCCGAATCCCGTGAAACACGGGCTGCAGAACCTCTCGGCCGTGATGATTCTCTCGGAGATTGAGCATGGCTTTCCCATCGCCTTCATGGAAGGGACGCTCTGCTCCAATATCCGCGTGGGCACCATGGGCGCGCTGGCGGCGAAGCACCTGGCCCGCCAGGATTCGGAAGTGATCGGCTTCATTGGCGCGGGGGAGCAGGCAAAGATGCACCTGATCGCGATGAAGACGGCGCTTCCCTCGTTGAAGACGTGCCGTGTGGGGGCGAAGCTGCCCGAGGAGGAAACACAGTTCGTGCAGGAGATGTCGGCTCTGATTCCGGAACTGGAATTCGTGGCCGCGGATTCAGACCTGGAGCGTGCCATGGACGGGGCGGATATCATCGTCACCGCCACCAGTGCCCAGGCCCCTCTGCTCAAGGCGAAGTGGATGAAGCCGGGCGCGTTCTACAGCCACATCGGCGGTTGGGAGGATGAGTACGATGTGGCCCGGCAGTGTGACAAGATCGTCTGCGATGATTGGGAAACGGTGAAACATCGCACGCAGACGCTGAGCCGCATGTACAAGGAAGGCGCGCTCACCGATGACGACCTGCACGCCAACCTCGTCGATCTCGTGCAGGGAAGGAAGCCGGGCCGGGAAAGCGACGACGAACGGATCTATTTCAACGCCGTCGGCTTGGCCTATGTGGACGTGGGCATCGCCATCGCCATGTACCACCGGGGGCTCGAATCGGGCCTGGGACAGGACCTACAAATCCAGCACGAGATGATCTTCGAGCATTCCAAGCTCAAAGAGTGGGTGCGGCTGTAACCGGCAGTTTCCGCACGGGCACCACGCGTCGAGTAAATTATTTGACGCCCGGATCTTCTCCGGTCCCACAAAAAAGGCGTCCGGAGGTGAAGCGGGAATGCCTGCTCCGGACGCCGTGCTGCGTGTTGTCAAATGAGATCTATCCAGACCAGACCGTCTGCCGCTTCGCATTTTCAAGGCAAATGACAAACCACTCTATCTGTCGGTCATCTAACGGTTTGAACTGGTGTTGTGAAAAGCGTACTACCGGAGGCGCTCTCCGGAGCGACGACGCTCAAAAACCGTCCGCCCGACGCGCCGGAACCCCAGCCAAGTCCTTCAGCTTCCTGGACCAACGCTTGCAAGCGGTTCCGCACGATCTGCATCCGGGCATCCTGTCGCTTTTGTAGCGCCTCGCGCAGCCGGCGGAGTCGCTGTTCGATCTGCTTCACCTCCTGCTCTCGGATCTGGTGGCGGACTTCGAACTGTTCGGTGAGCAGCTTCTCCAAAGCGGCCTGGTGGTCGCCGCGTTCGGCGCTACTCGATTGGGCATACTTCTGCAACGTTTCGCGAACTTTTTTCTCCAGGTCGCGGTCACGTCGGGCCAGCTTCTGAGCCTCGGACTGTTGTTCCTGAAAATTGCCGCTTCCCTGAACGATGAATGTGTTGGAGCCCGATTGGCCGAACACGGTGGTGGCGGGATACCCATTACTGGAGCCCGAGTCGCCGGTCGTGACCCCGGTGCTGTAAACGACCCTCGTGGACTTTTCGGGAGTGCCGCCAAAGGATCGGGCTTCGCCCCCATCTTGAGCGAAACTGCTGGCCACGAGGATGAGACCACCCAGGGCCAGGCTAGTCATCCATGGGGAAAATGAAAGTCGCATGTGTCACCTCTTTTCAGAAAATGGAGAACAAAACATCCACGCAAAAAATTGGTCGAGCGGGAACGTCAAAAATCCGCGAGCCCGGCTTGGGCTTCCACACGGTCCAACGCATGCCGCAAAGCCCGGGCTTCTTCCTTCCAGGCATCCGGAGTTTCCGCCGTCGGTTGGGACCAACGCTGCTCCACGGCCCGGACCATCCCTTGCACGGCGCGAACCTCCGCCGCCCCGTGATCGTTAATAGTTTCCGCCCCACCGCCCGCAGCCTGTACCTGTGCTGCCTCCTCCGGTGCGGTTGGAGGACTCGCCAGCGGCAACGTCATCATGGTTCCGATGCCTATCGCTAGGACGGCTACGCAGGCGATAGCTAGCGCGATGATGTTTCTCGACCAGCGTCGCGTCTCGGTGTGAATCCGCGACCACGAACGTTCCGGCTCAGGCACGGCAAGTGGGTTTTGCAGATGGGCCAGTTCCTCTTCCAGGAAATCGGCCACCTCTTCCGCCGTGGCGAAGCGGTTTTCCGGCTCCTTGGCCATCAGCCGGTCGATGAATTCCGCCAGCCACTGCGGGATCTCCGCTTGCACTTGCCGCAAGGGACGCGGCCTGGTTTCACAGATGCGGTGCAATACGCCCAGCGAGGTCTCCGCGCGGAACGGCGGATGGCCCGCGCACATGGCGTACATCATGCTCCCCAAACTGAAGAGGTCCGCGCGGGCATCCAGCGTTTCGCCCCTGGCCTGTTCCGGTGCCATGTATTGTGGTGTCCCGGCGATCACGCCGCTGCACGTCAAGCTGGCATCGTCCGCCGCGCGGGCCAGACCGAAGTCGGTCACCAGCACCCGTTCCACGCCCCGCTCCAAGAGGAGGTTGGCCGGCTTGATGTCCCGATGGATCAGCCCCTGGGCATGGGCCGCCGCTAGCCCGCGCGCCGTTTGCAGGGCGATACGAATCACCTCGCAAACTTCCAGTGGCCCCTGGTCATTCAGCCGGCGCTGCAAGGATTCGCCAGGGATGTACCGCATCACCATGTAAGGCAGCCCCTGGTAATCGTCCACGGCGTAAATTGGGACCAGATGTTCGTGAACCACGGCCGCCGCCGCTTTGGCTTCGCGGGAAAAACGCTGCCGGGCTGCCGCGCTGTGCACGAAATGGGGGGCCAAAACCTTCACGGCCACGTAGCGGCTGAGCCGGCGTTCCCACGCCTTGAAGACAATGCCCGTGCCTCCTCGGCCAATGATGCCCGTAATCTCGTATGGACCCAACCGGCCCAACATGCCGGGATCCTCCGAGGGTCCCAACAGCCGCAGGGCATCCGCCATTGCCGCGGCGGATGCCACGGCAATGTCTTGGGTCTCCTCTCCTTCCGACCCCAACTCGGGTACTCCGATTCCGCTAAGCGCGTCGTGCGCGTCCCGCCACCAGTCCTCGTCACCGGCCCGAGTCTCCAGCCAGCTTTGGCACTGGCTACAGGTGTCGAGATGTTCGATCACGGACGACTCGTCGGGCGGGGAAAGCTGGCCCTCCAGGAAGAGCGCCAAGCGGTCCGTGGAACAGGAAGTGAGGTTGCTGCTCATGATCACGCCGAAGCCGAGGCTTCGCTCATTGGCCTTCAAACCACTGCACTTTGTTTCGCAAACGGTTCAACACGCGGCAGCGGGCGGCGTACAACGCCCCCACGGAGAGCCCCAATTCGCGAGCCACCTGGGGGATAGCCTGGCCGTCCACGGCAGTCCGCCAAAAGGCTTGCCATGTCGTGTCTTGATATTCGGGGCGGATTTCCCGGGCGGCCCAGCGAAACGCCTCTCGGCGAAATTCCAGGCCGAAACACGTATCGAGATCTTCCACGGGTTCCGCTGGCTCCGGTGGGTTACCGGTATCTCCCGGGCTCACGCTCTTCTCGCGGCGGGCTGCTTGCTTCACCGCATCCACGGCCAAGTTTCGGGTCACGCGAAACAGCCAGCCCCGCAAGGTCCCCTTGGACGGATCAGCGTCCCACGCTTCGACATATCCGTGCAGCGCGAGCAGCACTTCCTGCGTGATGTCCAGGGCATCGGAGTGCTGCAAGCCTCGCCGGCGGGCCAGGTGGTGGATCACTGGCTCATAGATTGCGAGGAATTCCTCCCAGGCCGCCGCATCTTCCCGGTCCCGCAGCCGCAACAACAGGCTGTGCCGCGTCTCAGGCAGATCGGTGATCCGCTTCTCTCCCCTTCCCGGATGCTTTTCGGCAGGCACGATCATGGAGCGCTAGATACTGGTACGGGCGGACGGAGTGACACTTCAAACGAAACGCCGGCATTCGCTTTGTCCGTTACATAAAAACGTTCTACCAGTATCTCTTCCCAGGGCCGGGAATCTCACGCATTTTCTGGAGAAAAAGCCGGGAAGTGGAGAATTGATGGGAAGAAAGGCGGTAGGCCCGTGACCTTCTCCCCGTTTCTTGATCCAGGCGGAATGCGAGATTTTTCAGTATCTTGCATTTTCGAAGGAGGACTCAACTGCCATGAAACGGAAGCGTGACACAGAAGAGCAGATCGCGGTTTGTCGAAGATGGCCGCAGTTGTCCAGCTCTCCATTGGCTCGCTCGGGGCAGATAGACCAGTTTCTGATCTCCAAAACTGCAAAAGT
This sequence comes from Pirellulales bacterium, assembly GCA_028289405.1. Classification (GTDB taxonomy): domain Bacteria; phylum Planctomycetota; class Planctomycetia; order Pirellulales; family JANQPP01; genus JANQPP01. The sequence goes on from JANQPP010000108.1 coordinate 18,495, forward strand.
CGAACTTAGAGAATTCGACGCGAACTGCGAAGGGCTGCTGAGAAGCTACCTACCTGTGATTCGGGACGCCGCACCCGCTCGAAGACGAGGCGCGACGATTATGGTCAGGCCTCTTCCCACTTGGATATGCGACTCGCTGTATCAACATCCGTCAGCAAGTGACGTTCGAAAACTCCTTTCGGCTGCGTCGGTCGATGGCTTGCGATAGGGTTCATTTCGATGCCTTTCATGCACCACGGTACACCGAAGCTTTCTGGCGGATGATCACACGCTTGTCGTTTCATTTGGACAGATGTCATTTCATGTTCCTTCGTTTGCACGTCGAATGGCCACTTGGCGTGGGCGTGCTTGAGTAACTTGAGTAAGTTGAGAGGCGTCAAGGAATGGACTCCGGACGGAAAAGTAGAGTCCCTGGTTTCAGGGAGACAGCGGCACCTTGCGCGAGCGCTTTGTTTGATACTTTTTCCTGAAAAACTGCTCCGCGACGTGATTAGCACTTGGCGTGCCTCCTGCGTTGGAAACTTCGGCCCTTAATGCGCAGGGTTGACCGTCGGTCGCGACGGACAGGTTTGCGATTCCACAGATCAATTTCCATCCATTCCGCACGCGGCGCCCTCAATCCGACTCAGTAGTGTTCACAGGACGTTGTGTGAGAATCACAAATCACGCCTTCATCGTTGTCGGCCCCTTGCTACGAAAGTTGCGTGATACTAGCTGGTTTTTTGGCGAAGCCGGTCGGCTTATTGCAACGTTCTGTGTTTATCGATTCCCATTATGGACCCTGAATCATGGATAATTTGAAAACACGGAATACCAGTGTGCTGGCGGATTGGGGATTTTCGATAGTGCTTTTGTCAATTCGCCCGATTCGCTTCGTGCCCGCAATCGTGGCAGGTCACCAGCGGGCACTTCGATCGATTCTGTCCAGGCGAGCAACGGCGAATCGGTCCCTTTCTAGCTCGTGAAGGCTCACGCCGGAAACGTTGCACCGGCCAACGAAACGCGTGAGCCGGCCAAGGAAAGTCGATGTTCCGTTCATTTTGGTGGAATAGCCGAGAAGTTTTCCTGCCATTCGAGGCTTGACTCGTCTACGGGCATGTGTACAATCACAACGAGTCAGCGTGACTGACTCAATTCTGGCGAATGTTAAGCGCAAGGGAGTGATCTAGACCATGAAATCTGGTTTACCCAAGAAGGATGTCTCCGAGACGGAACTGGAAATCCTAATACAGCTCTGGGACCGAGGCCAAGCGTCGACTCGGGAAATTACCGAGGCCATCTACGACGCTCCCCTCGACCCACAGTTTGCCACCGTTCAAAAACTGCTAAGTCGATTGGAAAAAAAAGGCTACGTACTTTCCGATCGGCGCAAGCGGCCCCACCAATATCGTGCCAAGGCTTCCAAGGATGCTTTTCTTGTCCGCGGAATCGAGTCGCTCGCCGACAAGCTTTGCGGCGGCTCCCTATCCCCTATTTTGACGAGCTTGGTGCATTCCAAAAAACTCACTTCCTCGGACGTACGCTCCCTGGAGGCGTTGATTGCTGAATTGGAAGGGCAAAAAGCCAGTCGCAAACCGCGTGATAGCCAATGATCGGATGCGTCACTTATTACGTTTCTTGGATTGGAGATTGCCATGATCGCGAACAGCAGAATCGGCTCCTTACTCCTGGCCGTCACGTTACTTGCCGCCGCTCATGGCGCTAGCCAAGGATCCGCGGCCGATGAGACACACGAGAAGCGGCTCGAATCATTGGCATCGCAGGATTCCAGTGCATTCGCCAGCTACCATCAACTCAGGGACATGATCACCCGCAATGACGACGTTGGTGAGCTGGCACGGAAAGACGTCGTTGACCGGCTTTTGGCGGAAGTGGACAACGAGCGGATTCAACTGGAGTTGTTGCGGGTCCGAGAAACGGAGCCATTGCACGCCGCGGCATTAGCACTAGAGGTCTTCCACGCACGGCTGTGGGCCAAGCCGAAGGGTTCAACCATCGTCGCCGGACAGGTGGTCATTGACGATGGGCAAATCGACGTCCGTGCTTCCCAGGGCCAAACCTTGGTGGGCGAAGGCGGCTACTTCGCCACGGCGATCGGCGATCCGATGAAGCCGATTGGATTTGCCCTGCAGGGTTATCAACCGATTTTCGCCAAGGGACATGCTAACCAGAATGGATTCGTTTGGCTCGGTCGCCTTCGCTTACGTCGCGACGAAGTCGACGCCATGCGCACACTTCATGGCCAAATCCGAATATTCGGAGACATCGGCCCGGACGAAATTTCCTCAAGTCTCTTTCTGGCGCCGCCAATCATCAATACGCCAACCGGCGGATACCATGGCGCGGCCCAAGTAAGTGGTGAACCGCTTCCCACGGTATCAATTTCAGACCCGGGAAGTATTCATGCGGCAGGGTTTTCGCCCACCGTGTATTGGCTTTCCCTTACAGCCGATGGTTACTCGCCGCGAATGCTGGTGCTCGACTTCACGGGAGACGAAGGTGTCGATTTGGGCACTATCCCGTTCCTTTGCGCTGACATTGGATACTATGCAAAAACGGAACCGCCCGGCCCTCGACCAGTGAAATGGGAGAAATCGTATGCCGCAGCCGCGCTGACGTCGCGAGACGAAGGTCGCCCGCTACTCGTGATGTTTAGTACGGAACCATGCGCGCCTTGCATGATGTTGGAGCAAACTACGTTGAAGAATCCTTGGATTGAACAACTTCTGTCACCTTTTGTCGCTGTCAAGGTGATGCAAAACCAAGAGTTACAAGAAGAGATTCTCGGCCATGGCGTAGGTTATCCAACGCTCGCATTTGTCGATCCAGAGGGCAACCTTGTCCATAACATCACCGGATTCCAAGAATCCATGTTCTTCGCCCAAGAATGTGCCAAGGCTTACGAAAAGCTCAAGCTCGACGTGCCCATGGGCATCGAGCGATTGCTAAATGCCTTTGAACAGGCTCATGAAAGTTCCCAGCAGACGGATCAAGAAGCCGAATAACTTCACGACTACGCCATGCGGACGTCTTTCATGAACCTGGAAACTTTATTCGAGCAATCCGTTTCGGCGAGCATCCTTTGCTTGGCCGTCTGGATCCTCGCTCCGAAAGTGCGCAACGTGAGTCTGCGCCATCTGTTCTGGCTGATGGTATTGGCCAAGTTCGTGGCACCCACGACCATGGAAATCGGAATGCTGCCGAGTGGATCTACCTCTCCTTCCGTTCCAGGCGACTCGTTGCAATCAGACGACCGGCTACCTCATCCGGCGGCAAATGTCGAGTCAGTTTCTTCGGCGTCCCTCGATTCGTCAAACACGCTCATCACCAACGAGTTTGGGGCATTCGGTGGCTATATTTGGTGGCAGCTTTTGGCAATGACTATTGCCTACGCTGGCACGGCTTGGGTGGCTACAACCACGGCAGTACGAATTTATCGCTTCCGACGCCTGTTGCGGTTTTCCGACGACCCTCCCACTGAGATCACCTCTAAGCTTGCCGCCTTGAGTAAACGGATGGGCTTACGAAAGCCGCCACGACTGCGAATGATTGCAGCCCAGATGTCGCCCGTGGTTTGGCCGTTTGGTCTATCACCAACCATCGTCATGCCGCGGCCACTGCTTCAAAAATCGGATTGCGTCGCCATCGAATCTCTTCTAATTCATGAGCTGGCGCACATTCGTCGGCGCGATCATTGGGTGCGATGGCTGGAGATCGTCGTTACGTGCCTGCATTGGTGGAATCCGTTCATGTGGCTCGCCAGAAATAAGCTGCATGAAGCGGAGGAATCCTGCTGTGACGCATGGGTAGTGCGAGCGATGTCCGATCATCGCGCGGCCTATGCCAAAACCCTGCTGGCGGTCGCCGCGGCATCGATACAGCCTCGCGGCTCGCATTTCTCACGATTGGCGCTCGAGGCGTCCGGTCCCAAATTTCTACGGAATAGAATTGAGTGCATTATGAAAGATTCGAATCCTGTTGGTTTAACCCGTTCAAAAAAGGCGGCAATGGCCGCGTTGTCCGTGGCCGTACTCAGTTGCGGCCTCTCAATTGCCAAAGAGCCAGAAGCCGGCGAACACAAGACTCTTTCGGAACTGCCGCATCTCCAAAGAATTCGTGTGATGGAGCGCCAGTTTCTTAATGGACAGCACGACTACCGACGCGGCCTAGAAAACTACCGAAAAAGTTTGCAGGAGTACAAACGTGCCGGCGACAACTACAATCCGAATTCCGCGGTCTACAAGAACATTCTCACCGCCTATCAAAACGGCAGGCAGGCATACGTAAATGGCGTGGAGGCATATCGTCAGCAGATCGCTAAGCAACGCCTGCTTCGCGACAAGCTGGATCAGGCGATCTCTTTGTGGCGGCAGTCCCAACGGAATTCGGCCACGCTCGATCAGGAACGCTTGTTAAAAGAAGCTCGGCGGGCGGCCGAGGAGTATCTCGATTTCTTGAGCCCAAAGATCCATTATCCTGACGGCGGCCAAGGTCCCGCCACCACGAAAGGGAATGGATCCGCCGAGATCTCCTCGCGAGGGTCTTTCGGTGGGATGAACGGAGGGGAAGCGGCAACAATCCGTCCAGGCGACGGGCAAGGTACCCATGGTGGCCCTGCGTCCGTCCGCACGCAGGGCGGAACAGGTCCCAGCGGCGGCCCTAGTCGTATTTAAATCCAACGGACAAAAGTTTCACGGACTTTCGTCCATCGGCGTTTCACGGCCGCTGGACACCGAATTTCGCGGATGCTGAGGTCTTTTGTCACCAGGCTCTCATTCCTTCCGTGAGGCACACTCGGAGACCAACCACTCATCTCCATAAAGCAGGTTCCCGGGTAACGGGTACTCAGGCTGGGGGGACTATTTCCGGGCGCCTCACGAGTTGCTCCCGACTGCCGAATCGATCCACTCTCGAACGCTGATGCCCGACACAGTCGCTCGCTCTAGCAGGCCATGTGGCGAACGAGGCCGGCGGGATAAGTGGGCTCCAACCGAGAGTAGGTAAGGTTGTGCCACAGGCACGCAGACAGCCCGCTGTCGTGCCGGTTGGCGGCCACGGTTTGGATCACCAGCGGCACGTCTTGTACGACACACCGAAGGCTTCCGTCGGCAGGTCTTTCCAGCCGGTGCCGGTCTTCAGCACGAACAGGATGGTGGCCAGCACGGTCCGGGCATCTGTCCGCGATCTGCCACCGTCGAGCGACGGCTCGTCTTCGGGAAACAAGTGCTCGATTTGGTCCTGCAGCGTCTCCGGCACCAATTCCTTGGCCATGGTCGGGTTCTTTCCCTGCAGTCATTTCGCCGACTTGGGGGTTTTGATTGCACAGTGCCTTCGGTGGCGCAGTTCCCACGCAGGGACTTGGAGTTTCAATCCGCATAGAATTGCTCGACCCAAAAAAATGACTTGTGATTGAACCGAGTGAAAGGCTGCGCAACCTCATTGTAGGGAGAAAATGACCAGAACACCGGACCAACTACGTCAGGATCTGCTGGTTCTGCAAGCCCAAAGTGGGGACCGCGACGCTTTGGAGCAGTTGGTACGTCTGTGGCAAACGCGGCTGTGGAGCGTAGCGCTGGCGAAGTCCGGTGATCACGATGCAGCGTGGGAGATCTCACAAGAGGCCTGGGTAGAGATTTTCCGAGGATTGCGCGGCTTGCGGGAGGCGGAGGCGTTTGGTCGATGGGCTACTCGGATCGTTTCCAACATCGCAGCGCAACGTATTAGACGACGCCAGAGGCATGTTCGCGCTCTGGAAAAAATAGCTGACCAATCAACCACCGTGGCTTCAACTGATGATGCGCATTTTGAACGTAAACTGCTTTCGGCATTACCAACTTCCCAACGAACAATCATCATCTTGCACTACTTCGAAAAACTCGAAGTCATGGAAATTGCCGAAATGCTGGACATCCCTGCTGGCACGGTCAAGAGCCGGCTGTACTACGCACGAAAGAAACTTCGAGACATGTTAGGAGACCATCATGGAAAAGAACGATGCAAGTGACAGAAAAATCGTTGAGCATGCCTTGGATAGACCGGACGCGTTTCGGTTGGATCGGGCACGCGAGCGGCTTTTACAGGAGCGGTCGACGGAGTTGTTGATCATGAAGTGCATCTGGTGGGTGTGCGCTGGCCTGCAGACGATCATGATTGTCGGATCGATGATCTTCCTTTTCAATACTCAATCAGTCCCGATGCGTTTTCTATGTGTGGTAATCGCACTGATCGCACATGAGGGAATGGTCGTCGCCGTGCTGTGGTCAATCATGACGAATGTGCGAATGGACATGCTTCGCCAGCTTAAAGGCATGGAACTTCAGCTAGCAGAGTTCCGGACGAGTTTCGTAGCTCCACGAAACGACCGCGACGGACCGCACGATGACACGCCGGAGAGCTGAAGTGTGCTTGTAACGCTAAGGAGCCTGGGGACAAAACAACTCGGTATCCGCGAAATGGGACGTCCAGCGGCCGTGAAACACCGATGGACGGACGTCGGCGATGGTTTTGTCCGTTGGCTTTAAATCCTTCGTGAACATGTCAGATCCGGAGAAGGCAATCGTGAAGGAAGCTCATAAGGAAGTATGACTAACGCGACACTGATATCCAGTTATACCTCAGCTTGCTGTAGTGCTCTCCACCGCTGGCATTTCACCACTACTCAAAGTTGCGTTGGTCACATCAACGCCGCACTGAATTGCCGCTTAGTGTTATTGGCCCTGTGATGGGAATGAGCGACGTTGCTTGACTATCGTGATAGCGAAATCGCCGTCAATTACTCCCTACCGCTTTCCAGTAGCAAACGTACCGTCCGTTCGCGGTCATTACGGCGGACGGTAAGCAGGACTTCCTCGCCGGGATCCTTGCTTTCGATGCGGTTCAGCAGACCATCGGCGGTGTGGATCTCCTCGCCATCGACGGCCACGATCAGATCCGCCTGGCTCACGTCGAGCGTGTCATACTCGTAGACATACGGCCCACGCCGCTGCCGTTTCCGCACCACCTGCACGCCGGAGAGCCCGGCTTTTTCGGCGGGACCGCCCGGCTCCACATCCACGACCAGCAGCCCATTCTCCGCTTGGCCCACGCGGGCGATGCCATGCACGCGGGGAATCACGCTGCCATTTTGAATCAATTCCGGTACGACCCGGGCAATGGTGGTGACGGGGACGGCGAAACCGACCCCCGCACTTTGGCCCGTGGGGCTGGCGATGGCCGTGTTCATGCCGATCAGCCGGCCTTTGGTGTCGAGCAGCGGTCCGCCCGAATTCCCGGGGTTGATGGCGGCGTCGATCTGGATGATGGAGCGGATGGTACGTTTGAAATTCACGCTACGGTCCCGGCTGGGGATCGTACGGTTCAGGCTGGAAACGACGCCCGTGGATAAGGTGCGTTCCAGGCCGAAGGGATTGCCGATGGCGAACACCCGCTGCCCGACGCGGAGCCGGGTGGAATCTCCTAGTGTGACCGGATGCAGCGCGGAGGACGGGGCTTCAATGCGGATCACCGCCACGTCGTGCGTGGGGGCTTCGCCTACGATTTCCGCGTCATACATGTCGCCATCCAGCGTGACCTGGATATCACGTGCCCCCTCGATGACGTGGTAGTTCGTGACAATGTGACCACGCTTATCTAGGACAAAACCGGAGCCCATGCCCTTGGAGGGGACTTCCAGGTCCATCATGAAGAAGTTTCCGCGCCGGAAGGAGCGGGTATTAATATTCACCACGCTGGGGCTGGCTTTTTCGTAGACAGAGATATTCACCCGTTCATCGGGCGTCAGCGTTTCGGTTCCCGTGGCCGGTGAACGTCTCGGCACAGAGCCAGCGGATTCGGAGCGAAAGCCGACGTTGTTACGCGGCAGTCGAATGCGCTGCGCCTCTGCCCGCGACAGCCATGCCTCGTCGGTTTGCCATGCTTGAAACATGGCTCCCGCCGCGAAGGAAACCAGCGCGAATACCGCGATCGTCCGTTTCATTCGATGTCCTCCTCTTGCCAGGATCGGGCAGTTCCGAAGCGAGCCCGCCGGGAAAATTGCCTGCTTTTTTCTGCAATTCGCGTATTCCAGCTCCCCTGAACAGTACGCAACCGTTCCACCGGTAGTTTCCGCTTGGGGCCAGATCTCGTACCAGTTTGGCGAAAAATTTCCGGTTCTGATCCGTGTCGAGCCTGTTTCGCTAGTTGTTCAGGCTGTAAGGGCGCCCCGAATTTTCCAGATATCCCATGTTGTCTAGGCCGATGATTTCCCATGGCCCGCCTCGTTAGACGTCTCCCCGTACGGAATGAGGGGGGAGAGAGAATCCCCTTCACCAACATTCCGGGCACGGCAAATCCGCATCAAGGAGGATCGGTAATGACCATGCATCGCTCACGCCTGGCACTGGCTGGGCTCTGTCTTTCCCTGTGTGGCGTGCTGTTCACGACCGGTCGCGCTGAACGGCAGAACCAACTCCGGCAAGAATCTTTCGCCGCGAAAGCTCGGTCGCATTTGGCCCAAGCCCCGCGTATCGCTCGAACCACATGGGTACCCTTGGATGAAACCACGTCTTCATCGGAGTTGGCGAGCATCACCGACATGGAACCTGGCGCCTCCCACGTGCTTCCCTTGAAGCGAGCCGCGGCGCCGGCGGCCATGGTGTGGTGGGAACCGGCACCTATGTTGAACTCCTATTTGGTTGTTGCGGATGGACCACGAGTCCCTTTGCACCGCACTTCGCCGGGATTGGGGTTGGCCAGCGACATGCCTTCTTCGGATGTTTCGCTTTTCGGGGCTTCGGCGTTTGGGGTGATTTCTTCTCCTCATGAAGCCGCGATGCTGCTTCCCTGTTCATGGCGTGAAAGCCAACCGACAGAAGCCGTGGCGACGGAGAAGTCCGACGTAGCGCAGGTTGAGGCGGTTCCTCAACGGCCTTCGACGAACCAGAATCCCCGAGAATTCCTGGCCAATCTGGGAGTCGCTTACTTCCGGCATTTCGCCACGGGCGGCGAAAAGGTGGCGAAAGCCTGGTACGGACTACAAGATATCGCGGGAGAGGCTTGGCTTCGGTACCGCTACAACGCGTTGGAAATGTCATATCCGGAAATCTCCAGGGCGATCGCGGCTTTGGATGCACCGCTTCCGCCGGAAACCCAGACGGTGCCGAAGGTTAGACCGGAGATTCGTCATATCGAGCCGAATGCCGTGGCCGAAAACCCGCCTGTTCCCGCAAGACGTTCGAATCCGCTGAGAGTCGCCATGTCGGAAAGTGAAGAACGTCTCCGCAGGGCACCTTTCGCGGACGCCACGCTCGGCAAACTCTCCGAATTCATCCAATGGTCGACCACTATCGAGGAGTTGTCTTCCAGACAAAACCCCTTGTCCAAAAAGGAGATAGAGCACGCCGAGGCCGCATCTTCTTCTATGCCCTGGGAAGGTCCGTTGGCGGCGTTGCCGGTCCCGGGCAGCGCCGAGCAGGCCTCGGCTTCCCACGCGGATGAGGGCTGCACGGTGGAGGCGTGGCAGGCGGAGCAGGGCGTGAAACCAGACCCGCTATTACCAGCTTCGACGGCGGATTGCGTGGAAGCGGTGAGGCCGATCGCTCAATGGGCCTCGCGGGCACTCCGTTTGATGGGGGATTCGCTGTTGTCCGCCTCTGAAGGACTGGCGGTTTTGGCGGAAACGCCCCAATCCACCAGCACGAGACTGCTTTAGTAAGGTTGGCGGATATTACTGCGGGCGGAGGCTGCATCCTCCGTTTCGCTCGCTCTTCGCAATCCGCATATTTCGCCGAGATTCTTTTTTTGGTGGCGTGGCGAAAAAAAACTGAATACAATAGCTGCATTGTTCACCAGCGGGGCCGATTTTCTCTCGTGGGACGCCGGGAGTGCGCCGGAACACGCACTTGCCGGGCAGCGATTCAGTAGCCGGAGCATAGATCAATGGGAAGATGTTTCCTGCGCCGTTTTCGTCGTTTTTCTCTGGGGTTATTGTCCGCGGGCGTGTTGATGTCGTCCGCCTGGGCGGGCGCCGGTGAACCTGCCGCGCGCCTCGACGCTTACCAGCAAGCAGATGGAGACGCCTTTTTCGCGCTGAGCTTGACCCCCGGCAGCTCTGCGGCACCAGCAGCCGGTGGTCGCGACATTGCCGTGCTGTTCGATACTTCCGCGAGCCAGATCGGTGAGTATCGGGAAAAGGGCATGGCTGCTTTGGAAGGTCTATTGTCACGGCTCGGCGATCAAGATCGCGTGAAACTCTTCGCCGTCGATACGCAAGCCGAGGCACTGCACGACAACTTCACTGATCCGGGGAGCGTGGAAATGAAAACCGCGCTCCGGAAGCTTCAAGATCGCGTGCCGCTGGGGGCCACCGACTTCGAAATCGTGCTCGATACGCTGAGCTTGGCGTATTCCGATGACGACGCATCCCCGAAGGCCGCGCTTTATATCGGCGATGGCGTGGCCCTGGCCAATCTGCTGGGGACGGTGGAATTTCAAGAGTTGATCCAAAATCTGGTCGCGCGGCAGATCCCCCTTTCGAGCTATGCCGTGGGTCCTCGGGCGGATGGGCATTTCCTGGCCGTCCTCGGAAACCACACCGGTGGCATGCTGCTGATCGATGACACCGAAGTTTCCCCCATGGACGCGGCGGAATTCTTGGCCCAGGTCGCCCGTCAGCCGGTGTATTATCCTCGGCAAGTCGACCTGCCGGAGAGTTTGCAAGAGACACTGCCCACCGTGATGCCTCCGCTTCGCGCGGACCGGGACACGGTGTTGATTGGTCGCGGTTCCCTCTCCGAACCGGTCGAAATCCGCGTCACCGCCGTTGCTCACGGCGAACCGGTCGAATTTTCCTGGACGGCTCAACCTGCGGACGAATCGGGTGATGAGCACGCTTACTTGGCCACGCTGGTGAAAAATTCGGAAGCGAATGATGGCATGGCCTTGGCGACGCTGGGCACGGCGGGGTTGCGGGAATACCGTTACTTGCAAGTCCGGGACAACCGCCAACTCGTGAAGTTGGGACGCCAAGCCGCGCTCTTGGGGCAATGGGAAGAAGCGGATTCGCTCGTCGAGGAAGCCCTGCGACGTGACCCACGGGACAACGAAGCCCTCGCGCTACAAGGTGCCGTGCGACGCGCGGCCAATCAAGATGAAGGCTCCTCCGATTTGGTGTTGGTCAATCTACAAACAATCGGAGAGGAAGATGCTCAGCCGGCCGAGGCCGGCGATCCTTATGTCGCGCTGGATCAGCCGGAGCGTCCCGGCGGTTTGCTCGATGCCTACGAAACCGAGCGTCGCGTTCTCAATCAGGCCGTGCAAGCGGACGTGGCGGACTTGCTCAATCAATCCCGCCGCCGCATGAGTGACCAGCCGGACGTGGTCATTCAAGACCTCAAACTGCTGCAAGAGCGTTTGGATCGCGCCGATGTTGATCCCGAAGTCCGCCAGCAATTGCTGGCCCAAGTCGAACACGCCCTGCGGATGGCCAACCGGCGGCTCATTGAAAAGGAAGACGCGGACCTCCGGGCCGCCGAGACTTTGGCCGCCGCGATCGAACGGCAGCGGATCACGGACAATCTGCTCCGAGACGAAGAGAAGGCCAAACAACTCATGGACCGGTTCAATTCGCTCATGCTGGAAGAGCGTTACGTCGAAGCGGAGGAGATCGCCGAGGAAGTGGTCGACTTGGATCCGACCGTCCCGGTCGGGGTGGCGGCCAAGACCAATGCCCGCGTGGCCGGTTACTACTTCGAGGCCATGGAACTGCGTGATCGGCGTTATCGTGGCGTAATGCGGGCTCTCACACAGGTGGAAGAGAAGGCCATCCCTCAAGCGGACGATCCGCCCATCATCTATCCGCCGGCCGATTTCTGGCGGGAAATCACGGAAAAACGCGAGAAATATAAGGCGGCCGACGTCTTCGAACCGAATGCCCGCGAACAACGGATCTTCGACGAGTTGGAAACGACCACGGAGATGCAATATGTTGAGCAGCCGCTTTCGGTCGTGATGGATGATCTCAAGGACAAACATGGCATCGAGATTCAACTCGATACGCGAGCCTTGGAAGACGTGGGCGTCGATAGTGAAACCTTGGTGACGCGAGAAGTCAGCGGAATTTCTCTGAAGGCCGCGCTGCGGCTGATGCTCGGCGAGCAGGGTTTGACTTTCGCCGTGAAAAATGAAGTGCTGCTGATCACCACGCAGGAAGAGGCGGAGTTGAATGCCCTTTCCACGCGGGTCTATCCGGTCGGCGATCTGGTGGTGCCGATTCAAAGCGGCGGCCTGGGACTGCTGGGCGGTGGCGGCTTGGGAGGTGGTTTAGGCGGCGGCCTTGGCGGTGGCCTGGGCGGCGGCGGTCTCGGCGGTGGCGGCTTGGGCGGTGGTGGCCTGGGTGGCGGTGGTTTTGGCGGCGGCGGTTTCTTCAACCTGCCGGATAATTTCCCCATGATCCGCCAGGGCGGTTTCTTCTCCGTGGCGGATGATCTCGTGCTCACCAAGTCCCCGAATTCCAAGGAAAAAGGCAAGGAATCCAAAGTAGCGGCCAGCCAGTCGACTGCCGGCGATGCGGAATCCGCTAATCCGCGCTCCATCGAGCTGGACGACTTGGAAAAAGTTGATCCCGCCGAGCATTGGGAGAACTTTTTTTCCGAGCACGAGCCTTCCCGCGCTGCCGTGCGCGAGGCGGTCCGGCAGCTCATGAAACGCCGCCGGCTGGAGCATGTGGCCGCCTTGATCCAAAGTGCCCTGCGGCACGGACAAGCCCAGCCCTGGATGTACGAGGCACTCGGTTTGGCCCTCCAGATTCAGGGCCGTCCCGCCGCGGAGATTGAGCGGGTCTTGATGTCGGCTCTCGATTTTACCACGGACGTGAATGAGTGGATGTACGTGGCGCTCTACATGTCGCGCAGCGGACTCGAGGAACGGGCGCTGCGGCTCTTTCGACAGATTTCTCAAGTCGATCCGCAACGGGCGGAGCTATACATGCATGGCTTGGAAGTGGCGCAGCGCGTGAGAAACACGGAAGGCATTCGCTGGGCCACCCTCGGCGTGTTGCGGCAAGCCTGGCCAGCGGATCAAGCCGAAATCGCCGAGCGCGCGCAGCGAGCCGCGAAGGCCATGTTGGTTTCCTTGAAGGAGTCCGGCGAGGAGAAGCAGGCCCAGGAGTTCGAGGCGGACCTGCGCGAAGCACTGCGTCGCGACTGTCTTGTGCGAGTTACCTGGACCGGGGATGCCGACATTGATCTCTTAATGCAAGAGCCGACGGGAACCGTCTGTTCCCTGCGGCAACCTCGCACCTCCGCCGGCGGTGTCCTGCTGGGGGATACCGTCTCCACGTCACAGCGGCAGTCCGCCGCGGGCTACTCGGAGATTTATGTCTGCCCCGAGGCATTCTCTGGAAAGTACCGCTTACAGGTGCGGCGTGTCTGGGGCGAAGTGACCTCCGGTCAAGTTACGGTGGATGTCGTGACGCACTACCGCACCAAGCAGGCACGGCATCTGCGTAAACAAATCTCCTTGGGTGCTGAAGACGCGGCGGCGGTGGTCTTCAACTTGAAGGACGGTCGCCGAGAAGAAGAGCTTCCCGCCGAACGGGTAGCCCACGCGGCGGCACAGCAGATGCAACGCAATCGCGCCATCCTGGCCCAGCAACTCAACGCCGTGACGGACACCGGTTCGTTGAGCGACCTTGAGCTTTCCCGCCGGCGGGCCTTTGCCGTCAATCCTCGGCGCCGTCTGCGTAACGCGGTCGGCTTCCAGCCGGTTATCCAAACCTTACCGGAGGGTACGATCTTGTTCGCGACCGCCGTGGTCTCGGCGGACCGGCGTTACGTGCGTATCACCCCCTCGCCGCAATTCTCCCTGATCGGCGAAGTGACCACCTTCAACATCGAAGGCGGCCAAACGGGCGGTGGCGCCGGCGGTGCCGGTGTGGGTGGCGGCGGCCTGGGCGGCGGTGGCTTGGGCGGTGGCGGCCTGGGCGGCGGTGGCCTGGGTGGTGGCGGCCTCGGAGGAGGTGGTTTCGGCGGCGGAGGCGGGGGTTTTGGTGGCGGAGGCGGCGGTTTTGGCGGTGGCGCCGGCGGTGGCGGCGGTTTCTTTTAGAGCGTGTGCCGCGTTCACAAACGCCTACCGGCCTGGACGGATCAGGCCTGGCTGAATCTCCAGATCAAGTGGCTCGACCAGGCCCGCTCGCAGACGTTCCACGGCAATGGCGCCCATAGCCGCGTTGTCCGTGCACCATCGGAGCGGCGGCATGTGCAGCTCCACGTTTCGCTCATCCGCCAGCGACTCCATGCGGCTTCTCAATCTTGAATTGGCTGCGACCCCGCCTGCCACGCAAAGCTGTCCGAGCCCGGTTTGCTCCAGGGCCAGCGCGGCCTTGCCCAACAAGCAGTCCACTACTGCTTCCTGAAAGCTCGCCGCCACGTCCGCGACGATCGAATCCGATAAGGGCTGCTTCGCGCCATGTCCATTTGTATTCGGGCCGCCAGTGATCCTATCCAGTTCATAGCGGACTGCTGTTTTCAAGCCGCTGAAGCTGAATTCCAACCGGTCATGATCATTAAGCAGTGGGCGAGGGAAGGTGTAGCGTCGCGGGTTGCCCGAACTGGCAGTTTTTTGGATCGCCGGCCCCCCAGGAAACGGCAGCCCCAGGAGCGAGGCGACTTTGTCGAACGCCTCGCCGGCGGCGTCATCGATCGTGCCACCCAATAGCTCGAAATCGAGCGGACCACCGCATCGGTAAAGGCTGGTATGTCCACCGCTAACGACTAGGCCCACGCAGGGAAACACATCCCGGCCAGCGGCCATGCGGCAAGCGAAGATATGTGCCTGGACATGGTTCACCGCCACCAGTGGGATATCCAGCGCGAGACACAAACTTTTCGCGGCCACGAGGCCTACCAGCAGCGAACCCGCCAATCCAGGCGAAGTGGCCACGCCGATGGCATCCAGATCTTCCAGGCGTTTCCCAGCCTTCTGGAGCGCTGCATCGATGACGGGCAGCATGCGTTCCATGTGCGCCCGAGAAGCGATTTCCGGCACCACTCCGCCGAATTGCCCGTGAAGTGCTTCTTGCGAAGCGACAACGCTGGAAAGCACGTTCAGCGACCCGTCGATCACCGCGGCGGCGGTTTCATCGCACGTGGACTCAATCGTCAGTAGGAGCATGTGGTCTGTTCACGTATCGTGCCGCGTCCGCGCCGACTAGGCGACACGTTCCGGCGAAGAGGCTAGGAGGCGATCTCGGATTGCAGATAGTCCCAAGCCCGACGAAGCTGGCGATCTTCGAAACCGGAGGGGAACCGCCAAGGCTCACTTTCGTTGCCCACGGCGCCGTCGCGTGGTTCGGAATTCTCTCCGCTGTCTGCCGAGCCTTCTCGGGACGTTGGCGAATTTGTCCCTTCCGGAAGCTGCAATTGCTGTAGCTCACGATGGAGTTGGAACATCTCTCGCCGCGGCAAATCAACATGAAGATTCTCGTTGGGCTGAACTCCCCAATCGTCCCCTTCCGTGGAATCTGGAAAGCGGTGAATGTTCTTTCCACTAGGGCGATGATAGCTGGCCGTGGTGATTTTCACGGCGCTTCGGCCGCCGTCCAGTTCCACCACGTGCTGCACACTCCCTTTGCCCCACGTCCGCTCACCGATGACAACCGCCCGTTCGTGATCCTGCAGGCAAGCCGCCACGATTTCGCTGCCGCTGGCGCTGAAGCCATTCACGAGGATCGCCATGGGGAAATTGGTGTAAGTCCCCTTGAATTCCGCGTCCCACACGGATTCCGGCACGTTTCTCCCTTCCACGCTCACGATCCGCCCTTCTTCCACGAACAAGTCCGAGACTTCGATCGCCGCGCTGAGCAAACCGCCGGGATTGAATCGCATGTCCAGGATCAGTGCCCGCAGCCCCTCGGTGGTGAGTGATTCAAGCACTCGCTTCAAATCGGCGGCCGTGTCCGGACCGAAGCTGGTCACGCGGACCAGCGCGATCTTGGCGGAGCGGTCGAGCCAATAATCCCAGCGTCCCGCCGCATTGCGTGTGACTCCCAGCACAGTATCCAGTTTGACGATATCCCGCGTGATGGAAACCGGCACCGGCTCGTCCTCACCGGAATGCACGACTGAAATCTCGACGGTCGTACCTGGTGCGCCTTGCAACATTTCCACCGCTTCGGGGAGGCGGATCTCACGCGTCGATTCCGCGCCGACGCGGACAATTTCATCTCCGGCCCGCACTCCGGCGGCAGCCGCCGGAGTGCCCGGAAGCACGCTTCCGACGGTCAACTGGCCGCGATCCTGGCCATCGGCGATGCGGATCGTTACTCCGATTCCGCCAAACTGGCTCTCCATGTCCTGGCGAAAGTAACGAATCTCATCCCGGGCAATGTACTGTGAATGTGGATCGAGCTTGCGGATCATGCCTTCGATGGCCGCTTCGATCAGTTCGCGGCGGCTGATGGTTTGCACATAGTTCCGCTCGATCTGGTCCAGCGTGTCGGCCAGCTCCCGGAAGATGGCGTAATCTTCGTCCTGGGACGCCGGGCGCAGCGTTTCTTGAACGTTCGCGCTGGAGGAGACTTTTGGCTCGCGGGACGGAGTCTCCTCAGCGGTTCCCAGCGGTAGCAGCCCCCACAGCAAAATCGCGGCCCAGGCCAGTCCGCGTTGCATTTGTCGCCGAAGTCTCGACGGCAGATGTGGCCTTAACTCCATAGTTTCCAGATCGTGCGGCAGCCATCGGCGGTCTTCCAAGAAATCTCTCATCTATTTCTCCAATATCGACTGAACGACTAGAATCGGCGTGCGGCTTTCGGCGTCAGTCGTTGCGTCGCAAATGATGTACCCACGCGGGGGGCATGTTCCTCCAGACCGCTTCGCGTCGAAATTCCGACTTTCGCAGAAAAGACTGCAAAACGTCGGAAATTCCCCGCAAGCGGTCTCGCTCCTTCCGTCCGCTAACCAAGGCCCGCGCCGGGCGGATGGCGATGTACTCAAAAAAGGAGAGCGTTCCCCCAGGCTTTAATAATTGTAGCGCGCGCTCAAGCAGCTTCGCTACGTCCACCGCTTGGAAATTGTTCAGCGGCAACCCAGAGATCGCCACGTCATAAGGCGCTTCAGCGCGAAACTCCGCAAGATCCTGTTCATGGATTTGGATTTGCGCGGCGACGGGAGCAAAGCGAGGATCCTGCTCCAGTCGCTCTCGCAAAAAAGACACGAACTTCGCATTGATTTCCACCAAATCCGCCCGGTCTTCGGGCCGCAATCGGCTGACGAGGTGTTCCGTCACGGCACCTGAACCGGGTCCGATTTCCAGCACACGCCGTGGCTGAGTTGATGCGTCTTGAAGCAGGCGTGTCAAGGCCCTCCCCAACGCGGCGCCGGAGGGAAGAATGGCCCCGGTGGTGTGAAAACTGCGGCGGAACTCGCGCCAAAAGATTTGCCTTCCCCGCCAAGTTTCCGTGCCCATCTCGGTTTTCTCGTCCTATACGGATCCACTGGTAGCCCCGCTGCACCTTGAAAGGTGAGGGCTGGATTGCCCGTCACCGGGGATGCCGAACTTCCCGCGAGTTCCCCAATATAAACGCATCCTATGTGGGCAGCGGAGGTTCCGCAACGCAGCTCGTGAGGCCTTATTCGGTGTGGTGAAAACAGGAGAGTTCGGCAAAATTTGGATGAATTCCCAAGAAATGCGGGGCAAACTGGTTGCAAAGCGGAATATGGGGTTTATACTACGAAGCCGTTGGAAATGGAAAAACTGTTTTTTTTGTTTGGACCGTTATCTTCCGTTTCTCGTTATTTTTCCGTGCGATGCGGTGTCGGTTTCCCGCGCCGTGAAAGTTTTTTGCACCGTTTGAGGAGACAAGAGTGATGAAGAAAACAGGATTGGGCCCGGCATTGACCAGTCGCCTGTTGCGCGGCTGCGTTTGCAGTCTCGTGCTGCTGGGGATGGGCTGGGCGGCCACGAGCGTCCAGGCGGTTCCTTTCGAGCGTCGGTATATCCAGCTCGAGGCAAATGGCGTCAACGATCAAATTAATGACACGAACGAATTCCGCGGAATCCTCGACGGATCGGTTTCCGACGTGACGATCGCGACCGACTTGACGGGAAGACTGCTAACGGTCGACCTCGGCGGTGGCGGCGGAACGTTCCCGACCACCACCGACTACCTGGGCCCAGCCGGCAACGACTTTGGTACGGTCGTCACCGGTACGCTCTTCATTCCCGAAGGGGACTGGACGATTGGTATCGGCTCCGATGATGGTGGCTACGTCCTGTTTGACAATGTGAACTTTGGTAATCGCTTCAACGCGGACGAGACGCTCCCGGCGAGCGAATTGCAATTCACCGGCACGCGTGGCCACGGGTGGACGACTGGTGAAATTTCCGTTCCAGCCGGTGGTGTGGAAACAGCTTTCGAAGCTGGTTTCTTTGAGCGGGGTGGTGGAGACAGCATGGAGGTCGCGATCATCGCTGGCCACACTGGCAACAACACCGTGAATTCTTCTTGGAGCATTTTGCAAGATGACGCGCTCGGCTGGGAAGTGGTCGACACGGTCAATACCGCTGGCGATTTCAATGCGGATGGCGTAGTGGATACGGCGGACTTCGAGATTCTCGCCGCGAATTTTTCGGTGACCGCCGATTTCGATTTTTCCACCGGCGATCAAAATCTTGATGGTGTGGTCGACCTGAAGGACTTCAATGAATTCGTGGAAATTTTTAGTGCCGCGAATCCGGGAGTTGTTCAGGTCCCCGAGCCGGGCACGTGGGCGCTTGCGGCGCTGGGCGTGTTGGGTTTGTGGGGGATTCGTCGCCGTCGTGCCTAGGAGGGACGAGGTGAGGTTG
>JANQPP010000155.1 GCA_028289405.1 Pirellulales bacterium
ATCTCCTTTTTTTCGTTCACAAATTTGACGACTGGCATCGAACTCCCCGTCAATTTCCTCGTGCAATCGAGCAGCGTACCTATTTGCCGGATAATTTAGCTTAGGATGCAATCGCCGAAAAGGCTCGCGGGCATTCTGATCAAGGGCGAATCCGGGACTTTCCAGCGAGTTGTCGGCGGCACGATTGCCAAACACACCGGCTTTCGTGCAAGATAACGAGCCGAGCCGGGAGCATTTCGATTCCCGAGCATCCGCGGGCAATTCAATCATTTCATTTCCGTGGCGGCGGCTTCACACCATGGGCGAATACAGCAAGTATCAACAGAAGGTCATCAAAAATTATTACGACAATCGCGAAAACATTTCGCTGCAACGGCTTCAGGAGCTGGTGACCGAACTGTACCTGGCGGAAGGGAAGGTCCGGGCCAAACACTGGAAATCCGCCAGCGCTGCATTGGAAAAGCTGGGGCTTTCCAAGTCCCGCATCGAGCACTTGGTTGCCCAGGACAATCCGGCTTTATTGGCCCAGACGGTCCAGGAACTGATGAACGGCGCGCCCAAGAAAAAATAGCCACCGAGGCAATGCCAGCCACCCACGGTCGCGAGGGAAACCGCATGCCAGCCACTTGGAAATTTCAATCGGCGGGATCGCTGATTTTTGGCCCGGGAGCCAGCGAACAACTGGCCGCACAGGCGGAACTCCTGGGAGCCAGCCGCTTGTGGCTCATCGCTGACCAGAATCTGGCCCAAGCCGGCATCGTGGAACGCGTGCTCGCTCCGCTCAAACAGACTTCCCATCGGGTGGAGAGCTTCCTCGATGGCGAGCCGGAACCCTCCATCGCCACGGCGGAAGCGTGCATCAAAAAAGCCCGGGCATTCGCCCCGGACGCAGTCGTCGGTTTGGGAGGCGGCAGCAATCTGGATCTGGCCAAAATCGTGGCGCTAGTACTCGCCCAAGGTGGGACGCTTCGCGATTACCTCGGAGATTGCCGTGTGCCGGGGCCGACGCTGCCCAGCATTAGCTTGCCCACCACGGCGGGGACGGGAAGTGAAGTGAGTTGCGCGGCCGTGCTCACCGACACAGAAAATCACATCAAAGTGAGCACGCTTAGCCCTCATCTTCGTCCGGAAGTGGCGCTTGTGGATCCCCTATTGACGGTTTCCTGTCCGCCGAAAGTGACCGCTGACAGCGGTATCGACGCGCTGACCCACGCGATTGAAGCTTATCTGGCCGTGGACAATGAAAAGTTCTCCGTTTCCCCGGACGAAAAAACGGTCTACCAGGGGCGCAATCCCTTGGGGAACCTCTTCGCGGAACGGGCGATCGCCTTGGTCGCCGAACATTTGCCCACTGCGTTTGAAGAGCCGGAGAATCATGCCGCACGGGAAGGAATGGCATTGGCCGCCACGTTGGGCGGTTTGGCCTTTTCCAACGTCGGCGTGGGATTGGTGCATGCCATGGAGTATCCCGTTGGAGGCGCGGTCCATTGTTCGCATGGCGCGGGCAACGGCCTGTTGTTGCCATTCGTGATGCGTTTTCTGGCGGAAAGCCGGCAGGCCGCGTTGGCTGAAATCGCGAAGCTGATGCAAGTTATCACCACGGAATCCAGCGAAGCGGAAGCGGCGGAAAGCGGTATCCGCGCCGTGGAGGAATTGCGGGCCCGCATCGGCATTCCGGAAAAATTGTCCGATTTGGGAGTCACTTCAGAACAGTTGCCGGGCTTCGCGGAAAAAGCGTTCGCGATTAAGCGGCTCATGCGGATGAGTCCCCGGCCCGTCGTGCGGCAAGATATTTTGAATATCTACGAGGCCGCGTTGTAAGCCCGCGTATGAATGAACGCGACTCGATCAACAGAAACTAATGAACCGATGACTGAACAAGCCGAACTCGTGGGGGAACTGCGCTGGAAAAAATTTCCGGTCCTGGACGACGGATTCGTCTGCCTGGTGGATGTGATGGGCGAGGACCAATCCGTCGTACAGGCCGCGCGCGTGAGCTATGGCAAAGGGACGCGCCGGGTCTCCGATGACCGAGGTTTAATTCGTTACCTCATGCGGCACCGGCATAGCACGCCCTTTGAAATGGCGGAGCTGAAATTCCTCGTCCGCGTTCCCATGGACTGCTGGCGACAATGGATTCGCCACCGTACCGCCAATGTGAACGAGTATAGTACCCGCTATTCCGAAGCGATCGACTCGGCGCAAACCACTCCTCCCGACCAGTGGCGGACGCAGGCCGCGACGAACCGCCAAGGCAGCGGCGATTTGCTGCCGACAGAAGTAGGTGAAACGCTGTCGAAGCGGGAAGCCGAGTTGCAGGCACTTACACGGGAGACCTACGCCGAACGGTTGACACATGGGGTGGCCCGGGAACAGGCCCGCAAGGATCTGCCATTGGCGACTTACACCGAAGCGTATTGGAAGATTGATCTACACAATTTGTTACACTTCCTCGCCCTGCGGATGGATGCCCACGCCCAATGGGAAATCCGGCAATACGCCACCACACTGGGAGAACAAATCGTACAACCCTTGTTCCCCCTGGTATGGGAAGCATTCGTCGACTATCGCTTGCAGGCGATGGCGATTTCCCGTTTGGACCAGGAAGTCATCGCGCGTTTGATGGCGAGGCTGGCGAGCGAGGGGCGCGGCCGTGCCACGGAAGAAGACTTCCTGGCCGCGCAAGATCCGGCCTGGACCGAACTGACGCGGTGCCGCGAACGTGACGAATGCCGCGACAAACTGGTCCGTTTGGGCCTGTTGCAGTAGCCGCTGTAATGCTGGGAGCGTCTATCGGCGTTTCACCACCGATAGACGCCAAACGTTGCGACCGCCGGAACGTTTTGGCGGAAGGCATATATAGTACTTCGCTGTCCGTTAGCTAAAGCCGCCAAGACTTATCTCGGCCTCGCATCATGATCGGGCCTGTCCGGGGAGCCAGCATGGGCGCAGCACACACGCTCGCAGCTAGCAAAGTGTGCAGCGTGCGTGCCGCTCTGTCTATCACTTCCGTGTGATACAATAGCCAGTTGAGCGATTCAAAGGCTGTTAGCGAAGCTGGTCGAGGACTTCCAACGCGCGTTGAGCATCTTGCAAGGAACCGGCATCCTGAAGCAACTGTTTTGCCGTGGTGAGGGCGCTGACCGACAAGGTCTCCGAGGACGAGGAAACGCTTTGACGGGGTCGCCCGCCGCCACGTCTGGTCCTCTTGCCGTTCCCCGAAGCTCTCCGCTCACGGTGCAGCACATTGTTCACCAACCCGGCCTTGACCGTGATCCCTTCCGCGGCCAGCGTATCAATGATTTCCTTCGGTTGGGCATCTTTGCCCAACTGCTGATACACGCGCCGGATTTCATTCGAGCGATTAATCTTGTCCTGCGGAGCCTTGCTTCTTGATCTTGCCATGTAACGTGCCTCCAGGGATAGACATCATACAGTTGTTACTAAACAACTACCTTAAACCATCTCCGTAGTATAGAACAGGTTCGGTTCTTTGGCAAACGGGGTGGATTATGTGTTTTTTAGCTTGGGGTAAGAAAAATTAAAAGTCCGAAAAAGACAAATTCTTTCTTTACGCCAATCACACTCACGGGGTTTCAGACCGCCATGTGTAGCGCGCGGTTGGATGTTGAATAAAGACTTGGGGAAGAACATCCGGAACCCGCGAAATTGGACGAAACAAACGAGAGGTTTTGCCCGTTGGCTTAGAAAGCCCAAGAACAAAATCATTAGTAGAAATTGTCTATAGGCCGTTACATACCGGCATACGAATCCCGAAGGAAGGTTTCGTCCGCTTGCCACGATATGGTGATGGTGCGAGTGGCCGAAAAAACAGGACTTGCACGAAGTTAAGCGCGGATAGGCTGTGAAATGCCGCTGGACGATCAGAATAATCGATTTTTGTCCGCTGGCTTACAAGATGAACTTACTGAGATCTTCATCTTCGCTGATATCGGCCAGTTTCTCCCTTACGTAGGCGGCATCAATGCGGAACGGACCTCGCGGCATATCCGAAGCCTCGAAGCTTACTTCCTCCAACACACGTTCCAGAATGGTGTTCAACCGGCGGGCACCGATGTTCTGGGTTGACTGGTTCACTTGGTAGGCAAAGCTCGCCAGTGCTTCGATGGCGTCCTCGGAAAATTGAAGTTCCACACCCTCGGTCTCCATCAGGGCGGCGTACTGCTTGGGCAGGGCTCCCTTGGGTTCCCGTAGGATCCGCTCGAAGTCTTCCTTGGAAAGGTCCTGCAATTCCACGCGGATAGGAAACCGACCTTGAAGCTCGGGCATGAGCTCGCTGGGGCTGTTCTTGTGAAACGCGCCCGCGGCGAAGAACAAGATATGGTCCGTGCGGACATACCCGTACCGGGTCTGAATCGTGGTCCCCTCCACGATGGGGAGTAAATCCCGTTGCACGCCCTGGCGGGAAACATCCGCGCCGCGCGAGCCTTCGCTGGCCGTGACCTTGTCGATTTCGTCGACGAAGATCATGCCCAAATCCTCCGCCAATTGGATGGCCAGGGAGTGGACGTGATCTTGATTAATTAACGCCTCGCATTCTTGCTCGAACAAAACTTCCCGTGCTTCATTGACGCTTAACTCACGTTTCGAGCTCTGCTTGGGCAAGATCTTTTCAAACATCCCTTGTAGGTCGAAATCGGCTTGCTCGAATCCCATGCCCGTGAGCATCATGGGGACCGCCTTTTGTTCGACGGTGATTTCCACGCGGCGGCTATCCAAGGCACCTTCCCTGAGCATGGAGCGAAATTTTTCCCGCGTCCGCTCATGCCGTGCGGCGGTCTCCTCGATCGGCGCGTCGGTTTGCGTTTGAAACTCGACCGGCGGCGGAGCCAAGAGGTCCAAGAGCCGCTCTTCGACGCGTTGATTGGCCTCTTCCTCGACGCGCTTCCGCTCTTGGTCGTGGACCAGACTAATGGCGTTTTCGACCAGTTCCCGCACCATGCTTTCCACGTCGCGGCCATAGTATCCGACTTCGGTGTACTTCGTGGCTTCGACTTTGACGAACGGGGCGTTGGTCAGTTTCGCCAACCGCCGCGCGATTTCGGTCTTGCCCACGCCAGTCGGCCCGATCATGAGAATATTCTTGGGCGCGACCTCCGTACGGATATCCCCTTCGAGCCGTTGCCGCCGCCAGCGGTTCCGCATGGCGATCGCGACAGCCCGTTTCGCGGCGTTCTGGCCCACGATATGCCGGTCTAGTTCCTCGACAATTTGGCGCGGCGTCAGTTCTTGCACGCCATTTCCTCCACGGTGATGTTTTTATTCGTGTAAATATCGATGTCCGCGGCGATGGAGAGCGCCTGACGGACGATTTCACCCGCCGGCAGATCGGAACAAGCGACCAGGGCCCGGGCCGCAGCAGTCGCCAGCGGTCCTCCCGAGCCGATTCCCAGGACGCCATCGTCCGGTTGAATCACATCTCCGTTACCAGTGACCAATAACACATTTTCTTCGTTGGCGACGGCGAGCAGAGCCTCCAGCCGCCGCAACGCGCGGTCGGTCCGCCACTCCTTGGCCAGTTCCGTGGCTGCCCGAGGAATATTCGCCGGATAGTCCTTGAGTTTGGCTTCGAAGCGCTCCAGCAGAGCGAAAGCATCGGCACTCGCGCCGGCGAAACCCGTGATCACTTTGCCATCCATCAGCCGCCGGATCTTGGCCGCCTGTGACTTCACGACCTGGGAACCCAAGGTGACTTGGCCATCCCCTCCCAGCGCCACGGAGCCCCCATGGCGGACACAGAGAATCGTCGTGGCTCGTACTTTGGGAAATGCGCTCATGTTGACCACCGATGAAACGGTTTTCTGATGATTGAAACAGTTTGCCCAATTGGCCGGCCAAGCATGCTCAAGGGCTGGCTGCGGGGGAAGACTCGAACTATGGCCGACTTTCCCGGTGGCACGGAGTGGAAGCACTTAACAGACTAAAGTATGCAGGACAAGCCTGTAGCCGAACAGGGTATGGTCCGGAACAACCCGAATCGGGGGGTTCAAGATCGGAACGCGCTCCCGTGGACATGGCCGCCGGTGAACCGCGTCGCGAACAATTGTCTCACCGAGAACGGAACATTGAGAAGGCGGTGGAACTCGTACGGGGAAGTGTCAGATATCCCCGTCCATTCCGAGGCGAGTGCGAAGCTGATCGAACAATGAGACGTAGTTTTCGTTGGAAGAGTGGACGTGCTCCGCTTCCGTGATGAAACGCATCGCTTCGTCGCAGGGGATCAGTCGCTGCTGTAAAACTTCTTCGAATGCACGTAGATTCTCGCCGTAGGCAATGAGCATCTTGTGCTCATCAAATTGGATTTCCAATGGTTTGCGAGGATTCAACACGGCGATACCCGTGCAGCCGTCATTGAGCAGCAAATCCTCATAGTCCCATAGGATGCTTTTCAGGACCGGCATGTCGATATGTTCACGGTACAAATCGACGTGGCCGTTTTTTTCGCGGTTGTGGCTGGTTTCTAAAACCACGTCCACTACATTGCCGAGCGGATCGAGCAGATCCATGAATGTTTCGAAGAGTTGCTCCCGCGAAGCGGACGCCATGATCACGGGCACACTGGTGCGATTTTCCTCGTCGCGATAAACATCATGGCGATAACCTTGGCTCGGAATCACCTGCAAATCGTAGGAAGGCCGGACGGCGTCGGTAAGTTCGAACTCCCCGTAGGTGGAAACGCCTAAATGGGCTTCAAGTTGCTCGTCGGAGAGCGACTCGAAACTGTTGCTCTCCACATGAGGTCCGCCCTCGTTGAAAACATTTTGAAAAAAGCTCTTCAGAAACCCCATTGCTGAACTCACGTCGCTGAGAGTTGTCCGGCAACTCGATTTGAATCAGTTCATTTCCTTCGCATTCGGCCTGGCACGCCCACGGCTCGAAGCGTGAATACCCGTCCCGCATCCGCGGTTTCTGGCAGGCCATCCACCATCCGCCGTGGCAACCTGTCTGGGTGTTCCCTGTTTTTGGAAGCGTACGTTAAAAAACTGAAAAGCTCGGCCCTGGTGGCCGCCACGAGTCATGCATATGGCCCGTGGGTTACAAAGATTTGGATGAGATGAGCTTGGCGGAACGTAACGTCATTACGTCCAGCGGACGCGGCGGCTTCCGCGCGTCGCCTTGAGCCATCTCAACTCTAGCACCGAACTTGGACCGAGCGCGAAAAAGTTGATCCGCCGAGGAGGAAATTCGTTTCACCGTCCGGAAATGTGTAATTCGTGAGGAGTCCGCGCGACTAGCAAGATGAATTGGGAGCCCGCGAGGCAAGCTGCCCGGCGCCGGTGCCGTTTGGCGATATGTGATATATTCAGTTTACAGGGGCCACTTGTGACAAAGTCGTCATAGGGATTGAACGGATTTTCCCGTTAAGGAGCGGATGCTTGCTTTCCATGGATCGAACCAGCGAACAGCCTTGGCAAAGTGATGGTGTGCGAGTGGGCATGTCTTCCCAACGTACGATGGCGCAAAAGATATGGCGTATAGGGTTTCTGTTGCCACTCGTATGCGGCCTCGCGTGCAACGCCAGCCCGCCGCTGGAAAACACTTCGGGCAATGGCCCTGGAACCCGTGAATCGGGCGACGGTTCGGAGCTCGTCGGCACGACGTGGAATGCCATGTTCGTGCAAGGAAAAAAAGTGGGTTACTCGCGTCTGGATACGGAATTGGCCACGGACAACGGCAGCCCAATCCTCCGACGCGAAGCCACCATGGAGATGCGGCTGCGGCGTTTCGGCGACACCAATACGCCACGCACCCATTACGTGAGCGTGGAAACGCCGGACGGAAAATTGTTGAGTTTTGGGGGGGAAGAGGAACTGGGAGACACTCCCCGCAAGGTCCGGGGCGAAGTGCTGGGTGACGACACTTTGGAAATCCAGATCGAACATGCTGGCCAAGAGGAAACGCGAAAGCTGGAGTGGAATCCAGCGATCGGGGGCTTCTCCGCCGAGCAGGATTCTTTGTTGAGAAAGCCGCTACAACCCCAAGAGCGCCGCCGGCTGCGGGCCTTGGTCCCCTTCACCTACGAAATCGCCACGATCGAGATGCAGGCCATGGACTTCGAAGAGACGGCTCTGCTGGATGGCTCAAAGCGACTCTTGAGGATTGAGGTCACGAGCCGCTCCCCCAGTGGCGGGCGGATGGACTCCACGTTGTGGGCCGACGAAACGGGCCAGATTTTCAAACGCCGGGATAGCGGGCTCGAACTGGAGACTTTTCTGGTCGATGAACGGACCGCCTTGGCCGAAGCCAGTCCGGCGGACACGGTCGATTTGGGGAAACTGAGCATGATTCGTGTGGATGCTCGTCTTCCTCAAGGATTACAAACCCAGCGAGCCACCTACCGCGTGACTTTGCGGGAAGGGAATCCGGCGGAGGTCTTTCCCAGCACGGAACGCCAGCAAGTCACTCCTGTCGACGTGCGGACGGCGGACATTTCGATCACGTCATCTTCAGGCTCCGCGTCGAACACCGAGTCTTCGCCACCTACCGACGAGGACCTCCAGCCCAACAGCCTGATTCAAAGCAATCATCCGAGTGTACTGGCGCTGGCAAATCGGTTTCCCACGGCGGGGCAGCCTCCCTTGGCAACAGCCTTGGACTTGGAGAAGTTCGTACATGCCTCGGTCCGCTCGAAGAACTTTTCCCAGGCCTTCGCCACCGCCGCCGAAGTCGCCCAAAACATGGAAGGGGATTGCACCGAACACGCCGTCCTGCTGGCCGCGTTGGCCCGGGCCAAGGGAATTCCCGCCCGGGTCGCCATCGGGCTGGTTTACATGCCGTCCGAACAAGCGTTCGGCTATCATATGTGGAATGATCTCTACATCGACGGGGAGTGGCTCCCTTTTGACGCCACGTTGGGGCAGGGCGGTATCGGTGCCGCGCATCTCAAACTTTCCCAATCCAATCTAGCGGGCGTGAACGCCTATGGTAGTTTCCTGCCCGCCGCGCAGGTCATGGGGCAGTTGGACATCGAGATCCTGGAAGCGGGCGATTAGCATAGGCAGTTCTCGGCCCCGGGTTTTGCCCAGGCTTTGATCATTCATGGAATAGACATCGCTCGATGAAGATTTACACGCGACAAGGAGATGACGGCAGCACGGGCCTGTTCGCCGGAGGCCGCGTTTCCAAGGACCATGCCCGCATCGAAGCCTGCGGCGCCGTGGATGAACTGAACGCGGCGCTCGGGCTGGCAGCGGCCAACTCGTCGCTGAGCGATCCCTCGCGTGAAGTGCTTTCCACCGCACAGCACTCGCTGTTCGCGCTCGGCGCGGAACTGGCCACGCCAGACGCGGATGCCGCCGGTACGAGGATGGTCACGTCAGCCATGGTCGCGGAATTGGAAACCGCCATCGATCGGCTGGATAGTAAACTGCCTCCGCTGACGGAGTTTATTCTTCCGGGAGGTTCCGAAGGTGCCGCATTACTACATGTGGCACGAGGAGTCTGCCGACGCGCCGAACGGCGGGTCGTCACGCTCTGCCATCAAGAAGAGTCGGTCTCGCCGGAGATCATCGCTTACCTGAATCGGCTGAGCGACTTGCTCTTCGTCATGGCCCGGGCGGAAAATCAAACCTCCGGCCATGCGGACATCGCCTGGCGAAAGCCGTAGTGATGCCACATTTTTGTGAGTGGAAATGGCGCGTGTACTGCTAGCAATGTCGGGCGGCGTGGACAGCAGCGTGGCCGCGCACTTGTTGCGACAAGCGGGACACGAAGTGATCGGCGTGTTCATGCGGCATGGCATCACGCCGGAAGTGGCCGCGGCTGCTGGCGGTTCCTCATTGCTGCCGGTGTTGTCCGAACCCAAGGAGCATAAGCAGGGCTGCTGCACATCGGCGGATGCCGCCGACGCGCGCCGCGTGACCGAGATGCTGGAGATTCCTTTCTACGCGCTGAATTTCGAGGAGCATTTCGGCCAGATCATCGATTACTTCGTGCGGGAATATACGGTTGCCCGCACCCCCAACCCGTGCGTGATGTGCAATAACTGGGTCAAGTTCGGCCACCTCTTTTCCTACGCGGATGACATCGGCGCGGACTTCGTGGCCACGGGACATTATGCCCGCCTGATACCGGGTGATCCGCCTGCATTGTGCCGGGGTCGCGATGCGGAGAAGGATCAATCCTACGTGCTGTTTGGTATCGAGAGGGACCGGCTCGACCGCTTGCTGTTTCCGGTGGGCGAATGCCTCAAACCGGAGATCCGCGAGATCGCGCGGGAACTCGGACTGCGCGTGGCCGAGAAAAAGGACAGTCAAGAAATCTGCTTCGTGCAGCACGGGCATCACGCGGAATTCGTGCGGCGGTGGCGTGGCGGCGAAGCAGATACCTCCGGACAGATCGTGACCACCGATGGCCGCGCCGTGGGCGAACACGCGGGCATCGAGGGGTTCACCATCGGCCAGCGGAAGGGATTGGGCGTGGCGATGGGGGAGCCGTATTTCGTGATCCGCATCGAAGCTGAATCCAAGCAGGTCGTGATTGGCCGCAAAGAGGAACTGGGACGGACGACGTTTCACGCCTCGGAGGTAAGCTGGCTGGCGGATCCACCCGCTGAGGAGTTCGCCTGCCAAGTGCAGATTCGTTACAACAGCCGCCCGGTCGATGCATCCCTGACATTGCTGCCTGAAAAGCGAATCCGGGTCGATTTGGATCATCAGAGAAATGCCGTCTCGCCGGGGCAAGCAGTAGTGTGTTATTTGGGCGAACGCGTGCTGGGCGGCGGCTGGATCGAGTAGAGTAAGCGGCTTGCCGCCTACAAGTCGGTGCGATCCTGGAAATGACCACCGAGCTGGGATTCACTGAACGTTCGGCCTTGATGGCAGGTATTGCCTTGCTCACGCGGCGGGTTTCGATCCATCGTAACACGAAACGTAAGTGAGGGACGTCGCGGCGTCGCCTCGAGATGCACGTCCGCGCACCGTGGAGCGTCACGCCGTTTCAGCCCGACGACGAGCGACGACCTGGCTCGTGTGCCGGCATTGCTCACGCTGCGGGTTGGGATGGGCGTAGCGTGGGGTTCGCATGCGACAGTTGGGACGATGGTCAGTCCGCCTGGAGGAACGCCGCCGTCGGTCCCTTCCCTTGGGCAGCCACTTGAGCGGGAGTTCCCATGGCCATGATCTGCCCGCCTTCCTCGCCCCCTTCGGGACCCAGATCGACAATCCAATCCGCAGACCGCATGATGTCCACATGATGCTCCACGATGATCACGGTGTGCCCCGCCTCCGTGAGACTCCTGAGCAAATCAAAGAGCCGTCGCACATCCACGAAATGGAGGCCGGTCGTCGGCTCGTCTAAAAGGTAGACCGTGTGGCCCGAGGTCCGCTTGCCCAACTCAGCGGCCAGTTTGATCCGTTGGGCTTCACCTCCGGAAAGGGTCGCGGCACTTTGCCCCAAACGCAGATACCCCAAGCCGACCGATTGCAGCACGCGGAGCGGCCCCACCACAGAAGGCACATTGGCGAAGATTTCCGCCGCCTGTTCCACTTCTAGCCGTAAGACCTCCGCGATGGAGAGCCCGTGAAAGGTCACCCGGCGGGTCTGGGCGTTGTAGCGGCTCCCTCCACACACGGCGCAGGGCGTTTCCAACGGCGGCAGAAAGTCGAGTTCAACGGTCGTCATGCCCAAACCTTGGCACTCTTCGCAGCGGCCTCCCTTGGAGTTGAAGCTAAAGCGCCCGGCGCGATAGCCGTATTGCCGAGCCTCTTTCGTGGCGGCGAAGAGTCGGCGGATTTCATCGAAGATCCCCACGAACGTCGCCGGCGTGCTCCGCGCCGCGCTGGCCAGCGGGGATTGGTCCACGGAGATTACGCGGTCGATCGGTTCGTCGCACCGCAATTCGTCGAATTCGCCTGTTGGGCGATTGGTTCCCTGAGCTTGGTTGATGAGTGCCGGCATGAGCGTGTCATTGGTCAGGGAACTCTTGCCGGAGCCGCTGACTCCCGTCACACAGGAGATTGCTCGCAGCGGGAATCGGGGGGTGACATTCTTCAGGTTGTGCAGACGGCAGCCTCGGATCTCAAGCCAAGGCTGCTTCGTCAAGCGATCAACCGCAGGCTTACCCAGTGGCGTGCGATCGGCCAAACAGGCCGCCGTGAGCGACGCAGGATCTTGCAGCACTTGCTTTGCCGGGCCAGCGGCGACGATTTCTCCACCCCGTGAGCCCGCCGCCGGGCCGACGTCCAACAGGAAATCGGCCTCCGCCATGATCGTGGCATCATGCTCCACAACGATCACCGTGTTCTCCCAGCGGCACAGTTCTCGGATCGCCTCCACCAATCGCTGATTATCCCTGGGATGCAGGCCGAGCGAGGGTTCATCCAACACGTAGCACACGCCGGACAGCGGAGAACCGAGCGCCGCCGTGAGGCGGATGCGTTGCCACTCCCCTCCGCTGAGGGAATTGGCCGCGCGTCCCAGGTGCAAGTATCCCAAGCCCAACTGGTCCAGCGTTTCGAGGCGGTTTCGGATTTCCCGCAGCAAGGGCCGCCACACCTCTGCTTGATGGGCCGGAGCCTCCAGCGTACAAAAGAATTCGCGCACTCGGTTCAAGGGCCAATTCAGTATCATCTCCAGCGAGGCATCTCCCAGCCAGCAGGCGCGGGCTTCGGCCCGCAGACGCGTCCCTCCGCAATCCTCGCATGTCACTTCGCGACGATAGGGTTTCCACGGCGCGCGGCGGGACGAGGGAAGCTCGGCGAATTCCGTTTCCAGCAGCACTCGCAGGCCCGGAAAGCCTGCCGGAGTATCCTTCCCGTTCCATAGCATGTCGCGATGTGTCGCATCCAGCTCCGAGAAGCACGTTTCCGAAGAAAGGTTTTTGCATTCCAGAAAATCGGCCCAGCGGGCCGCTTGTGGAGAACACTTCGAAGCAGGCACGCTTTGCCACGGCAGGACCGCCGAAGGGAGTGGCGCCTGGATATCGAGTACGAGGTCGATCACAAAATGTGAGACCACGCCCAGTCCGTCGCAAGTGGGACATGCACCCTGCGGGCTGTTGAAATTGAAATGACGGGGAGTCAGGTCTTCGAATTTCCGGCCGCAGCCGGCGCAAATGCCGGTCGTGGAATACGTCGCTTCTTGCCATGTGGATCCGGAGCCTTCCGATTCTTGGTAGCAGACGATGAGCTGGCCTTGCCCTTCTTTCAAAGCCAACTGCACGGACTCGCGCAGCCGAGATTCAACTCCCTCCTTGATGACCACGCGGTCCACGACCGCTTCGGCGCGTGAATACTGTTCCGGCGGATGCGCGGCCAGCGTCTCCAAGCCATGGACTTCGCCATCCACGCGCATTCTCACGAAACCGGCACGCCGCACGGCCTGCAGCAGGCTGCCAAAAGCGTTTCCCATCGATACATCAAGCGGCGCGAGCAGCATGGCCCGCGTATTGGCTGGCAGAGCCGCGACTCGCTCCACGATCTGGTTCGCCGAGAGCCGCCGGAGCGAAGTGCCACAGTTTGGACAGCGAGGTTCCCCCACATGGGCACACAACAGGGCCAGGTAATCGCTAATGTCCGTCATGGTGGCCACGGTCCCGCGGGGGTAGGCCCGGCCGCCACGTTGTCGCACCGCCACCGTGGGAGGCAAGCCCGTGATGAAATCCACGTCCGGTCGTGGGCAGGCTTGGATTTTTTGGCGTGCCCAGGCGGACAGCGTTTCCAAATATTGTCGCTGCCCCTCGGCAAACAGCGTGTCGTACGCCAAGGAGCTTTTGCCAGAACCGCTCGGCCCCGCGATCACGGTAAGCTGTCCATGGGGAATCATGCCCGAGATGTCTTTGAGGTTGTGCGTCCTCGCTCCGGAGAAGCGAATGGCAGCGGAAGGCGGCATGGCGGTGCTCGCTGGTGAAGAATTGGCCAGCGTTCCATGGTACCGGCCTGGCCCGCGCGAACAACACGTGGCCCACAAGACGGCGAAGTCCAAGACATCGTGTTGAATCGTACTTGGAGAAAACGGGGCCGTGAGCTGCCTGAGAGCCGGCAAACCCTTGTCCGTCTGGGTGCCCCCGACTATTATCACACTCTTCCACAAGGGTTTCAGGAGCGGTTTGCATGCGTCACCTATTGTCGGCTCTGGTGCAGAATGTGCCGGGAGTGCTGGCTCATATTTCGGGAATGCTCGCCTCGCGGGGCTACAACATCGACAGCCTGGCGGTGGGGGAGACGGAAAACCCCGACCTGTCCCGGATGACGTTCGTCGTCGTCGGGGATGATCGCGTGTTGGAGCAAGTCCGCAAGCAGCTCGAAAAGATCGTGACCGTGGTGGAAGTCACGGATATCAGTTCCCGCGATTTCGTCGAACGGGATCTGATGCTGATCAAAGTGCGGGCTGGTCAGGGGGGCAAACGTAGCGAAATCCGAGAGCTGGCCGAAATTTTTCGGGGCCGCATCGTGGACGTCGCCGAGGGAGCCGTGGTCGTCGAGATCTCGGGACAAGAAAAGAAAATCGAAGCCTTTATTGACCTCATGCGCCCTTTGGGAATCGTCGAGTTGGTCCGCAGCGGCAGAATCGCCATGGTGCGTGGCAATTCAGGTTTGGAGAATCCGTCTCCCTCGGATGCTGAACCGGGCTAGCCCGAGTGACGCATATTCATCGCCATGCCGGTCGTGGCCCTTTTTTTCGAGACGGAGCGCATCCCACTAAATAATTGAGGAAGTCTTGATGAGTGCCCAAATTTATTACGACAACGACGCCGACCTGTCGCTGCTGAAGGATAAAACCATCGCTATCCTCGGTTATGGCTCGCAGGGACATGCCCACGCTCAAAACCTCTCCGATAGCGGCTGCAAAGTAATTGTTGGGCAGCGGCCCGGAAGCGCGAATTATGACCTGGCCGTGAGCCACGGATTCGAGCCGCTTTCCCTGGAGGAAGCGACGCAGCACGGGGACATGATCAACATTCTGCTGCCGGATGAGGTTCAAGCGGATATCTACCGCTCGAAAATTCGGCCTCATCTGAAGCCGGGCAACGTGCTGATGTGTTCGCACGGCTTCAACGTCCATTTCGGACAGGTCGAGGCACCGCCGGAAGTCGATACCGTGCTCGTCGCACCGAAGGGGCCAGGCCACTTGGTCCGCAGCGAATTTGAAACCGGTCGCGGCGTCCCCTGCCTCATCGCGCTCAGCGAAGGGGCCACGGATACCTCGCGGCAGCTCGGGCTGGCTTATGCCAAAGGGATCGGCGGCACGCGGGCCGGCGTCATCGAAACGACGTTCGCCGAGGAGACCGAAACCGATTTGTTCGGTGAACAAGTCGTGCTCTGTGGTGGCGTGAGCGCGCTGGTGAAGGCCGGATACGAAACGCTAGTCGAGGCCGGGTATCAGCCGGAGATGGCTTACTTCGAATGCCTGCACGAATTGAAGTTGATCGTGGATCTCTTCTATCAAGGCGGGCTCGGCTACATGCGCTATAGCGTCTCCAATACGGCGGAATTCGGAGACTACACCCGCGGACCACGCATCGTCACCGAAGAGACGAAAGAGGAAATGAAGCGGATCTTGACCGAGATTCAAACCGGCCAATTCGCCAAGGAATGGATTCTGGAAAACCGAGCCGGAGCCCCCGCTTTCAAGGCCACGCGGCGGCTGGAACACGCCCATCCCATCGAGGAAGTCGGCAAGCGGCTGCGAGGACTCATGTCCTGGATCGATTCCAAATCCGTGACATAACTGCCCAGTAGACTACTCGTCAGGCACTATGGACCCGCTGGCGGTGTGGTGGGCACTGCGGTCTGCTCTCGTGGCTGGGCCATGATCGGTGAATCGGCGGCGATAGCCCGCATCTCCGCCGCCAAGAAAAAGGATCCGGTGACGCACACCAAATCCCTTGCAGCGGCGCGCTGCCCAATTTCTTGCCAGGCCTGGGCGGTCGTCGCGACGACTCTCAGCGTGCTTTTTTCGCCGAGGGAACTCGCGATCTCGAACAACTCCTCCGGCGAGTAGGTGCGCGGATCAAGGTGATGCCGCGTGAGCCAAATCTCGTCGAATTTTGACAACAGCACGCGGAGCATGCCCGACACATCTTTTTCATGCGAGGCGGCGAATATCAAAAATTGCCGCCGGGCCGTGAAGCATTCCTCCAGCGTTTGGCAAAATGCCTCGATGGAAGCCACATTGTGCGCCGCATCCACCACCACCAGCGGAGCGGTTTGCACCACTTCCACGCGGGCCGGACAGCGGGCCTCGCGCAATCCCCGGGCAACCGCCTCCCAGGGAACTCGCCAATCCTGCCGGCAAAGTTCGCCCACCGTGGCCACGGCGATGGCCGCGTTCGCCGCTTGATGCCGGCCCAGCATTGCCAATTCGACATCATTCGTGTTCGGCCAGTATGTGTCGATCGCGCTACCGTGAAACCGGCAGCGAGGCAAACTCGCCAGCAGATCGTCGCCTGGGGAAACCTCATAGTCGAAGGAGAAATCCTGTCCCAATTCGATGAATCGGCTCTCGGCAGCATGGGCCTTCTCCGCGATGACCTCCCTGGCGGGCGATTCCAGCACGCCCGAGATGGTAGGAATTCCCGGCTTGATGATCCCCGCTTTTTCACGGGCGATGGATTCCAGGGTGTTTCCCAGTTGCCGCGTGTGGTCATAGCTGATGCTGGTGATCACCGAGACCACGGGATGGCAGACATTGGTCGAATCGAGCCGGCCTCCCAGGCCCACTTCCATCACCGCCAAGTCGACGTTCTCCCTCGCAAAGCACAAGAAGGCCATGGCGGTCGTGATTTCGAAATAGGTAGGTCCGCCGGGAAGACGGGAGTCCGAGGGCAATTCCTCTTCCATGGCCAGCACGTTCGGTTTTAGGAAGGACAACAGCTCCGCGAACTGTTCCTCCGTGCAAGGCATTCCGCCGATGGCGATGCGTTCCTCCACGCGTTCCAAATGGGGCGAAGTATAAAGTCCGACGCGGTATCCGGCGGCTCCCAAAATTGAAGCGATCATCGTCGCCGAGGAACCTTTCCCCTTGGTGCCGGCCACATGCACGACAGAGACTTTTTCGTGGGGATTTCCCAAAAGCGCCAGCAGTTGTCGCATGCGGTCGAGCTTCCATTCCGCCTTCGTCAGGCGGTCGCGCCCCATTTTTTCGTAATTGATCCGCTGATCCAGGAAGCGGAGCGCCTCGTCGTACGTGAGCAGTGGCTCTGGTTGACCGGTCCATTCCATCGGCATGTTCGCCATTCCCCACAAAAAACCTCTCTCCCTGACGCCCAATTTCTCTTTTGGCGTCAAGTGCTGCGTACGAAGCAGCAAGTTTCCTGACCCTGTGATTTGGCGTCAAGCTGCCTGGCGCCGCGCTGGGCATTTGTAATCGCGGCTTAGCGCGCGGGTCACGGTATCAAACACGGCATGTTGCGTTCGTGAAACATTCTAGCGTGCGAGGCCATTGGGATGAGTTCCCCATTCAGGGAATCCGCGTGCCGTACGGATTTCCAGTACCAAGCCGCAACGCTTTGTGGTGAAACGGTTCGCGAATTCCGCCAGCGATTCAGACTTGCGACCTTTCCATCAATGCCAGGTCCGGGCGAAGAGTCCGGCATTTGAATTGCGAGAGGTAATACCGAGCGGGATTTTGTCGATCCCCAGTAACTGCAATTCGCGTGATTGGCGGAGATTGAAGCATGTCGGGTATATCCCCCGTGGGCGGCGTTCCCCCCGCAGCCGTCCCCACCACGGCTCCCGCCGCAAAGGCTCCCTCGGCCAATGCAGCCGCAGCTACTCCCTCAGGTGGCCAGCCGGCCGCGTCTTTGTCGGTTTCGGCGACGCCGGGCGACTCCTTTTCCGCTTCCATCTCGAGCCGTGGTATTTCCTCCACGGACATCATGGGCGCATTTCTCATCGCGATGTTGCTCTCCAAGGACGCCGAGGGAGGGGAAAGCGACTCTCCTTTCGCCGCGCTGTTGGCTTTGGCCGCGCTAAGCGCGCTGGGCCAAGGTGCCGCGCAATTCAGCTTCGTCTCCAACTCGTCGACGGGTGTCTCCGAATCTTACGCCGCGACGAGTCCGGCAGCGGTCAATCCCACCGGATTTGAAGCGATGGGGTGATCCGGTCGTCTCGCTTCGTATTGTGCGTTCACATTACAAAAGCATGGCGCCTTGCCACCATTTCTAGCAGCAAGGCGCCACGGCAACGCTTTAGCAATCCATTTGCAAGCTACGAGCAACCCATGCTATTTCCACAGTTGTAGCATAGGTAGCAATTGCCATTGCGGACCGTGATGGCGCCGCAATTGTCGCAGCTTGGCGCGTCGCTTTGGAAACTCGCGAATTGCTCGCCACGTTGGCTGGACTCCGAAGCGGCGGACATCACGACCCCCGCTTTCTCCAAACGCAGCGTATGGTCGGTCGAATTGCCGTGCCCATTCTTCGTGGCGGGGGCGCCCAGATGACTGCCCGAGCCATTCTTCACTTGCGGGGCCAGCGTCGATGGAGTTGCTCCTTGCGCTTCCTTGAGCCCGCCGTCCTTCATGGAGGCGGGCTGAGTCTCGGATTCACTATCATCTCCCGTGGAGTTTTCCGAAGCTTTCTCGGCAGGAACACCATGCACGGCTTCCCGATAGCCGGGAAGAAAGGTCAGCCCGAGCCAGCGGAAGATGTAGTCCACGATACTCTTGGCGATGCGGATATCCGGGTTGTTGGTGTAACCCATTGGCTCGAAACGCGTGTGAGAAAACTTTTTCACGTAGACTTCCAGCGGCACGCCGTATTGCAGGCTCATGGATACGGCGGTGCCGAAGGAATCCATCAGGCCGCCGATGGTGCTCCCTTCCTTGGCCATGGTGATGAACAGTTCGCCCGGACGGCCATCCTCGAACAGGCCGACCGTGATGTACCCTTCGTGGCCACTGACGCTAAATTTATGCGTCACGGATTGCCGGGTATCCGGCAGCCTTTCCCGCCGCGGCGCCGCCAGCGCTTTCTCGGCGGCCTTGTCCCCTTCGGTCGAAGTAGACAGCGGTTGGCTCTCCTTGGAACCGTCGCGGTAAATGGCCAGGGCCTTGAGCCCCAGCCGCCAGCCCTCCAGGTACGCCTCCGCGACTTCCTCGGGAGTCGTTTCCCGGGGCATGTTCACGGTCTTCGAAATGGCGCCAGACAAGAACGGCTGGGCCGCCGCCATCATCTTGACGTGGGCATCCCAGGGGATGGACCGCGTTCCCTTGCGGGGCTGGAAGGCACAATCGAAGACCGGCAGGTGCTCCTGCCGCAGCCCAGACGCTCCCTCGATCGTGTCGTGTTCATCGATGTAGGACTTCAACGCGTCGATGCCCTCATCGCCATATCCCAAGGTCCGCAACGCAAGTGGGACCGTTCGGTTGACGATCTTCAGCATGCCACCGCCGGCAAGCTGCTTGTACTTCACCAGGGCAATATCAGGCTCGATGCCCGTCGTATCGCAATCCATCATGAAGCTGATTGTGCCAGTCGGGGCCAAGACGGTGGCTTGCGCGTTGCGGAAGCCATGCTCCTGCCCGGCGGCCACGACGTCACTCCACAACGCCCGCGCGGCCTGCTTGAGATAGGGGGGACAAGCGTCGTCGATTTGCTCGACCGCGTCTCGGTGCATTTGCATGACGTTCAGCATCGGTTCCCGGTTCGCGGCGAACCCATCGAAGGGTCCCACCGCTTCGGCCAATTCGGCGCTGGCTCGGTTCGCCGCCCCATGCAGCAGCGCGGTGACCGCGCCGCAGACGCCCCGCGCGGCATCGGAGTCATACGCCAGACCGCCAGCCATCAGCAGGCTGCCCAAGTTCGAATACCCCAGACCCAGCGGACGATACTGGTGGCTATGCACCGCGATCCGCTCGGTGGGATAGCTGGCGTGATCCACCAGGATTTCCTGGGCGATGAAGAAAATCCGGCAGGCCGATTGGAATCGCTCGAAGTCGAACGTCCCATCCGGCAGGCGGAACTTCATCAAGTTGATGCTGGCCAAATTGCAGGCCGTGTCATCCAAGAACATGTACTCCGAACAGGGGTTCGAAGCGTTGATCCGGCCCGAGTTCGGACAGGTATGCCAGCGGTTGATCGTGGTGTCGTACTGCACGCCGGGATCGCCGCAACTCCAGGCACATTCGGCCATCCGCTGCATCACTTCCCGGGCTTGATATTTCGGCCCTTCCCGCGAATCATCGGTGACCCAATGCGTGGCCCAAGGGGCATCCGCCTCGACCGCCTGCATGAACTCGTCCGTGACCCGCACGGAGAGGTTCGCGTTCTGGAAGAGAATGGAGCTGTATGCTTCACCATTGAAATTCGATTCGTAGCCCCCCTTTTCGATGAGGACTCGCGCCTTGCGCTCCTCCTTGTCCTTGCACTCGATGAACTCCATGATGTCCGGGTGCCAGACCTTCAGGGATTGCATCTTAGCTGCCCGGCGTGTTTTGCCGCCGCTTTTGACCACCGCCGCGATCTGGTCATAGACCCGCATGAAGGAGAGCGGGCCGGACGGTTTGCCGCCGCCGGAGAGCTTTTCCCGGTGCGAGCGGAGCGTGGAGAGGTCCGTGCCGGTGCCCGAGCCGAACTTGAAGAGCATCGCTTCGCTGCGGGCCAGCTCCATGATGTCTTCCATGTTGTCCTGCACGCTCTGAATGAAGCAGGCGGAACCTTGCGGATATTCGTAGGAATTCTCCGGCTGCGTGGCCGTCTGCGCTTCGGGATTCCAACGCCAATTGCAACGCGTCCCGGAGACACCGTATTGATGGTGCAGGCCCACGTTGAACCACACGGGCGAGTTGAAAGCGCCGTGCTGATGCAAACAGAGCCAGGTCAATTCGCGATAAAAATTCTCGGCATCCTCGGGCGAAGCGAAGTAGCCGTCCTCGTGCCCCCAATCGGCAATGGTGCGGGAAACCCGATGGATCAACTGCCGCACGCCCCGCTCCCGCTCCGGCGTGTTGACCTCCCCATAGAAATACTTGCTGACCACGACATTGGTGGCCAGTTGGCTCCAGTCCGCCGGGATCTCGCAATCATGTTGGACGAAGAGCGTCTCCCCCTTTTCGCCGCTGATCGTGGCGGTCCGCTTTTCCCAGGCGGTGGTCTCGAAGGGATCGGCGACATCCGTGGGGCAGAAAACCGGCTTGATTTTCAGACCCTGGGTCGGCGTATGAGTGCGCGACATGGAGCCCTCCGTCCGGTTCGTGGCCGCAGGCAAATCCGTTTCCACAGTTCGCAGTACCATCATGGTCATTCTCCTTGGGGTTCATCCTAACGCTCGCAAGGGGCGGTTGGCGCGTACAGGAAGTGTACAAATTTACACATATTCTTCGGGAACGCAAGCCATAAACTTGAAGAACATTCCGCGAAGCACGCGCCATATGGCCTCCTTGCCTCAATCGCCCTGGTGGCGGGCAGCCCCCTCCCCGAGAACCACCCATCCTCACCAAACCCTACCAGATATTGTGGAAATTGTCCAAGAAAACCACAACATCTACGCGAAGACGGCAGTTTAACCTTTCGCTAATGGCTGTCAACGGGCGATCCGATTTTTTCGCCGAAGCCGGGAATCGGGCCTCTTTTGGCGGATATCGAGCCCGGGATCATGACAAATAGTCGATGAGCAAACTGGATGGTTGGCTCACCGTGCCGTGCAAGCCAGGAATTCAGCAATTTTGCCTGACGCTTCTTGCCAATCCAGACTTTTGTGATGTTGCGACCCGGATCTGCGAGCTTCCGATATGGGGTGATTACGTGCGGCTGGGAGCATGCTTGCTTGTCCATGCTTGGCTTTTCGCGGTACTCTCAGAAAAATGTCACTCTCTGGACGCGAGATAACTGCGCAACTGCTGACGCTGCTGGACGAAGCTTTCGATAACACGAAGGCGAGTTGGACCTTTTACACCGAATCTTCGTCTACGGCAGGTTTTTTTGGCGCGTTGAGCGCAACTAGTGCTGAGAATGCCAACCGCTCTCCATTGGGAACATCTTTAGCCGCCGAAATTCAGCACGTCATATTCGCGATGAAAGCGACTGCCACACTGATTCGAGGTGAGGCCGTGTCCGCCGACGCGGAGCAGTGGCGTGAAAGCTGGCAGGTATCTGAACTTGACGAAACTGCTTGGAGAGAAATGCAGAGTTCACTTCGACGGACGCATGAAGAATTGCGGGAGGTAATTAAGCGCTGTTCGACCGCCAATAAAGAATCGTTCGCCCATGCAAGTGGTATTGTCGCCCATGTCGCCTATCATCTGGGAGCGGTTAAGCAGAAACTCGCCGCAATAAGAACCGAGGAAAGTTCCTAACGTTGTTATGAACTCTCTCGCTTCCGACCCTTTTCCGAAAAGTTTCCAACGCCGAGTGATCTATCGCTCGGCGTTTTTGCATCGCAATTGAGCACCGCCAAGCATCTTTTTCCGGAAAGCCAGCACTGGCGCACTCGAAACCCGATCTTCTCGACCAGCAACCGTGGCCAGTGGATGCCGCTCGCTTGGCTATCTCGCCCACCAGGCGTGAAACAATACGGTAGACGCGCACGACCCGAAACGGACTCGGGTTTACATGATCCGCGGGCCGCGCCGGAACAATGGGCAAGGAACATGGAGATCGGCCGCCGCTAGCCGAATCGCAGTGCAGGTTTTTCGTTGGCTGGAAGGCGTAACGTCCCAACCACACCCGCTTGATCATCGAGATTTCTCAAAGAAGCGGGCGAGAAGCCAAATTTCCGACATGCTGTCGGTGACAACTGGTTGTCATATCAGGAAATGTTTGTTGGTGCCGAGCATAGTGTGTACACCCCTAGGCGCTGTCGCCCGAAGCCCTTTCCTTGACCGGGACTTACGACCACATAAGCAACTCGCCATTGATCCGGCCCGCACGACATTCTCAGCAATTCCGCCTGACCATTTCTTGTAAGGTCAGGTTTTCGTGGTAACTTGCGGGTCGAACTCACGGAAGTCCGGTAAAAGGGCGAGTGTGTTCTACGTTCGATGACAAATTTTGGAAAATTCGAAGCGGCACGACATTATTCCCTTCGCGCGTTCGTGATCGCCAAAACGACTAACGACCTGGTTGGCAATTACTTGAATTTCCGATTCGAAGCACGGCGTATTTATCGCTT
This sequence comes from Pirellulales bacterium, assembly GCA_028289405.1. GTDB lineage: Bacteria > Planctomycetota > Planctomycetia > Pirellulales > JANQPP01 > JANQPP01. Next base: position 23,073 of record JANQPP010000155.1, read on the forward strand.
TTATATACAAGTTATATACAAGTGGTTGGGCTTGAACGGAAGTAACCGCATCTCACTCGTTGACATTTTTCGTTCGAACTCTGGGTGGGCAGCGGAAACTCAATACAATGGAACTGGCGGCTGATTCAACAAGTGTTGGAACTGACGAAGGAACTCGTGAGTTCGTTTTTCAGCAATTTCCAGGATTGGAGGAACTCTGGGCGGTAACCAAAGGGAGCGATCAGATTCGTGTTGGCGTTTTGGATGGGCCGGTCGACCTCACACACAGTTGTTTTAGGTCGGCGAAAGTTAGCTGTCTTTCAGATGTGGAAAGTTGTGGTTGGACTGATGGTGAAGGCAGCCAGCACGGAACCCACGTTGCAAGTCTCTTATTTGGTTCGCACGCCAGTTCCGTTACTGGAGTTTGCCCGAATTGTACTGGTGTAGTAATACCGGTATTCCGAGAGGTAGCAGGTAAGGTCGTCCCCGCAAGTGAAGGAGCACTCGCTAAAGGGATTAGGAAGGCGATCGATGCACAGTGCAACGTAATAAATATCAGTGCTGGGACACTCGGTACGCGATCGCAACACGCTTCTGTATTGGATGCTGTACAGAAGTGTCGTGAGATGGGAATTGTGATTGTTGCTTCCGCTGGGGGAAACTTTTGCGACGACGAGATTCGACTAAGTCCAGCAAATGCTGAATGGGTAATTCCGGTCGCGACATCCGAGGCGACAGCGGGTTGCCGTTCCGAATACTCCAATTCAAGGTTAGTGTTTGCTCCAGGCCATCAGCTTTTGGGCGCAATTCCAGGGAATCAATTCCGTTCGGATGTCAATGGAAGCAGTTTTTCGGCACCGCTTGTAACGGGAGTCATTGCCCTCCTCTTGAGCAAGCAGTTAGCCCGCAATGGCTCGATCGATTCAGAATCTGTTAGGAACGCGATTATCCGCCACGGTCGATCAGGAAGATTGACAAAGCTGCAGTATGGGGAATTGCGTTGCCTGGAGCTTGGCGCAATTATCCGAGACTTCGAAAAGATTGGAGCACCAATGCACGATACTCGGGGATCATCTGCTATTCTGCCCGACGATACGAACCCAATTGAGCCAAAGTCGTCAAACGCTTTGCCATCGGAAGATGTGACACTGCAAGCGTGCTGCTCGTCGTGCGAAGCAGGCGAAGACGGCAATACGACAAAGCCGTTGCTACCGGTGGAAACAACTCCGGTGTTCGGGATCGGATTCCTCGAAGCGGCTTTTCGGTCCGATAGCCAAATCAGGTATTGGAAGCAGAATGCAGTAGATGCGGCTGGTAATCAAATTCCATTTGATCCAGATGACAAGTCGACGATAAGTAATATTTTGCAGTCTGATAGATGGATACCACAAGGCGCAGTGTTTGTGCCGCCGTTTTTGGCTTGGGCGTCCGAGCTAACCTGGTACCTGCGCGTTAAACTCGCATTAAAGCTTGTCATTCAACCGCAGCCTTGTTGGTGTGAACTCAAGTACGATGCCTTGGCGAAGCTTTTAAACGATCCGTGGGCCTTGGTATTGTTCAAAGCAAAAATCCAGGAAATCAAACGCCGGATTGCGGAGATTGATCTGGGAACGGCGAGCGCAGAAGTCAGGGAGCTTTCACAAACAATACTAGATATTGACGAAGACTCCAATGATGTACGGAATGCCGCCGGAGATTTGGCAAGTACAATTCGATTATTGGGATTATCCCCATTTAATATTCCACCGAATTTCGACAAGAGGTTTGTGCTCATCGGGGGAGTTGGAGTGCGAGGACCACAAACAATTCTCGATCCGGAGCTAGAGATATTCTCACATTGGACACTTTTCGATCTGTGGCTTGATGCTGTCTTGGACTATATTATTCGAACAGGTCTTTATCCAACCCAAGAACAGAAAAGCAGATTGGCATGGACTCTTTCTACCATATTTAACGAATATGTGAACGAAGGAACAAACGATCACGACCGAGCGATTAATTATGTGGCGTTACGTAGTCGAGACGTGATTCTCCAGAAATCTTTTGATGACAACGGAGTGTGGCAGATTTCATCGATTGTGGCGGAGCCGACCCAGGGTGATGGGGAAGAAAATGTATGGCAAGTGCACGTGACATTTACAAATATCCAAAGTTCTCAGCGCGCGCCGATCGTGATTCGGGCCTATGTGGATCTCACCAGCATAAAGCCTACGTTCATCGACGTATATCAGCTGTACGGATAGTACTAAATTCCGGTCCAAATATTAGGAGTCGCGTGATGCGATTAATGGGAGTGCCGTTCGGGTTTGAGTCGAGAAGGGACGAACACACAATTTACATTTTATCGGATGATGACCCACGGAATCGGATAGAGGACGATAGGGCCAAGTACGAATCTCTCTTGCGAAAATGGCAAGAGTGGAACACCGTCAAGTCGAGTGGATGTGTTCCTAGTAGAGAATACTGTCAGACGTGCTTTCAGGAAGGAATTTGTGACAACAGTTGCTACATACTTCCGGTTTGTGGAGCGCCTAGTTGAGTGAATAGAAGGTTCCCCGTTGGAACCTAACGGTGTACCATTGTGCAGTAACAGGAGAAACACATGCGAATCTTTGGAGACAATATAGGAAATCGAATCGTCGCGAACGTGGCAAGCAGGCAGAACGAAGCTTTTGGGGTTTATGAGCTTCAGGGCTGCTCGTGGCAAAAAAAAATTAAATGTGCATCTGCGGTAGCCGCTTGTGCAGCTACTTGCGCATCAGGGTCGTGGCCAGCCTGTGTCTTGTGTTTTGCTAATGTTGGCGCATCCGATTGCATTGACTGTCTGTGATACGTCGTGAAGACAATGCGTCGCCAGCGGGGAATACCGTGAGGCATTTCCCCGCTGGCGTTTCAGCTTAGCTTCCGCACCATGCTGTGAAGAAAACCGTCGGCAAATGAAGAGCCTTGATAGAATCGTGATTTGTTGGCTTCCGCAGCGGAAAGAATTCAATTCCAGCGTTTAAACACCCCGGTGTTTTTGTTTCACAGTTACGCTTCGCCAACCTAAAAAACCGGCTTTCTCCACCAGGTTCCGTTTGACCTTCTTGCCGCTGTGGTTGTACCGCTGCCTGAGCGTCGGGCGGCTAAGCTACTCGGCTAGCGCAGGCTGTTGGTGCAATTCGGCAAAGCCTGCTTCAGCGTCGCCATAGCCCGGGGTGTCGCGGAAGCTGGTCCCATGGTTCGTTCTGCGAGATTTTCGAGCTTCGCCAGGTGGAGCAGCTCCTGATCGGTGATGCCCGGCCCGCCGTTGACCTCGACGCCCATAGCTAATGCCGGCGCGATCGTGGGCCCACCAAGGAAACCGCTTTCGCGCGAGGCGGTGCCCGCCGACTCTACTTCGGCTTGCGTTTCGTCGTGGTTTTTTTGGCGGACTTCGTACGAGACGATTTGGATTTCTCGCTCGCCGCGGAGTTGGGTTTCGACGTCCGGGAGGCGGATTGGGCCACCTTCTTCTTCGCCGGCGTCTTGGACTTCGCCTTCGGCTTGGCCTCCGCCTTCTTCTTCGCGGCGCCGTCCTCACCACGTCCCTTGCGGGCGGACGTTTTCTGCGGCATCCGCTCCTTGGCATCCGGCGCGACGGTCTCCAGCACTTGCTTGGCCCGCGCGGGGAGCGGGCTGGCCAGGACGTCCGCCCCCAGTTCGTGCAGCAGATAAGCGAACTCGATCCCTTTGGTCTTGGGGATGGCCCGCGTCAACCCGGTCACGGATTGGGCCGTGACCTCTTCCGGCGTGGCAATGCCGGCGATGTAGAGTGCCCGGCAGGTGCCTTCGTCGAGCGGGATGGCATGCCCCGCCAGGCCCACCTGCGTCACGTAGGCGAGCACGAAGGAGTTCATGCCTTCCAGTTGGAGCAAGCTTTTTTCTGCCTGGCCGATGTTTTGCTTGCGGAGGTGGTCCAAGTCGAAGGCGTACATCGTTTCGAACACGCCATGCAGCAGCTTGCGGAGGCGGGTCGCCTTTTCCATGGGCTGGGGAAGCGGCTCCAGCAACTCGGCCAGTTCCCGAATCGAGCTGACCCGCATCTCGTTGAGATCGAAGAAGGAGTCCCGAGTCTGCTGCAGGGATTGGGCGGCCTGTTCGTGAGGGGCATTTTCCAGGCAGCAGCCCAGCATCAGCGCGTCCAACACGGACAAGTTCTTGGAGGGTGCTTGAAACTTGTAATGCTTCTTCAGGGCGCGGTGCAGTTTGCCGATTTGTGTCGCGCGATTGGAACTCGCCATGCGGAACCTGCGGTACGGTAAAATTCAAAGGAGGGATCGGAGGGCAAATACCCGGGCCTCTCCATGACATGCAATCATGGCCTGCCCGGAAACGCTTCCCAAAATTACAAGACACTAGGGATCGCCGGGGTCCTCCCAGCTTGGGGCTTCCTCCGGCGCGGGTACGGCCTCTTCCTGGGCTTCCTCCGCTGGCCCGGACGTATGCAACTCGCGGAGGATCTTCCCGACTTCCTGCGAATTCTTGGCCCCTTTGTCCAGCTCGAAAATCAGCTTGGGCGTGTAGCGGGTATCGATCCGGTCGGCAATCCGGGACTGCAAGAATCCGGCGGAGGACTGTAGTCCCCGCAAGGACAACTGCTGTTTAGTTTCGTTGCCCATGATCGTGACCAAGATTTTGGCTTGCCGCATATCGGGAGCGACTTCCACGCCGGTCACGGTCACGTCCGAGACGCGGGGATCCTTGATCTCACTCAAGATGGCCATGCTCACGACTTGCCGAATTGCTTCGGCGGCCCGCAAAGTGCGACGAGATGCCATGGAATTCGGCTTCGACTTTCAAATGAGCTGGAAATCGCGGCCTCATCGTCCGTGGCGGGCCACCAAGGCGTGGACCGGCAGGCTGATGAGAAACCTATAGTTTCTCTCGCCCAGCCCTCTTTTCCAACCCCTCTGCCGCGAGATTGGGCAAACTTCTTGATCCAAGTTTGCCTGAAGGAGCGGGACACTGGCCTCTCGAATGCTAGAAATACGAGAATCACCGGCGAAAATACGTGACTTAGGACATATAGAAGCCCGGATCATGCATTGACCTTGAACTGTACAACCGACGCGGCACGCATCGTGCCCAGTTTCCCGCTTTCCAATCTCACCCCTCTTTCTTACCCCGGGCTTGGCGCAAAAAAGTGTGATTTTAGACGCTTCGGTCGAGATCATGGGCCGTGATCGCCGAAGTCAGTCTAGAACACGTCCAGGCTGAGTTTAGCGGCGTTTTCGCTGTTTGGACTCGTGATTCCGACCGTCGGAGATGCTACACGTCGCTGCGACATGCAGTAGCCAATTTTGGACAAGTTGAGGGGGAAGCAGGAATGAAAATCGAAACAGCGAATGCCAATCCGGTGGTTACCCTGTCGTCCATTCGGCAACAGGAAAAAGAAGTACAGAGCATCTTTAGCGAGATTCTCGAGGCCGCAGGCCGGCCAGGCTATGCGTCCGCGTCGCCGGCCGAGAGTGCTTCTTTGACGAACGAAGGCGTGCGGGATGCTTGGGAAGACTGGTTTAGGGAGGAACGCCTTCAAGGCAGGTACTCCTCCTCGGACCGGCCGGCAGAATTGAAACGCGGATACGGGGATTTGCTGACCCGGGCCATCACAGAAGACGCCTACGCACAACCGCGAGAGTTCCTGGAGGGATTGTCGAAGGATGAATTGGCGATCGTGCAAGAAGTGCATGCGCTCGCGGATCCAATCATCACGCATTCGCTCACGGAAGAGGGGGCGCTGAACCTGCTGTTGCCCAGGGCAGCCCAAATCGATCTCAATCAGGACGGTCTCACGCGGACGGGCAAGGCGTGGGGTTTGCAGTTCCCGGATAGCAACACGCCGGCGAATGTCGTGGAGGCTTGGGATGAGGTAACCGCGGGAATGTCACAAAGGGACCTGATGTTTTACGGTGTCGTCATGAGACTCCCCTTACTGACGGAGAACATGGTCTTTGACCAAGACGGGAATTATCTCCATCGCCACGAGCCGGGTGACCCCGAGTTCAGAAATCCCTTTGCCGAACAGGGCTTCTCCTACCAACAGTTAGCCCAAGATCGTATTGACGGCTTGGAGTTCGTGAAGCACCAGATCCCTCGAGAAAAGTATGAACGAGAATTGGAATTCTGGACTCGATTTCAGACGCTCTTGAGAGAAAAGGGCGCCAATTGATTCCAGCTTTTCTCACCGTAACGCGGAGCCCCGAAACGCGACTCTAGGTGACAAGCACCCAACCTTCTCGATTGTCGTCGAATACGTGGGCTGCATTCCGTCCTTAGATTCGCAAGTTCGTCTGCAATTTGCCATAATGCCTGCAAAGGGGGCACGGCAGACGGAGAGCAAGCGCATGCGGCGGCGAAATGGTTTTACGTTGGTGGAACTGCTCGTCGTGATCTTCATCATCGGCGTGCTCGTGGCGCTGCTCTTGCCGGCGGTGCAGTCGGCACGCGAATCGGCTCGGCGGATGCAGTGCGCGAATAATCTCAAGCAGTTGGCTTTGGCCGCCATCCTGCACCATGATCAGCAGGGCACGCTGCCGCCGATCGGTGTAATTCCTGAGCCGATTCCATGGCGATTTCCCTGCGACGCGAAATTTGGGAGTCACTCATTGGGCGGGCATAGCTGGGGGTCGATTTTGTTGCCTTTCCTGGAGCAACAGGCCGTTTTCGACGAAATTCGCTTCGATCTTCCCTTTCACGATCCGGCCAATCAGCCAGGCCTGACCCAAGTCGTGAGCACGGTGCTGTGCCCTTCCACTCCGCAAGGGTCATGGGTTCCCGTCGTGAACTTTTCCGGTGGAGACCGGCGTTCCGTAACCGTTACCGGCGAGCTTACGCGGGCGGCTTCGCGCTACGTTGTCCCGGGATTGGCCAAGGTGACCAAGCCGGGCCATGGCGAATTCTTTACCGAACGCAGCGCCGCAGTCAGCGATTACGTCGCGAATCTGCCGAGACGAGGCTGGGACACCGACACTGGCGAAAACCGCCCGGAACGATATGGGCCTTGGGGCGGCTGGCAGGCCAATCCGTCCAAGACACCTTTTCCAAAGCAACGCCTGGCCCGCCTCTCGGATGTGACGGACGGGTTGTCTTCCACAATCCTAATTTTTGAACAAGCGGGGAACCCTGACTTATGGAGGCCGGGATTCATCTCCAATAGTCTCAATCTCGACCCTCGGGTGGACTACCGTGGGAGTACAGCGAACCTGGGTAGACGTGGCGTCTCGGAAATCTGCATGGTGACCGCAGATATCGCGGAATTTCCCTGGAACGCAGCGCCGGAAGGTAATTTTCCATCTAACAATTACACGCCTTTCAGTTTCCACGCGGACGGCGTGAATGTCGCATTTTGCGATGGCTGCGTGCATTACATTGACGGGAACATCGAAAGAGAAGTGTTGTTCGCGCTGCTGGGCCGCGAGGAAGGATGGCGGGTGCCCGGCGACGTGTTGCGCTAGTTTTCGTAGGCTAGGCGGATTGCCGCCTACCTTCGAGCTACTTCCCGGCGGGCCCGAGATTCTTCACGCTCGCCAGGCAGGCGGACAACGTGACGCGCCTTGCTCACGCGGCGGGTTTGGGGTCAAGGTACATTTTCGCTGGCTCGCGCGGCGGGTTTCGATTGGCCGCAGTCCTAGCAGCGAATTTCTGGTGGTCCGTCCTATCAGTGTTACAATGACCGCCGGGGCAGATGTACAGAAGGGCCAAATCATGCGGCGGCGAATCGGCTTTACGTTGGTGGAACTGCTCGTCGTGATCTTCATCATCGGCGTGTTGGTGGCTCTGCTGCTCCCCGCCGTGCAATCGGCACGGGAATCGGCCCGCAAGGTGCACTGCAAGAACAACCTCAAGCAGCTCGGGCTCGCGCTCGGGTTGCACCATAGCGCGCACGGTCATTTTCCCACCGGCGGTTGGGGGTTCCTCTGGATTGGCGACCCGGACCGTGGGACGGACGAAGCACAACCGGGCGGCTGGATCTACAATATCTTGCCGTATATCGAGCAGTTGCCCCTGCATCAGTTGGGAAAGGAGGACGGTTCCGACCCGAAACTCGCCGCTTCGCTCCGCATTCGCCAGCCGATCCCGACGATCAATTGCCCCTCGCGGCGGCGGCTCAAGTTGTATCCTTGCGACTGGGAATTTCGCAACGCGGTGACCACGAACATGGTCGTCCGCAGCGATTACGCGATCAACGCGGGCGATGTGCCCGAGACCTATGAGGCGGGGCCGGGGCCCTCCACGCTGGAGGAGGGGGACAGCCCGCAATATGGCTGGCGGGATTTTTCCGATCTCTCCACGGGCATCTGCTTCCTGCGGAGCAAGGTCACGTACGCCCATGTGAAGGACGGCACCAGCAATACGTACTTCGTCGGGGAAAAATACCTCGACCCGGACCGCTATGAGGACGGGATCGCCGGTTACCAGGATCAATGCGCCCTGATCGGTGACGACTTCGACATCAACGCTTGGACCAACGCCAAGAACGACATCCCCCGCCAGGACACGCCGGGCCTTTCGCATTGGCGGCTGTTCGGCAGCGCCCACAGGGGCGGGTTTCACATGACACTCTGCGACGGTTCCGTGCGGACGGTGAGCTACCTAGTCGCGCCGGAAGTGCATCAGGCCCTGGGCAACCGCCAAGACAGCTCCGCCCTCGGCGTGGGAGATTTGGAGTAGCAGGCTGCTGTCTTACTCAATCGCCTTGCACGTCCGATGGTCAATACATGGGATTGCCGTTTTTGGTTTCCGCGGGAATCTGCTGAATGGCATCCCAGTGTTCGACAATCTTGCCATGGCCATCGAAGCGGAAAAAATCCATCGTCACGTACTCCTGATCGCCCGGCCAAGTTTGATGCGTGTGCAGGGCGACTAAATCGCCTTCCGCGACGGCACGCACGAATTCAATCTCCTTGTCCGGATATTGGCGGGCCATCTCCGTGAAGTAGTCGATGAATGGCTGCTTGCCATCACCGACCAACGGATTGTGCTGGATGTACCCGTCACCGACATACATTTCAACGGCTTTTGCCGGGTCGCCCAGATAGGCCGTCCGATAGAAGTCAATGGCGTTACGCTTGTTTGCCTCAAGGTCATGCATGGGAAAAGTCGCTTCGTATAAACGAACTATTTGCCGAAGAAATACGGACTTCCGAGCGCGGATTCGCAATCCTGTCTGGAATTCGCCATAATGTCCAGTCCGGGGGCAAAGCAGACGGAAGGGCGAACACATGCGGCGGCGAAACGGCTTCACCCTTGTCGAACTGCTCGTCGTGATCTTCATCATCGGTGTGCTGGTGGCGCTACTGCTGCCGGCGGTGCAGTCGGCACGCGAATCCGCGCGGCGGATGCAGTGCGCGAACAATCTCAAGCAGATCGCGCTCGCATCGATCCAGCACCACGACCAACATGGCACGCTGCCGCCACTGACTGTCATACCGCGCCCCCCACTCGGGAACCACGCCGCAGAACAACAGGTAAGCGCCCATTCCTGGCGGGGTATCGTCCTCCCCTTCCTCGAACAACAGCCACTGTTCGACCGGATCGATTACGATCACAACGTCTATGAGGAATCCAATCAGCCGGCGATAACGACCGTGGTCCAAACGTACATTTGCCCCACCTCCCCCACGGGATCATGGGCCGGCACGCAAGAATTTACCACCGAGGCGGTATTAGATACCGTGAAGATTGTCGGTCCGCGCCGCGTCACGGGAAGCCGGGACATTATTCCTGGCCTTTTGGTGAGCACTCAAGCAGGTGGTCGTAACGGCATGGAATTACGCCTGAACATTTCCGCGGCGCGGAATGACTATGACGCCAACGGAGGGTTCTTTCTCCCGGATAGCATGGATCTTGATCGTGGTGTTAGAGATCCTGAATATCACATCCTTTTTAAGGAAGGGCCCTGGGGGCCTTGGAACCGACAATTCTCCACCACGCCTTTTCCCAAGGGGTGGGCGGCGCGATTTTCCGACGTAACCGATGGGCTCTCCACGACCATTCTGCTGGGGGAAAGGGCCGGGAATCCCGATCGGTATTCCGTATATGACGACGTGAATCCCACTCCGTATCACAAATATGGATTGTCCATATTTGGGCGTTGGGCTTCCCATTCCATGACCAACGACTTTCTAGGCGGCCCGATCAACAACGACAATCAATACAACTCCTTCAGCTTTCATGCCGGCGGGGCCAACTTCGCTTTTTGCGACGGCACGGTCCGTTTTCTCAGCGAAGAGTTATCCGCTTCAGCCATGGCCGCGTTGACGAGCCGCACCGCCGGAGACGCCGTGCCCAAAGGCGTTTTCAAATGATTGCCACATCTTCCAGCAAACAAGGCTTCACCCTCGTTGAACTCCTCGTTGTGATCTTCATCATCGGTGTGCTGGTGGCGCTGCTATTGCCGGCGGTACAGTCGGCGCGGGAATCCGCGCGGCGGATGCAGTGCGCGAACAATCTCAAACAGCTTGCACTGGCCGCCATTCTTCATCACGATCAACATGGCACGCTGCCGCCATTGACGGTTACGCCCAAATTGTCCCCCTGGCCCGGTGGGGCTGAAGCCAGCGCTCATTCTTGGCAGGGGATCTTGCTGCCATTCCTGGAACACCAGCCGCTGCACGACATGATTGATTACAGCCGTCCGGTTTACGACGAATCAAATCAACCAGTGATCAATACCGTGGTCGATACTTTTCTGTGTCCTTCCACTCCCACAGGAACCTGGGCTGGCGTGACGGAATTTTCGCCTCGCACGGCGGGTGTGCAGCTGGACGGACCACGCACGGTTACCGGTACCCACGATATCGTGCCTGGTGTCCTTGTCAGCATCCGCAGTGATGCATTGTCAGGAATGGATTTGCGACTTGGTCTAACCGCGGCACGGACGGACTACGACGCCAATGCCGGACAACAGAATTCAAACACCTACGGCGAGTTCGAAGTAGAAAGTGAATTGCAGGAGGGACCATGGGGACGTTGGGCGTTTCATCCGGCGACCGAGCCATTTCCTAGAATACGCGCTGCACGCTTCGCGGATGTCACGGATGGCCTGTCAATGACCGTCTTGCTGGGTGAACGGGCTGGAAATCCCGATCGGTATTGGATCTTTGGGGACCCGATGCTCATGCCTTACCGGGAACGGGCAACTTCGCTATTTGGCCGCTGGGCAGTTTATCCAAGATTGCCGACAGGTTTCGCGATGGCCATTAATGCCCATAACCATTGGGGTATGTTCAGTTTTCACCCGGGTGGAGTGCATATCGCCATGTGTGACGGTTCCGTACGTTTCCTGAGCGAACACGCTTCCGTGTGGCAATATCTTCACCTGTTTACCCGGGCCGCTGGAGATGTGAAATTTGACCTCTAGCGATAGCTCTTCCGGCATCGACCTTCGATCTACGCCCCTCCCTTCCGCCGTTGCTTTAACACCCGCTTCGCTTGGCGGTAGAGCTCGCCCCGGTTGCGGGCGATGGCCAATCTGAGGTCGGCCTCGACCCAATTGAGTTGCCGGCCGATGTTTACCAGCAGCTTTTGTTCTTCCCGCGTGAGTCGTCCGTCCACGAGTGCCGCGCGGACCACGTGGTCCATGAACGTCTGGGCCTGTCCGAGATCTTGCGGGAGGAGAATCGGCTGCTCGTCGGCAATCGCCGTGGCGAAGATCTTCTTGAGCTGGCTTCCGGAGACGCCGCGACTGCGGGCCAAGCCGGTCAGGTACTTCTTTTCCTGTTCGTGGAGCTGGCCGTCCACCGCCATCATGCGGACCAGCGCAGCGAGCAGTTCCGGCATGTACAGGAACCGCTCCAGTTCCAGCCGCTCTCCCTCGTCGCCTGTTTCGGTTGCTGTGTCGCCTGGTTGATCCTGCTGCAAGGGGTCGATCTTCAGGTAACGTATGGCATCTTCGAGCACCCAATCCATGCGGCCATCATTCAGCGTGGAATTGCAGAAGTTGCAGACCGCTTCCTTGCCAACGGCGATCGGCGCTCCGCAATTTTGGCAGCTCGTGGAAGAAAACGACTGCTCGATGTAGCTGGAGATGCCGGCCCGGCGTTTGAGAATCATCACGTGGGAATAGATCCGCTGGGTATCGAGTTCCTTGGGCTTCCGCCGGTCCCCTTCCGCGCGGCGGCCCGACCAGCGGATGAGGACATGGATGCGGTCGAAGTCGTCGGTGTTGCCGGCTGGCTCGCCACGTTGCACCTCCACCACGCCGACCGCCGGCGTCTTCCAGAACGTACCCGATGGCAGGTCCCAAACCTTGGGGATCACGGACTTTTCACTGGCCAGCACCGGTGCCGCGTAGCCGAAGTCCTCGAAGTAGAGGGACATCAAACACCGCCAGAAGATGACGGAGGCCCGGTCCTCCAGATGCTGGAAATTCAAGGCCGGGTCCTGTTTCACTAATTCATCCCAGCCTTCGATCTTGCGGCGGACCGGCGGGACGTTCCATTCCTCGTTCTGCGTGATCTCTGCTAGCACCCAATCGTATTGGCCCGAATTGACCGTCGATTCGCACTGCGGGCACTTCGCCTGGTCCACGATCTCCACGGGTCCGCCGCAGTTGGGGCAGGTTCCCTCCAGCAGTGAAGCCTCGGGGTTCGTGGCCACGCCCGGTCGTCGGGCGAACGACCAGACTTCAGTGAAGGTGATCGGCTCGCTGTCGCTGTTCCCTCCGACCCGTTTTCCGGTCGTCAGGTCTTCGTCGAAACTGATGGCAGAGGCGATGAACCGGACGTGTATCGTGTCGTAATGCGGATCGCTGGTGATGGCCACGATCTCTTTTTCACGGACCTGCACGTCCCGCAGGCGGTTGCGGATATTCTCGGCCTGTTGCATGGCGATGTAGAGTTGAAACCGCTCATGCACGCCGTCGGAGATGAACGCCCGGCAGGATGAGAGTTGCTGCTCGCTCCAGGCGTACTGCGTGGTGACGAAGGCATTGTCCGCCCGCTGCAGGAAGAGAGACGTATCGAACTGGGGATCGCGCCGCGTGATTTTGCGAAGGGCTTCGGCACGGAGCAGGTTTTCCTGGACCCTCCGCCCACGGCGAATGGTCCGCGTGATGTGAACCTCTTTCCCTTTCTTTTGCAGATAGTAAAAGGCGACGGCGATGGCGATCCAGACGGGAATGCTGATATACGGATAGCGGACGGTGAGGCGAAAGATGTGGAAGATCAACTCGCCGCCGCCCGATCCGCCACCGAAACCTCCTCCTCCGAAGCCGCCGCCACCGCCGAACCCACCTCCCCCGCCAAATCCACCGCCGCCGTAATTGCCTCCGCCGCCCGCTTGGGCGAACAGGGCTTCCGGCCCAAGCAGCGCGCAGGCGAATCCGACCGCGATGATCCACGACACGCAACGAACTGGCCCCAGTGATTTCATGAGACCATGATAGCAAGTTCGTCAGGCTTTTCGCGTCGGCGGAAGCGATAGGGCCTGGGCTATATGGCCGCCTCGCGAGTGGGCGATTTCATTTTCTGCCACACCGTGCGGGCACATTCGCGGTCTAGCCGCACCAGTTGCTTTTGACGCGTGTCAATCACGATGAGCCGTCCCCGATGGGTCTTCGCGTAGACGAAGGGAAGACAGACGCCGAGCACTTTGTAGGGTTGCCCGGCGTTGCGTGCCGTGAAGCGAATCCGCACCGGCTCCTCCGGCGGCAGCATCGCGCCGGAGTAACTCCAATAGTAGGACGGAAGTTCCATGATCTCGTTCGTCACGGCCACGAAGTCTCCCCGGGCGATGTCCTCGCCGGCGACCCGCGCCGCAACGCTGATTTCCGCATCGTCTTTCGTAGTCAGTTTCATATCTTGTGTAGTCAACGGACAAAACCTTTGGTCGAGTTGATGTTTTGGAGTCAACGGATAAAACCTTCCGATGGTTTCGTCCGCCCACGTTTCACGGTCGACGGACGCCCATTTTGCGGAGGCGGAGATGTTTTTTCCCCAGGCTTTTCCGCGTTTCATCACCGCCCGGAAACGATCGGACGGAAGTGATCACGAGCACGAGATGTGTCGCGATTCGCTGGAAGCGCGCGAATTATTCGCAGCGCCAACAAAGCAAGAAGCGAATCACAAAAAAAGCCCGATGCCGCCAGGACAACGAGCTGTGCGGAATTCGCAGGCAGATGGCCAAATGTCACCAGCGTAAGGGACGCAACGGCAAATCGAGGTGTTGTTGCGGCGCGCTGCCGCCGTCAGTCCGTTGAAAAACCAACAGCCTGCTCAACACCCCGCCCATATCGGGTGTCGCCATCTTTCGGATGTTTGGCCGTGGGGAAAGCATGGTTCCAGTTCTTTGCAGCTTGAATGAATGTAATGCGTCGCGGCGGACGCCTTTTGTCATTCGGTAAAGGTAGAGACGCCGAATATTGAAATGGGTTCACTGAAAAATAGAAGATTCTTCAGTGCGTGCTCCATGCCGCCCGCGCGCCAAATCGTGGCCGGATTCACAATCGCCGCATAGGATCGCGGTATCGGGAAAAAACACGCAAAATGCGTCTGTCATTTGGCACGCGGAGTTTTCATTGTAGGGCGCGCCGAGTTGGACTGTGCCGAAGGGAGACCGGGTGATGCGCGGGTATTGCGGAGTGCTCTGTTTACTGGCTTCGATTGTCTCCGGCATCGCGGAGGGCGCGGACTACTATGTCTCTCTAACGGGGAGCGACGGGGGAGACGGTTCGGTCGCGCGGCCCTGGCGGACGCTGCAACAGGCGGCCGATTCCGTCACTGCGGGTGACCGGGTAACCGTCCGGTCCGGCGAGTACACCGGCTTCCAACTCACGACCAGCGGCACCGCTCAGCAACCAATCCAGTTTCTCGCTGACAGTGGAGTTCGCATCGTCCAGCCCAATCCTGGCACGGGCAGGGACGGCATCAACCTGGAAGTTGTTTCCCACGTCAGCATCGAAGGCTTCGAGGTGATCGGCATGCCTCGCGCTGGGATCCGCGTGGTGGGGACCGAGAACCAGTTCAGCCAAGGGGTGACGGTGCGGAACAATCGAGCCGACCAGAACGGACGCTGGGGCATTTTCTCTGGCTTTGCCCACGATATGCTCGTGGAGAATAACGAGACGTCGCGGTCCGCCACTGAGCATGGCATTTATCTCTCCAACAGCGGCGACCGTCCCATCGTGCGGGACAATCTGGTTTGGGGGAACCATGCCTCGGGCATCTAGCTCAACGCCGGCGCCACCCTCGGCGGGGACGGCATCATCAGCGAAGCAGTCCTCGAGCGGAACGTGATCTTCGACAACGGGCGCGGCGGCGGCAGCGGGCTCAACCTAGACGGCGTGCAGGATTCGCTGCTCGCCAACAACCTGCTCCATGGCAACCACGCCTCCGGCATTTCACTCTTCCGCATCGACGGAGCCGAGGGGTCCCGGGACAACGTGGTGGTCAACAACACGGTCTTGCAAGCCGCCGATGGCCGCTGGGCTCTCAACATTCAGGACGGCAGCACGGGTAACATCGCGCGCAACAATATCCTGCTCAGCGCCCATCCGTTCCGCGGCAGCCTCGACATCTCCGCCGACAGCCTGGAAGGTTTGTTCAGCGACTACAACGTGCTAATGCACCGCTTCACGACCGACGGCGGCAACACGCGGCTCGACCTGGACGAGTGGCAAACGGCCACCGGGCAAGATGCCCATTCCCTGGTAGCGACGCTGGACGAACTGTTCGCCGATCCGGAGACAGAGAACTATCGCTTGCGGTTCGGCAGCCCGGCGGTAGACGCGGGGACCGAGTTCCTGGCACCACTCTTGGATCTAGACCGCCTGCCGCGCCCCGCCGGAGAGGGATTCGACATCGGCGCTTACGAATGGTTGGCGAGACTTCCCAACCCCCTGGTGGGAGACGCCAACCTCGATGGCCGCGTCGATCTCGCCGATTTCGCGATCCTCAAAGGGAACTTCGGCCAGGCGGCGAATGGTCCAGCACAAGGCGACTTCGACGTCAACGGCCTCGTCGACTTACAGGACTTCACACTGCTGAAGCAGAACTTCGGCGCGGTAGCCGATGTGCCTGAACCGACGAGCTGGGTGCCGGCGCTACTGGCGGTGGCAAGTTTGCGCATTACGCGGCGGAGAAAGCTTCCCGCACCTGATTGACATTTGCCGGGCCAGGCCGGAAACTCCAGACATCTTAGCGAGATTGGATGAGAGATCGCTGGAGGAAAACGCGCGATGCGACCGCAATTCACGCTGCGGCGACTACTGTTGGCGACGGCCCTCGTCGCCTGCGGTCTTTTTGCCCTCTTGAATGGTTCGCCGCTTGGGGCCACCTGCACTGTGCTGGTCAGTTGTTTTGCCTGCCTTACGGCGATCCTGGCCACATTTCTCCTGCCGCCCACGCGGCGGCCCTTCCCGCTGGGCTACGCGGTCTTCGCCTCCGCCGTCTGGTTGCTCACGCTCGGTTCACCTGAACGTTACCACCGTGACGTGGAGTCGTTTCTCGATCCCTGGTGGCGCGTGGCTTATCAACAGCTCGAAGGCTGGCAGTTGCCGCAGAATGTCCGCTACGTCGCGCCCGGAACTCGGAGAAGGATGATCCGGCGCGCCGATGGAAGCACGGCCGTCTTCGTGCGTCACCCGGATTGGCCCGTGTTCCGCCGTGTGTGCGATGCACTGTTCGCCATCGTCAGCGGCCTCTTGGGTGGGTGCATCGCCTGCTGGCTGGCGGCCAAACGGGATCAACGACCCGAACCAGCCACATAGGAATCGGAAGCCTCACTGGGAAATGCGCTTTAGCGACACGCTACACAGTCGTTGTAGTTTGCGTGCTTATTCCCTAATACGATCGGAGACACTGGATCTGTTTCTGAATCTTTTTTTATCCCTGGGTGACGAGCACTCTGGCTACGGAGACTTGTTTTAATTTCCGAGTGAAACATGGCATCTTACTGCTATTTTTTAATGTTCCCCGGACCTCACGAGAAGTTGGTCCCCGAAGAGGTCCTGCAGGCTATGGAGGAGGCGGGATATAGTTGCAGTTCCACGATTTCTTTGGCTGTCCCCATCGAGGAGGAAGGACACATATTTTGGTCGGAAAAAATGCGGTCACTCCCTGAACCAAGATTCAAAGAAGCGGCGCGGCTCCTTCAACAGGGCGAACAGATTTACCTCGATTTTTTAAGCTTTCACACGCCGTTGACCGGTTGCTTCATGACCCAGATTTGGAATCCGTATATTGAATTCCATTTGCGTGTTCGCGGCCTACGTGAATTTTCACGTGAAGAATGCAATGCCTTTTTCACCATGATGCTGATCATCGCCGAGCGTGCACGTGCCGCCTACGTGCTGTTCATGGGCGAACCGACGGATGACTTCGAGGACCATTTCATCGAAATCGACGGCAAGCGGTACATCGACAAAGTCTACATCCGCACCAAGCGGCCCACTTCAGCAGCCGACTTCTTCTGGGATGGCTATCTGGTGCGCCACATTTACGTAAACCGCGAACTAAGGGGCGATCTTCCCGAGGGATTGCCTCAGGTGGAGGAGGAGATCGAGGTCGGCGAGGGTTGGGTGGAGTACGTGATTCAAAGCCCCCCTACCGCGATGACGTTGCGAGCGGTGATTCCTGATCAAGACGCCGCGCGAGAGAGTTTGAGCTGCTCAATGTTTCTACAGCCTACCTGGATCCGGGGTCATCGAAAAAATCGTCTGGTAAGGCGTCTTGGGAAACATGTCGCACGCGGAGTACCTTCACGACTTCCAGGTTCGAGTCCACCAGGAAAATTATCCGGTGGGTAATCCGCTGGCCCGTTGTGAACAAGAGTTGCCGAAGATTTCTACCGAGATGACCCGCTTCCGGCGCTCGCATACATCGCTCGGGCAGGTGCTGCAATGATTGAATTGCGTCGAGAATCTGATCAAACCACAGTACTGCCTGGCGAGGCGATCGATGATCACGCCACCATTCGTAGTAGGACTGGATATCCTGTTCCGCTTCTTCCGTGACAACGATCGAAAACATCAACCCAGACCATTACGAGCACGAAAGTCGTGCTCGAATTGTTCGAGGTTTTTCACGCGCCCCGCATCCGCTGCCTCCAGTCCCGCTTTGATTGCGGCCACTTCTCGATCTCGATAATCCATTTGGTCCAGCGCCTCGCGGATGGCCTCTACCGGGTCGGGCGATCGCTGCCTCAGTCGCTCAAACAGTTCTAGAGGGATTTCTATCTTGATCATGGGCTCCTCATTTTGGTTTTCGGCAGAATAGCACGGAATGACTCACCACGGCAAGCAAACTGGATCGACCGTTCATTGCCGAGTGAAAGTGGTGCGGCCCTCACCTGTCAGGGCAAGCCGGTCCTCGTATGCCGCACGCTCTGATCGCCCGGACGACATTTTGCCATGAGCGGGTGCGGAAACTCTTTTCTCCCACAAATCGAGGCGATACACTCGTGAAGTGGCCACGTCGTGGCCAGGAACTCATCACTTCATGCCGATCGGGCCCAGTCGCGGTCGCGGATCGGCGGGGAACAGTTCGCCCATGGCATGCTTCGCGGACGGTACACGTGCGGGACGTCGGCTGGCCTGGCTGCTGGCGGGCCTGCTTTGTCTGACGCTGCCCGGTTGCAGCGGTTGTCGGCAGAGGCTCGCCTTCTTGCGGCCCGGGGGGACCGCGGCGGAGGAACAGGATCCTTCCAAGCCGCGGGTGGAACCGGAAGAGCCGGAGAAGCCGTTCGACTTCGGCAAACTGCTGGCGATGCCCTACGAACCGAGCCAGACGGACCAGCAGGGGCTCGCCTTTCAGCGGGTCAAGCCGGGGCACTGGACCACGTTTACCCGCGAAGTGCGGGCCAACGAAGGGGACTTTCGCGGCGACATGGCGGTGCAAGTCTTCAACGCGGCGGGGAAGCCGATCCGCTTGGAGCATACGCCATTCGTCTTGGAAACGCGGCGGCTGGCGCTCTTGCCCAAGAAACAGCGAAAATTTCTCGATCTGAACATCTTCATTCCCGGCTACGCGCCGACGGCAGCGCTGTCCCATCAACTGTTCGCCGAAGGAGGCAGCCGGGGTCTGGTGCTGGCCGAGCGGGATCCGGTCATGTTCATGAAGCCCTACGAATTTCATTTCGTGGTGCTGACGAGTGAACCAGAGAGCTACCGTCACTTGAGCTTGCGGGACTTCGCCGCCCCTCCCACCGGGGAAATCGTCGTCTCGGAAGAAGAGATGAATACTGCTTTGGATGCCATCGAGGATCCCCAGCAGGCGGCGGCCTTGTCGACGAGCATGGGCCTGGAGGGTTCGGATGTTTACTACCGCGTATCGATTCCCCGCTTGGATCCCAGCCTCCCCCTGCCGCTGCCGGCCAACCCGTTGACGTGGACGAACATCGCCTATGTGCTGTGGGACGACGCGCATCCAGATAGTCTAAGCGAATCACAACGGCAAGCGCTGCTCGACTGGATCCATTGGGGGGGGCAGCTGATCGTCAGCGGGCCCGGTACACTGGAAAACCTCCGTGGGTCGATATTCGAACCGTACCTGCCGGCCCTGCCAGGTGAGACTTGGGAAATCAACAGTGCCGCCCTGCAAGGAATGAACGACGAGTGGACCCTGCCGGAAACCACGCCCGAGGGGACGGAGCGGTGGCGGCCCATCCGATTGGAAGAGGCACATCCTTGGCCCGGCGTGGAGTTGCAGCCGTACGAGGAATACACCAATGACGATATCCTGGTGCGGGCACCCGGGGCGGTCGTGCAGCCGCTGGTGATCGAGCGTGCGGTCGGGCGGGGGCGGATCGTGGCCACGGCGTTTCGTCTGCGTGAGCGGAAGCTGATCAATTGGCCACACTTCGACGGATTTTTCAACGCCTGCTTGCTCCGGCGACCCCCGCGCGAGTACCGCCTGGTCCAGCAGGAGATCCAACTCGACTGGGCCGGCGACAACCGCTACCGCCGCTTCGATCCGCGGCTCAACAGCCGTGTCCGGTTCTTTAGCAGAGACATCTTGAACCGGCCTTACTTCGGCCTCACTGAAGAGGAGATCAAACAGTTCCAAGAAGTGGCCCGCAAGGAAGAGATCCAGCAGCAAACGAGTCCCTACGGCTACGGAATGCCCGCGGATCCGGAGACGAGCGTGGTGGCGGAGACGCACGAGAAGATGGCGTCGAACGAACTGGCGACGTGGAACGATTTTTCACTCCCCAATGACTCGGCACGGAGCATCTTGCGGGAAGCGGCAGGGATCGAGATCCCCCGCGCCAGCTTCGTGGCTTGGGTCCTGGCGGCCTATTTGCTGGTGCTGGTGCCGTTCAATTTCGCCATCTTCCGCACGCTGGGCCGTTTGGAATGGGCGTGGGTGGCAGTGCCCATTCTGGCGATTATCGCCGCGGCCTCCGTGGTCAAACTGGCCCGGCTGGACATCGGCTTCGCCAGTTCCCGCACCGAATTGTCCGTCGTCGAATTGCAGGCCGGTTACCCGAGGGCGCATGTCACTCGCTATTCGGCGCTATATACGTCCCTTTCCACGAGCTACGGGATCAGCTTCGACGATCCGCATGCGTTGGCACAGCCCTTTTCGGTGAGCAGCGCGTACGAGATGGAACTTGGACAAGAACCGGATGTCGTGCGATTCACGTCGGACGCCCGGGCACAGCTTTCGGGAGTATCCGTCCCTTCCAACGCGACGGGTATGGTGCGGGCGGAACATTTCCTACCGGTTGGCGGGGTTTTGGAACTCGAGCAGCGCAGCGGTCTGCCACGGCTCAACAACGGCACCGATTGGGATTTGGCGAATGCGGCGGTCCTCCGCACCACGGAGCAGGACCGCCTGGAAATCGCCTGGATCGGCGAACTGGCCGCCGGCGGCAGCGCGGGTTTGAAATTCCAACCCTTGGAAGGGAATCAAACCTTGTATGATTTGTGGCAATCGGAAAAGCCGAGTTATGCTCCCGAGCCGGAACAAAAGATGTCCTTGGGACGGCTCGTGCAGCTCGCTCAGGAAATGCGAGGGTTCCGCGCGGGGGAATATCGCCTCGTCGCCCAGCGGTTGGGGAGCGATCCCTTACCGGGCATGCGGCTCGATCCGGAGCCCCCGCAGGCCTGGTATTCCACGCTTGTGGTGGCGAATTTGGCGCGGGCAGACGAACCACCGCCACAACCGGACCTCAACGCTAAATCCAGTTTCATCCATCAGCGGGCGAACGTCCTTCGCGATCCGCTGTCCAGGTAGACGACTCGCGGACATTTTCCGCGAGTGTGGGACCGACTTCATGATTGAACTGATCAACTTCGGCAAACAGTACGGCGATTTTGTCGCCGTGGAGAATCTCAACCTCAAGATCGAGGCGGGAGAACTGTTCGGCTTCATCGGCCCCAACGGCGCGGGCAAGAGCACCACGATCCGCTTCCTCACCACGCTGCTCAAGGCCAGCCACGGCGAGGGGATCGTCAACGGCCACAGCGTGACGCAGGAGCCGCTGGAGGTCCGCCGCAGCATCGGCTACATGCCGGACAACTTCGGCGTTTACGACGGCATGAAGGTTTGGGAGTTCTTGGATTTCTTCGCCGTGGCCTATCAGATTCCTCGCGCGCGACGCAAGCAGGTCATCGGCGATGTGCTCGACCTCTTGGATCTGACGCACAAGCGGGACGACTTCGTGAGCGGACTTTCACGGGGGATGAAGCAGCGGCTCTGCTTGGCCAAGACGCTCGTGCACGACCCGCCGGTGCTCATCCTGGATGAGCCTTCCAGCGGTCTGGATCCCCGGGCGAGGTTGGAGGTGAAAGCGCTGCTCAAGGAACTCCGCAAGATGGGGAAGACGATCCTCATCTCCAGCCACATCCTCACGGAGTTGGCCGATTGCTGCACTTCGATCGGCATCATCGAACGGGGGCAGCTCCTGATGCATGGCCCCATGGATAAGGTGTACCGCCAGATCCGCGGACACCGCGTGATCGAAATCAAATTCCATCAGAACCGCGAAATGGGCATGGCCATTCTGCATGGTCTGCCCAACGTGCTTGAGATCCGCGACAGTGGCAACGGGAGCGTGATGCTGGAATGGCAAGCGGGCGATGAGGAGGTCGCCAAGCTGGTAGACGATTTCGTGGACCAGGGAGTGCGCGTCCGCTCATTCGCGGAAAAGGACCCCACGCTGGAAGACGTCTTCATGATGGTCACCAAGGGCCTAGTGACTTAACACCCACGGCACGTCGGGATGTTTGCCCGTGCAAGCGGTCGCACGTATTTGGTAGATTGGGTGCTCGCCACCCAACGTTCCCGCTCGCCGTTTACGAAAATGGTAGACGGCAAACCGCCGTACCCTACCATCATGCTGATTCCCACAGGGTTGGGCCGGCCTTGGCACCGGTGTATGCGGAAGGTAGCCCATGATTCGCTTTACGTTGAAACACCTGCTGCTGTTGACGGCACTCGTCGCGGTTTGCGCCGTCACATTTACAAAAGGAGGTTGGTTTTGGGCGCGGCTGTTGTTCACGATCGCGCTCGCGGTCCAACTCGGCGCGGTGCTCGCTGCCCTCTTTTTGCGTGGCAGGCCCCGGGCATTTTGGACCGGCTTTGCCCTGTTCGGCTGGACGGCTTGGCTGATCGCCAATTATCCGGTCCTGCAGGTGGCGGAACACCAACTATTTGTCGAGGAAATCGCGAAGCTGCTCAAGGAATACATGCCTGAAACGAACGATGGTGTCGTAAAGCTTTCCAAGATGCATCAAATGGCCATCTTCAGCTTCGAGCGAACGCTCCACGCCATGTTTGGCTTGGTGTTCGGATTCCTCGGCGGCATCCTGGGCGCGCTGATCTATTCGTCCGCGAACGATGACCGTTCCCGCCCCAATTAGTTTGGTGGGTTGGGTGCCTTGCCACTCAGCATTTCCGCTCGCCGTTTACGAAATGGTAGGCGGCAGCCCGAAAATTTCGAGGCGGGGAACTACTGGCCGCCGAAGTCTTGGCGAAAGATTTCTTCCCCTTCGCGGTTCCAGCGGAGCCAAACGCCGACCTTTTGGCCGGCGCGAAATTCGCCTTCATGGCCCTTTTGGCCGTTGGGATGCCAGTAGGTCCACGTGCCGTGTTGCTGGCCGGCGCGGAATTCCCCCTCTTGGCTTTTTTGGCCGTTCTCATACCAATTGGTCCAGGTGCCGGCGCGCTGTCCCTGCCGGTAGGTCCCTTTTTCTTTCGGCTGGCCGTTGGGATGCCAGGACGTCACCGGACCGTCCGGACGGTCCCGCTGAAACTCGCCCTCCAAGGCGGGCTGGCCGCTCGCGTAGAAAGTTTGCCAGGTGCCGTGCCGCTGTCCGTTGACGAAGGTGCCCCGCTTGGCGACTTTGCCGCCCGCGTGCCACTGCACCGCTTCGCCATGCTGCTGGTCCTGGCGGAAACCGGAGCGGCTTTGCAGCTTGCCATCGGGAAACCACATTTCCCATTCCCCTTCCCGCTTTCCCTGCCGGTAGGTGCCCACCTGCTGCCGCTCACCATCGGGATAATAATGCACCCACTCCCCGTCCCGCTGGCCTTTTACATAAGGCCCGGCTTCCCAGCCGCCATTTTCCTGCCATTCCCGCCAGGGTCCGTGCTTGAAGCCTTTTTGGTAACTGCCGATGGCGTCCAGTTCTCCGCTTCGGCGCCAGAACCGCCATACGCCTTCCCGTGTGTTTTCGGAATAGGCCCCCTCGTCCCGCTTCTTGCCATTGGCATACCAAGTGATCACCACGTCCGGCGAAGCAGAGGCTTGGAACTCTTGGCTGGACAGGTCAAGCGCACCAAGTTCCACCGCCTGGGTCGGAAGTTCTTCTTGACCTGGATCCGCCGTAATCTGCCGGATGTAAGTCAGCCCGATCCGCTCCGCGTCCAGTTCTGCCCTGCTTCCGAGAAGCTTTTGCGAGATCCACGTCTGGGCTAGCCAGCGAAACAACTGCCGCCGCATCTCCAAGATCCGCGGTTGCTCTTCTCTCTCGCGCGAAACGAATTGATGTTTGAGGTAGGTCCGCCAAAGGGAGATGTGAGGCAGCGGCCAGGAACAGCTCACCGGTACGCCTTCCCGATCCAAATCGTGCGCGACTTGATCGGGCCAAGTCACCCGCGTTCCCGCTTCCGACTCGGTCCAGAGGACCCACCAGCCGTCGTTGCGGGGCGGATCGGGCGCGAACATGTTCCACTGCTGAAAGGTCCGCGTGAAGCCCGTGAAATGCGACACGGCCCCGCCGGGATCCACCTGGGGCAAGCCTTGCTCGGCATAGGGTAAGGCGACGTTCTCATTGTAGGCCGCTACCAGCGAAAACAGCAGCAACACGGCAACAACAGGGGCCACCCAAGCATGCGACCGCAGCGTAGGCGTTGCCGACACATCTTCAGGGGCGGCAGGAGTACTTTCCGGTGGCCGCAGTCCGCACGCTCCCCACCCGCAGGCGGCGGAAATGCGGTGGCGATTGCGGGCCACGAGCCGGTAAACCACGTTCGCAACTTGCACGCAACCAGGCAGCGCCATCAGCCGGAAAATGTGCCAGGGGGGCGTAAGTGCTCGCGAGACGAGCGCCGCGCCCCGGGCCTCGATTTCCTGCCGGCCTGTCTCGTTGTCAATTACGATGATCGTCCGCTCCGTGAGCGGGACGGAGATTTCGTGCCGAAACTGGGAGGAGTCGGAGTTGCCGATGAATGTGATGCGGCCAAACGCATCGCAGCATTGCACGGCGCGGCAAGCCCGCTCGCAAATACCACAACTGTCGTCATAGTAGCACGTGACGGCGCGGGTCCAGCGTCGGCCTAGCGCCACCAGAGCTTGCCAGTCCCGCTCCGTGAGCAGCAGCGCGTACGAAGCGATCATCACGTAGGAGAACGTACTCGCCTTGAGCGTCACAGCGATGCCCACGTGCAAGAGTGTGAGGGCCACGATGATCAATCGGCGGAGCCAAGGCTGCCCCCAAGGAGAGAGGATCAGCGGCGCGGCCGCGTACTCCACGACCAGCGTGACCCAGGTCATGGCTTGCAGCCAGATAAGCGGCTTTTCCCGCAGCCAGGCCGCGAAGCCGTGGATGGACTGGTCCATGTGCAGCGTGAAGTAGACCGCCGTGCCGTCTGGCCACCAGGAATCCCCCGTTTTCTGTAGGGCCGTGCCCAGATAGATGATGGCGATTTGCAGCACGATGGCCAGCCCGGCCAGCGATGTGTGGCTGCTCGGAGAATCTTCCTCGGCCGGCAAATCCGCCACCCGAGCCGGAGAGACTTTGGCCAGCCGGCGGTACCGCCGGCGCAGGGCATCGAATGAAAAGCGGGCGCCCAGCGGCAGCCAGATCGACCACAGCAACAAGCAAGCCATGACTTGATCAGCGCCAATCGTCACCAGTGGATTTCGATGACGCAGCGTGAGAAATGCCAGCCAAGTGAGCACCGTGGCCACGCGGGTCCACATGCCGAGCGTGAACAGGAGATAGAAGACCAGCGTGGCGGTGAACACTACATACACAAACAGTGGCGAGTCGTGCCAGGCGAGCGGAAACGCCAGCCGCCACCGGCCTGTTTCGCCCACGATGCCCGCGTCCGGCAGAATACCTTGGCTGGAATAAAACGCGAGCGCGTGCGGCCAGCGGAGTGCCAAATCCACTAGGAGCATCAGCCCCAAGCCGATGCGGAATAGCCCCAGCGAGCGATGGTCAATCGTGGCGTTGAAGCGATAGAGGGAACGCATGCGGCCGGCCCGTTTGGCGGTGTGCAATTCAGTCTGTTGGAAATTGCGAAATGTCAACGATGTTGGTTGAGATGCGTGATGAAGTGTACGTTCTTCACGCCAACTCCGTGGCCTCTTCCCAATGTTCGTACAAGGCGCGGATTCGCTCGTCGAGTTCCTCCAGCCGAAGTGTCAGCTCCCGCGCTTTGTCCCCTTGCCGCAGGACCTCGGGACGGCACAACTGGTCTCGCAAATCCTCGGATTCCGCTTCCCGCTGGATGATCTCTTCCTCGATATCCTCCACCTTGCGGTAGGGAAACCGGCGTTTTCGTTTCTCTTTCGCGGGACGTTTCGGCGGGGATTTACCGCCCGAGCTTTTTTCGGGCGCTCCGTTACTTTTTGCTGGGGCTTCCGACGCGGCCTGACTTGCCAGATGGCGGTACGTATCGTAGTTGCCGTGGATCACGCGGAAACCGCCCGGCTCCATCACCAGCAGCCGGTCCGCCACGCGGTTGAGAAAGAAGCGATCGTGGCTCACAAACAGCAGCGTCCCGTCGAACTTTTGCAGGGCGGCTTCCAAAGCTTCTCGGGCCCACAAATCGAGGTGATTCGTCGGTTCGTCGAGGATCAGGAAATTCGCATCCGAGCCGGCCAGTTTGGCCAGGGCCGCTTTGTTCCGCTCTCCTCCGCTGAGCGTGCCGATGCGTTGGAAAGCCATGTCTCCCTGGATGCCGAACCGCGCGAGCAGGTCCCTCCGCGCCGGTTCGTCCAGTTCCTTGCCAACGGGGCGCACCGCTTCCACGACTTCCCGGTCTTCCGCCACGCTCTCCAGATGTTGGTCGAAATACCCCGGCTGCACACCGGTTCCCAAGTGAAACTTTCCCTCATCGAGCGGGACCTCGCCCAGGATGCAGCGGAGCAGCGTGGTCTTGCCGCTGCCGTTGGGACCCAAAATGCCCCACCGCTCGCCACGCAGGATATCGAAGCTGAGGTCGCCAAACAGGGGGCGTTCGAACCCCTTCGCTGCCCGTTCTACCCGCAGCACGATATCCCCCGTACGGGAAGCGGCGGGGAACCGCATCGGCGGGGAGCGGATTTCGCGTGGTGGCGGGACGCGTTCCAGCCGTTCCAGCTTTTTCCGGCGGTCCTCCGCTTGGGCATGTTTTTGTCCGTAGTGATTGCGGCGGATGAAGTCCTCGGTCTTGGCGATGAATTCCTGTTGATTTTCGTAGGTCTTCCGCTGGACTTCGAGCCGTTCCGCCTTCTGCCGACGGTACGCCGAGTAATTGCCGCGATAGGCTTCGATTTCTCCCTGGAACAATTCCCAAGTTTGGCCCGTCACCTTGTCCAGCAGGAAACGGTCATGGCTGACCAGCACGAACGACCCCGAGGAAGAGGCCAGGTAGTCCTCCAGCCATTCGGTGGCCTCGATGTCCAGGTGATTGCTCGGTTCATCCAGCAGCATCACCTCCGGCGCGTCCAACAGGAGCCGGGCCAAAAGCAGCCGGTTCTGCTGCCCTCCGCTGAGCTGCGTGACCGGCTGGGCATATGTCTCCTCGGAAAACCCCAACCCGTGCAAGACCCGCTGCACCTCATGGTCGAGCCGGTAGGCGTTGGTCCGTGCAATCTCGTGTTGCAGACGATCGAGCCGTACTTCTAACGTCTTTCGCGTCACTGGGTCGGCACAGTCCGCCAACTGGGAGGCCACGTCTTCCAGTTCTTGCGGCAATTTCGCGACGTGCTCCAGCGCGGAGTACGCTTCCTCCCACACGTTCCGCTCCTCGGAAAAGGAGGGGTGCTGCTCCAAGTATCCGACGCGCGGCCCACCATCGGCGGCGACTTCTCCGATATCCGCCTCCTCCAGCCCAGCCATAATCCGCATTAGCGTGGACTTCCCCGATCCATTCGGGCCCACCAGGCCAATCCGGTCCCCCTCCAGCAGCGAGGCGCGGACATTCTCCAAAACGGCTTCCGCGCCGTAGCGTTTGCCGATGCCTTGTAGATGGATGGTGAACATGGATGAGATCCGAGACCGCGTTTAGGTGAAAGTGTAGCGGCCTTCGCGCTGTTTCGACTCACAATTTCCAGCGCCACGGACGCCACACGTAAGTGCGACTCGCACTAATAAATGGATAGGGGTATTTTCGCTGTTGTGCCTCGTGAAATCTAGCGTCCAGGACGCAACTTGCACGCCTGACACGCCACGGGCAAAACCGGGTTGCGGAAGCAGGTTCCAGGGGCGACGATGGATCGCCGATGGCGCTTCTCCTTCCTTAATTCTTGGCTACGGAACCGATTCATGTTAGGGCTGCAAAGTGTGACGCCGCCAGAATGGGTGGATCAAGTCCAGCAAAACCTGGAGGAGGTGCTCATCGATCACGCGCATTGCGAAAAAAAAGCGGCGGGTACGGCCATGAACCTGCTCTTCGCGTATGTGCGACCGGCCGAAATATGCCAGCCCCTATCGGAAATCGTGGTCGAAGAACTGGAACACTTCAACCAGGTCTTGGAATTACTCCAGCGGCGCGGGATCCGTTACCGTAAGCTCAAGCCCAGCACTTATGGCCGCGACTTGCACGAGTTGATCCGCCACGGCGAGCCGCAACGCGCGGTGGACAGGTTGCTCGTGGCCGGACTGATCGAAGCCCGCTCTTGCGAAAGGTTCGGCCTGTTGCGGCAGCATTTGGCCGATGAGGAACTGGTCCGCTTCTATGACGATCTGTTTGAGTCCGAAGCGCGGCATCACTCCACATATCTGCGGCTCGCGTCTGCCTTCATGGACCAGGACCACGTGAAGCAACGATGGCGGGAACTGGCTGGAAGAGAGGCCGAAATCATTGCCACCGGCTCCGGTCCCGTGCGGATGCATAGCCCCGCCACGGCGACCGGTATGGATGCATGAGGGTTCGAGATGACGGCCCGCGCGTAAAAAAACGGGCGAAGAGTCGTAACCCTTCGCCCGCTGTTTTCTCACGTTATCCTGGGAAGCCGGCGGTTCTCAGCAGCCTGGAGTCATCCTACGGGAGGAAGGGGCTGGTCGAACCGAAGAAGAATTTCATGATGGCAAAGTCATCCAGGCCGACAATGCGGTCGCCGGTCAAGTCGCCCCGGGTGCGGGTCGCATTGAGGCCCACCAAACCCATATTGTTCTTGATAATGGTGAAATCGGACAAGTCCGTCCGGCCATCGGCATTCACATCCCCGAAGAAATAGAAGGGAGGGCCATCGAAATTGTTCGCGACCGTGCCGCTCGCCAAAATAGCCTCAGCCGAGGAGAGCGCCTTGGGATCCGCACTGGCACTCAAATTGGCCCCCAACAGTTCCGCCACCGAAGCCACGGAAGGATTGGGAAGCTCCTCACCCGGATCCGCCCATGTGGATTCAGAGGAAGGAGGAATCAACAAACCCGTGGCGGGAATCGCCACCAACACCACCACCACGGCAAGTTGCACAAACCGTTGCGCGAATTCACGAACCTTCATTATTGAATCTCCCCAGGCCGGTAAGTCAGGTTGATGAGTCAGAGTATAACGACAGCATCATCCGCTGTCTACTTTCTGGATTCCACAAAAAAATTAATTTTTACAGTCAATCTAGGAAACCCAGGATGTTTTCTTTGACTTTTTGGCGGCAAACCGCCGGGAAATCCCCTCAATGCATTCCCGTCGCATGCCGGTCCTTACATGAGTGTTATTATAATTGGGTCCTACAGATGATGCGAGAAAATTGCCGCCAGCAATCAAAATTGATGGAATTCCTGGAAAAACCGGCAGCTCGCCAGACCTGAATTCGCATATTCTCGTCAAAATCCTCCGGAACTCCAGGGAGCATGCCAGTCTTTTTCAAGGCTCACTCGTTTCGGGGATAGGCCAATACGAAGGCGTGATTCCCCAGAAAAATGCGTACCTCCGCGCGTTTCTGATGGGCCAGCACGGCCAAATCTCGTGCCCGCACCGAGAGCTCGTCCCGCTCGGCCACTGGGTCGCCCGTCCGGGTATCGAGGCAAACCAGGGAGACCGATTGCCGGCTGCGAGGAACATTCTTGGTCGCTGGCTGAATCACGCGGGTGGCGAAGACCAGCAGGGGAACCTCCCAGGGGATTTCGTTGATCATCGCCTGCTCCTCGACTTCGCGAGTCCACAGCCGCTCCCCGTCCTCCCGGCGGTAACCGACGAGGCTTCCCGAGACCATGAATTGGCGATAGTTGTGGATGCGGCGGCGATAACGGGAAATGGAGGGCGAGCCCGCTTCATTCAGCACGACCACCATTTCCCCACGGCTCGTCAACAAATGCAGTCTTCGGGGCAGACTCTTGATTTCCAAGCGGTCTTCCACGACGAATCGACGCTTTGAGAGAGATAGAATCCGCAGCGTTCCTTCCGAATCCACCACCGCCAATTCGCTGCCAGTCGAGTTCATGGCGGCCAGAGCCGGTGCCGCCAGCTTCGCGGAACAATGCACCTCCCCTGACCAGACATCCACGTAACGCAGTTCGATTTCTTCCTCGCCAGCCCGCCATTGCACCACGCTTCTCCCCCAAGTGGCGATACGTTCTCCCTCGTCGCCCACGTGGCGTTCACCTAGTTCTTCCCCGTCGCGGGGCCGCAAGACCGTGGCCATCGCGGAGCCGGGCGCGGCCACGAACAAGAACCGGCTATCGCCGAATAGGTCGGTCCCTTGTGGCCAGCCGTGGCGGGTCCACACCACATCTCCGGTCACGGAATCCATGGCGGTCAAGTCACGCCGATCCAGGAAAAACGACACTCCCCTTCCCACGTTTTCCAGTGAGCCCAGCAAGTTGAGCCGGTCGCTCACTTCGTAGCGGCGTTCCCCCCAGGGCTGAGTCTCCAAGCGAGCACGGAAACCGAGGTTGGCATGCACGCCCGGATAATCTGCCAGCAGATTCCGCGTCCAAAGCACTCGCGGCCTGCGGTCGCCTTCGCTTCCCAAGAGATCGACACCAAACCGCTGGTATCCCAAGGCCACCAGACAAAAGTGGCCGTCACTCCGCGCGTAATTCAACGCGGCGGGATGATAGTTGGATCCCAGACGCGGATTTCCTTGGGATCCCAAGGGCAGCGACCAAATCAGTTGTCCATAAACCCCACGGCCCAACAGCCTCTGCCGACCTGGGTCGAGTTGGAGGAGGGTGTGTTGGAGGAAGGGGTTGTGGGGGGAGCGGTGGGGGAGGGAGAGGAGTTGTTGGGGGGAGCGGGTGCTGGGGGCGCGGGCCAGGGTCAGTTTCACGCGGCCTTGGGGCCACGGGTCGCGGGGGGACAGGTACGCGTGGGCTGGGCCGTCCGTCGGCAGGGCGGCGACGATTTGCCGACCGGTGAGGCCGTCCCCACAAGGCGTGTCGGCCCAGCGGGTGGCGAGCTGCCGATAATAATATGCCGCGTCCTCGGGCCGGCCCGCCGTGCTTAACAGCTCCGCCAGTGCGGCGGCGGCCTGGGCTTGCCGGGCCGGAGGGCCGTTCCCTTGCACCTGCCGCCACTGGAGTTCGCTTTCCAGCCAGCGGCCCGCCGCTTGCAGCCGCGTGGCCAGTTGGGGCCGCAACTCTTCCGCCAGGGGGTGGCCGCCAAAATGTCCCAAAAATCGCCGCCAGGTGGCCAGGTCCGATTGCGGCGTGGGCCGCCGCGCGGCAACTGCCTCCTCCAGCAGCCGCCGGTCCTCCGGCGTGGCTGTTTCCCGCAGTTCGGCGAAGCGGGCCCGCAGCCACCGGTCGCGTCGGACCCGCCAGCCGGGCTCGACCTCTTCCAGGGGCGGTTCATGTTCGCCGTCGACCAGCCGCAGGTAAGCCTGCAAGGCGGCCTGCGTCTCTCCCGCCTGCTGATGTCCCCAGCCGGCCCACCGCCAGAGGGCGACCCGTTCCTGGGGCCGGCGGACCAGCGTGGCCAGTTCGGGCAGCCAAGGCCGGGCCTGGTCGAAGTCGGTCCGCAGCGTCTCCAGCAGTCCGGCCACGAGCAGTTCCCGCGACCGCAGCCGGCCGGCGGTGAAGGGGAACCGTTGCTCGGCGTCGGCGGGGAATTCGGCTTCCCGCGCGGTGAAGGTCTCGTGGGCGGCGTGCAGGTCGGCCAGGGCTCCTCCCACGTCCCCCTCTTCCCAGAGAATTTGACCCCGGTAGAGATGTGCCCGGGGGTCTTGTGGGTCCTGCCCCAGGGCCAATTCCACTTGCCGCCGCAGGGCGGGGAGCTGGGGGAAGGTCTCCAGCCAGTCCACGCCCTGGGAAATCACTTCCTGTCGATATCCGACCAGGTTCCCCGGCACTTGTCCGCTCCGCGAACGGGCCCGGCCCATGATCTGGCCGGTGTGGAGATCGATTTGGACCACTTCGGCGGAGGTCAGTGGGAGGAAGTAGTGCGTGCCGTTGAAGAAGCCTCGGCCGCTGGGGAGGCTCCCCTCCGGCAGCGGGGTTTCCCAGAGTATCTCGCCCGTCTCCAGGCTGCGGCTGGCCAGCCGCGTGCCGACCAGCAGCACCTGCCCCCCGCTCACGCAGCCCAGGTAGAGGGCGTCCTGGCGGGGCTGCCGCCACAGCGGACGGCCATCGCGGGGATCGAGGCAGAACAGCTCATTGGAATCTACGGGCGTCAATAACACGCGGCCCTCGGCCAGCAAGGGCGGGGACTGCTGCCAGCGGTCTCCCGGCGGGCGGTTCCAGGTCTGGCGGCGGTTGCCGCGGGGCGTTCCCGGCGGCGCGATGGGCGCATAGGCGAAGCCCCAGGCCAGGGCGCGGCGGGTGAGGTCCACGCCCACCACGGCCCCCGCCGCGGTGGGGCAGACAAGCATCCCCTCGGCCAGCGAGGGGGTCGCTCCGGCCAGCCGCCGGGGCAGGTCCTGCAAAATGGAGTCCTCGACGACCGTCAAGATTTGCGACCAGAGCAGCCGGCCCGTCTCCGCCTGGAGCACGGCCAGCCGCAGTTCGCCTTGGCGTTCCACCAGGGCATACAGCCGTCCCGCCGCCGGCAGCGGTGGTCCCAAAAAGAAGGCGCCCGCCAAGGCCGGTTCGGCCCCGCCGTCCAGCCCGCCCACGCTCCAGCTCGGCTTGCCTTGTGTCCGCAGTTGCCAAGCAGATAGACGGTTGTAGCTTTTGGGGGCTTCGGCCGCCGGCTGCTGCCGCCCGCTGGGGAGGAACACGTTGGTCCCCCGCTGCGTCTGCACGGCCCAGCCCAGTTCCTCGATCGTGTAGACCCGCTCGCCGTCGCTGGCCAGCGTGCCATAGACCGCGTCCTCCCAGAGCCGCTGCTCCAGGCCCCGCGCGGCCTGCGTCCCCAGCATGGCCGCCGAAGGATCCTCCAGCGGCAGTTCCGTTCCCAGCCAGCGGTCGAGCGCCTGGCCGGAAATCGATTCCACCTGCCAAATCCGCTTCCCGGTGCGGAAATCGACCGCCCACAAGCCGCTGGGCGTCCGCATCAGCACCGTGTCCCGCACTACCAAGGGATGCGTGCTGGGCAGGGCCGGCACCTGCTCCTCCACGTACGTGCGGCGGATCCGCTCCACCAGCTTCTCCGCCACCGGATGATCCGCCGTCCGCACCCGCCAGCGGGGATGCAGCAAGGGTCGGTCCCCCGAGGAGCGGGCATTGCGGGCCGCGTTGCCTCCCAAGAGCGGCCAGGGCGCGGCCTCCGAAGTTCGCGGCGTGGGCAGGCCGCCGACCTGCTCGCGAAGCCAAGCGACGGGAGATGCCCCCTCGTCGAACCATTGCCAGGGCTGGCCCGCCCGCTGCCAGTCGGGTCGAGGGTATTCTGTCTTGAGTGTCCGCATCAGCGATTCCGCCGCCGCGTCGTCCCCTTGCCAAGCCAGGCAGACGGCCCGCCACCAGCCGGCCAGGGGCCGTAGGGGGGAAGCGTCACTGCGTTCCCAAAGTTGCCCGAAGCAGGCCCCCGCCAGGTCCGCCTCTCCCAGGTCCAGGTACCGCCGCCCCAACAGGAACAGGGCCTGGTCTCCCGCCGCGGTCAGGGCCTCTTCCCGGGCCACCGCCTCCAGGGCGGCCAAGTCCCCTTGTTGGGCCGCCGCTTGCAGCCGCCGTTGGGCCGCGGCGCCGAATTGCAGTTCATACGCCTGGCGTCCCGCCGCCGGCAACGTCCGCAGCAACCGCGCCGCTTCGGCCTTCAGGCCGCGGTACTCCTCCGCCGAAGGGCCGGGCAGGAAGTGGTCCTCCGCCCGCCGCAACAGCTCCCCCAAAAACCGCACCGCCCCGGCATACCGCCCCTCCTCCAGCCACGACTCCGCCTCCCGCAACCGCCGCTCCTCCCCCCGCTCCAACGGAAAACCCATCGCAGGCGGAGC
>JANQPP010000156.1 GCA_028289405.1 Pirellulales bacterium
CAGGGCTATGACCCCCGCTCGGAACCGACCTGGGCTCCATTGACGGTGGGCCATGGTGCTTGGATCGGCGCGCGGAGGCACACCCCTGGTCACCACGGCGCCCGCCGCCACGACCGCGCCCGCGCCAATGGAATGGACGCTGGGCAAGATGATCGCCCGCGCGCCGATCCAAGCACCATGGCCCACCGTCAATGAAGCCCAGGTCGGTTCCGAGCGGGGATCATAGCCATGCGAATGGGTGTAGATCATGGCATCTTCGGAGATCAACACGTCATCTTCGAGATACAAATCGCCCGTATGGTCCACGTGCGTGTTGCGATTGATCCGCACGCGGTTGCCCATCCGCAACATGCCGTGGGGATTTTCGCTCACAATCACGCTGTTGCGGGCGACGAGGCAGCCGCTGCCCATGCGGATTTGGCGGGGGTGTTCCACCCAGGCTCCCCATTGAATCCGGCAACCATCGCCACAGGCTTGCAGCGATTGCCTCCAAATCGGCTGAACCATTTTTTCCAGCAAAACGCGAGTCCCGCGCGACACAATCCGCGCCGTTCCCAGCAGCCATCCCGAGGATTGGACAACTTCGCGGGCTCGATGCAAGATAGGCCCTCACGAATCGGAAAATCCCGCACAAGGTCGGCGAGCTTGCTTGGCGGCAAGACATGTAAAGACTGACGATGCCGAAAATCTCAGGTTTCCGTGGTGCGAATCAGCCGCAATCGGTCCGCGGCTTCACTCGGTGAAACACGCACGCTTTCCTCCTGCTCCAGGGACTCGTGGGGTACATTCTCATGAATCTCCTTGAGCCCTTCCAAGGAAGACAAGTAGCTTTCCACCTCGTCCACGACCGTGGCCAAACGCGAAATCCTTAGCCCGAGCAGCCCGTCCTCACTCGGGCCGGTGATATCCAGATGTCCGATATGGTGGCCATGCGCCATTAGGGGGACTTGGGCCTTCCAGCACAATTGTGCCGTTCGGCGATGGCTGTCCCAACTGGCGTAATAGCTTTCCTGCAACCAAGGGATACTGAGGCTAAGTTCGATCTTTTGCAAACCCTGTGCCGAGGCCGCGTCCACCAGCCGCTGCCAAAGCTCCGCCCAATCCTTTTGGCCTTGGATGCGGACCCGTGTTTCCCGCCCGCCGGAGCCTCCGGGCCTGGCCTGCGTCGCTAGCCACGGGAAGAACACGCCCCGGACGCGGCACATGAGCAATTGAAATTCGGCGTATCCAAAGATCCGCCCCACGATCAGGGAAGCGATCACGGTCAACGTGCCGATGACCGCATACGCCTCGTTTTTGAGGTAAACGCTCACCACGCCTGCCGTCGCGGTGGCGGCGCAGAGCACGGCGGTCAGGCAGACAATGCGCCAACTGGTGTAGCCGCGCCGCTGAAGCACGTGGTGCAGATGCCCCCGGTCAGCGGAGTAAATGCTGCGGCCGGTGAGTTTTCGGCGGAGAATCGCCAAAGTGGAATCGAGAATCGGGATGGACCAGATGGCTAGTGGCGCGGTGAGCGCGACGGTGGCCGCCCCTTTGAAAGAGCCGCTGATGGCCAACGTCCCGGCCACCAAACCGATCAGCATACTGCCGGTATCACCCAAGAATATGGCTGCGGGCGGCAGATTGAACGCCAAAAAGCCGAGCAAGGAGCCGACTAGGGCGGCGGCGATGATCGATTCCGCCACGTATCCGTTCACCGCCGCCATGACGGCGATGGCGCAACACAAAATCGCGCCGACCGTAGCCGCCAGTCCATCGGAGCCATCGATCAGGTTCAAGGCGTTGATGGCTCCCAACAGCCAAAACATGGTGAAAGGCAGGGCCATCACGCCTAGATGGATTTGCCACTGAAAAATTTGCACTGAGTCGATCACCACGCCGGAAAACATCACCGCCGACGCGGCCAGCACTTGGAAACCCAACTTGACAGGGCCACGCAATCCCCATCCGTCATCGATCAGTCCCACCGTCACTAGCAGGCTTGAAGCGGCCAACAATCCCAGAAAGGTGGAATGATTTTCCGGCGTGAGCCAGATGTTTCCCCCATAAAGCGTGAGCCAACCGAGAACGGCGGCCAGCGTCGCCAGAAACACCGCCAATCCGCCTCCGACGGGGACGGCCCGCTCATGTATTTTCCGGCCTCGGTCCGGCACGTCGACCAGTCCCCACCGCAGGGCCAGCACTTGATAGGCTCGCGTGAGCAAAATACTCACCACGAGGGCCGTGATCCCGACCACGAAGAAATTACCATTGGTGATCATGGGGCGTCTCGGTTCGATGTTGCTTCGTGATGTTTTCGTTCGCCCTGCGGATACCGCATGAAATTATCATCCGATTCCCACGGATGGCCGTTCAGTCGGTGTTCGTCCCCTGTTGCAGCATTTCATTCTGCAAGAGTTTTACCAAGTTTCGGTAGTCGCCATAGCGAGGTTGCCGGTCGAGACACCATTTGGCCTCGCGGTAAGCCTCCTCCAAATCTCCGGTTTCATGAAGAATTTGGGCCAGTTCATATCGCCAGCGGAGGTTGGTCGGTTCGTAGAGCAACGCGCGACGGTATTGTTCCACGGCCGTCTCATCGTTTTCCATGAGCCAGGCCAGCTTGCCACGCAATTGATACGTCTCCGGCGTGGGACGTTCGACCTTGGCAAGTGCTTCGTCCGCTTTTTTTCGTAACAACGCTTGCCGCTGGGGATGCTCGCCATGCTTGGCGTATGTCTCGGCCAAACCTACCAGCACCTCAGGCCGATCGGGCAACAGTTTTTCGAAAAGCGCATCGGCGTTGTCCGCTTTGGCGAGTTGTCTGAGGATTTCGTCTTCAAATTCCGAAGTGATCTGCCAGGACCGCCGCCATGCTTCCGCGGCCTGGCTGGTGCGTCTGGCGTTCCAATCCAAAACCCCCGCATGGTATTGCAGTCGGGCATCGGACGGAGCGAGGCGGCAGGCTCGGCGAATGGAGGTGGCTTCGCTCGCCGGGGAGTTTGTTAGAAACGCCAATTCCGCCAAGCCTAAATGTGCCTTGGCCATCAAAGGACACGCCTGACGGGCCAGCAGCAGATGTCGCGTAGCCGGATAGAGATTGCTAGCAATCGAGGGATCGGTCCGCAACTCATCCAGATGCTCGGCGAGCTTGGTTCCCAATCCTGGTTGCGCGCGATCATGCAACACGCTCAACGCTGTCAATTGCCATAGTGCCTCGTCCGCCGCGCGAGGATCCGCCTCCAGTCGGAGCCGGCCAAACATCTCGATGCGAAATTGCTGCGTCCATAACTCAGCCAGCCGCAGATGCGCTTCCGCGTCGTCCCAGCGGTCCCGCGTGGCCTCCGTGAGCCTTTGGATGTCGTCTTGAATCTCCCCGGCGGGCTGATGGTCCACATTGACTTGCCGGCGAGAAGCCCGATGCACGGTTTCAATCGCGGCCAGGCGACGGACATCCATCCAACCGATCATCAAACTGGCCGCCACCCCCGCCAACACCACCTTGGAAAACCAGGGCACCACAACCACGGGGTTCGAGTTTTGGGAAGATTTCCTCTGTATGCCTTCCCTTAACCCAACCGCCGCGCCGGTGAACGTGGCCAGCATCAGCATGTTGGCGGGCAGGTAGAGCCCGAAATCGAAAGCCGCGTGAATGACTTGCGAAGCCCAAGCGAAAGCGGCCGCCACGGCCAGGCCCCGCGCGGCGGGAGATAGACGTTCCATCCGCCGCGACAGCCGCCACAGGGAATAGCCCACACCAGCAATGGCGGCCAGCAAGAGCAGCACGCCCACCGCTCCCGCCTCGATCAGCGTTTCCAAATATTGGTTTTCCGCGTGTTCGAACCAAAGTTCGTCGGGTAGGTGAAAACGGTACATTTCGAACAGATAGCGAAACGTGCCCAAACCGCTACCCATGAAGCCGAAATCGCGTGCCGCCTCCCATGCATCCCGCCACATCAGTGGCCTCTTCTCCTGCAATACTTCCGCGTCCATCAGTCGGGATAGACGGGCCTGCAACGGATCGAGCAGTCCCAACCAACTGACCACGAGCAGGGCGCCGCACGCCAGGACCAAAATCATTGCAATGGGCCGAGCTTCCCGCCGGGACGTCATGAACACGGCCGCGACCAAGATGGCGGCCCCCAACATGGCCAATACGCCACCGCGTGAAAAAGTCGCCAGGATACCCACGATTAGAAAGATCACCCCACAAGACGCCGCGAGTTTGGTGGCGTTCAGATTCGCGATGCCTTCCCGCAAACGATCCCACGTCGAGTGCCCCATACCCAATGAAGAGTGCCAATCGTCAGGGGATTCATGATGTTTCGAGCGGGAAAAAGCCCAGACCAGGCAGCCCAAGGCACCGGCCAGGCACATGTTCAACCAGCCGGCGGCATGATTGCGATTGACGAATGGTCCGAAGGGGACGCCCCCTTGGCTCAACGGAACGCTCCAATACAGCATGCCGTTCCAAGTGAGGTATTGCACCAACCCGAAGAAAACGAGCGCGATCCCCGTGACGCATGCCGCGAAGCAGAGTCCCAGCCCCCAGGGTCCGGACGAGAAAAATCGTCCCGCGAGAATAAAAGCCGCCGTGGCCAACAGCAACAACGCGAGCCGGCGGCGTGTCGCCGCGGGATTCAGGCTCAGCGGGGATGTCGAGGCCGCCTGCCTATTCCACGACGCCTGCGGCTGATTCCACAACCGGAGCGGCGGCTCATCGTGTGTCAGTTCTCGGCGCAGTTCCTGATTGGGGCCTCCCCACCAGGCGAAGGGTACCGCTTGCCCAGGGGCCATTTGAAGACCGGCCAACACGATACCGCCGAACAAGGGAATCGCGGCCCAAGACACGCCCTGCCGCGCGGGCGCGAAGAGCGCGGCCAAAACCGCCACGATCAACGCCCCGAAAATATAGACTTGCGAGGCTGCCAGCCCGCCACCGAAAAACCAGGGGATGGCCAAGAGCGTCGCGAGAATCACGCCGCGCACCACATATCCGGCGAGCGAAGAAGGCGACGTCGTGCGAGGCGCCGGAGCCGTGGAAGCGGCGGAGGGATGTACGTCGGTTGCCACTGGGGCCATGGAAGTGCCTGACAAAATTATCGAAGTTGTCTGCGGCGAAGTCGCCAGAAACAAGGTTGCCTCAAAACCTACGGATCCGCCACGATCTCTCCGATCGCAAGAAACTACGGATGGGGCCAGGTTCGCTCAAACCGAACCGAAATATGAAAGAAGTGCCGCCTTGCACGAAGTCCCTCGGGCCATGGCCGGTTTCAACTACCTGCCCCTGGTCCCATGATGCCATTGCGGCGAAAGTCCATTTCGCGCGGAAGAAATGATGATGCGGAAAACCGAAACCCATCCTGCGCGTCGCGCGAACTGCGAGGCATTTGCCCGACTTGGTGGCCAAAGCGAATCGACATTGCCGGTGATCCCCGAAGCGGAGCCAGCGTGAATACAATCTTGATCGTATCACGCCGGAAAATGCGGTTCAAGAAATCGGCGAAGGGGGAAGGTCACCGCCGCGAAACTACCGGTTTGCAAGGCGCGATGGCGCAATCCGTGAGGGTTTTAAGAAAGATCCCAATGTAGATCTGTGACCCTTTTGCCGGTCATGCGGTCCCGGCTATTCGAAGATGTCGTTGACCTGGACCGTGCCGGTGACGTTTCTGAGCATGATGTTGGCCAAAATTTCATGCGGTTTGTAGGCCAAGAGAATAATGTCGTCAGGCTGGACACGGATCCGTTCCTGTGGGAAGCGAAGGGCTTTCTTGAGATCCACCTTGATCGAAATAGGTTGACGGCCCTCAACCTTGCGGACCACGATGGCCCATGTTGGGGGGATCAAACCGCCCGTGCCGCCACCTAAGCCGCCGAAGCCCAGGTCGATCCCGCGCGAATTGCCTCCCGCCAGGGCAAGGGCTTCCAAGATGTCAACATCCTCATCTCTCCGCAAGGGGAACGAGGCCCCATTCAATAGGCCGCCGGTGTAAAACACTTCCAGAGGCCGCCTCTGTACCAGTACCACATCTCCTTCAGTCAAAATGACATCATCCTGAGAGATATCGGGATAGGGTGTGTTGGGCGAGACCCGCAGGGGGATCTTGACCACGGTGGGATCCTCCGGCAGCGGAGTTTTTTCCCCACAAGGGTCTCGTTGCTCGGTGTAGCGGTCCAACAATTGATTCCATTCATCCGCTTCCGCGAACTTCCCACGCAAGATCACGACTTCGTTTTTCGCGTCCAGGGCGGGCGTACCCCCGGTCAGGCTGAGCGCGTGGAGCACGTCATTCTGCCCCTCCTCCAATTCCACGATCTCCGCCGTGCCCCGTGTGGAGATCCCCAACACTTCAGCGCTTTGTTCGTCGCGGGCGGAAGTCTGCCGTACCCGGCTCGCGGCGTCTTCACGAATCACGAGCACCTTATGGATCCGGCGATGTAAAATCGTCACCGAGATTTTCAAGGAATTGGAGTTATATTGGTCAGTCAGCGCGTCGCGTAGCGCGTCTTCCGCCTGGACGGTCGTCAGCTCGGCGACATAGACAGGTTTGTTCGTGACTGGCAGATTGATCGTGCCATCATGCCGTACCGTGTAAGGCTGCCCTGTCGAAGGACGTAGCCTTTCTCCCGCACGCGGGATGTAGAACGGAACCTCCCGTTGAATTTCTTCCCGTTGCGCGGGATCAACGATATCAATTGCCAATACATCGCCTAAGCGGATTCGTTCGGCCTCTTCTGGATCACGCCGCATGGAGAGCAGGTTGATCGGTTCGCTGCCGGACCGCTGGGGTGCCCGCAATCCCGGAGGCAACCGTCGGGCGGGAATGGCATGCAGGTAAAAATTGCAACCTTGGAGCGTCAACGCGGCCAGTGCGAGCAGACAGATTGCTCGCCCGTTCCTCCACCATCCCGATTGAGTTCTACGGTTGGCCATGCTGGCTTTGACGACTCCAATCCTCGTGGCTACTGCGACGCTAAGTGTCGCAAGTGGTCAGTCCGAGCGACTTGTGCTGGTCAGACGGGACAATCCTTGGAAAACATCGCCGGAGACCGATCTTTCCCGTTTCGTTCGCCCGTCTTTCAGATACGCTGAAGTACGTTTCCCGACAGGAGGCACATGTTTCTTGGCAACTTTGTAACCCCCGGTCACGGCGCCTTGTGGAGGTTCGAAACCGAACAGATGCCATCCGTCTTTGGAGCCGTCGGCCGGTCTCGAATCGCCCTTCCTCCGCTGTCCACGTTGTGGCCTTTCCCCTCCTATGGAATCTGGCTCGTAGTGTGCCGCTTCGATGATCGCGGACGCCGGCAAGTTGCCGCCGGACGGTGTTTTTTCGGGCAATTCCGTCGGAATTTTCTCGGCACGAGAGGCCTCCGCCTCTTCGTGTTTGTCATCCACATCCCGCGCAAGAATTGCCAAAGTAGCTTGGCGTGGTTGGGAAGAAAGGGGACGCCGTCGTTGGCCGACCGCCACGCTCTGGGCAGGTTCATCATGTTTCGGCGACTCGGGCATGGTCGAAGTCCGCGCATGAGAAGGGCCGCCTCCCTCCGCCATTTCAATGGGTGGCTGGTCCGTCTCGTTCGCATCGGGAAACGCTGGTCCACCTTGCGCGAAATCCGCATTCTTGTTCAAGGTTTCCTGCCCATTCCTGGAAGGCGAGAAGGCGATCGCGGTTCGTTTCATGGAAGACGTTTTGACGCCTGTCCTCGGCGATTGGGCTACGTTGGGCGCGCGATCCTCAGTAGATTCTTGCTGCGATTTGCTCGGGTAATCGAATAGCGGTATACGCTCGTCGTCTTCCTCGAAAAGGGGTTCCGAGGGAGGCGCTGGAGTATCTTGCCCGGGGAACGCGGGCTCTTGATCCGCTGGTCTTTCCGAGGTCACGCTTTCCTGTGGTGAACCGCCTTGTTCGGGCAAGAGAAACGGCACCTGGTTCGAGTCCGTGGTGGTCTCGGGAACGGAATTTGGCGTTTCATCCGCCATGCCGGATTCCGGATCCATCAGCGGCATATCGGTTTGGTCGGGAACCGGCAGCGGGACGGCTTCGCGCATTTCGTTCGGCAGGGCCTCGGTTGGAATGCCTCCCTGCCGAGGGCCTGCCCCCTGCGGCGCGACGGTGCTTGGTACATGGGCAAAGTGGCCTACACCATCCTCATCCGCCGCGACGACTCCCTGGTCGTATCCTTCAAACCAATGCTGGACCCGCGCATTACCATCTGGCGACTGATAAGCGGCCGACCAGTATTTTCGGGGTGGCAGTGCCGGACGGCAGCCATCGCCGCCATTGGCGATATCGAAATAGCCTCGCTTCCAGCCGTGCTCAAACTCCTTAAAATGAGGCGAGTAGACGATCTCTTCCCCTAGAAACCCCATGCGGGCTTCCCATGCCGCGTGCGCTGCGTGCCGATTCTTGGCCCAAATAACCGGTTCCTGGAGCAGCCAGTTTCCGTGAGTGATCAAACATCCGGAAGTTGTGCCGGCCCAAGCCAGAATGCACAGGTTGCGAAGGATGCGTGCCATGTTCCGGACTCTTGTAGGACCAAGGAGCAACGGGACCACACATTCCCGGCGGAAATGTGCGTACAATGCCTCAGACCAAGGATTCGGCAAGCCAGCACAAACCGCTTTAGCAGAAAAGTCGACATGACCAGAAAAGACAAAACAAAAACCCCAGAGCCGCCATCAGCGTGGAAGCCCTCATTCAGCCCAAGTACCCCCAGTGGCTTCCCGGAACCACTGCTTTTCCTTAATGGTGAAAATTATCTTATTTTCGTAAATTTAAGCACTCGTTGGATCGATGTGGAAGTTTCTTGTTTGCCCCGGGTCGATTTCGTGGAATCTTGTAGTTAGGCAGGTGTTTGCCATGAGTCCGCGCCGACTTGCAGCAGGAACCAGTTTATCATGGTTACTGGAAAGCTTTTACGCCCTCCTTCGGAGCCCAAGCTGCGACTGACGCGCAACGAAACGGACCTCATGACCGGCCTCGTCGACATTCACTGCCACCTCTACGCCGGCCTGGACGACGGGCCACAAACCCACGAAGAAGTGTGGGAAATGTGTCGCATCGCTTGGGAAGAGGGTACCCGAGGGATTGCCGCCACGGCGCATCAAAATGAACGCTGGGCGGACAACTCGGCGGAGCGGATACGGGAAGCAGCGGAAGTTCTCCGACAACAACTCGCGGAGCAGCATATCCCGCTCGAGATCTTCCCCACCGGTGAAGTGATGGTCTGGCCAGGATTGGAGGAAGCTTGGCAACGCGGTGAATTGATGAGTGTGGGAGATATGGGGAAATACCTGCTGATTGAACTGCCCGGCGGCATGTTTCTGGATCTTCGGGACTTGATCCAGTTTCTGGTCGGCTCCGGCGTACGACCGATCATCGCCCATCCAGAACGCCATCCCGAATTGCTGTTCGACGAAGGCACGATTGACGAATGGATCCGGCTAGGCTGCCTGGTGCAGGTTTCCACCCGGAGCTTGACCCATGCTCCCTCAAGCCGAGAACTCAAGGCCATTAAGTCCTGGGTCCAGCGCGGTGTCGTCCATTTACTCGGGTCCGATGGCCATTCCCCACGTCAGCGACAGCCCCGCATGGCCGCCGCGTACCGCTTCATCGAGGAATGGGCTGGTGCCGCGGCGGCTCACCAAATTGGGGTCGCCAACGGTTGGAAAGTATTGCACGGGGAAGATTTTCAGGTTCCGCTCCCTGGAAAATGCCCCAAGCGATCCTTCTGGCGGTTTTGGGACTGACTCTGACGGTAGTTTCGGTTGCCAATTTCCCCTCTTCAATCGCCGCCGGCGGTTGCCATTTGCGCTTCCAGAAACGCCTTCACGTCCGCGTAAGTGAACTCTTCGCCCGGAACTGAGTGATCAAAGCGGCGGATCATCTCGCCAGCAGGGCTATAGACGTACACGGCGGGCACGGACGACAGCTTCATCTTCCCATACAACACGTCCGCTTCCTCGCTGCAGACCACGTTGTCGAAGGTCGCGTTCTGCGATTTCAAGAACTCCAGCACTTTGGGCACCACGTCTTCCGGTTGGCCCAAGCCGTCGTAATCGAAGCTGAGCGAAACGCACGCCAATTTGTCGTTGCCGTACTGCTGGTGCAGTTCGACCAGATGCGGGAACTCTTTCAGGCAGGGCAAACAAGAGGTGTTCCAACAATCCATGATCACGTGTTTTCCCTGATGGCTGGCAATCAAATCCTGGATTTCCGCGTAGTCCAAGATCTTGACCGTGACCTCCTCGTCCACCGTTGCCACTTCGGGTTCGAGCACCACAGGACTTTCTTCTTCCGGAGTTGGCGGCGCCTGGCCTGCAAGTTCCTCGCTCGCCTCTGGAAGAGAGCCATTGGGACCGCATCCCAAAGTGGCCACAATCATACAGCACACTCCCAGTAACCGTGTATATGGCGCGCGTCGCCTTTCGAACCCTTGGCCGAATTTGGCTTGTCTCATCAATATTCGCCCTTTGCTTCTACTCCTGGGGATCGGCATTCATTTCGATCCCTGCATCGTATCGCCCCTCGC
The DNA here is from genome assembly GCA_028289405.1 of Pirellulales bacterium. GTDB lineage: Bacteria > Planctomycetota > Planctomycetia > Pirellulales > JANQPP01 > JANQPP01. Next base: position 10,510 of record JANQPP010000156.1, read on the forward strand.
GTCAGAATTCGACCTATGGTCCGAAGCAGGCCGCGACTACAATCGAAATGGCTTCAACAAAATACGAAAGAGACGGAAGATAAATGGCTGCGCTGCGGTATTGGTCGGCAGGTGAATCGCACGGAAAGGCCCTCGTGGCCATCGTGGAAGGACTGCCCGCAGGCTTGGAAATCGATAACGAGGCGATCGATGCCGAATTGCGACGGCGGCAAGGCGGGTACGGACGCGGGGGACGCCAACGTATCGAGACCGACCGCGTCGAGATCCTCAGCGGGGTCTGGAAAAATCACACCTTAGGGAGCCCCCTCACGCTGCAAGTGGTCAACAAGGACTACAAACTCGAGCGTATGGAAGACCTGCCGCGTCCCCGGCCGGGGCATGGCGATCTGGCGGGTGCGGTCAAATATCTCGGTTCGATCCGCGGAATCCTGGAACGGGCCAGTGCCCGAGAAACGGCGGTGCGGGTTGCCGCAGGTGCCTTGGCCTCGCAACTGCTGCGGCAGTTCGGCGCGGAAGCGTTGGGCTACGTCATGGAATTGGGCGGCGTCGTGATCACGCCGCGCGAGGGCACGCTCGTGGAACAGCGGAAATGGAGGGACGAAAGCGAACTTTACACGCTGAACCCGGAAAAGGATCCGGAACTCAAAAAACTGGTCGACGAAACCGGCAAGGCGGGAGACACGCTGGGGGGGATTGTAGAAGTCCGTGTGGAGGGACTTCCCTTTGGGCTTGGCAGCCATGCGCATTGGGACCGCAAGCTGGATGGCCGACTGGCCCAAGCCGTGATGTCCATCCAGGCGATCAAGGGAGTGGAAATCGGGCTGGGATTTGAGGCGGCCCGGCGGGTCGGTTCGCGCGTCCATGATCCGATTCACTACGATCCTGCCCAGCGTGGAAGGCCAAACTTGGGCTATCTCCGCTCCACGAACCATGCCGGCGGCTTGGAAGCGGGCATGACCAACGGTCAGCCGCTCGTGGTCCGCGCGGCCAAGAAGCCGATCAGCACGCTCCGCAAGTCGCTGGATTCCATCAATCTCGACACCAAGCAGCCACAGCCAGCCAGTTACGAACGGAGCGATGTGTGTGCCCTCTCGGCGGCGAGCGTGATCGTGGAAAACGTGGTCGCCTTCGAAGTCGCCTCGGCCATGGTGGAGAAATTCGGCGGCGACAGCCTGGAGGAGATGCGGGCACGTTGGAAGTTGTTTTTGGAGATGGCCGCTGAGCGTTGAGCGGATCGCTAGCCGCTGACCATCCCCCACGGCATGCCGGTGAAAGGAATCACGACCATGCTGATGAAGCAAAAGACATCGCGGCGCGCGGTACAAATGGTTTTCCTTGTCTCGTGCGTGGGCACGACCGCCGCCGTCGCTGGTTGGGCCGCGTGGATGCGGCACGCGGATCACGGCCGCCGCTATGCCGACTCGCTCTCAAGGCATTTTTCGACCAGTGTGCGGATCCACCAAACGGAGCACTTGCAACCGGGCAAAATACGGCATACGGCATTTGAGTTGCCCAGTTTGTCTGGTTCCCAGATTAATCTTTCCGCTGTCAGCGTGACCGTGCACCGCCATCGCGCTTGGTGCGAGATTGACGTGCCCGAACTGCGCGTGCGACAGGAAGCCTTTCCCGAGTTTTGGAAGTTGGCGCTGCGGTGTGCCCATTTGAGCGGAGACGGTACTGCCGTCCCGTGGAGGTTCCATGCGGACCGTGTCATCGTACAACATCACGGCCAAGAACTGACGCTGCACGACGTCAAAGCCGGTCTCGAAAGTTCCGACGAACAATCGCGAATTTGGTTCGAATTCGAACCCGCTGAAAACTCCGCCGACACACCAGCTAGGCTTCGCCTGACCATTCCACAAACCGCTTCCAACTCGCGGCGCCTGGATGTGAACACGCACGGCCACGCCTTGCCCGCTTGGCTTTTTCACGGAATCTGGTCTTGGGGATCGGCCTTTGGCGAACAAGCCGCATGGCAAGGCGGCGTTCACGTGACTTGGCATGGATCACGCTGGCGCGTCCAGGCAGCCAAAGGGACGACTTGGCACGAAGTTCCACTGCAAGAAACGCTCGCTGCATGGCTGGGTGGCCAATGTTCCGGCCAAGCGAGCTTGCGATTAAACACCGCGGTGTGGGATGGAGAACGGCTCGACCACGCCGTGGGCCGTTTGGAGACGGATGCGGGTGCCGTGAACAGCCAATTCCTGACTCAAGCTGCCCAATTACTCGGTCCCACGCGGCCTGCCGTTCGCGCCGGGACGCAAGGGCTCGCCTTTCGGCGGCTCGCGGTCGATTTCGAACTAAATGAGAACGGTTTGGCCTTATTGGGCGGATGCGAACCGTCCAAACGGGCCATGATGATCGCTCAGGATGGCTCGGCGCTGCTCCAGGTCAACCCGGGACGACCGCTGGAGTGGGAGAAGCTGATCGGCGCCCGCGTGCCGCCGGGAACGCCCCGGATTCCGGCAACTGAAACCGCCCTTCGGGCTTGGAAACGTTTGCCGATGGACAAGTAAAGCCGACCACTTGGGCAACCGCCTGAACTGTTGCGACTACGCCAGCACCAGCGGCCTTTCGAGATCTGCCTCTGGCACGTTGCTGAGGGTCACCACGGCCCCCAAAAGCTGCCGGGGATCGGCGTTGAATTGCGCCTCGCAATCGGCCTGGCCCAGTTGGTCGCGGACGAACGTGTCGATTTCCGTGCGGAGCTGGTCGCGGGCCTCCTCCGTGTTGGGCGCGAGTGCCCGGTCGTTGACGAAAACTTCCAACTCGCGGCGGCTAAATTTCAGCTCTGCGAACTCCGCCTCCAATCGCGTGCAGGCACTGGCCGCCGCTTGATACGCCTGCCGCAGCCTGTCCTGATTGTTCCCTTCGAGCGGGGCCTTGCGGTTGTATCGCAGCCCGAAGCGGGAACGGTTGTGATCGATCGAGTAATCGGCTTCCAACCCGACCATCAACACTCCCGGGCCGGCCGGTACATGCCGGTAATCCGCGATGTCGATCATCATCTCGTCCATCGACTGCTCGGCGACCCAACTGTGGAAGACTTCGATGAACCGCTGCAAATCGACGGTCAGTTCCCCTTCGACAAAGATTTTTACGTTGAAGTGCTGAAAATCCACCAAACTCTCCTCGTTAGTTCGTTTCACGTCCGCGCGGTTCGTTGAGCATGGTGCCGGCGGTCAGGAGGCACCCGCCTCACTCAGACCGGCACTGCGAATGCGGTTGTAGCAACTGTGCACTGCTTCGATGAACAGCAGCGATTCCTCGATCAAGTGGTGGGCCGACTCGGCGTCATAATTCTGGCCCGCCTTTTCATGCGCCGCGAACAGATAGTGGGCAAATTTTGGTCCCGCGTAAGGATCGTGAAACACTTCCGTGTCGTAGTACCGCTCCTTGAACTCATCGATGACTTCGTCGGGATCCTCTTCCGTGACATCATCGTATTGAAGCTGCACCAGCGCCTTGGCGGATTTGATCATCGCGCGGTAAGCATCCTTCGCCGCTTGTGAGGCATTTCCCTCCTCCAGGTGAATTTGCGCCTCGAAGACAATGCGTTCGGCGGCGGTCGTTTCGAACTCATATTGCGTGACGACTTCGCCGGCACATTCCCCCTTCCCGATATCGCCAATGCTGTATTGCCGTGGATCGCCCCAGTCCGCGTAAAAGTCGGGCTCATCTTCATGGGCGGGCGCGTCCTTGGTAAGGTCGTCAAGCACGGCGCGGATCTTCGCCTTGCCGATGCGGCCCACGAACTTGGGAAAACGTTCATCCGCTTGGCGTTCGCGGAGGTAGTAGTCGGTGATGAGATCCAAGGCCCGGGGAATCCGCTTGGACGGGATGGCTACGATCGGCAGGCCGTACGAGCCGGCGTTTTCTTCCCACTGGCCTCCGAGCACGACTTGAAAGTGCGGCACCTTGAAGCCTTGCACCGTGCGGCTCACGCCATAAAAACCGATGTCGGCGGCATGGTGCTGACCGCAACTATTAAAACAGCCGCTGATCTTCACATGGAGATCCTGCAGGGCTTGATCCAATTCGACGCCCTTGGCGGCCAGACGTTGTCGCAGTTCCGCGGCCAAACCTCGCGACGAAGAGATGCCCAGCTTGCAAGTATCAGTGCCAGGGCAGGCGACGATATCGAGCAGGTTGCTCGCGCCTGGCTCACTGAGCCCGGCGGCGTCCAAAGCTTGGTACAACGCCGGCACATCGTACTTGCTCACCCAGCGGAGCACGAAGTTTTGTTCCACGGTCGTCCGCACGGTGCCCCGCGTGAATTGCCGGGCAATATCCGCCAGGGCGCGTAGTTGATCCGCCGTGAGATCCCCCAAAGGCAGCGCGATCGTGGCCACGACGTAGCCGGGTTGCCGCTGGTCGCGCAGGTTCGTCTTGATCCACTGGTTTAATCGCGCGTTGCCGTTTAGTGGAGGCAATTCCCCCGGCGGCTTGAGCGGCTGTTCCTCATGATTCTCAATGTCCCGCACGAAATCGGTCCATCGAGGATCCTCGGGCAGCTTGGCTCGCTCCTCCAGCACCGCCGTTTTGAATTCCTCCATGCCCATCTTTTCGATGAGAAATTTGAGGCGTGCCCGGCTCCGCATCTTCTTTTCACCGTGCCGGCCAAAAATCCTGGCAATCGCCTGCGCGACGGGCAAAATTTCCTCGGGCGGCATGAATTCATCAAAGACCTTGGCTTGGCGAGGCACGGCGCCCAACCCGCCGCCCACCACGACCTTGAATCCCCGCTGCTCCTGGCCATCCAAAGTGCGGACCCGCGCCACGAGCCCCAAATCATGCATTTGGGCTAGGCCGCAGGCATGCTGCTCGCACCCGCTCACCGAGGGTTTGAACTTGCGGCCAAAATTCTGCGCGTCCGGGTGCCCGAGCAAAAATTGCGTCAACGCGTTGGCGTAGGGAGTGGCATCGAACGGTTCATCCGGACAGACGCCCATGTACGGGCAGCCGGTGACGTTCCGCACGGAATTTCCGCAAGCTTCGCGGGTGGTGATTCCCACCGCCGCCAAACGCCGCATGAGCGCCGGCGTATCTTCGATATGAATAAAATGAAGTTGGATGTCCTGCCGCGTCGTGACGTGGGCAATGCCGTCGGAGTATTCCTCCGCCAACTCCGCCAGCAGTTCTAATTGTTCGGGGTTGAGTCCGCCGTAGGGGATCTTGATCCGCTGCATCCCCGGCGCGTCCCACATCGTGTGCGGGCCCTTGGTGACTTTGTCCGCGAACGGCAGGTCCCGGGATTGAGTGCCGTCGTGCCGCTGCCCGTTGTCGTATCGCTGGCCATAAACGCCACGCCGAAGCCGCGTCTCGGCGAAGACCTTTTCGTCGGCTTTGTCTTGGCTTCGCAGTTCGATCTCCGTTTCGAACGTATCGATCTCTTCCGCGAGTTGCGGCGGCAACTGGCCACGGAGCCGTTCCTTCCAAACCGCATTGCTAGCCTTCATGGAATACGTTCCCTCTGGAATTCGCCTTTACGCGGAAGCGGGGGGGCGGAACAATAAAAGCCAATGGACAAAACTTTCCGGTCGCTCGGTCCGTCGGCGTTTCACGGCCGACGGACGCTGGATTTCACGGAAACTGCAATGTTCTGTCCCCGGGCTCTAACAGCTTTGCCCAAGTTTTGCCGGACAAAAATTTTGGACGCTCGCGCAAAAGATACCAAAACAAGCCCATTTCAACAATTGAATCTTCCACGGCGGATTCGCCGTGAGTCCAGCCACACGCCGCGAATTGGCACACTTGCACCATGTCCCACGACCATCACCTACGTGTTTACGATTCGATGCTGGGCCTCTTGTCCAGCGCGGAAAACCCCACACCGCTGGTGCGTCTGAATAAGGTCGTGCCGTTTCAGCATACGCAGGTCTACGCCAAGCTGGAGTGGTACAACCCGTTTGGCGCGGTGAAGGACCGAGTCGCCGAGAATCTGATTCGAGACGCGGAAGAGCGGGGCCTGCTCCAACCTGGCAAGCGGCTCGTGGAGGCGACCTCCGGCAACACGGGCATCGGCCTGGTGATGATCGGCAACGCCAAGGGGTATCCCCTGCGGACTCCGCTTTCCGATCAGATCCCCTTGGAAAAGCGGACCGTGCTGCGGTTTTTGGGCACGGAAGTCATCGAGCTGGATGACTCGCTTTGCCCCGCGCCGGGAGCGCCGGAGGGCGCCATCGCCGAAGCCCGCCGCACCGCCGAGAACGAGGATGATTTTGAAATCCTCGATCAATATGTGAACGAAGCCAACCCCAGTGCCCATTATCGTACGACCGGTCCGGAAATCTGGCGGCAAACGGGGGGCAAAATCACGCACTTCGTGGCCGGACTCGGCACGTGCGGCACCATCACGGGCACAGGCCGCTTCTTGAAGGAACAAAACCCGAATATCAAGGTACTGGGTGTCTGCCCCGAGGAGGGACACGATATACCGGGCGTCCGCAGCCAGCGCCAGTTGCAGCAGACGAAGCTCTATCGTCCCGATGAGTACGACGGTGAGGTCGAGGTCAATAACCGTGAGGCGTACGACTTATGCCTGCGGCTCAACCGTGAGGAGTGCATCATCGCGGGCCCCAGTTCCGGCATGAATCTGGCGGGCGCGTTGAAAATGGTGCCCGACGAGCCAGGAGCCGTGGCGGTCGTGATCTTCTGCGACAATGTGTTCAAATACGCCTCGTCGGTCGTACGGCATTTTCCCGAGTTGGCACCCGCGACCGAAGACAACGGCGAGAATTCCGGTCCCAGCAAGAACGACTTGCTGATGGCGGAGATGATCGAAAACCTCAAGAATCCGCATGACACAGTGCGGGTGAAGGATCTCCATGAGCAGCTTCAAGAGGACTCCAAGCCGCTCGTGATCGACATTCGCTCGGAAGAGATGTTCGAGGAGTCCCACATCCCTGGCTCGGTGAATATCCCGCAGGACGATTTGGGCCGCCGGGCGGGCGAATTGCCGGAAGACCGTCACGCCCCGATTATTACGGTCTGCAACATCGGCAAGTTCTCGAAGCACGCCACGCTCTACCTCAAATCGAAGGGCTATCGCGACGTCCGCAGCGCGAAAGGCGGGCTAAACGAGTGGGTCCGCAAAGGCTTTCCCACGGTCTCTTCGCAACTGGAACCGACCACATCGCCGGCGCCGCTCGAAGAATAAGCCTCGTGCTCTATCGAGACTTGCCACGAGCAATTCAAAATCGATCGTACCTAGGCGAAACGTACACTTGTTCTCCCCGAAATCGAATTCGGACAAGTCCGGACTTCCGTATTTCTTGTGCTGGCTTGTGCCAAAGATTAGACTGATCGGGCAGAAGGGGGCTAACTCACAAATCCTGCCGCGCTATCCACGCCCCACTCAAAATCCAGCCATTTACCTTCTGTTTATTTGCCGCCTGCCCGCGTCTCGCGAACTACTCAGAGACATCCGTACCGGTCGCGGAGACTTTCGGCCCGGTAGCCCAGATTGAAACAACCTTCCTCGAAACGACCACGGATTGAGGTATGAACCGTCAGGTTTTGTTCCTGCTGTCCTGCAATGTGGCTCTGCTTGCACGAGCGGCGGTTGCCGCTCCGCCAGAGGTTCAGCGAGTGAGCCCAGCCGCTTTGATGCCCGGCCAAGCCGTGGAAGTCACATTCCACGGTGCGGGGTTGAGTGATGTCACGCAGCTGTGGACAAGTTGGCCGTTGGAAGCGGAGCAGGTTCAGGCAGCAGGCGCCTCGCAGGAAGAACAAGAAAAGCAGGCGACGTTCCGCATTCAAATTCCGGCCACGCGCCAGGTTGGCAACTTGGGTGCCAGAGTCGTAACCCAGGAAGGGGTTTCCAACCTGGCCTTGCTCGTGGTGGATACTTTGCCGCTCGTGACCCAAGCAGAGCCGAACCACTCACCGGAGACCGCGCAATCGGTATCCTTCCCCGCGGTGGTGGAAGGACATTGTTCCCAGCGCCAACATGACTATTACCGGATCGAGGCCACGCCCGGCCAGACGATTTCGCTAGAGGCCGTGGCTCGGCGCATCGGGTCTCCCTTGGATCCCGTGTTACGCATTCTCAATACGGAGGGGCGGGAAGTCGCCTTCGCCGATGATGTAGAGGGCCTGGGGCCTGATTGCCGGTTGCGCCACACCTTCGACAAGGCGGGAAGCTACCTGCTGGAGATTCATGACATCCGCTACGAAGGCGGAGCCAACCATCGCTACGCGCTACGCATCGGCGACTTTCCCTTGGTTTCCACCCCCTTCCCCTTGGGAGTGCGGCGAGGAACGACGTCGGAAGTGGAATTCCACATGGAGGATGCCCAGCAAATCCCTACCGCGCGCATCGAAATACCGGCGGATACCCAGGCCACCTATCAATCCATCGCCGCCTCCTATCCGACGGGCCAAGGGCTGACGGCGACTCGCGTGGCCCTTGGCGACTTGCCCGAATATGTCGAACTGGAACCGAACCAGGATTTTGAGCAGGCCGTGGAATTCGCGCCGCCCGCCATGCTGAATGGACGCTTCGATCAAGAAAAAGACCGCGACTGCTTTCGCTTCAACGCGAAGTCCGGTCAGCAATGGCGTTTCGTGGGCATGACCCGGCGGTTCGGCTCGCCAGCGGATCTTTTCCTGCGTCTTTATGACAGCAACGGAAAACTGCTCAAGGAAGTGGAAGATACCGGGTCGGAGGAGGGTCAACTCGAATACAAATTCGGCGCGGACGGTACATATTGCCTGGCGGTGGAAGACTTGCATTGGCGGGGTGGAGCCCAATTGGCGTATCGAGTACGTGTCGAGCAGGGTGGCCCCCGGCTGCGTCTGACCACGGACACGGACCGCCTCTCCGTGCCACAAGGCGGAATCGCCGTGATCCACGTGAATGCCGAGCGGGAGGGCTTCCAAGAAGAGATCAAATTGACTCCTCAAGGGCTGCCTGCGGGCTCGGCAATCCTTTCAGGCGACGTATTGGCTGCCAACGTCAAAGAGTCGGACCTTCGTATTCGGCTTCCCCAGGATTTGGAATCTGGCTCCTGTTTTTCCGTGGCCATCCAAGGCTCGGCCCAGGTGCCAGGCCCGGCGGAGGGCACGACTCGCGCGATCACGGCCACGGCCAGCTCGGCGGTGCCGGTGCGGGAAAGCCTCTCGGGCTTACGCTATCCTCCGCCTGATTTGACCTCGCACGTGATGCTGGGCATCACGCCGGAATGGGGGCCTTTCTTCGAAGTGGCCGCGCCGGAAAAGACCGTGCTCTATCCGCGATTAGTGGGCCAAGCCTCCTTGGAAGTGAAGGTGACTCGCAGCCAGGGCTTCCAGGATCCCGTCACGTTGGAACTCTCCGGCTTGCCTGAAGGAGTGGAAGTCTCGGGCGGGTCGGTCGCCAAGGGCCAGGAAACGGCCACTTTGCAACTCCAGGGTCCTGGACTACTTGCCGAGGGGGAATATCCTCTCCGGCTCAAGGCCCGGGGAACGTACAAGCATCAGCCGCAGGATGTGGAAATCGGTGGCCTCGTGTTCAAGATCGTCAAACCCTTGAAGGTCGTCTCGGCCCAGCCGAACGGACCGCTGACTTCCGGGGGCACCCAGGCCATCAAAATTCATCTCGTGCGGCACGGTGACCAACCTTGTGACGCGCGTGTGGAGGTGCTTGGGCTACCCCCAGTCGTGGAAGTTTCTCCCACGACCGTGACACTAGACAACACACAGAACGAACTTGAATTGGAACTGCGGGCCACGCCGGAAGCGTATGCGGGAAGCATTCCAGGCATCACCGTGGCGGTCGAAGCCGAGATTGCGGGAAAGATTGTGCGGGCACGTAGCCAGCCATTCGAATTGGAAGTGCGATTGCCGTGAGACGGCACAAGGGCCAGACGATTTATGTAGGGAGACATGCCTAATGAACGCTCCACATGCGCCGCGAACCGGATGGCGTACGTATCTTTTCTACGCGTTGGCGGCCTGCCTGCTTGGTCAATCCTCCTTCGCGAAGGAAGCAGACACGCCGGTCGACGCGGCGAATCCGACCGAGATGAAATTGCCGGGTGAACTGCAACGCATCGAGGTGTTTCCCCAGCAGTTCCAGTTGAAAAGCTCCCGCCAAACGTTGCGTCCCATCGTGACGGGCCATTTACAAGATGGCACGGTGGTTGACGTAACACCCTTCACTGAATTCGTAAGTGGATCGCCCGATCTGCTGGCGGTGGAGAATTCGACGCTTCGCCCGTTGGGTAATGGCCAAGTCGAAGTGACGGCCCGCGTTGCCGGACGCGAGGATCAGATTTCTTTGAATGTTTCCGGCCAGGACCAGGCCGAACGCGTTTCATTCCAGTATGAAACCCTCGTCGCGCTCTCCAAGCAGGGATGCAATTCGGGGGCCTGCCACGGTTCACCGAGCGGCAAAGGGGGGTTTCGGCTTTCGCTCCGTGCCTACGATCCTGAGTTGGACAAAGAAACTTTGATCCGCGAAGAATTCAATCGGCGCGTCAATCTCCATGAGCCGGAGAAAAGCCTCCTACTGCGGAAGCCGTTGACGCTTGTTTCCCATGGTGGTGGCCGGCAACTGCGTGAAGCGGATCCCGCCTACGAACTGTTGCGTAACTGGATCGCGGAAGGCTGTCAGCTCGATCCGCCGGACATGCCCCAATGTCTGCGGATCGAAGTTTATCCCAGCCGCCGCGTGCTCCAGCTTCCCGCCAGGCAGCGGCTGCTCGTGCTCGCGCATTTCTCCGACGGCACCTCGCGGGACATCACGCCGCTCGCCGTGTATTCCAGTTCCGACGAGGGGGTGGCCACGGTGACGTCGGAGGGGCACGTGCAAGGAGCACAAAAAGGGGAAACGGCGATCCTCGTCCGCTACCTCGAACACATGGCGACTTCCCGCCTGACGTTGCTGGAGGAGACGGAAGGTTTTGAATGGCCTCATCCTCCGGCCCACAATTACGTGGATGAACTGGTGTTCGCCAAATTGCGGCAGTTGCAGATTCCTCCTTCGGTGCTCTGCCGAGACGACGAATTCTTGCGGCGAATCTATTTGGATGTCTTGGGCGTGTTGCCCACAGCGGAGGAGGCCCGCCAATTCCTGGCCGATGAAGATTCCGATAAGCGGAACCGCGTCATTGATCGTGTGCTGGAGCGACCCGAGTACGCTTCGCTATGGGCCATGCGCTGGGGGGACCTGCTCCGGCTGAATGAAAAGGAAATGGGACCGCGCGGCGTGCCCAAATTCCACCGCTGGCTGGAAGCGGCCTTCCGGGACAATATGCCCTACGATGAATTCGCCGGCACGTTGCTCGTGTCAGAAGGGGATGTTTCCCAAAACCCGTCCGCGAATTATTACCGCGCGTTGAGCGACGCGAATGAGTGTGCGGAGACCACCGCGCAGGTCTTCCTGGGCATCCGCATTCAATGCGCCAAATGCCACAATCATCCCTTCGAACGCTGGACGCAGGACAACTATTACGGGATCGGCGCCTTCTTCAACCGTGTCCGCCGCAAAACGGCCAAGGCCAACAATGAATTCGTGGTCTGGGTCGCCCGGAGCGGAGAGGTCACGCAGCCGCGAACGGGCCAGACCATGGCGCCATGGCTGCCGCTGGCGGGAGAGGCTGAAATCGGGCCCGAAGGGGACCGGCGGGACGCCCTCATCGAATGGTTGGGCCAGCCGGACAATCCCTTCTTCGCCAAGGCGGAAGTGAACCGCATGTGGGGCTATCTGTTCGGGCGGGGCCTCGTGGATCCTGTTGATGATTTTCGGGATTCGAATCCGCCGGCGCACGAAGAACTGTTGGAAGCGCTTGCTCGGGAGTTCGTGGCAAGCGGGTTCGACCGCAAGCATATTTTACGAACGATCTTGCGGAGTCGGACTTACCAGCTCAGCTACGAAACAAACTCACTCAACGCCTCGGACGAGAAATATTTCTCCCACGCGCGGCCCCGGCTGTTGGGGGCCGAGCCGCTGCTCGATGCCGTCTGCCAAGTCACCGGTGTCGGCGAGTCGTATGGGCTACTTCCCGAGGGGACCCGGGCCACGGAATTGCCCGCCCCGCACGGCGAACATGAGTTTCTCAAAGTGTTTGGCCAGCCTGCCCGGGAGACCGCGTGCCAGTGCGAGCGGTCGAGTGAATCGAACCTTTCACAAGCGCTGCAGATGATCAATGGGCCGGTGGTCCATCGCAAGTTGATTCACGAGAACAACCGGATTCGCGGGTTGATGAAATCCGCATCCAGCGATGAACGAATCCTGGAGGAGTTGTTTCTCACCGCTTTTGCCCGCCAGCCCACGCCGGCGGAAACGAAGATCGCCTTGGCTCATCTGCACGAGGCGGAAAATCGGGAAACGGCCTGGGAAGACATCTGCTGGGGAATCCTCAACACGAAAGAATTTCTTTTTCAGCATTGAGCGGCGTTTGCGAAAAGTCCCCCTCCATGAGGCGAGCCAGCTTTCCCGCTTCCGTGAGTGCGTCATGCCGCTCGGCTACTTGCCGGGCACCGTTTTCGCCCATGGCCTGAAGCTGGTCGGTCGGCATGGCGAGCGCTTCTGTTAGCGCTTCCACGAGAGCCGGCACGTCCCCCGCCGGCACAAGCCAGCCCGATTCCCCTGGCCGCACCAGTTCGGGAATGCCTGCGATGTAGGTGCTGATGGCGGGCCGCCGCAAGGCCAGCGCTTCCATCAACACCACGGGCAGGCCCTCCGCGAAACTCGGTAGCACCATGCACCGTGCTTCCAGCAGATGCTTGCGAACCTCCTCGGCGGAGCACCAGCCGGTGATGGTGACATGATTCTCCAAGCCGTGAGCGCGGATACATTGCTCCACTTCGGGCCGCATCGGTCCATCCCCCACGAGAACCAATTGCAGGTTCTCGCCCGCCTGAACACATTGAGCCACCGCCTGCACGAGGAGCAGTTGCCCTTTTTGCTCGCAAAGCCGTCCCACGCAGACCAAACGCGCTGTATCGGCGACCTCCACCGGCTCGGCGTGAAGAAAGTGAGCGTCGAGGCCGCAATGCACGATGTGGATTTTTTGCCAATCCTCGAAGCAGCTCCAGCGGTAGATTTGGCTGCGGCCAAATTCGCTAATGGCCACCACAAACGCAGCCTGCCGAATTTTTTCGGGAAGTCCCAGCGCTTGCGGGGCGTCGAATTCCTCGGGGCCATGCACGGTAAAACTGTAGGGAGGGCCGCCCAATTGATGGACCAAAAGTGCCACGCAAGCCGCATTCGTGCCGAAGTGGGCGTGGATGTGTTCCGCGCGATCCTCGGCCAACCATTCTTTTAACAAGCATGCTTCGGCGACATAAATGAAATGCCGCAGGACTCCGCGATGGGATTGTCGCCCCAGCCTCCACGCCGTCCGGCAGGCGTCGAAAAATCTCTTGGGGTTTCCAAATGCTTGCCGCGCGACGGACCACAACAGCCGCGCCGGTTTGTCCAGGACCACTCGGGTACGCTCCGCCTCCTCACGATCACACGGATCGACCAATTCCTCGGCGCAGCGGCGAACCGTGAACCGTGACACCTGCCAGCCGAGAGATTCCAAGGCTTCGATCTCGCGGCGAATAAAGGTGTGGCTCACCTTGGGGTATTGATTGACAAGGTAGGCGACGCGCATGAATCCCCTTCATCGCTTTCCAATGAACTGGCCTGTTACTCGGAGTTACTTCGAACCATGGTGTGAAGCACAAGTTCCGTTTCACGTTGCTGCCGGGAAGCTCAGGCGTGCGTAACTTCCCGAGCTAAATTCTTTTGGGAGTCGGGGCCTTTGTACTCGATGATTTTCCCCTGGTGTCCGCGAGAACGATGGCTCCAGTACATGATTTGGCCCACAAGCTGTGGCCATTTAATCAACACGCACGCAGCCGCGTACAGTAGCGAATCTTTCCGCGACATATTTCGAGTGCGGCCGTACCGATAGACTCTCGCGGCGAGCAACGGATACACGGCCAATCCAAGCAGCCACCAGGCTCCCAGCCACCAGGCCGCGAGGGCAATTCCCAGGGGCATCGCGGCGGCCCAAAGCCAGATGCTTCGGGTCTCCCGCACCCAATGCCTTTGAGGACTGCTTCCGTGCAGCGCGGCTCCCTCCGCATAGGCGTAACCTGACCGCACGGAGCGTTTCCACCACTGCGAAAACCGGGTCATGTTGGCGTCATGGAGCGTCATTTCCGCGTCCATTCGGAGAATCTTCCAGCCGTTTCGCCGCAGACGCACACACAATTCTGGCTCCTCGCCAGCGATCAGCGTTTCTCGAAAACCGCCTACTTGCTCGAACGCCGCGCGGCGCATCATGGCGTCCCCACCGCAGGCGAGCGCTTCCCCCACGGGCGTATCCCATTCCAGATCACATAGACGGTTGTATATCGTGGACTCTGGATACCGTTCCCGGCGGCGGCCACATACGACGGCAACTTCCGGATAGTGTTCCAAATTCTCTGTTGCCTGCGGCCACCAGGCGGAGTCGACTTCACAATCTCCGTCGACAAACATCACGGAATCCACGTCGGGGCACGCTTCCAAGAGATGTTCAAATCCCGCGTTCCGCGCGCGGGCGGCGGTGAATCCCCGCGACGTGTCGAGTTCCACGACTTTGGCGCCCCGACGACGAGCCTCCTCGACGCTGCCATCACTGGAACCGGAGTCGACATACACCGTGGCCCGCGCATGGGGACAGACCGATTCCAGGCAGCGGATGAGCCGTGCTCCCTCGTTACGGCCAATGATGACGGCTCCCACGTTTGGCATGCCTATTCCCCCGAAGATCCTTGACCGACGACGGAGAACCGGGAATCGCCAGCGGCCAGATTGCCAGCCTTGTTCGGACCTTCTTTTCGAGGCACGATTTTCGCGGGAATACCGACAGCCGTGGAATAGGGAGGAACGTCTTTCAGGACGACGGCATTCGCGCCGATTACGCTGTCGTGCCCCACGGTCACGTTTCCTAGGATGCAGGCACCGCAGCCAATATCCACGCGATCCTCGATCGTGGGAAGCTCTTCGTTGTGGTCCCGCCGCACGACTCCCAGCGTCGTGTTATGCCGCAGATGGACATCATCTCCCAAAGACCGGGCGGAGACGATGATCCCGCTATGATGCCAGACGCGGACGCGCCGTCCCAGACGCGTGGTGTAGGGAAGCGTGATGCCGCAGGTCCATTCCACGAATTTGAAGAGACATTTGTAGAAAATCGAAAATGGCGCGCGGAGCGGTTTGGGTTGAAGTCCCATCCTCCAATTGCCAAAACGGTGGACGGCCACGGCCCAGAAACCTTGGTCGAACAGGTTCCCATCATGCGTGCGGAGGTCCTCTTTCCACAATGCCCAAAGCGACATGCCAGGCGGATTTTGATCGCGATCGCCGAGCAACGACGGGATGTCACTTGCGTCTGGGGCGTTCATGATTCCTTCGATCCAGGTGCCGAATGGTCTGTCATTTGGGCGATGCGGGGGCAGGCTTCACGAAGTTGTAGCGCAGAAAGTCGCGCAACAAATAGGGGGGATCCTCGCGCGGTTTGCCTTGAATCGCGCAACGCACGCGATTGAGAGCGCGGCCCATGGCCCAGGTAATATCCGCGGCGGTTGCTCTCAGCAGGCCGAAGTTTTTGCGGAAATAGAGCCTGCGGGAAGCGAACCAATAGGGAGGCACACGGCGGCGTTCGCCGCTGGTGACGCCAGAACTCTTGCCCACCAAGTGGACCACGCGGCTATCCGGCACGTACCAAGTCGGCCAGCCCGCTCGCCGGGCACGCAGGCAAAAGTCAACTTCCTCGAAGTAGAGGAAATAAGATTCATCAAGCAGCCCAATGGCGTCGAACACTTCGCGGCGGATGATCATGCTCGCTCCCGCCACCCAATCCGCCGCATGAGGGGCATCTTCCACCGGCGGCGCGACGACATGACGGTGCAACAGCCGCGAGACCAAGCCCAGACGCAAGCCGGATTCGAATTCGTTGAGCACGCCATGAAACCGGAACGCCGAACGCTGAGGGGTGCCATCCGAGTCTTCCAACCGGCTGCCAGCGATTCCGATCTCGGGATGTTCCCGCATGAATGCGAGCAGACTGGCAACCGCCCCCGGACGGGGCACCGTATCGGAGTTCAATAGCAGCACGAATTCTGGAGGTTCACGCGCCGCGAATTCTTCACGCAGAGCCGCATTATTGCCTGCGGCAAATCCGCCATTGTCCTGCAAGAAAAGGAGACGGAGCCAATCCTGGCATCCGGCAAAATCTCGCGCGTCGGTAAGTATCTCCTGGGAATTGTCTCCTGAAGCATTATCCACGACCCAAACACGAACCGGTGGAAGAAGATCTAGTTGTTCATCCAGCGCTTGCAGGCAGTCAACGACCAATTCCGGCGTGCGATAGTTGACGATCGCGATCGCCAAGGAAACCGCCGGCAAAGCCGCGTCTTCCGCTTGTCCCGTTTTTACCGTCGGAAGTGGCGCGTGGTCGTTCATAGCGACTCGAACATCGGAACATGGAGTTGAGTCGGGCAAGCGGTTCGGCGTTTCCATGCGGTAGTCATTCGATCTGGTTCCATGGATGGCACAATCCAGAAGCTCATTGACGGTACTGCCCGGACCCGCACTTCATCGGCAAAAGCATCGTAATCGATGCAATCCCCGCGGAACATCGGGGAACTACGCAAGTGATTCCCATCAAAGAAATATAGGCGACGCTGCCAGGCAAACGCCAGCAGCATTTAATTTTCCCCAGATCATTCTGTTTGCCCGGTAATGGGGGAACTCGGGAGCGTGGCGTTCCGACGCGGAATGAGGCACAATTAGGGGACCGCCTCGCGGCGTTATTCCCCCACTCGAAAGGTCTCTTCAGATTGCCGCCATGTCGCATCGCGAAATCATCCATTTGCTCATCGTGGATGACGATGAGGAGTTTCGCGACTTGATGGCTCGGCGCTTTTCCCAGCCAGGCTACCAACTACAAACTTGTGGCAACGCGGCGGAAGCCCTCTCCCTGGCGCGAGAGCACGATTTCGATGTTGCCGTGCTGGACATGGTCCTCCCGGGGAAGTCCGGAGTGGAGTTGCTGGAAAAGCTGAAGGCCGAGCACCCGCACTGTGAGGCGGTGATGCTAACCGGGCAGGCCACCGTGGAGACCGCCGTAAGAGCCATGAAATTGGGAGCCTACGACTATCTAACGAAGCCTGTCCCGTTCGCGGAACTGGAAATCGTGATTGAGAAGGCCCACGAGAAAAGGCGTCTGCGTCTCGAAAACCAGCAACTAAAAGCCTGGTTCCAACGCAGCCAATCCACGGTCCAAATGATCGGTGAAACGCCCGCCATGCGGGAAATCTGCCGCATGATCGAACGGGCTGGACCCAGCGAAAAAGCCATCCTGATTCAAGGCGACAGTGGGACCGGAAAAGAATTGGTCGCACGGGCCCTGCATGCGTGTAGCCCGCGCGCCGACCGCCCGCTCGTGGTCATCAACTGCGCCGCTTTACCCGAATCGCTATTGGAAAGCGAGCTATTCGGCCACGAAAAAGGAGCCTTCACGGGAGCGATCGCCAGCAAACCGGGCCTGTTCGAAGTCGCCGACCGGGGCACGTTGTTTATCGACGAAATCGGAGAAATGCCGGGCCCATTGCAGGCGAAATTGTTGCGTGTGTTGGAAGATGGCACTTTGCGCCGCCTAGGGTCGGTGAAGGAACGTCGTGTCAACGTACGGTTGCTGGCCGCGACCAATCGCGACCTGCAACAGGAGATCGTGGCGAACCGCTTTCGCGAGGATCTGTATTACCGCATCAACGTGATGTCGTTGGAACTACCTCCCCTGCGGCAAAGAAAGGAAGACATTCCCCTGCTCGTCGACCACTTTCTGGGAGAAGGCTGGAGCATCAATGAGGCAGCCCGCAAATTGCTGGAAAACTATTTTTGGCCGGGCAATGTGCGAGAACTGATCAATGCCATCGAACGGGCCAAAATCATGGCCGATGGTTATACGATTCTGCCACGGGATCTTCCTAAGCAACTGCGGGATCGTGCGAAGTCCCCCTCCTTGGATCCGGATGCCGATGACCTGGCGACTTTGGAACGCTCCAAAATCGTGGACATCATGCGCCGTCATGACGGCAACAAGACGCATGCCGCCCAAACTCTAGGGATCGACCGCCGCCGCCTTTACCGGCTGCTCGAGAAATATCGGATTCGTAAAGATGAGTGGCTTCAGCAGCCACGGTAGTCTTGCCGTACCGACTGTTTCCTCAATCTTCCCGCGCCTACACAGGCGATCGGCACCAGGCAAAGTCGATGCAAAAACCCCGAAACTCCTATTTTTATCAGACAATTATTTCCATATATTACTCGCAATTCACGCAAGATTTTATTTTTTGTTTTACTCAAAAAACGCATATTGCTCATTGCTCTCGAAATCCGCATAGCCTATACTTTCGAAATCTTCAAATGGGTGAATTGTATAGTTTTTTAGTTTCAGGTCGATTTTTCAAGTAACACAATTTTCACCCGTCATTGCACCTGAGGTTGACTTCACAAAAGGGGATTGCTGAGATGAAACAAGCTGCGTGCATCGTGGGAACGATGCTGAGCATGGTGCTCGTATGTGGAAATTTGTCGGCGATGGATATCACTTCGCCGGGGGACATTATTCAGGGAGTGCCCAACGACGGGGACTGGCCCGGCGGTGAAACGCCGGATTTAGCGTTCGATGATGACGAGACCACCAAATTCTTGCACTTCAAAGGGGACTTCGATCCGGATGCGGGACCAACCGGCATTCGCATTACGCCGGCTTCGGGTCCTAGCATCGTCACGGAAATTGCTCTGCAAACCGCGAACGATACTCCCGGTCGAGATCCCACCGGTTTCCAATTGTCTGGCTCCAACGATTCCATCGACGGGCCCTACACATTGATCGCCACCGGATCGGTTGACGATTTCGCTGGGCAAACGGAATGGGACCGCTTCACGTTCAACACCACCCCCCTCACCTTTGACAACTCCACCGCGTACGAGCACTACGAATTGGTCTTCACTTCCATTCGCGGTCCGGTCGGTGGCGCGGTGAACAGCATGCAAATCGCGGAGATTGAGCTGCGTGGTAACGTGGTTCCCGAACCTTCCACACTTGTACTGCTCGCGATGGGCATTCTCGCTGTGGCTGCCATGCGTAAGCGGGCCTAGGCTCAAGGCTGTCGAAATCACTCTGCTTTCAACTCGATTCGTTAAGCAAAGACACGCTTCGGATTCCGGGGCGTGTCTTTTTTCATTTCCCGAAAGTCAAGTAGCTTCCTTTTGGAAAAACAGGCGTTGGATTGCCGCCACCGGGCCAGCAAATTATGATTTCAGAGGTTCGATAAGTTGAGAAAGCACGTCCGGGGCAGCTTTCGCCTTTCGTGCTTGCGAGATGAAAATTCCCACCAATGAGCGTCCCGTTGCTCGTTTTTCATGCCATTCCAGGTTTGCCGTGGTGAGCCAAAGGAGACCAATCGATGCGCAGCCTCGCACTTCATTCCCCGCTTTTGGCATTCTGCTTGGCGTTGTCTTTGTCTTCCTCCGGATGGGGCCAAGACGAGGATGCTGCCTTCAAGGAATTGTTCGACGGGAAGACGCTCGAAGGCTGGGACGGCAATCCCAAATTCTGGTCGGTGGAGGACGGCGCGATCACGGGCCGCACCACGCCCGAGAATCCGACGCAAGGCAATACATTTATTGTTTGGCGTGGCGGTGAGGTCGAGGATTTTGAGCTGCACCTGAAGTTCCGCATCTTCGGCGGCAACTCGGGCATTCAATACCGCAGCCGAGAAGTGGAGAAGTGGGTCATCAGCGGGTATCAAGCCGACTTCGACGGAGACAACAACTGGTCGGGCACGCTTTACGAGGAAAAGGCACGGGGAATTCTCGCCCGTCGTGGCAACCGTGTCGTCGTTTCGCCGGACGGCCCGAAGGTCGTGGGCCAAACGACGTCCGAGGAAAAGATCGTGGACGCCGTGAAACCAGAGCTGTGGAATGACTATGTCATCACCGCCCGCAGCAATCATCTGGTACATAAGATCAATGGCCTGGTGACCATCGACGTCACCGACGAGGATCCGGAGAAGCGTCGCGCGAAGGGGCTCCTCGCTTTGCAACTGCACGCGGGCCCACCCATGACCGTCCAGTTCAAAGACATTCGTCTAAAAAAGCTGCCAAAGAAATCCTCGCAAGCGGCGGCGGGCAAGAAAGTGACCTTCGTGGCGGGACGCCCTAGCCATGGCTACGGTGCCCACGAGCACAACGCTGGCTGTTTGCTACTTGCCAAATCGCTTCAGCAGGCCATGCCGGAGTTGGAAATCGACGTCCATCAAAATGGCTGGCCCGAGGACGCGAGCTTTTTCGAGGGAACCGACTGCATCGTCATGTATTGCGATGGCGGCGGGCGGCACATGGTGCTGGACCATCTCGACCAGGTGGACCAACTCGCGGACCAGGGAGTGGGCATCGTCTGCATTCACTATGCGGTCGAGATCCCCAAGGGAAATCCCGGGGATCATTTTTTGGATTGGATGGGCGGCTATTTCGAAACCGACTGGTCCGTCAATCCGCACTGGACCGCGAACTTCACCGAATTTGCGGAACATCCCATCACGCGCGGCGTGGAGCCGTTCGAAATCAACGACGAGTGGTACTACCACATGCGGTTTCGCGAGAACATGGAGGGGGTGACCCCGATTCTCACGGCCACGCCTCCAGCCAGCACGCTCAGCCGGCCCGACGGCCCTCATAGCGGAAATCCACACGTGCGAAAAAAAGCGGGCCAGCCGCAGCACGTCGCATGGGCTTACGTGCGGCCTAACGGGGGAAGGGGCTTCGGGTTCACGGGCGGCCATTTTCATTGGAACTGGGGCAATGACCATTTCCGCCGCGTCATGCTGAATGCGATCGTCTGGGCGGCGCAAGGGGAAGTCCCGGCGGGGGGCGTGGATGACAAGACGCCCACTCAAGCCGATCTGGAAGCCAATCAAGACGAGCCCAAGCCGGAAAACGGCAAACAGGCGCGGACCTCCAACCGCCAGCGACCGTCCGTCGCCAACGTGGCCTTAAAAAAAAAGTCCCGAATCGCTGAAGCTTCGCGAGATCCGGGAGACGGCGCCAGCCAACTCGACCTTTATCCGGGACTGAAGGCGACGCTCTTTGCCTCCGAGCCTTCGATCGTCAGCGTGACAAATTTGGACGTCGACGCGCGGGGCCGCGTCTGGGTCTGCGAGGTGATGAACTATCGCAAGCATGACGGTTCCCGGCCGGAGGGGGACCGCATCCTGATCCTTGAGGACACCAATCAGGACGGCGTCGCGGACAACACCAAGGTGTACTATCAGGGCCGCGATATTGATTCCGCCATGGGCATCTGTGTCCTGGGCAATCGCGTCATCGTTTCGGCTTCACCGAATGTATTCGTCTTCACGGATGAGGACGGAGACGACCGGCCTGACCGAAAAGAAGTGCTCTTTTCGAAGACGGGCCAGCCGCAGCACGACCATTCGGCGCATTCCTTTATTTTTGGTCCCGATGGCAAACTCTATTGGAATTTCGGCAACACGGGCCAAGCCGTGCATGACGCGCAAGGCCGCGTGGTCGTGGACAAAACAGGACGCGAGATTTTGGACAACGGCCAGCCCTATTTCGGTGGAATGATATTTCGCTGCAATTTGGACGGCAGTGAAATGGAAGTGCTGGCCCACAACTTCCGCAACAACTACGAGACCACCATCGATTCCTTCGGCACCTTATGGCAGGCCGACAACGATGATGACGGTAACCGCGGCGTCCGCGTGAACTATGTCATGGAATACGGAAACTATGGATACCGCGACGAAATGACCGGAGCCGGCTGGCGCGAACCTCGCACCGGCATGAACGAGGAAATCCCGCTCCGGCACTGGCATCTCCGGGATCCGGGCGTGGTACCCAATCTGTTGCAGACGGGGGCCGGTTCTCCCGCCGGAATCGCCTTTTAC